>NZ_JAEH01000007.1 GCF_000518805.1 Shewanella waksmanii ATCC BAA-643
GAGAGTTTTTTCTCACTCCTAAAGAAGGATAGAGTTAAGCGAAAAGTCTATAAAACCAGAGATGAAGCACGCTCAGAAATATTTAACTATATCGAATATTTCTATAATCCAGTGCGCCATCATGGTAGTAATAACGGACTGTCACCAATGAAGTTCGAAAAGCAGTATTTTGAGAAACTAGAAAGTGTCTAGATAACTAGGGGCTTACCAAGCACGCCCCGTTAGATTAAAAAACACTAGATACAAAAACGCTCGGTAACTTGTTGCTACCGAGCGTTTTGTTTTTATAGCTGCAATTTTAGTTTGTTGCTTTGCCTGTTCGAAGCTTTATCTATCTAGCAGGATTTGGTATTTAAGCGGACTAGTCACCCAAACTTGCGATTGTAATGGTGCCAGTGACACCTTTAACTGATAACCGTCTGCTTGTTTTATCACTGACACTTGCTGGTTATCGGCAAGTTTATCCACTAATTTTATTTGCGCGTCGGCGTCCTTGTTAGTCCAATATTGGCTAAAAGCGGGTGTGAGTTTTAGGGTAAATTGTTTGTGCTGGTGTTGGCTGAAATTACTGACCACAACCATCTGTTGTTGCTTACTAGAGCGGCCAAATGCAAACACTTGATTATCGTAGCCTTGGCTGTCGATATTGGTGCTATGAAGATCAACATAGTCGCCTAATAAAGCCGGCTGCGTATGGCTTAGGTTCAATAGCGTTGCATAGTATTGACGCAGCGCCATTTCTTGTTTGGCTGATTGCCCACCATCAAACTTGCCGCCATTCATAAAGCGTTGATGTGCTGGCACACCGATATAATCGAAGATACTTGTTCTACTCGGTTGGCCAAATCCGGCGTTTTGCGCACCTGCTTCCCCAACTTCTTGGCCAAAATAGATCAAGGTAGGTGAGCTAGATAATAAGCTTGATACCACTAAAGCCGGTAAGGCGTTGTTCGCGGATCCTGCAAATTCAGGGCTGGCTATGCGTTGCTCATCATGATTTTCTAAGAAGTTGAGCATATGCGGCGCGATGTCGGCTACATTGGCTTGATCTTTGGCAATTTGCGCAGTGGTTTGTTTGCCTTGAATAATAGCTTTTAAGCTATCGTAAAGGCCGACCTTATCATACAGATAATCCATTTTACCAAGGTAGATATAGTCGCGATAAAGCGATGGCGTATAAACCTCTGCTAATAACAAGGCGTTCGGGTTCGCTTGTTTTATATGGCTATTGAGATAGCTCCAGAATTCGACGGGCACCATTTCTGCCATGTCATAGCGAAAACCATCGACCCCTTTTGCTAACCAATACAAAGTGATCGCTTTAAATTTATGCCAAGAAGCTGGAATTTGTGCCGCTGGTACCTGTTGCCAAAATTGGTAATGCGCTTGCCAGTCTTTGTTCGCATAATCTGCGGGAAGGGCTGGGAAGTCATGTTCGCCATTGGGTTTTACCCCGTAGTTAACTTTGACGGTTTCGTACCAGTCGTTGGCGCTTGGTTTGGCCAATCGTGAGCCATTACCGGTCCATTTAGCGGGGCGCTCGTCAAAATGGCCATCGCTCAATGGATGCGCTTGGCCGCCTAAGGGTTGATTGGCCGGTAAATCCGGCACCTCAAAAGCGGTATCAGGGATATAGTAAAAATCATTATGCTTGGCATATTCAACGCGGGTATTGTCTTGTTGACCGAAGTCTATCGTGCCCTTAGGTGCATTAATCGATTGATAGTTACGCGCCACATGATTAGGCACAATATCAATAATGACTTTCATGTTGTGGGCGTGGGTTCTGGCAATGAGCGCCTGAAACTCTTCGAGTCGCTTGGCAGGATCGTCGGCCAAATCTGGATTAACGTTATAGTAGTCTTTTACCGCATAGGGTGAGCCTGCTCGGCCTTTTACCACATCAGGATCATCTAGGCTGATACCATAGTCTTGGTAGTCATTGATCACCGCATGATGGGGGATACCGGTATACCAAATATGGCTGACACCCAATTGGTGAATACTGTTCAGTGCTATGTCATCAAAATCACTGAACTTGCCGACACCGTTTTCCTCAAGGGTGCCCCAGGGTTTATTGCGGGTTTCGGTATTGCCAAATAGCCGAGTAAAAACCTGATAGATAACCGGCTTACAAGTATCAGCGCTGGCGGTATTACACGGATTTGAATCCGCTATTGCGTAAAAAGGGCTCAGTAATAAAGGCAAGCTTAACCAGTATTGACGGCCAGTAGGACGATGAGCGCATTGGTTATTCTTCATTGTTTGTCTCCCGCTATTTCAATCAAAGTCACGCCTTTGTTTTGTAGTGTGATGCTGTCACTAAGTGAGACTTGTTCATTGGTTATGATGTTGCGGCCCACTGTTTTTGCAGAAATAAATGGATAGAACCGCGCTAACGCTAACGTTGTTGGATCTGAGTTCTTATTGTAAATAGCCATCAGTTTAGTGCCATTGCTACAACCTTTTTCAGCACAACGCAATTGCACGTAAATACCGTCTTTGGGCGCAAAATGGCGCAGGTCACCGTGGTGTATCATGTGATTATTTTTACGGTAGTTTAGCAGGGTGGTCATAAAATCTAACATCGCCGTTTGGTCGCTATTTAATCCTTTGCCTTCAAATACTGAGATATCATCATTATCCCAGCCTCCGGGCATATCCGCGCGCACAGCGCCATCGTTACGACCATTGGTCGGACTTTCCATCAAAATTTCTGAGCCATAAAAAATCTGGGGTATACGATTGCTAGTCAGTACATAGGCCATCGCCATTTGGGTTAATTCAAGGTCTTCTTCTAACAAGCTAAATAAACGGTTAGTGTCATGATTCCCTTCAAAAAGTACCAGTTTAGTAGGGTCTGCATAAACGATATCATTACTTAGAAACTCATATAACTTAATTAACCCGGTATCCCATCCTTCAGGCTCAGTCATCGCTGCAATTAATGATTCATATAAAGGGAAGTCCATCATACTGTTGGTTTGTGATACATAACCATCTTTGTTTTGTTTGCCTGCTTGCCAATAGCTAACAGTAATTGGGTTGTTACTCCACTCTTCACCAACAATAGTAAAGTTAGGGTATTCATTCATAATGGCTGTTGACCACTGTGTGAGGAAGTCTTTGTCGGCGTATGAATAAGTATCTTCTCTAATGCCGCTAAGGCCTGCGTATTCTACCCACCAAATACTGTTTTGAATTAAATAGGTCGCCATGTGCGGGTTGGTTTGATTCATATCCGGCATGGTGTCAGTAAACCAGCCTTTTTCGAAGCCATTTATGTCAACTGTTGCAGCATAAGGATCTTGTACGCTGGTACGTCGATGGCTGGTGTACATAATATCCTTTGGGTTGGCTTGCCACTTGGCTTGTCCGTTGAGCCATTGTTGATCAGGAAAGTCTTGCATCCATGGGTGAGATGAGCCCATATGATTAACGATAATGTCTTTAATAATGCCTATACCACTTTGTTTAGCTTCTAAAGCCAGTGCGGCGTATTCTTCATTACTGCCAAATCGCGGATCGATTTGGTAAAAATCAGTAGTAGCGTAACCATGATAAGACACTTGAGGCTGGTTGTTCTCAAGCAATGGGTTAATCCAAAGTTGAGTGACACCTAGGGCTTGAAGGTAGGGCAGTGCTTTACGGATCCCAGCAATATCACCACCGTGACGGCCATTTTTGTCGCTGCGATTAGCCGCTTCTAGCATATCAGGGTGGTTATCGTTATCTGGATTGGCATTAACAAATCGGTCAGGGGTGATGAGATAAATTACATCGCTATTGTTAAAGCCTTGACGGCTTGCCGAGTCAGCTTGACGAGTTAAAAGCTGATAGTTGAGTGTTGAACTGGTGCCGTCGGCAGCGCTAAGCGTAAATTCAAGTTGTTGTGCTGTTGCTGCGCTTAGGTCTAGATAAACAAACGCATGGTTTGGGCTAGTTTTATCTATTTTTTTGATTTTAACTTTATCTGCTTTAGCAAGCTGAATGCGCTTGTTGGCAATGCCTTGTTGATAGATCAGCAGCTGCAGCTCGGCATTGTTCATACCCGCCCACCAGAATTCGGGTTCTACTTTGATAGATTGGCTATTAGCAGAAGCCGCAACACTGACGACTGACAGCAAGACTAAGCTCGCCAATTTGTGTGGAACGGCTAAGGTTATGCGGGCTCGTTTGGCCTGTGTTGCGAAAGAGATAAGCTGTTGCTTGATAGTGAATAAGTGCGCCATTGCCATAGACAATATCCTTATTGGTTTGCGCGCAAGAAAGCGCCATGTTCTGGTAATTGAGTTAAATAGTGCTGATAAATTGCTTTGAGGTTACTGAGGAATTCATCTCTATCAGTGCCTGAAATTGTGTCGGCCAGCGGATTATAATCTTCCGGCATAAGTCCTTGACCAATCATCACTTGCAGCCAAGCTTCTTCGGTAAATAGCTCTTCTTGAAAACGGTGCAGATTACCCGTTTGCTTAAACAAGGCTATTTTTTGTTTCAAACTGGGCGGAATGTCCATGTGTTGGCAGTAGTGCCATAGGCTAGCTACTTCAGGTGGTTCCGTATCCGTATTTTTACGATGAACGTTGAGGTCGGCGTTATTGTTTAAGTGACTCTTTTGGTTAAGGTAATAGTGCAAAATAATAAAGTCTCTTATCTGCTCAAACTCAATTTGTGATTGACGGTTATATTCATCAACTAAGCTTTCACAGATGCTTAAATTGGGCATCAGTTTGGTTAAGCGGATGATTGCCGTTTGCACGAGATGTAAACTGGTGGATTCCAGCGGTTCTAGAAAGCCAGAAGCTAGGCCAATAGCAATACAGTTCTTATACCACTGCTGCTTACGTCTGCCGGGGACAAATTTTAACAGTTTAAGCTCTGCCAGCGGTTTAGCATCGAGGTTTTGCAATAAGGTTTGTTTAGCCACTTCGTCACTAACATATTGACTGGAAAATACAATGCCATTGCCGGTGCGATGTTGCAGCGGAATGCGCCATTGCCAGCCAAAATCATGGGCAATTGATCGGGTGTAGGGCACTATAGGGTCGACTTTTTCACAAGGCACTGCCCATGCGCTATCGCACACTAGCCATTGCTGGTAACTCTCGTAACCGACTTTTAGGGTTTTATCCATCAGTAAGGCATTAAAGCCTGAGCAGTCGATAAACAGATCGCCCGCAATGGTTTGGCCGCTATCTAATACAAGTGAGTCTATTGCGCCATCTTGAGTTAACTCAACATGATTAACCTTACCCTCAACTCGAATCACGCCTTTGTCGGCCGAATACTCATTGAGAAGCTTGGCATACAGGCCAGCATCAAAGTGATAAGCATGGGCTATACCTGCAAGTTGGTCGTTATGAATACGGTTTAAGGGCGCAAATTTGTTGTTGATTGCCGCTTGATAATTGAATGAATATTGCCAAAGGCTAGCACTTTGATTGGGTTTACTGGCTAACCAGTAGTGATGAAATGGGCAGTAACCTATGTTTTTACCCAGCTCACCAAAGGCATGCATATAGGCATCACCTTGCTGGCCCCAATTTTCAAACTGGATGCCAAGTTTGATGGTGGCTTTAGTCTTGGCAATGAATTCTTGCTCGTTAATACCTAGTACATCATTGAAAACTTTAAGCGGGGGAATGGTGGCTTCACCCACACCTATGGTGCCTATTTCTGCAGACTCTATAAGTGTGATCTTTAAACTTTGCTTATAAAGACGACAAAGAAGGGCGGCAGTCATCCAACCCGATGAACCGCCACCAAGAATAACGATATGGTTGATTTTATTATTCATAAGCTGCCTGCTTTGTATATAAAAAAGCCTCCGTGAAAACAGAGGCTTTTGTTAGTTAACTAAGATTAGAATCTGTAGTTAGCACCTAACATGTAGTTACGACCATAGCTTTGGTAATCGCGAACTTCACGTTGATCATCACCTGTGTAGGTGGTGAATGGCTCATCAGTTAAGTTATTAACTTGGAACATAATTGATAGGCCGTCTAGTGAAGTGAAACCACCTTGACCGAAGTCATAACCAATTTGAGCGTCAACGACCGTTTCAGCTGCTACATTCACTTGTTGGCGGCTTAAACTGATTGCAGTGACTTCACCTAGGAATTCGCTGCGGTAGCGTGAGCTAATGCGAGCTTCAAAACCTGCGCGCTCGTAGTAAACGGTGGCATTAAAGGTTTTTTCCGACAGACCTTGAAGTGGAATAGGATCGCTATCTGGCTTTTCCTTCACTTCTGAATCGTTATAAGAACCGTTCAAAATAGTACCAAAGCCTTCAAGTGCGTCAGCAAAATAACCAAAGTCTAGCGATACAGATGCTTCGATACCTTGGATGTAACCACCTTCACCGTTTTGTGGCACATCAAAGCTGCCTTGGCCTTTACCTGGTTCAACACCTGGAATCACGTCTTCAAAATCGATAAATACCGTGTCAGTGTAAACGGTGTTTTCAAGCTTTTTGTAGTATGCGGCAATCGCAAAATAACCTTGATCACTGAAATAGTTCTCGTAGCTCAAGTCTACTTGGTTTGCCATCCACGGTTTAAGCTGAGGGTTTCCTGAGCTACCTGTGTAGTAAATACCGCCTGGGCCCGTTGGGTCATAATTGAAGCTGGCAGACGCATTCATTTGATCCATGCGTGCACGGCTCATTGTACGCGCTGCTGCAAAAACGATACGTTGGCTGTCAGTTAGACCAAGCGATATGTTCATGCTGGGTAACCATTCTAGGTAATCATCTTCACCGTAGCTGTCTACAATCTCTAAGTTACCATTAACATCTTGAACGGCTTTACCGTTAGAGCTTTGATTAGTTTGAACCGCTTGAACACCAAAGTTACCGGTTAGCGGCATTTCGCCTATTTCAGTTTCAAAGTCTGCTTTGACATAAAAAGTGGTGACTTCTTCTTCAACTTGCCAAGTATTGGTTGAACGCTCTGGCTGAACTAATGCTGCATCAAGGGAGTTATAGAAGCCTGCGTTATATACCGCTAATGCGTCATAAGATAGCATGTCGCCCATGCCGAAGAAGGCGAGGGAAGTCGGGCTTAATAAATACTCATCAGGTACGGTTAACATGTAGTTGTCGCCGCTGCCGATCTCATAACCTTTAAGGGTTAAGTATTCGCCGTTATCAACTTTAGATTTTTCACGATTTGTATAGTTTACGCCAAACTCAACGCTGCGCATGAAACCATCATCAAAGGTATAGGTTGTGCCTAAACGTAGTGATTTTAGTTCATCTTCAATTTCTGGCTTGTTAATGAAGCCATCTTGCATGTTGCCATCAATAGATGGGCCCCAGCTAAATGCACCGCCTAATTTGATAAGATCGGGATCGGCGTAATTAAGAGATGGGTCAAATAGGTAACGACCATCGCCTGTGTATTTAAAACCTAGGTTAGGTTCTACGGCACCAACACCATTGCCGCGGCCGGTACCAGCATAAGTTTCGATACCGATATCTGTACGTTCAACTTTTGACATAGCCAGATCTGCTTCTACAGACCAGTTGCCGTTGATGATGTATTCAGTGTTCCAACCTAGCGATAGAGAGTCAGCATCACGGGTATTGGTATCGTTACGAACCAGCACCATCGCATCTTGGAAAGATCCTTCAGTCACTAAACCATCTTCTGTCGTGGTTGCAGTATTGCCTGAGTTAGCCCATCCGCCGCCCCAAGCACCTGGAATTTCGATTCCGCGCAGGATCTGTTCATCGAAGAAACTGGTGTAAAATACATCAACCACTGAGCGGAATTGCTCGTTTGGTTCATATTCAAATACGGCCATCACACCGTCACGCTCTAATTCTGAAGAACGCACGTAAGGCTTAGCACCACCTAAAATTTTGTCTCCAGCATCATTTTCAGGGTAGCCCCACGCATTCCAACGCTCTTCTTGGTTTGGAGACTGCATACGTGAGTAACCTAATGCGACACCAATCGTGTCATCGGCAAATTGATCAATATATGAAATGCTGCCTCGGTAACCTTTATCTGTAGAGCCCGCATTAAGCGCGCCTAAATCGTTCATTTCACCACGTAGATTAACCGCAAAGGTGCGCTCGCCATGACGCAGTGGACTAATCGTTTGCATATCAACTGTACCGGCAATAGCTTGCGTCATTAGCGAAGCATCCGGTGTTTTGTATACAACGACAGTGTTCAGTAGTTCTGAAGGGTATTGGTCAAATTCAACGCCACGGTTGTCGTTGATTGATGCTTGTTCACGACCATTAAGTGTTGCAAGGGAAAAGTCTGGGCCTAGGCCACGAATAGAGACAACATTTGCACGACCATCAAGACGCTGTGCAGCGATACCAGGAAGGCGAGCCAAAGATTCTGCGATAGATACATCAGGTAGTTTGCCAATGTCTTCTGCTGAAATAGCTTCTACAACAGAAGATGAAGACATCTTAACGGATTGTGATTCTTGTAAACTACGGCGAATACCAGAAACTTTGATGACTTCAATATTCTCATCTTGCGCTGCGGCAGTATTAGCATCGTTTTCTGCTGCGTGAGCTGTAGTGCTCATGCTAGCCGCGATTGCCAATGTAAGTAGGCTTGGTTTAAAAAGCGACATTCATCTTTCCCCTTTTTGAATGCGTAACAACTAGCTGTCCAATTAGCGTTGTTAGCTTTCATTTGTTTTTGGTTACAGTCTTTATATTGTTTTGTTTTGCCTCGATTAGCTTAATTGACTGCATAAGTATCAAGGTTATGACCAAATTGTTGTGGAGCAGTTGCGATACTACTCTTGGCTTTCGGGTTGCGACAATGTTATGCATACGTATTCAAAGGATACGTTGTTACTTTCTTGAGTCAAATCACGACTATTTTCAGCAAAGAAAGGTCACTTTCAAACTTTTTAACCTACTGTTATTAATGTGTTTTTTTATATTGGTTTTGGTTGGTTACATTTGTGGTGTTTTATGCATACGTATGCATAGATGTTGAACCCGATTTCCTTGTTAACGTATGCTCCAATTATTGAAAATAACGATTAATCATTCACAAGTGGTTAACAGTAATGCGACTTAGGCGTGTAGTTTACGCAGGGTTGGCTTACATTGAGGGGTGGCAATGAGTCAGGTTTCTTGGTGGCGCGGAGCAGTAATTTATCAAATTTATCCGCGCAGTTTAAACGATGCAAGCGGAGACGGAGTAGGCGATCTACGCGGGATCATCAATAAAATGGACTACATCGCCAGCTTGAATGTGGATGCGATATGGATCTCGCCGTTTTTTAAGTCACCCATGAAAGACTTTGGTTATGATATTAGTGACTATCGTTGTGTTGACCCTATGTTCGGTACCATGGAGGACTTTGATGAGCTGATTGCGCAAGCTCACAGCAAAGGAATCAAAGTGGTGATTGACCAGGTTCTCAGTCATACCTCAGATCAGCATCAATGGTTCACAGAGTCGCGTACTAGCAAAGATAACGACAAGAGTGATTGGTACGTATGGGCCGATCCTAAAGAAGATGGCAGCGCTCCAAACAATTGGCTCGCTATTTTTGGCGGTTGTGCGTGGGAGTGGGAACCAAGACGCAGTCAATACTACCTACACAACTTCTTAACTAGCCAACCCGATCTAAATTTCTACAATCCAGATGTACACCAAGCGGTGCTCGACAATGTTAAGTTTTGGCTAGATAAAGGTGTCGACGGATTCAGGTTAGACGCCATTACCTTTTGTTATCACGACCATCTATTGCGAGATAATCCCGCTAAGCCGGCTGATAAAAGGCAAGGCCGCGGTTTTAGCGAAGATAATCCCTATGCTTATCAGTACCATTATTTCAATAATACCCGCCCAGAAACGGTCCAGTTCATAGAAGAGTTACGCCAGTTAATTGAGCAATATCCTGGCGTGGTCACTTTAGGTGAAGTGTCATCAGAAGACTCGCTAGCCACCATGGCAGAATACACCCAAGGGACTAAACGGTTACACATGGCTTACAGCTTTGAGTTACTAACCGACGATTTCAGTGCCCGTTACATTCGAGAAACGGTAGAAGCGTTAGAAAACAGCATTGGTGATGGTTGGCCCTGTTGGGCAATTGGTAACCATGATGTTAAGCGCGTCGCTACGCGCTGGGGTAAAGGCGAGTTTAGCGACGAAATGGGCAAAATGCTCAATGCGCTGCTGTGTTCATTGCGCGGTAGCGTGTGTAGCTATCAAGGTGAAGAGCTCGGGCTCTCAGAAGCAGACATTCCGTTTGAACAAGTCCAAGACCCTTTTGGCATTGCATTTTGGCCGATGTTTAAGGGCCGTGATGGCTGCAGAACCCCAATGCCTTGGCAAGCAAATCAGCCTTCTGGCGGATTTAGCACTCAGGCCCCTTGGTTACCTGTGCCTAACGAGCATCTTAATCGTGCAGTTGATATTCAAAGTATTGATAGTAGTTCTATGTTGTCTAGCTATCAGCGATTACTCAATTGGAGAAAAGGCCACCCAGTATTGATTTTTGGTGGTATCAAATTTTTTGATGTATCAGATGATGTGCTGTTGTTTGAAAGAGAGTATCAGGGCGTACGCTATCTGGTCGGATTTAATTTAACTGCAAACAGCACTACAGTAATCAATCCCATCACGGCATCGATGAGTCCTATACCGCAGGACATGTTGCCTGGTGCGATATTAAACAACGATGTCATCGAGTTTGCACCGTTTGGTTGTTTATACGCTAAGTACTAAGGCCATTGAACTTTGAGGTCTATTTTTTCAGCAGAGTGCCTAAGGGTAGGTAAATAGGCATTTTGCTGCTGTTGTAGGGGTTGCATACAGTAAACATGCTTGACTGCAACACGCTTTACATAAATAGGTAGGGTCGATTAATTTCACTTAATTTTGGCCCGAGAGTTCAACAACCCTAATCATATAATTTAAATAAAAGAGACATTTACTATGGCTATGATGCAGTCAACTGCAACCACAACAACAGCGCAAGGTGGTACAGAGAACTATCGCTTTGCGTTGGTGAGTTTAACTTCTTTGTTTTTTATGTGGGGTTTCATTACCTGCCTTAATGACATTCTTATTCCCCATTTAAAAGCCGTATTTAGCCTAAGTTATGCCGAGGCGATGTTAATTCAGTTTTGCTTTTTTGGCGCTTACTTTCTTGTGTCGCTGCCGGCGGGGAAACTCGTTAAGCAGGTGGGGTACCAAAAAGGCATAGTGATTGGTTTAACCATTGCTGCGTTAGGTTGTGCCTTATTCTACCCAGCTGCGGCGCTTGCAACTTATGGCCTGTTTTTGGGGGCGCTATTTGTTTTGGCTTCTGGTATCACCATCTTACAGGTAGCTGCTAACCCTTATGTTAACGCGTTAGGCCCGACAGAAACCGCTTCAAGCCGACTCACACTCACCCAAGCGTTTAATGCGCTAGGCACTACAGTAGCGCCGTTTTTTGGTGCGGTATTGATTTTATCTGTCACAGTTGAAGCATCGGCGCAGTTGACCCATGCACAGGCAGAAGCCGAAGTGGTTAAGTTACCTTACTTACTGCTAGCGGGCATGCTGGCGATTTTAGCCATCGTTTTCGCCAAGCTAAAGCTACCCACTATTGCTGCGCATCAAGACACCTCTGAAACCACAGCTAATCAAAGCCATTTAGGTAAAACCAGCGCGTTTCAATTTACTCATTTAACCTTAGGTGCGGTGGGTATCTTCGTCTATGTGGGCGCAGAAGTTGCTATCGGTAGCTTCTTAGTCAACTTTCTAGCCGAAGAGCATATTGCCGGGTTAACTGAAGCCACTGCCGCCAATTACATTGCATACTATTGGGGCGGGGCGATGGTCGGTCGCTTTATTGGTGCAGCAGTGATGCGTAAAGTAGAAGCGGGCAAGGTGCTTGGTTTTAATGCGGCGATGGCAGCTATATTAGTGTTTATCGCAATGACATCCAGTGGCCAGTTGGCGATGTGGTCTATATTGGGCGTTGGGTTATTTAACTCAATTATGTTCCCAACCATATTCAGTTTAGCGCTGCGTGATCTAGGTCCTTTTACCTCTCAAGGCTCAGGCGCGCTATGTTTGGCAATTGTTGGCGGTGCAATCTTACCGCTACTACAAGGTGTGCTGGCTGATAATATCGGTATTCAACAAGCCTTCTTCTTACCCATCATCTGTTATGCCTTCATCATCTTTTATGGTTTAAAGGGCGCTAAATTATAATCGATTAGTTAAGATGATATTGATAGAAAAGTAACCTTCGGGTTACTTTTTTTATTTGTACTACTGCAAAAAATTCAGCACGGCTGATTGGTTGTTGGCTTTAATCACGTTTGAGTGGTTTTATTTAGCTACAAATGCACGCTTCACCTTGCGTATTGATGTTGATACTCCTATGATCGCTGCGTTTTCAACAATTAGGTTATCCCATGTTACAAACTTCGCTATCAGCAAGCTCCACTGAATTGGTTATCAATATTCTGTCAACAGTATTATCAGAAGGTAAGCCACTTGATAGAGCCTATTCAATCCACTTTTCGGGCTTAAAGTTATTGCCCGCTGAGCAAGCACGCATAGCATTTGTAGTGGGAGACATTCTGCGCAAGCTTAACCTGTATTGCTATTTAGCAGATGTAAAGCAGTCGGAGATAGAGCGCCTAGGTTCTAGACTGCTTAACGCATGGCACATGCTGCAACAGTTGCCGCTACCTAAGCTGCCTTATTCGTTGACCATTGAACAACCTCTTTTCGACGAGCGCGTCGCTCAAGCTAAGCTTGATGAGGCATTATGGGATGGCTGTCCCGAGTGGCTTAATGAGTTGGGTTTACAGCAGATGGGTGAGCAGTGGCCAGCAGAGCGAGCCGCATTAAATCAAGCGCCTAAACGCTATATTCGCGTTAATGATTTAAAAACTGACAAAGCCAGTTTAATTAATAAGTTAGCCAAGGAAGGGGTACAAAGCCAAGCAGTCGCTGGAGTGGAATCAGCCCTAGAAATCACCTCAGACTCAGCGTTATTTAGAACCGATGCGTTTAAACAAGGCTTGTTTGAGCAACAAGATGCGGGCTCGCAGCAGATAGCGGCAGTCCTTGATGCTAAACCCGGCATGCGTGTTGTCGATGCCTGTGCCGGCGCGGGTGGTAAAACCTTAGCTATTGCTGCGCAGATGCAAGGCAAAGGCCGATTACTGGCAATGGATGTTGAACAATGGAAATTGGACAGCCTTAAGCAACGTGCAAGGCGCGCTGGTGCGCATAACGTAGAGACGCGCATTATTGCCAGCAGCAAAACTATCAAGCGCCTTAAGTTGTCGGCCGATCGGGTCTTGCTTGATGTGCCATGTTCTGGTTTAGGTGTACTAAAACGTAACCCGGATGCTAAATGGCGCGATACAGCCGATCGTTTACCAGTTTTAGTTCAGCTGCAGAAAGATATTTTGCAAAGTTATAGCCGCATGGTAAAAGTCGATGGCATATTGGTTTATGCGACTTGTTCTATCATGCCGCAAGAGAATCGCGCTCAAGTTGATGAGTTTTTAGAAAATAATCCTCACTTTTCTTTCATTGAAGATGAAACAATCAGCGTTGCCGAGTCTGGTTTTGATGGATTTTACATGGCAAAACTTAAGCGGATTAGCGAATAGTATTGTTTGGGTTTTATTAGCCTAAAATCTTATTGCGAGTAAGGTTTATTGTTGGTTAGGATGAAAGAGTTACGCTACCCTATTATGTAGCGTTCGCTCATTTGAGGCCTGATCATGCAAAGCAATTATGAGTCAATTGTTCCGACAATAAGAGAGTTTTCCGGTTCAAGCATTAGCATTGAACGTTATAGCAAAATTCTCACTATGGTGATCGCAGGAGAACCATTAAGTTCGATCCTCAATGCGCTTGTTTTGCTGATTGAAAAAGAAAAGCTCGGCACTCGAGCATCAATACTGCTGCTGAGCGAAGACCGCCAGCGCCTGCTTACCGGCGCTGCGCCCAACCTCCCTGACGATTACAATAGTGCGATACATGGCATAGAAATTGGCCATGGTGTCGGCTCTTGCGGTACGGCTGCTTACAGCGGCGAGTGCGTGATTGTTGAAGACATTGAACACCATCCTTTTTGGCAAGCTTATAAAGCACTGCCGTTACAAGCGGGACTTCGAGCCTGTTGGTCGGAGCCTATCAAAGATAATGCCGGCCAAGTGTTAGGTACTTTTGCGATGTACTACGACACAGTTAAAAGCCCAACTCGATTAGATTTAAAACTCATTCAAGAGGCGGCTAAGCTCGCCAGTTTAGCCATAGAACGCTCACGTGCTTTTCAGTTCCAACAATTGGCTGTTAATATTTTTGGCCATTTGCCGGTGGCTTTGGTCACGACCGATGATAAATGGTCAGTGCTTGAAGCGAACCCCGCGCTATACCAAACGCTGCAACTTGAAAAACTGGTGTCATTTAATCCGTTTGAGATCTTTGCTCCATCGGGTGAAATTGCCGTGCGATCAATGTTAAATGAGCTTAGCCGCCAGCAGGTTTGGCAAGGTGAACTCGCCACAATGAGTGGTAAAAACCAGCGATTAGATCTTGAGGTGAAAGTCACCTCATTTTCCGAAACGCTTGGTGGAGAGCGCCGTTTCGCGTGGTTGTTTAATGACATCACTGAGCGTAAACAAGCCAATGAGCTAATACGTTACCAAGCCGACCATGATGCGCTGACAGGGCTGAGCAATCGAAGCCACTTAATCGAAAAAGTACAGCAACATATTGACCAAACTAACGGTAAACAGCCCTTTGGTTTCATGTTGATGGATTTAGACAATTTTAAAGTTATCAATGATACCTTTGGCCATGAATGTGGTGACAAGTTGTTAGTTTCAGTGGCAAAGCGTTTACAGCAGCAATTAAGCCCAGAGATCCATTTGGCGCGCTTTGGTGGTGATGAGTTTGCGTTGTTTATTCCTTTTATCAGTGATTCTGAGGCGCTAGAGGCGTTGGCTGAGCAATGGCGCAATGCGCTTTCTCATTCCTACACTTTAGCCAACGGACAAAAGTTATATGCCACCATCTCTATTGGTATCGCTCGCTATATCAGTGATGCTCACAATCTAGAGTCTTTGTTAAATTGTGCCGATCAGGCGATGTATATTGCTAAATCCCAAGGACGCAACCGTTACCAGTTGTTTACCTTAAGAATGCAGCAAGAGGCCGAGCGTCATGCAAAATTACTATCGGCACTTAAATTAGCGGTGATTAATCAAGATTTCGAACTGCATTTTCAGCCTATTGTGTGTATTGAAACCAACCAAATCATCCGCGCTGAGGCCTTATTACGTTGGCAGTTAGACGGAGAGTATGTATCGCCGGCTGAATTTATTCCAATAGCCGAAGCCAACGGCTTGATAGTGCAGATAGGCCAGTGGGTGCGCTTACATGCAATGGAGACCTTAATCGAGCTGAAAAATCAGGCCATCGACATCGGTTTATCGTTAAACATTTCCACCTTTGAAATGTGGTCAGATAATTTGCAAGATAAGTTGATAGCGTCATTCGATGCTTTAGGGCAGCAGTTGTGCCAAGGCGATTATCCGTATCAAGGGCTCACTTTAGAGATCACTGAATCGGTACTGATGGAGCAACACTCTCATCTGATTGAAACATTAGATACCCTAAGAGACAAAGGGATCAAAATATCTATTGATGATTTTGGTACGGGTTACTCTTCGCTGTCTTATTTAAGTCACTTCCCGGTGGATCAAATTAAGATCGATAAGAGCTTTGTTCAAGGTGCTGATGCCGCCAAAAAACAACAAGCTTTAATTAAAGCTATCTCTAGTCTCAGCCAAGCATTAGAAGTGCAGGTGGTTGCAGAAGGGGTTGAAACTGAACCTGAGTTAGCCTTTATTCGCGGCTGCGGTGTTGAGGCCGTTCAAGGTTATTACTTTTTTAAACCGATGAACAAAGCATCGTTGTTCAGCTTACTGCAACGTCAATAAACGCCTCTGCAATTTGAAGTTTGCCTGCCGTTGTTCAAAATTAGGCCTCGGTAGGATAAAGCTGATTAATATTCAACTCATTAGGTCAATGTGCTTCGAAAAGGCCTAGATTGTCCCTACCAGAATGTTATGATTAATCCTTTCGTTTCAAGCACTGCGGTTAAACTCACTGAGTTACGGAAGGTCTTTTGCAAGCGTTGTTATCTACTTTTAGCCATGAAAACCTGTTTAATGCGATTCAGATATTATTAGATACAGGTATTAGCCATTACCAAGACAATTTACCTACGTTGTCGGGTCAGTTTAAGGTGGCTGCAAATCAGCCGCAGATTATGGCGCGGTTAAGTTTACAAAAGCAGGGTAGCCATTGGGCATTCGCAGAAGGCTATTGTAGTTGTTACCAGAAGCGTTGCCAGCATCTAGCGGCGCTCGCTCTTGAATACAGCGCTAAAGATCAACTCGCTCGCGCAAAACCTGCCCAGAAGCGAAAAACCGCCACCTTGATCCGCTTGCTACGTAGTGAAATGGCCCGCCATCACGATCCATTTCCAACAATGGCTAAACATCGAATCCTGTATTTGTTGTCGCCTGGCCCTAAAGGTCTACAACTGACTTTTCATAAAGGCTATTTACAACGCGACGGCCAATATCAAATTAAGTCGTTATTGGATCTCAAAGTCATTAAAAAAGGGCCAAACCCTAAATACATGAGCCAAAGCGACATCAGTCTGTTGGCGCTGTTTGACCCTTATATTGATCTTAATACCATGACGGTTGCGTTAGATAAGTTCACTATGACGGATGCAGACTATGAGGTGCTGTTTAGCACTCACCGTTGTATCTGGCAGGATGAAGCGGCCCAACCTCTGACGGTCGATTACATGTTGCAGCAAGACTTTATAGACCGTGATTATATGGTCAATATTAATGATCGCATCTGCATTGATGTAGCTGCCAACAACGCGGTGTTTAGCAATACTCGTCTGCCAATTTCATCTGAGACTTTTGATGATATTTGGCAACCTAAGCTAACCATTAGTCATCAGCATCTCGATTTTGATTGGTTAGATGAGCCTTTGATGGCATTTGATGTGGCCAAGTTCAGTTTACTATGTGGCGCCAAAGCGGTTGAATTTGAACAGGCTTATGTCAGTTTCTACGAAGATGATGAATGGTTATCAACCTTAGCTGCCTATCAGCTCGAACTCAATGCCATGCCGCTACTCACTACGGTTTATGAGGCACGAGTTTGGCAAGCTTTTCCATTAGGTAGTCGCTTGATGTCGAGCGATCTGACTGAACAGTTAATTCAGTTACGCATGCTAAGCCTTAAAGGCTGGTGCATTGAATTTGAAGCGCAACGACGCTTTAAACAGGCGCAGGCGGACAGTTGGTTTGCGACCGTTACCAGTTTATCGAAAACTGATAACCGCTTTAGTTTACTGTTAGGCGTAGAGGTTGATGGTCAGCAGGTGAACCTACTGCCACTGATTGTGCGCGCTATTCGCCAACGCAAGCTCATAGAGTTAAACCAAGAGTTAACCAGCGATTTACCAAGCGATGAGTCGACTGGCGCACCTGCACCTATTAATCTTGTTTTAGAGTTAGACAGTGGTGAAGAGCTTAATATTCCTGGTGAACGTATTGCCAATATCGTTGCTGTGCTCGATGAGCTATACCAAGCTAACCCACTTAATAGCCAAGACCAGTTAGAGCTGTCTCGTCATCAACTTGGTAAACTCAATGAAATTAACCAAGTCATAGAAGCGGGTGATGAAGACGGCACAGTCGATAAGTTACACTGGCGCGGTGACACTTGGCTTAAAAATCTGGCAAATCAACTCGATGAAGAGGTGAGTCCAGAGCATACAGAATATATTGCGCCGATTGGTCTGCAAGCGACATTGCGTGACTATCAAAAGCAAGGGGCTATGTGGCTGAGCTTTTTGCGAAAGCAGCAGTTTAATGCAATCTTAGCGGACGATATGGGCCTAGGTAAAACCTTGCAAACTTTGGCAGTAATACTGGCAGAGAAAGAGCAGGGCAACTTAACTGTACCAGTACTTATCGTTGCCCCAACCAGTTTGCTGACTAACTGGCATTTAGAAGCGCAAAAGTTCGCCCCGAGTTTAGATACCCGTATTTGGCGCGGCCGCAGTCGACATGACGAGCAGCACATGCTTACCGACAGTGATATTGTCATCACCAGTTACGGGCTACTGGCACAAGACTTTGATAAATTGCGTCACCATAAGTTTGATACTTTGGTGCTGGATGAAGCTCAAACCATCAAAAACAGTCGCAGTCGGATCACCAAGTTAGTTAATGGCTTACAAACCCAGCATAAGCTTTGCTTAACCGGTACGCCTATGGAGAACCACCTTGGTGAGCTTTGGTCATTATTTAACTTCTTAATGCCGGGTTTTTTGGGCACCGCTAGCCAGTTTAAGCGCAAGTTTAAATTACCTATTGAACAAGACCATGCGGTATTAGTGCAAGAGATGTTAAGAAAGCGGATAAAACCGTTTATGCTGCGGCGAACTAAACTGCAAGTGGCGACCGAATTGCCACAAAAAACGGTTATGAATGTCACCCTAACTTTGAGTCAAACCCAAGCACAATTGTATGAGTCAGTGCGGGCGGTGATGGAAAAACGTATTCAGGCGGTGGTGCAGGAGTCCGGCTTTAAACATAACCGCTTAGCGGTCAGTAATGCCTTGTTGCGTCTGCGGCAAATCTGTTGCGATCCACAGTTGCTTGGCCTAAGCCATCAAGTGGATCCGACTGACGAGCTGCAAGGTAAATCAGCGAAGATGACTTGGCTGCGCGATAAAATTCCTAGCATGATTGAAGAAGGACGAAAAATCCTGATTTTTAGCTCGTTTACCACCATGTTGGATAAGATTGCCGCAGAGCTTGATGACATCAAGGTCGACTACTTGCAGCTAACCGGTAAAACTCGCAACCGCGACAGCTTAATTGAACGTTTCCAGCAAGGTGATGTACCGATTTTCTTAATCAGCCTTAAAGCGGGCGGAGCGGGACTCAATCTGACCACAGCAGATGTTGTGATCCATAGCGATCCTTGGTGGAACCCCGCTGCAGAAGAACAAGCGAGTGATCGTGCCTATCGTATCGGGCAAACTAAGCCGGTATTTGTTTACAAGTTAATTTGTAAAGACACCGTTGAAGAGCGTATCCAAGCATTGCAACAAACTAAGATGCACCTAGCATCGGGTATTTATCAGGATGAAAACTTACCTAGCACGCAAATGGGCAGTGATGAGTGGCTAACCCTATTAGCGCCCATGAGCGACAATGAGCGCTAATCGCGCTCATAAATAGGGTTATTCGCCTTGGCAGGTGAGCACAATGCGTCGCTCACTGGCATGGTTTCTAAACTCGCACAAATAAATGCCTTGCCATGTACCGAGGTTAAATCGACCCCGAGTAATGGGAATAGTGAGCTGTGCACCTACTAGGCTAGCTTTTAGATGGGCAGGCATGTCATCGCTGCCTTCATAGGTGTGGGTGTAGTACGGCTCGTTCTCTGGTGCGATGCGGTTTAAATAACGTTCAAAGTCTACTCGCACGCTTGGGTCGGCATTTTCATTTAGCGTCAACCCCGCAGAAGTATGCTGCAGCAATAAATGCGCAAGCCCCACTTTTACATCGGGTAAATAGGCCTCAAGCTCGTCGGTGATAATGTGAGCTCCGCGGCGGCGCGGTGTGAGTTCAATGAGTTGCTGTGTCCACATAGTGATTATATATTGGCAATGTTTGTCGCAGATTGCCTGATACCACAGCAAAATACAACTGCCGCCCGTTAGTGAAAAGGAGAGTACATGAGCCACGACAGTCAGGGTACAGAGCCTTTAGATACGTCCCTTGCAGCAGATTACTACCTTGATAACTTCAACTATGTGGTTGACCATGTCACAGCGCGGTATCAAGACCTATTTCCTGCCGAGCTGAGTCAATGTTTAACGGCTTATCGGCAGCTGACGAGTTATGCTCAGCGGCTTTTAGTTCGCTTGTGTAGCAGGCAAGGAGAGTGGTTTGAATCCGTAAAACTCAATTATGCTGAGATAGCCGATATTGATGCTGCCATTGAGGAGCTCGGACAAGCTTGTTTAGTGAGCTGTGTGACTAATCCGCCTGTAGAGGTTTTGGCCCTTAAACTCACGGTAAAATCGCTAAAGCAGATCCTCAAGGGTGCATATGCCATTGCGCCAAAACAGATGCCGTCCAAAAAGGCTGAATTAAGCCTAGCACTGCAGCAATTGGCCGCAGAGCAACCAGAGGTAAAGATTGGTGAGTTTATTGGCTCACCTTGGCTCAAGGTCAATATTCAATGCCATTACGATGCGTTGTTATTACTGTTTTTTGGCAATCGTTATCAAGATTTAACTCAGTTTGTGGTGGCCGAGCTAGGTTTACAGCAATTCTATCCCTATCAATTAGACCGTAACAGCCGGTTATTTAATGACTGGCGTTCAGTAGAACAGTTGGCGTTATTGAGCGATGCAATAGAGCAATTTGAACTGCAAAGGCGCCAATTAGACTACATTGGTGTGAAAAAATTTGAGGGCGATATACCCACTAACACTTGCAGTGACTTTTTACAGTATTATCGCAGCAAGTTGCAATTTAGTATTGGCCGCGATTTAGAGCGCAAAGGCTATTTAGATGATGCGCTTTTCCTTTATGACCAGCTAAGTCACTCGGCAGCTATCGAGCGCAAGACGAGGGTATTGATTGCTCAGGAGCATTATCAAGCTGCGCTAACACTTATCAATGATGTGCTAGATTCAGGTAAGCTCTACGCCGAAGAACAGCTCATCTTTCTGCGCCTACTCAACCGATGCCAACGTAAGTTAGGCATAGAGGTGACAGGGACTAGATTCAAGCAAAATCATGATGCCATCAAAATAATTCAACTGACTATTGGGCAGTTGCCATTGCAACAGATGAATGAACTTGGCGTTAAAGGCGTAGAAGAGCATGTGATCTACACTTACCAGCAACGTGGCTACTTGGCATTCCATCTCGAAAACAGCCTGTTTTGTTCGCTGTTCGGTTTATTGTTTTGGGACATTATTTTCGCGCCGATCCCTGGCGCGTTTCAGCATCCATTTCAGTCAGCGCCCAGCGATATGTACCAGCCAAGTTTTACCGATACAAGGCGAGCGGCTATCGATCAGCGTCTTAAAGAAATAGCACTAACAACTACAGCCGATATTTATCAACGTATTGAGCAGGCGTACGAGCAGTACTTTGGCTATGTTAATGATTGGGTGGATTGGAGCCGGGTTACCTTGGTTCATTTACAGCGTTTGCTTGATAGCGTCAGCGATGAGTTTATCGCGCTGTTGTTAACCTATATGCTGCAGTCGCTTAAACATCACCGCAGTGGTTTACCGGACTTGTTTGTCTATCACCCTAATGGCAGTGGCTTTGAGCTTATTGAAGTAAAAGGGCCGACTGATAAATTACAAGATAACCAAAAGGTGTGGCTCGATTGGTTAGTTGGGCATGGCATAGATGTCGCCGTGTGCCACGTCAAATACGAATAAACCCATTGGGGCTCTTAAATCGCAGACTTTATTATGCCTGCTCTGGGGCTGGCGACTGTCTTTAGTTAGGTTCAGTTGGCTTATGTAAATTTCGTAAATCAAATTTTAATGATAATTATTTTCATCTAAGTTGTAGTTATTGATCTGTGACGATTCAGCGCCGCAGTTGTGATCAAAACAATAACAAGATGAGAGTATGAACAAGCCATTAACCAAAGCGCCTTTAAGCGCTCGCAACTCGCAAAATCAACGTAAACACACTCTCAAACTTGCTCGTACTATCCATATTTATGTGTCAATGGCGCTGCTGCTGTTGATGCTGTTTTTTGCGTTTACAGGCATCACACTTAACCACCCACAGTGGTTCAATGCAGACACCGCTGAGTCAGATTACCAAGAGATCAACTTGCCGGAGCATCTGCTGCCTGTTGAACCTTTAACGCCGGCTTGGCAAGAAAGTGCCAAATATTGGCTTAACAGTGAATTTAGTTTGTCGCTTACTGAGGCGGAGATTAGCGACGATGAAGTAGCGATTGTGCAGAGTAAACCTGGCCGCTACCAGAGCTTAACAATCGATGTGTATGAGCAAATGGCCTTTTATGAGCATAGAGAATATGGCGTGATCGCCATTCTTAACGATTTACATAAAGGTCGCCATGCCGGGGTAGTGTGGCAATGGGTGATCGACATCAGTGCCGTGCTAATGATTATTTTCTCGTTAACCGGGGCTTACCTGCTGTTACCACAGCGCAAAAAGCTGTTTCGTTCTATGCGCTACATGGGTGTGGTCAGCATAGGCTGTATCGGTATTTACTGGTTTAGTGTGCTGTAAGTGTTGTGGTTTCGATTGAGCAATTACGATTTTTGATAGGAATTTAACATAGGTATTCATATGAACAAGACCCTGCTTGGTGCATTGCTATGCACATCAATGTTAGCGATGCCAGTATCGGCCAGTAAGATCGAAATCGATTTAGGCCTAGCAGAGATCACCGAAGGTCAGTACTTACGCCCATACACGGCTGTTTGGGTAGAAGATAGCCGCGGTAAACACGTTGACACCATCGCACTGTGGACTTGGGATGAAGGCGAGAAGTGGCTCAAAGATATTCGTCGTTGGTGGCGCAAAATTGGTCGTGATGAAGCCGGGTTTATTGATGGCGTTACCGGGGCAACACGTCCATCTGGTCAATACAAACTCGATTGGGACTTCACCGACAGTGAAGGTAAAAGCGTTGTGGCCGGTAAGTACACCTTGTTGGTGGAAGTTGTGCGAGAACACGGCAACCGCTCACTAGTGCGCCATAAGTTCAATCATGACGGCAAGGCATTTGCGGTAACACTGCCACCAACCGATGAAACTGCTGAAATCACCATTAAGTATCAACCTTAAGGTTAATAGAAAGGATAAAAGATGAAAAAGACACTCGTATTAGCGTTAGCATGTGGGGTGCTTAGTCACAGTGCTGTGGCCCACGACCGTTGGATCTTACCAAGTCACTTTACCGTTTCTGCGGAAGCTGGCAAAGGAGTCTGGATCACTTCAGACGTGACCGCTAGCAACCAAGTTTTTCAATATGACAAACCTTATGGCAGTGAAGATGTAGAAATTATCACCCCGCAAGGTAAAAAGCAGTGGCCATCTTCAAGCTACAAAGGCTCACGCAAGTCAGTATTCGACTATCAACTAGTGGCTGATGGTACTTATAAACTGCAAAAGAAAACCAGTCCACGTTACTACGCCAGTTATAAAGTTAAAGGCGAAGATAAGCCGGTATATAGCCGCGCTGATAAAGAAGCGACTAAAGCAAAAATGCCGGCCAATGGTTACGATCTTGTCGGTGTGATGAGCTTTTCACGGGTTGAGTCTTATGTGACCCTTAACAAGCCAAATGATACTGCGCTGGCGCCAACAGGCGAGTATTTAGAACTGATCCCGGTGACACACCCAGCCGATATTGTTGAACAAGATGTCGCTGAATTTAAGATCACCTATCAGGGCAAGCCTGTTAGCGGCGCTGAAGTGTCTGTTGTAAAAGAGGGCACGGTTTACCGTAATCAGCTTAACGCTACTAAAGTCACCTCTGACAATGACGGTATGGTTAGCTTTACGCCGCAGTCTGCCGGTCGTTACTTGTTACATGTGGAATATCAGCAGCCCATCAAGGGCAACCCTTTAGCTGATAAGGTTAACAACGAAATCTTCTTAACTTTTGAAGCTGGCTTAGATTAACCCCTAATTAAACAGGCTTTAAAAGCCTTAGGCAATAAAAAAGCTCCTATATTAGGAGCTTTTTTTTACCACTTAATTGCGCCAACATGTGGCTCAAATAGCGTTAATCGCTTAGAAGTTGGCTGACTTAGGTGCACGTGGGAAAGGAATCACGTCACGGATGTTAGAGACGCCCGTTACATATGAAACCAAACGCTCAAAACCTAAACCGAAACCTGCATGGGGGACTGTGCCATAACGGCGCATATCACGGTACCACCAGTAGTCTTCTTGGCTCAGTTCCATTTCAGCTAAACGTGCATCAAGTACATCTAGACGCTCTTCACGTTGCGCACCACCAATGATTTCACCAATACCTGGCGCTAACACATCCATTGCAGCAACGGTTTTACCGTCATCGTTTAGGCGCATGTAGAATGCTTTGATATCTTTTGGATAGTTCTTCACAACCACAGGGGCTTTAAAGTGTTCTTCAGCAAGATAGCGCTCGTGCTCAGATTGTAAGTCGATACCCCATTCAACGTCGTAGTCGAACGACTTGCCACAGGCTTTAAGAATTTCAACGGCGTCGGTATAGTCAACTTGTGCAAAGTCGCTGTTTACAAAGTTCTCTAAACGTTCAATCACGGTCTTATCAACACGCTGGGCAAAGAACTCTAGATCATCACGGCGCTCAGCTAATACCGCTTTAAAGCAGTATTTAAGCATGGCTTCGGCAAGGGCCGCAGCATCATCAAGGTCTGCAAAGGCGACTTCTGGCTCTACCATCCAAAACTCAGCCAAGTGACGGCTTGTGTTTGAATTTTCGGCGCGGAATGTTGGACCAAAGGTATAAACTTTTGATAGTGCACAGGCATAGGTTTCAGCATTTAGCTGGCCCGATACAGTCAAAAATGACTCTTTACCGAAGAAGTCTTCGCTGTAGTCAACCTTACCCGCGTCTGTACGTGGCAAGTTTTCCATATCTAAAGTAGATACACGGAACATTTCACCCGCACCTTCGCAATCTGATGCAGTGATCAGTGGCGTCGATACCCAAATAAAACCTTCTTCGTTATAGAAGCGGTGAATCGCCTGCGATAAACAGTTACGAACACGCGCTACTGCACCAATAATGTTGGTACGAGGACGCAAATGCGCTAATTCACGTAGATGCTCAATTGAATGACGTTTGGCCGCCATTGGGTAAGTATCAGGATCGTCAACCCAACCAGTGACTTCAATATTGGTCACCTGCAGCTCAAACGCTTGACCTTTACCTGGAGAGTCAACCACTTCGCCGGTCATAATGACAGAGCAACCTGCAGTTAACTTGAGGATCTCTTCGTTATAATTGACTAAGCTATTAGGCACAACGCCCTGAATTGGGTCAAAACAGGAACCATCATATACGGCAAGAAAAGAGATGCCTGCCTTGGAATCTCGGCGAGTTCTTACCCAACCGCGTACGGTCACTTGCGATCCAATCGCAAAGTCACCTTTAAATACAGAAGCGACAGATGTAATGCTCATTGTTGCTTAGTTCTCCAACGAATCGTTTTAATAAAAAATTTGGATGTTCATATTACCTTGATAGCGAGGTTTCTCAAGGAAAAAAGCGGTAATTGAGCCCGATGAGGTGATTTTTTTACAACTTGAGCAAATCTGCCCAATTAATACCCGGCCGCTGGCTCAATTCAAACCCCAAGACAGCGTAGATCAGAGACGGTTTTATCTTGTACTCTAACACAGCTACGATGCCGGGTGACTATGGCTAGTTTTAGACAAGTTTGCTAAAGTGGTAAAGGTAACACATTGATGATTAATATTATTCATAGTTAATCAGCGATTGCTTAAGCAAATTTAACTAATCCGAACTCAAGGTGGCAGTATGAAGAAAAGAAAAATCTTCCAAATGATATTGGCTACCTTGTCCATTTTGGGTTGGAGTTTGGCCATCTACGCGCTGTTGCTGTTTGATCAAGCTCGCCCCGATCGAGCCATTGGTTATTATTTGTCTAAAGGTGCCAGCATTCGTTTGGCTTGGGATCCCGATTATACGGTGTTACTGCAAGATGTGATTTGGACGTGCGCGGGGATTAGCCTATTGAGTTTGGCGTTCAACTTCTATTTTGCGACCCATTCTAAAATGGGTTACTGGTTTAATATACCGTTACTTTTATTGACCTCGGTGACCGCCGGACTCTACCTGAGCTTTTTTATCTAAAGCACAAATTGGCGACAAAAACGATCGATGATCGCTGCAGTCGCGCCCCAAATAAAATGCTGTTGATACTGAATAAAATACACGGGGTAGTGGATGTCACCGCGCTGAAAGTAGCGAACGTGGCGGTTTTGTGGCTCAAGTGCGAAACTCAGTGGCATAGAGAACAAGGCCGCGACCTCACCGGGATGGATATTAGGTGTAAATGGCTGCTTAACAATACCCATTACTGGGGTGATTTCAAAACCGGTAAATGTCTTAAAACTGGGGTACTGCCCAATGACCTCAACATTGTGGCGATATAAACCTATCTCTTCTTCAGCCTCACGCAGTGCGGTATCGGTGTAATCTTTATCGGTGTTTTCCACTTTTCCGCCGGGAAAACTGATTTGCCCAGGGTGTGCCCGCAGGTGGTGCGGGCGACGGGTTAATATTATTTGTGGTTGGTTATCTATCTGCTCAATGGCCACCAGCACCGCAGCTTGACGCAAATTGCCGTTCACCTTAGGGGTGGTGTCTTCGGCAAGTTGGTTTAATTGAAACTGGGTGCGTAACAGATCTATATCCATGGTGATGGTTAAGTCAACCTCTGTAGATGAATGCGTCAGTTAGCTAATCAGCCGTGTCCGCAGCTAAAATGGGTAATATCTTACTTACCTTATCATAGGTTTCTTGATATTCAGCATCCACGTCAGAGTCTGCAACTATGCCGCCGCCAGCCCAACAGTACAAATTACCTTGGTCAGCCACTAAGGTGCGAATGGTAATGCTGGTATCCATATTACCGTCTTGACTGATATAGCCGATAGAGCCGCAATACAATGAGCGCCGAGAGGGTTCAAGCTCTTCAATGATCTGCATGGCTCTTATTTTCGGTGCTCCGGTAATCGACCCGCCGGGAAAACAAGCGCGCAGCAATTGGCTGGCATCGATGTTGTCTGCCAATTGTGCGGTAACCGTGCTAACGAGATGATGCACCGCAGGGAAGCTTTCAACATCAAACAGTTTAGGTACGGCAACGCTACCCGGGGCGGCGACTTTACCGATATCGTTGCGCAGCAGATCGACAATCATTAAGTTTTCAGCGCGATCTTTTTCGGCATTGCGTAGATCGTTAGCCGCAGCGCTATCTTGTTGTGGGTCAGTAAACCTTGGCCGCGTGCCCTTAATGGGTTTAGTTTGTATCTTGCTTCCCTGTAGCTGAATAAAGCGTTCAGGTGAAATGGATAACACACTTTGCTCGGCTAATTTAATAAATGCGGAAAAGGGCGCCGCATTGCACCCACGTAACTTGGTATAAGCCAGCCACTCGCTACCTTGGTAGGGCGCCGCAAATCGTTGGGTTAGATTAATCTGGTAACAATCGCCACTATGCAAGTACTGCTGCACCCGCTCAAACTTAGCGCGATACTCAGTTTGGCTGATTTGCGCTTGCCAGGGACGGGTTAAATTAAAGGTTTTATGGCTGCATGCCTGTTGTAATCGACGCTCGATGTGCTCACGGGTGCGATTAAAAGCCTTGGCGCCATGATAATGCACCAAATGCCATTGCTGTTGCTGATTGTCATAAATTAGCGCCCATGCATATAAACCAATATTCATTTCGGCAAGGTTAATATCGTTATTGGCGATAGTGTCAAAGCGTTCGATATGGCGGCCTAAATCATAACTAAATGCACCCATAGCACCACCGCTAAATGGCAGCATGCTGGTTTTGTTGTCTGGGAAGTAATGATCTAACGCTGTACGCAACGTCGTAAACGGGCAGGAGCCTAGTTGGTTTGTTATTGGCGCGGCAAGGTTGTCGGTCATGACCGTTTGTCGATGGGTGATGTCAGTCTGGTTTGCCGTTGTGATGACAGTGGCAAGCGGGTCACAAACGATAATGTCATGGCGGCTATCTGGATGCTTAGCATCGGCGGAGTCTAATAGCATAGCCCAAGGTTCATCGGCAAAATGGCTAAAGACGTCAATTGTGGTGTGTTGCCAATCAAGTTTATCGCTAAAAACGGCAGTGTGAGACTCGCTAGCCATCGATTAACCTTATCTAAAAAGTGATGTTTATCTAAAAGTCGCGAAAGAGTATCATATTGGCAAAGGATTAAAAAAAAATACGCTTCCCAGTCCATGGGAACACACCACTAATCTGTGAGAAAGGAAATGTCTGTGAGTAAAGAACAGCCAATTATTAAGCAAGCTGACTTAATCGAAAGCGTTGCTGATGCCCTGCAATATATCTCCTACTACCACCCAAAAGATTTTGTTGATGCAATGGCCGAAGCTTATGAAAAAGAGCAAAGCGCCGCAGCAAAAGATGCAATTGCACAAATTTTGATTAACTCGCGTATGTCAGCCGAAGGCAAGCGTCCGTTATGCCAAGATACCGGTATTGTGACCTGTTTTGTCAAAGTAGGTATGGGCGTGCAGTGGGATAAGACCGACATGACTGTTCAGCAAATGGTTGATGAAGGGGTACGCCGTGCATACACCAACCCTGACAATCCGCTACGTGCGTCGATTGTTGCTGATCCTGCCGGTGGCCGTAAAAACACCAAAGATAACACGCCATCGGTTGTGCATATCGATATGGTGCCAGGTAACCATGTAGAAGTGGCCATTGCCGCTAAAGGTGGTGGATCTGAAAACAAATCTAAAATGGTGATGTTGAATCCATCTGATGATATTGCGGCATGGGTTGAGAAAACCTTACCTACAATGGGAGCTGGTTGGTGTCCACCAGGCATGCTTGGCATAGGCATTGGTGGCACAGCAGAGAAAGCGGCTGTGATGGCGAAAGAGTCCTTAATGGACCCAGTAGACATTCACGAGTTACAAGCACGCGGCGCACAAACAACCGATGAGAAGCTACGTCTAGATATTTTCGAGCGCTCAAACAAACTTGGTATTGGTGCTCAAGGCCTAGGTGGGGTTACAACCGTACTGGATATTAAAATTAAATCTGCGCCTACCCACGCAGCGTCAAAGCCAGTGGTGATGATTCCTAACTGCGCAGCAACCCGTCATGTACATTTCCACTTAGATGGCAGCGGCCCTGCTGATTTAAGCCCGCCTTCACTAGAAGATTGGCCAGAAATCACCTGGGAAGTGGGTGAAAGTGTTCGCCGCGTTGATCTCAACACAGTAACGCAAGCAGAAATGCAAGAGTGGAAGAGCGGTGATACCTTATTGCTTAACGGCAAAATGCTAACTGGTCGTGACGCAGCACATAAGCGTATTCAAACCTTAATTGAAAGTGGCGAAGGCCTACCAGAAGGTGTCGACTTTAAAGGTAAGTTTATCTACTACGTTGGCCCAGTTGATCCAGTTGGCGACGAAGTGGTTGGCCCTGCAGGACCAACAACTGCAACCCGTATGGATAAATTTACCGATGTGATGCTAGAGAAAACCGGTCTAATGGGCATGATTGGTAAGGCTGAACGTGGCCCAGCTACTGTCGCCTCTATTAAGCAACATAAATCATGCTATTTAATGGCTGTGGGCGGCGCGGCTTACTTAGTCTCTAAAGCCATTAAGAAAGCGCGTGTAGTGGCATTTGAAGATTTAGGTATGGAAGCGATTTACGAGTTTGACGTTAAAGATATGCCAGTGACGGTAGCGGTAGACAGTGAAGGGGTTAACGCCCATGAAACTGGCCCAGCCAGTTGGAAAGTGAAGTTGAGCTAAACAATCTAACCTAGCGTACTACTAACTTGGTTAACTTGGTTAACTTGGTTAACTTGATTGTCGAATTAGCCAACAATACAGGGTGTCAGCGACTTGCTTACACCCTGTTTTTTGTTTAGTGTGCTTGCCAACTATGCAAAATAGCTCACAAACGCTATTAACTTATTATTTACAATCAGCAATTCTAACTAAAAGATGACAATAACAATGAAAAAAACTGCACTCATTCTCGCGTTAGCGGCATCAGGCATGATGACTTCTGTCAACGCCCAAGCTGCTGAGCCTTTTAAGGTTCAGGACCTTGTCAAACTTAATAAGCTTCATTCAGCTACTTTAGCCAACTCTGGTGATAAAGTTGTCTACGCTGTTAAAAATATTGATAGCAATGGTGATGCTAGCTCTGATCTGTATATTCAAAGCGTAAATGGTGGGGATGCCAAAAAGCTGACCTCTGTAGCTGGTACTGAGCACAGTGTGGCATTTGCCGCCGACGACAAGTCTATCTACTTTTTGGCCGCACGTGATGGTTCAAGCCAGTTATATCAGCTTGCGCTTGATGGTGGCGAAGCACAGAAGGTGTCTAATTTACCGTTAGATGTCGAGGGCTTTAAGTTGTCACAAGATGGCAGCCAGGTCGTGATGAACATGCGGGTATTCCCAGATTGTAAAGACATCAAGTGTTCGGTAGAGCGTTTTGACGAGCTAGAAAACCAGACAACCACTGGCCGTGAGTACAAACAGCTAATGGTACGTCACTGGGATACGTGGAGCGATCATAGTCGCAGCCACTTGTTTGTGGCCAAGCTTAATGGTGAGCTCATTACCGATGCAATTGATGTGACCCAAGGGCTAGATACTGAAACGCCGCCACTGCCGTTTTCTGGCATGGAAGAGGTGACTTTCACCCCAGATGGGAAGCACGTTGTCTACAGCGCCAAAGCACCGGGTAAAGATCAATCATGGATCACTAACTACGATTTATGGCAAGTCCCGGTCACTGGCGGCGATGCGGTCAACCTAACCGAAGATAATAAAGCGTGGGATTCGCACCCAACTTACAGTGGTGATGGTCGTTATTTAGCATATTTGGCAATGAGCAAACCTGGTTTTGAAGCTGACCGTCAACGCATTATGTTAAGAGATACCGTTACCGGCCAAGAAAAAGAAGTGGCACCGCTGTGGGATCGTAGCCCGCACTCACTGACTTTCTCTAAAGATAACCGCACCTTATATGTTACCGCTCAAGATGTTGGTCAAGTATCTATTTTTGAGGTTAACACCCAGTTTGGCGATGTGAAGCCACTATTTAATGACGGTAGCAATAGCATTGTTGGCGTTAGCCAAGATAAGATTATCTACAGCCACAAGAGCTTAGTCGAGCCAGGCGATCTTTATACTATGTCTTTAGATGGTCAAGCGAAGCAACGCTTAACCGAAATCAACAAAGACAAACTGGCTAAAGTAAAATTTGGTGAGTTTGAGCAATTTAGCTTTAAAGGCTGGAATAACGAAGAAGTATACGGCTACTGGATTAAGCCTACCGACTACAAAGCCGGCAAACAGTATCCTATTGCGTTCTTGGTTCATGGTGGCCCACAAGGCTCGTTTGGTAACTCGTTTAGTAGCCGTTGGAATCCACAACTGTGGGCGGGTGCCGGCTACGGTGTAGTGATGATTGATTTCCACGGTTCTACCGGCTACGGACAAGCATTCACCGATTCTATCTCTAAAGATTGGGGCGGCAAGCCGCTTGAAGATCTGCAAAAAGGGCTAGCGGCAGTCACTAAGCAGCAAAAATGGTTAGATGGCGATCGTGCTTGCGCATTAGGCGGTTCATACGGTGGCTACATGATGAACTGGATCCAAGGTAACTGGAGCGATGGCTTTAGCTGTCTAGTGAACCACGCCGGTCTGTTTGATATGCGCTCTATGTACTATGTGACCGAAGAGTTGTGGTTCCCAGAGTATGAGTTTGGTGGCGCGTACGAAGACAATAAAGAACTGTATGAGAAGTTTAACCCAGTTAACTATGTAGAGAACTGGAAAACACCAATGCTGGTTATCCATGGTGAGAAAGACTTCCGTGTTCCTTATGGTCAAGGCCTAGCGGCATTTACCTATATGCAACGCAACAATATTCCATCTGAGCTATTAATTTACCCAGATGAAAACCACTGGATCTTGAATCCTGATAACCTAGAACAGTGGTACGCCAACGTACTGGGTTGGTTAGACCGCTGGACTAAAAAAGACTAAGCGTGAAAGAAATCAAAAGCCCGCATATTGCGGGCTTTTTTTTTGATTAGTATTAGGTGCTGCATAATTGGGTTAATACTATTAAAGTGTATCTAGTGGACTAACGGTTCCCGCATAATGCTGACCAAGTACGTGAGTATAGATTTGTGTGGTACTAACATCGTTGTGTCCTAACAGCTCCTGGACGGTTCTTATATCTGTTCCGGTTTGTAAAAGATGAGTGGCAAAAGAGTGCCTGAATGTATGGCAATTGATTTTTTTATGTAAGCGAGAACTCTTTACCGCCTGTTGAAGAGATTTTCTTATCGTACTGTCATGACGATGGTGTCGACAAGGCGTTTTAGTTACTGGGTGTTCGCAAATACGAATTGATGGAAAGAGATACATCCATGCAGCCTGACGATAAGCACTAGGATACTTTTTAGCTATCGCATTGGGTAAAGAGGGACCATAGCCGTTACTGTTGTCTCCTTGTTGTAGTTGAATCGACTTATCAATGTAGCTTCTTAGCCTACTACAGCATGTTTTGCTTAATAGTGTCTGCCTGTCTTTTTTGCCTTTACCGTCCCGAATAGTCAATGATAAGTTATCCAGATTAATATCCTTTAGTCTTAACCTTAAACACTCATTGACTCTCATACCGCTACCATAGAGCATTTCAATAACCAATTTTGCGGTTCCATTCATATGAGACAATATCTGAGAAACTTCCCTAGGGGATAATACTGTGGGTAAGGTACGTTGCTTTGTTGCTAAGCTAAAACCTAAAACACCAAGTTCAACTTTGAGACATTGCTGATATAGAAATACTAGTGAATTGAGTGCGACTTTTTGCGTATTCACTGCCACGTTTTGGCTGTTAGCTAACCAACTCAAGAAATTTTTCACATCGATCGCTCCAAGGTTTTCTGGATGCGTTTTCTGATGGTAAAGAATATATCTTTTGATCCAGTATAAGTACGCTTTTTCTGTCCGTAGGCTATAACCTCGTAAGCGAATGGCTTGTCGTACCGATTCTAAAAAAGGGCTTGTGTGATTCATTTTCTAACCTCAATAAAGGCTGTATGTTTATACAGTATTATCGTATTATTTAAAAAATCAAGGCATGTATGACTTTTCAATTCTCGGTTTGCTATTGCGGGGTGTAAATAAGTTGTGTAAATTCAGTAATATGAAAGTGTGCAACCTTGAGTTATTGAGATAATAGGAAAGCAAAGCGTGCATGCGCGTTTCTACCGAAAGTGTATTGAATACAATTTTGCAGGTTCTTTGTTATTGAGTTGTTTTGAATAGATTTTTAGCTGAAATTTGACTGCACGCTTTTTCAACCGGGCTTGGCAAAACGCGCAAGCCTTATATACAAATGTTAGCCTTACTTGAAACGGTAAGCATTTGTCTCAATATAAGAGTTTTAATTTACAGGAAGTAAAAATGTATAATTTAGGTGATGTTCTCTCTATCCAATATACCGGATTTAAACACTATGGTATTTACATTGGAAACAATACTCTCATTCATAACTCAAAGAAATTTTTCAAAGTCGAAGAAATCTCATTAGAAGATTTTAAAGACGGAAAAGAGCCAAAACTAAGTAGTATTAAATCTTCGAGTCCTGAATTATCTATTCAGCGAGCTAAAAAATTCCTAGGTATTCCATACGGCTTATTCTCAGAAAACTGTGAACACTTTGTACGCGTAGTCTGCGGCTTAGAGAAAGAAAGTACTCAGGTGCAAAAGTATTTAATTACAGCTCTTGGCACAGGAGTATTATTGAAATCAGATAATACTATTGTGCAAGCAGCAGGTGGAGCTGCAGCTATAGGGGCTTTACTTACTTCTAGTGAAAAAAGCCCTGTCAAAAATTCAGCTGTACTCGCTTGTTTAGCTGCGGGTATAGCATTCTTAGCAACGCAAGGCTAACAAGTTGCTTAAACGGACAAAAAACAGTTGGCTTTTGCTCGTTCCTCGCTATTTTAGCCAACAATTTTTAGCCGCTTAGCAAAGCGTTAGAAGACTACGATGATATACGAACCTAAGGTGCTATTAATTGAATCACCATATAAATCAGATCGCAGCACGATAGTTGATGAAGTTAAACTGTCAGATAACGGTTTAGATATTATTGTTGATTCAGATAATTGGAAAATCAAAGTTAATTTTGATGCAACATGGGGCTTTAGAGTTCTTGATGAAGGTGACTTAGGTGAGTTTTGGTCTGAGTGCGATTTAACTAAAGGTTGGTGTTTTGAAGTTATTGAAGGTGGCTGGAATTCTTTAGAAAAAACACGAGATCACTTCGTAACAGGTAAGCTTTGTGAACCGCATGAGTACCTTATTATTGGTTTAAATGAGTGCGTATCAATTCTAGCTCATGAGCCTCCAATGATTACTGAGCTAGCGTCTTCTAACAAGTCGTTAAAGCAGGACAAATAACAGTTGGCTTTTGCTCCTGCGTCGCTTATTTTAGCCAACATATTATTTGCCTCTTAACGAGGCGTTATGTGCCAAGGAGAGTCTTGCATTATGTTAGGGGAAATAATTCTAGTAGATGACCTCAAGCCAGCTGAACTATTGGCCGAGGTTGCACCGTACGAATCTCGTGCAAGCCAAACATGGAAGCAACTAAACGAATTTCATTTCGAAAGCTTATTTCAGATAGTTAGTGGCTCGCCCGAAGAAAGCTTTAAAGACGACATTAAAGTTCATACTGCTGATGATGGTGAAGTTTGGTTGGTTGTCATTTCAAATGACTTTCGAGATTTATTGGCGAGTCAATCACCTGAAAATTATCAAGAGACTGCCAATAAATGGGCTGTCACAGATGAATTCAAGTGGGGATGGGATAAAGCTGATATTTTGAGTCTTTATGGCGATCTCTGTGCAATGGCTCAAAAAGCTAAGCTCAAAAAGCAAGCACTTGTATATTGGGGTCGACTTTAAAGGAAGAAATATATAGACAGCCATCGTTAATGGCGTAGATGACAACCTCCAACTATGCTTTATTTGCGCATATAACAAGGAGGTTGCATGCCAAGGCCAAGACGAACCCTCATTAGTCTCGAAGACACACCTTATTATCATTGCTGCAGTCGCGTTGTACGACGGGCTTTCTTATGCGGTGACGATAAATACACTGGCAAGAATTATGACCACCGCCGTGGTTGGGTAGAAACTCAAATCTTGAAGCTCACCGAAGTGTTTGCAATTGACGTGGCGGCTTATGCAGTGATGAGCAACCACCTTCATATCGTGCTCCATATTGATGTTGAACAAGTTAATGCCTGGTCAGATAGGGGAGTCGTACTGCAATGGCATAAGCTGTTTAAAGGGACTGAATTAACGCAGAAATTCGCCAAAGGTGAAGTGATAGAAGAATACGCTGTTGCTCAGCTAAAATACCTGATTGCGACGTATCGCTCGCGCCTTTGCGATATTAGCTGGTTTATGAGGTGTCTAAATGAGCCTATCGCAAGACAAGCTAATCTAGAAGATAACTGCACAGGACATTTCTGGGAAGGACGATTTAAATCACAAGCGCTGCTTGATGAAGCAGCTGTATTGGCCTGTATGGCCTATGTCGAACTTAATCCGATACGGGCTAAAATGGCGACCACACCTGAGCAATCAGACTTCACTAGTATCAAGCTCAGAGTCAAAGCTGCGCTCAAGGGAGAGCAACCTAAACGCCTTTTACCTTTCATTGGTAATGAACGCGCCAAACAACCCAAAGGCATCGCTTTCTCTCTTCAAGACTACCTAGTATTGGTTGACGAAACAGGTAGGGTGATTCGAGACGATAAGCGAGGCGCGATTGATTCAAAGGCTTGTGACATACTGAGTAGGCTAAACATCCCCTCAGCTAATTGGCTTAAAATCGTCACAGAATTTGGACAACTCTTTCATGGACCTGTGGGGACATTAGAGGAGTTTAGCCATTACTGTGAACATCTAAACAAGCGAAGGCGGCATTTCTCCAGTAGTTGCCAGTTTATGCCTGCAAACTAAGTTCAAATGCTCACATTTCTCCTAACTCCTCAGCGCTTTTAGCAGAGTTAATATCCCTTGCGCTAAAAACAGCATTTAGCGCCTGATTTTGCCGATTTAGGCTGATTTCCAATGTGTATTTTTATTAAGCACCGTTTTTTAAGGTGTTTAACTGCTTTGACCTTGAACAGCTCGCAGTAATCTTACTATGTTGTTGATTAATAATGGCTGGCTTATGTTTTTGCCTTTTTCACTTTGGCGATAGGGAATAACGAACTTAGAATCCATGATACGGACATCGTGACCATGTTTAGTAAACTCCCTTGCCCAATAGTGTGCAAGGGAGCAAGCTTCCATGCCGATAATACAAGGTGGTATTGGGCAATTTTAGCTAAGAGCTTGTTTCTTTTAACTGTTTGCTTTAGTTTGGTTTTACCGTATTCATCAACACCGTGAATACTAAAAATTAATTTGGCTAAATCGATGCCAATTGCTTTAATTAAGGACATATGGACTCTCCTTGATTGAATGTTTGCACTTTCAATATGGCACATAGTGGCCATTTGGTAAGGGGAGTCCATATCATTCGTTATGCGTAAAAATGCGACTACGCATCGACAATTAAGGGGGGGGAAGAGAAATGGTCTGCTATGTGCACAAATCACAAAAAAATGAAAATCAATCTGCGGTAAATAGCGTTAATAGAAAGCACGGTTCTAATGATTCAACATTTCAATTTGTAGACAACCGGCCTGAAGCTGTTGCACAAAAAAGAATTCAGAGAATGATCAACAGCAATAAACAGTACAGTGCTTCCCCGGTTAATACAAAGGTGGCAGATAACAACTCAACAATTCAAAGAGCCATCCAGTTTGAAGATAAATTAATGACTTCTATGCAGGAAGTCGCGTTGGACGATGAAACATGGACGTTTTACATAAATTTAGATTCCGAAACCAAAGAACTGTTTAGGGATTTTGTGTCCGACTCAACACATACAGTCCAATATACAACCTTTTTAAGCTGGATGGATACGCAATCCAAAAAGACTGTTTCTGAGGTCGTTGAAAGAATGCGCATTGAGCTAGCGAGATGGTATAACGGGACTGACGACGTAGCTAGAGATAGGAGATTTGATACCGGGTTTAACGGTGTTGGTAACAGAAATGCTGAAGTTTCACCGGAAACACTTGATAAGTTAAAGCAGTTGTGGAATAAAAATAACTTCCGTATTCCGCTAAATACAACAATGAGAAATGCTTGGTCGCAAAGTAACGGTGCTCGGACTGGCGATCGCATGCATGACTTTTTGGTTGAAAACACCCATCCTCATAAAGCACTTTTTAATTTTCATATTGAGGTTAAACGATGATTAGTTGAATGAATAAATTGAATATTAGAGATGTTTACAGTGATGGTGACACATAACAATTGCGTGGAGTCGGAGCCATCTCCGCAGTGCTTTTTTGTGTGCCACAAAAAGCATAGCACACAAAAATCCCTGCTACAGCGCCCCGCTCATGCTTAGCGTTAATACTCTCAAAGGTGGAGTCATAGATGATTATTAATGGCTGGCTTATATTTTCCTCTAACGTAACTCGTTTTCTTGTTGATAATGAATAGCTAACGCCCAATAGCGACTAATAATCAACACGGTAACTGGCTAATGTCTGGTATAGAGCGTTTTGTTGGTATGGTTAATCACTCTCAATTATCGAAAACAGACTATCGATACATCACCAAATCAATTAGGTCGGGATTGACTATGGTTGCCAACATACTTTTTGTGTTAAGTGACCCGTTTGATACAGATTGTTGCAAATTGTTGTTCTATTTTTTACTAAAATATGTCATCTTATCGAATCAATTTTGATAAGGACTTCATTATGACTACTCGCTATTTTACCCCTTTGGCAGTGGGGATTGGACTACTTTTATGCTCATCACACCTTCATGCCAAATCATTTTCAGACACCTATAAAGACTACCAGCTGGCCATTGAGCAGAACGATTTAAGCCAAGCTAGAATATTTGCCAAGCAAGCTTATCAATTGGGCCTAGCTGAATTTGATGAAAACGATCTGTCAGTCGCGAATTTAGCAATAAATTACGCGAGTTTGCTTGTCGAGCATAAGGATGAAGTTTCAAAAGATCACAGGAAACAGTCTATTGAAACCGCAACCCAGCTTTACCAACAAGCGCTTGCTATTTATCGTGTGAATTTTGATGACAATGCAGTTGAACTCATCGAGCTATTAATCGAGCTCGCTAAAGTTGAAACTGACGCAAGAATTGCAAAAAATTTGGTTGAAGAAGCAGTAGATATTGCCAATGATTCTGGAAAAAGTCTTCTGATAGCAGAAACAAACATTGCAGCATTTAATCGAATTGCCAGTACGGAATATTATACTAAAAGCAAACAGAAATGGGCATTTGAAGCATTAGAGATATACGAAACTCAATACCCAGAAAATGCATTAGATCGCATTGAAGCTGAGAGAATAGTTGCCGCCATTCGTTACAATCGCAAGGATTATAAACTGGCGACCCAACACTACACCAATATCATTGAGCAAATGCAAGCACTTGAGTTTACCCATCCGTTTGAGCTACAAGCCCATGCAGTGCTAGTTAACATCTTTGAGAAAACCGATAAGAGCGATCTAGCGACTCAGCATTGTTTAGCTATAGGGCAAATGAAACCTTGGGATGCTGATCAAGAGCAGCAACCTCTCTACAGAGTACCTCCAGAATATCCTTTAGCTTATGCAAAGCGGGGTAAACAGGGCTGGGTCAAAATGAGATTTACAGTCGATGAGTTTGGTTTTGTGAAAGATGCAACTATTGTTGGCTCAGAAGGCGGCAGTAAATTTGAAAAAGCTTCATTAAAAGCACTTAAGCAATGGCGATATGCACCCAAATTTAAAAATGGTAAGGCCATTTCAGCCGAGAGCACTGTACAGTTAGACTTCCATCTTGATAGAGGCTAATCAATATCAGAACGTGTCGTTTCAGTCTTATTGATGATGAATTAGCGTATAAACTTAGAAAAGAGCTAATAATCGTAGCACTAACTTGTGATAGTTAGTGCTTTTTATTATGAAGAGCCATCAGCTTTACTGACAAAGTTAGCCGTAAGACTGACTAATAATAGCTGTGTATTTCTGAGTATTAGAGAGTATTGACGCAAAACATATAGACACCCATCGTTAATGGCCCTTTTACCTTTCATTGGTAATGAACGTGCTCATCAATCCAAAGGCATCGCTTTCTCATTTCAAGAGTCCCTCTAGCTGGTTGACTAAACTAGTAGGTTTATTCGAGACGATAAGTGGGGCGCGATTGATTCAAAGGTTTGTGAATTGGTGAGTCGACTAACCATACCCTCAGCCAATTGGCTTAAAATCGTCACAGCATTTGGGCAACTTTTTCATGGCCCAGTTGGGACGTTGGAAGAGTTTAGCCATTACTGTGAACATCTAAACAAGCGAAGGCGGCATTTCTCAAGTAATTGCCAGTTCATGTCCGCCAACTAAATTCAAAAACTTCACATTTCCCGCAATCCTCGGCCTTGTCGGCAGAGTAAACAATCTTCGCGCTAAAAACAGAAGTTAACGGCTATTTCGTGATTTCTGGCTTATTTCTAATGTGTATTTGTACTAAGTTCAGCATTCGAAGATTTTAAATTGCTTTGCCCTAGAACAGCGCACGGAAACCTTGCTATGTTGTTGATTAACAATGGCTGGCTAATCTATTTTCCAATCAGCTATTTCTCGTAACCAAACCAATTCCTTAGGGCAAGAACCATCTCTTCAATAACTTCTCGGTGGGGATAGTCCAATCTGTAGTACAGCATCAGCTGAAATGACGGATCGATTTCTCTTTTATCAAAATTAAGCGACACCACTTGTTTTGATTGGATAGCTGGGTGCACTATGTATTCAGGAAGCAATGCTATCCCTAGGTCGCTTTTGACCAGTGACACCACAGTATTAGCATCACTACACTCGATCATCTCTAGACTTTTGAATAAGGCTGTATCGTATTGATGGGTTTGTTCATAAGGAGCAGACCAAATAGACGTTTGCGACAACAGCATATCCAATTGTACGTTCGGCTCGCCACACAAGGGATTATTGGGGTGCGCAATCAAAGTCGTACTTTCTTCACCAACCAGTGCTCCACCCACGTTGGGATAAAGGGAATCAGCGACAATACCAAGTGCAAAATCGACGAGTTTGTTATCAAGAGCCAACTGAATATGGGTCATATCCGCATTTTTAAGCGAGATCTGTAGGTTAGGCCATGATGTTTTCAACCGACTAATCACATCGGCAATACCTTCCCCATCTATTAACTCACCAAAACTGATCGCTAATTTAAGAGGTGTAGAGTCACTGTGTATGGAAAGCGCAAGGTTCTCAAATTTTTGCAGATATTCAATAGCAATCTTTGCTTTGGGAAGTAAAAGTTCGCCTTTTTCACTTAGGACAACAACTAAACCATTACTTTGACGATCAAAAAGCAAATACCCCAACTCGTCTTCAAGTTCGCCTATCCAGCGACTCACTGTAGACGAAGACTTGCCCAACTTACGAGCTGCTTTGTTAAATGTTCCCATTTCAGCAGCGGCGATAAAGCACTCAAGGTTGTGACTTGAAAATGTTAGCACTGTTTCATCCTCTTGGTTTTCCATAGCAATACAACCACTCCAAAAATGGGTCATTTCGTGCTGTGGGCTATCTCATTATGGTGCGATTATAGAGCACGTCAACACAAACAACTTAATTCAGAGGCTCCACATCAGGTTGCCTTTACAAATGAAGAGTATTTATTATGAAAAAATCAATCTTAGCCACAATTCTATTAGCGACAACTATAGGCTCTATCACATCGGCATCGGCAGCAGATGAAGTGCCTCTATCTAAGTTTTATGAAGGTTACACAGTAGCGGAAATCCCAGCAGATGGATTCCAACAATGGCCTTACTACACATATGCATCAGCGCATATTGAACAATTCCTACGTTATGGCGTGCACAAACTACCTGCATCAGTAAACCCTGTTAAAGTTGAGCGCGTTGGCGGATTTGAAATCTCACCGGAACTACGTAAAGACCTGATCGACACACAGGTTAAAGCATTCGTAGTGATGAAGGATGGTAAGGTACTAGCTGAGCACTTCGACAATGGCTTTAAGCCCGGTATGCTAAATAACTTGCAATCAGCAGCGAAGTCTTACGTTGGTGTTTTACTAAGCCACGCGATCGATTCAGGCAAGGTTTCTCTTGATAGGAAAGCGAAAACTTATTTGCCAGAACTTGAGGGTTCTATTATCGGTGAGGCAACTATCAGCGAAATGGCTACAATGAACTCTGGCATTGAACCACTGAGTGACTATCACACTCCAGGCTCTAATGGTTACGAATGGGAAAAAGAGATTGGTCTACAGAACGCAGGTGAGCCAATTGGTCACTTAAATGCAATCAAAGCAGCTAAAGCGACACAAAGCGAGCGTGGCACGAACTGGGATTACACAGACCAAAACACTGACACGCTGGCTCTTATTATCGCTAAAGTTGAAGGTAAGCCATTTGAGAAATTACTTGCTGAGCTACACAATAGCTATGGCGGTAATGATGAAATTCAAATCGCAAAAACATCTGATGGCACAACATCGCCATCGTATGGTATCAACACCAGTGCATACGACTACGCGTTATTCACTAGCTACATTGCACAAGGTAAAGCCGGACAATCTTTTTATGCAGAGTTAAAAGATTCATCTAACGATGTACTTAACGTTACACCTGTAATTAAAGATGTTTTTGCTGCGGCAAGCCCCACAACGTATGACATGCAGTCGTACACAATGAAAGCTGAAAATATCGTATATTCTCACGGTTCATTCGGTCAAACTGGTTTTTCTGACCTAGAGTCTGGTTATTCTGTAATCTACCTATCAGATTGGTACACAAATACGGTTGCACCTAACCTACAAAAGCAACTAATCAATACGGTAGAAATCATTAATGAACTACGAGCTAAATAATAACGATTAATTAAAAGCCATCGCCCGCATCGGGCGATGGTGATAATTGAAGTTCTATCTCCTGTGCAGTTCGAAAAACAGTACTTTGAGAAACAGTTAGGTGTCTAAGAAATTAGGGGCTTACCAATCTATTTAAATTAAATGAGGTTTATCATGAAAAATAAATTATTGCTTACAAGTGTATTAACTCTAATAACGTTAGCCAGTCCTGGTTCATTTGCGCAGGGTGGGTTTTCTTCGGGTCAGGCGAATGCATCTAATCAGTCATCACCGGTTGGTTTTAACGGCAATATAGCTAATACGAATACGGTTAAGGCGGCTTCTGAAGCAAGAGACGATGCTTATGTGACTCTTACTGGTAACATCACAGAACAAATAGGTCATGAGCTATATACGTTTAGTGATGAGACGGGCCAAATTGTTGTGGAAATAGAAAACGAAGATTGGCACGGAATTAATGTGACAACAGATACTAAACTGATTGTTCAAGGTGAAGTAGACCAAGGTTGGACAACAGTGAAAGTTGAGGTAGACCGCATCAGAGTGATAACTCAGTAGTTACAACTTCTTACTTATCGTGTAAATAACAGTTAACTAAGTAGTGATAAAGGACTTACCCCCTTTCTATGTAACTAGACCGCAATCTTGATAAGTTTGCAGACTGTTTGATAGCTGACTAGGGAATTTGACCTGTCTTGTGGGCAGGTGAATTGGATGAATTGGGCTGAGCGTATAGCGAGCATTTTAACTTAGCAAAATGCCTCAGTCCTATTGTCGCCTTTAGCTTGTATAGCGCGTACGCTTTTAAAAAGCTTACGCAAAGGGGACAAATAAACATCTAAGCATTGTTTGCTTCATCGTGGCTAAGTTGAAATTATTCCAAGTGACTGGGCGTGGCTTTTGTTTTACGCAATTTCGGCAGGCTTGTTAATTAAGCGTTTAAAGCTGTAAAACATAAAGTCCGTATTAGTACTAATCACTAAAAGTAAAAAAGCCAGCGTATGCTGGCTTTTTGCTTATGGCTAATTTGAGGGTAGGTGGTCCACTTCAAAAACCACCGACAAGTCTCTGCTTAGCTAAATTGGTTCATGGTATTGTCTTTACCTGATGCTTTAAGTGCTTGGTCACCAGAGAAGTACTCTTTGTGATCATCACCCATATCAGAGCCAGCCATGTTTTGGTGTTTAACACAGGCGATGCCTTGACGGATCTCTTTGCGCTGAACATTAGCGACATAACCCAACATACCTTGGTCACCGAAGTACTCTTTGGCTAGGTTGTCCGTAGACAAGGCCGCAGTATGGTAAGTCGGTAGGGTAATTAGATGATGGAAAATACCCGCTTCACGTGCAGCGTCTGCTTGGAAGGTGCGGATCTTCTCATCAGCCACAGTTGCTAGCTCAGTACCGTCGTAATCAACACTCATTAACTTGTCGCGATCGTACGCTGAAGTATCTTCACCGGCTTCTTGCATGGCATCGAATACTTGCTGACGGAAGTTGAGCGTCCAGTTAAACGATGGCGAGTTGTTGTAAACAAGCTTGGCATTTGGAATCACTTTACGGATTTCGTTTACCATGCCGCCAATCTGCGCCACATGGGGTTTTTCTGTTTCAATCCAAAGTAAGTCCGCACCATTTTGTAGTGAGGTAATACAATCCAGTACGCAACGCGCTTCACCGGTACCTTGACGGAATTTAAATAGACCATTAGGCAAGCGGGCGGGTTTTACTAGTTGACCGTTTTGCTGGAATACCACATCACCGTTTGCAAGGGTTGAGGCATCTACCGGCTCTACGTCTAAGAAAGCGTTGTATTGCTCACCCAAATCGCCTGGCTCGTTAGTCACGGCAATTTTTTGGGTTAGGCCAGCACCTAGAGAGTCAGTACGGGCAACAATAACACCATCATCAATGCCTAGCTCTAAGAACGCGTAACGTACAGCGTTGATTTTCGCTAAAAACTCGACGTGTGGAACCGTAACTTTACCATCTTGGTGACCACATTGTTTAACGTCAGACACTTGGTTTTCAAGCTGGATACAACAAGCTCCCGCTTCAATCATCTGTTTGGCCATGAGGTAGGTCGCTTCTTCGTTACCAAAACCTGCATCAATGTCGGCAATGATCGGAACCACATGGGTTTCAAAATTATCTATTTTATCTTGGATAGCCGCTTTTTCGCTTTCAGGGGCAGCGTCTAACTGTCTGAATAAGCCACCGAGTTCACGTGCATCTGCTTGGCGTAAGAATGTGTATAGCTCTTTAATAAGCGATGCTACAGAAGTCTTTTCATGCATAGATTGGTCAGGAAGGGGACCAAACTCACTACGCAGTGCCGCAACCATCCAACCAGATAGGTATAGGTAACGGCGCTTAGTTGTCAGCAAATGCTTCTTAATAGAGATCATTTTTTGCTGACCGATAAATCCATGCCAGCAACCTAATGACTGCGTGTACTGCGAAGAGTCGGCATCATAGTTAGCCATATCTTCACGCATAATTTTGGCAGTGTACTTGGCAATATCTAAACCGGTCTTAAAACGGTTTTGCAGCTTCATGCGCGCTACTGACTCTGGGTTGATTGCGTTCCAAGCACTACCTTCAGCATTAATCAAGGTAGCAGCTTCATCGATGTTAGCTCTGTAGTTCGTCATGATAGTATTCCTTTAACAAATGATTAGCGGCGATTGATTACGTTGAAAATAATAGTCATATCGTGTTTAATAACGCTAATTTATACTTACTATTCTCGGTATTTGTTTTATGAATATAGCTCGTATTGACCTGAATTTATTGGTTTATTTGGATGTATTGCTACGTGAAAGAAATGTGACAAAGGCTGCAGATCAGTTAGGGATCAGCCAGCCAGCCATGAGTAACGGCTTAAAACGTCTGCGGGTGCTATTTGATGACCCATTACTGATAAGAACCAGTAAAGGCATGACTCCAACCGAAAGGGCTCAAGAAATCCAACCTATAATCAGTGAGTTAATTATTGGGTTGGAGAAAGCCGTACAACCCAGAGCCAAATTTAACGCGTTAGAAAGTGAACAAGTGTTTCGGGTTATGGCCAGTGACTATGCCGAAGCCACACTATTACCGCCACTTATCGACAAATTACGTAAACATGCGCCAGGGGTTATCCTGGATATTATGACCCCAAGTGATGTTAGCTTTCTTGATGTTGAGCAGGGCCGGGTTGATATGGTCATTAACCGTTTTGACAGTATTCCGCAGTCGTTTCATCAAAAAGTCCTGTGGAACGATGACTTTAGTTGTTTGGTCAGTAACAGTAACCCGGTTTTAGAACGCTTTAGCTTAGATAGTTACTTGAGCGCTAATCATGTGTGGGTTAGTAAAACCGGCATGGGCGTGGGGGTTGGTATGGATCCGGCCGACGTACAGCGCTTAGGCTGGGTAGATGAAGCCTTAAGTCGTATCGGTCAGAAACGTCGAATAACGGTATTTACTCGCCATTATCAAGCCGCCTGTATGTTGGCAGAACAACAAGATTTGATCGCCACAATTCCAAGTAAGATGGCGCGTCAACACGAGAATAATCCTAATGTAACCATACTAGAGCCGCCATTTATTATCCCGCCAATTGCATTAACAATGGCTTGGAGCCCTTTGCTACAGCACAATCCAGCCCACAGGTGGATGCGGCAGCTTATCAGCCAAACCGCTGATGATCTCAATCGCTTGTACTAAAACTTAGTGTTAGTGCAAAAGTTAAAATGTTGTTTTATTACTGACAAATAGCGACTAAAATAACTTTGGTGAATACTGGTGATTAATAATATATATTTCTATTATTTTTATAGGTTGGGTTAGTATCAAATAAGGTTTAGTTAATCACGGCAATGCGGTGAGTACAGCGCAGGGGATGCAGTATGAAAATGTATGTTGAGCATAGTGGACTACAAATAGATAGCGAGTTAGCTGCATTAGTAGAAGCTGAGATGATACCCGGCTCAGGTGTCGCCGCCGAACAATTTTGGCAAGCACTAGCCGATATCGTCAAGGATCTCAGCCCAGAGAACACCGCTTTGTTGGCTAAACGTCAACAGCTACAAGAGCAAATTGACCAATGGCATAAGCAACATAGCAGCGATAAGTTTGATGCCAGTCAGTATCAGCAGTTTTTACTGCAAATTGGCTATCTTGTCGCTGATGTTGCTCCTTTTTCGATAACCACGGAAAACGTTGATAACGAAATTACTCATCAGGCCGGGCCGCAGCTTGTTGTGCCGGTAAAAAATGCCCGCTTTGCGCTTAATGCCGCCAATGCCCGTTGGGGTAGTCTATATGATGCGCTTTATGGCACCGATGCCATTTCAGAAAGTGGCGGGGCAGAAAAAGGGGCTAAGTATAATCCTGCTCGCGGCGCCAAGGTGATTGCATACGCTAAAGCGATGCTTGATAGCCACTTTGCACTCAGCCAAGGCAGTCATGAGCAAGTGGTCAGTTACCACATAGACGAGCAGCAATTAGTTGCTAGGTTAGCATCCGGTGAGCAAACATCTCTTAAAGATGCAGCACAGTTTGTTGGTTTTCAAGGCGAGCGAGCTAACCCAAGTGCGGTGTTACTTAAACACAATGGCTTGCATGTAGAAATTCAAATTGATGCTAGCCACCTTATTGGTAAAGAGGATAGCGCTAAGGTTAAAGATCTTCTGATTGAGGCAGCTGTCACCACCATTATGGATTGCGAAGACTCAGTGGCTGCAGTCGATGGCGAAGACAAAGTAGAAGTTTACCGTAACTGGCTTGGGCTAATGAAAGGCGATTTAACGGCCTCGCTTAACAAAGGTGGCCAGCAACTGACTCGCACTTTAAATAGCGATAGACAATATCAAGTAGCAGACGGCAGCACGTTAAGCCTACCAGGGCGCAGTCTTTTGTTTGTGCGTAACGTAGGCCACCTGATGACAATTGATGCGGTGTTAGATCAGCACAACCAGCCTATCCCAGAGGGGATCCTAGATGGTTTGTGTACAGTACTGGCTGCAATGCACGATCTCAATAAACAGGGTAACGGCCAATGTAACAGCCGTACTGGTTCAGTTTACATAGTGAAACCAAAAATGCATGGTCCAGAAGAAGTGGCTTTTGCCGATAAACTGTTTAGCCGTATTGAGCAGGCATTCGGACTGGCAGCAAATACCATCAAGATGGGTATTATGGATGAAGAACGTCGCACCACGGTTAATTTGCAAGCCTGTATTCACGCGGCTAAAGCGCGAGTGGTGTTTATCAATACAGGGTTTTTAGATCGCACCGGCGATGAGATTCATACGTCGATGCATGCTGGCGCTATGGTGGCAAAATCACAAATGAAGCAGCAAGACTGGATAAAAGCCTATGAAGACTGGAATGTCGATATTGGCCTAGCTTGTGGGCTGCAAGGCGTGGCACAAATAGGTAAAGGCATGTGGCCTATGCCAGATGAAATGGCTGCAATGCTGGAGCAAAAAGTCGCGCATCCTAAATCAGGGGCTAATACGGCTTGGGTTCCATCACCTACAGGCGCGGTATTGCATGCGATTCACTATCATCAAATTAATGTGCAACAGCAGCAGGAGCAGCTCAAAGGCCAAGCGAGAGCCACACTCACGCAGTTATTAACCCTACCGCTGATGACTGACGCTGATGAACTGTCCGAGCAACAGATCCAGCAAGAAATCGATAACTGTGCCCAAGGTATATTGGGGTATGTTGTACGCTGGATTGACCAAGGAGTCGGCTGCTCAAAAGTGCCGGATATTCACAATGTCGGACTCATGGAAGACAGCGCAACTTTAAGGATCTCATCTCAGTATTTGGCTAATTGGTTGCTCCATGGAGTGTGCGATAAAACCCAAGTAATGGATAGCTTAAAACGCATGGCCGTGGTGGTCGATGGCCAAAATCAACATGATAAGGATTATCAATGTATGGCGCCAGGCTATAACGGTATTGCCTTTAACACAGCATGTGCACTAGTGTTCGAAGGCCAACTGCAACCGTCAGGCTATACTGAGCCGCTATTGCACGCCAATAGAATGTTAGCCAAAGCGCAACAAGCTTCACTGTAGGGTAGAGCGTCGATAAATCGAATAACTCAGTTAATCGCATAAAAAAGCCAGCATATTGCTGGCTTTTTTAATAGGTAAGTTAAACCGATAAACGGTTAGCTATCTTGGTATGCGCGGCCATAGTAGCTGTCTAAGAATAGCTGTTTAAGTTCAGCTATCAATGGATAGCGTGGGTTAGCCCCGGTACATTGATCATCAAAGGCATCTTCAGCTAGCTCATCTAATTTAGCGAGGAAGTCTGCTTCGTTGACTCCAGCTTCTTGAATTGAAGCCGGCATGCCAATCGCCGCCTTGAGTTCATCGACTTTTTCAAGCAGTGCTTCAACTTTTTCTTCATCACTATTGCCTTGCAGGTTTAGGTGGTCGGCAATCGCGCCATAGCGGCACAATGCTTTAGGGCGATCATACTGGCTGAATGCCGCTTGCTTAGTGGGCATATCGGTGGCGTTAAAACGGATCACGTTGCTGATAAGCAGTGCATTGGCTAAACCGTGGGCCAAATGGAACTCTGCACCGAGTTTGTGCGCCATTGAGTGACAAATACCTAAAAATGCGTTGGCAAAGGCAATCCCCGCGATGGTGGCACCGTTGTGAACTTTTTCACGAGCGATAGGAGCGCTAGCGCCGTGCTCGTAGGCATCGGGTAGGTGTTTAAACAGTAAATCCAGCGCCTGTAGTGCCTGTCCATCACTGTATTCGTTGGCCATCACACTCACATAGGCTTCTAATGCATGGGTAACAGCATCAATACCGCCAAATGCAGTAAGTGATTTTGGCATATCCATAACTAAGTTTGGATCAACAATGGCCATGTTAGGCGTGAGCTCATAGTCGGCAATGGGGTACTTCATGCCGGTTTTTTCATCGGTCACTACTGCAAATGGGGTGACTTCAGATCCAGTACCCGATGTGGTTGGAATCGCCACCATACTGGCTTTTTTACCCAGTTTTGGAAATTTATAGATACGTTTACGAATATCCATAAATCGCAGCGCTAGATCAGCAAAGTCGACATCAGGGTGTTCATACATTACCCAGATGATTTTGGCTGCATCCATGGGCGAGCCGCCGCCTAATGCAATAATGACATCGGGTTGGAAACTGGCAGCCATTTTGGCGCCTTGGTTAACGATGGCTAAAGTGGGATCAGCTTCAACATCGTAAAATACGTCAGTTTCTAAACCTTGTGACTTAAGTATTTTAATGGTCTCGTCACAGTAGCCGTTATTAAACAGGTATTTATCTGTAACAATTAGCGCTCGTTTCTTATCGCTTAGCTCTTCTAATGCAATAGGTAAGCTACCGCGACGGAAATAGATTGAAGAAGGAAGTTTGTGCCACAACATATTTTCAGCTCGCTTAGCCACCATCTTTTTATTAATAAGATGACTTGGCCCGACGTTTTCAGAAATAGAGTTACCCCCCCATGAGCCACAACCTAATGTGAGCGATGGGGCTAGCTTAAAGTTATACAGATCGCCAATGCCGCCTTGTGAGGCTGGGGTGTTGATCAAAATACGTGCGGTTTTCATTCTAAAACCAAAAGTTTTGACTCTTTCAGTTTGGGTATCTTGGTCGGTATATAAGCCTGAAGTGTGGCCGATGCCACCTAAGGTTACCAAGGCTTCAGCTTTGTCTAGGGCTTGATCGAAGTCCTGGGCACGATACATGGCTAACAGAGGTGATAGTTTTTCATGGGCAAAGGCTTCAGCTTCGCTGATGTCATCCGCTTCGCCAATTAACACCTTAGTAGAACTCGGTACGTCGATATCGGCCATCGCTGCAATGGTTGCTGCACTTTGTCCGACAATATCTGCGTTTAGTCCACCATTTTTAAGGATCACCTGTTGCATGGCTTGTGCTTCATCGGCGCTTAATATGTAGCCGCCATGGCTGGCAAAACGCTGTTTAACTTGCTCGTATACTTCATCGACGACTACAACCGCTTGCTCAGAAGCACACACTACGCCGTTATCAAACGTCTTCGACATTAAAATTGAGCTGACGGCACGTTTAATGTCTGCGGTTTCATCAATAACAATTGGGGTATTACCCGCACCGACACCAATTGCTGGCTTACCAGAAGAATAGGCCGCTTTGACCATGCCTGGTCCACCGGTTGCCAAAATCAAATTGATTTTATCGTGGGTCATCAGTTGGTTAGAAAGTGCAACGCTGGGTTGATCTATCCAGCCAATAATATCTTGCGGTGCACCCGCTTCAACGGCGGCTTCGAGCACAAGTCTAGCAGCAGTGGTGGTAGACTCTTTGGCTCTTGGGTGAGGTGAGAAGATAATACCGTTACGTGTTTTAAGGCTAATTAGCGCTTTAAAAATTGCTGTAGAAGTCGGGTTGGTGGTTGGCACAATACCGCAGATAATTCCGACAGGTTCGGCTATGGTGATGGTACCAAAAGTGGGGTCTTCATCGAGAATGCCACAGGTTTTGTCGTCTTTATATTTGTTATAAATATATTCTGACGCAAAGTGGTTTTTGATGACTTTATCTTCGATGACGCCCATGCCGGTTTCTTTGGCCGCCATTTTGGCTAGCGAGATCCGTGCATCAGCGGCAGCCAATGCTGCGGCACGAAAGATCTTATCGACCTGGGCTTGGCTGAAATTAGCGAACTTAGCTTGCGCGTCCGCTACTCGCTGCACCAGTTGGTTGAGTTCTTGCTCATTAGTGACTGTCATAAAGCGATCCTTGAAAAAATTTAGCCAAAAGTCGTTTTTGGCTAAATTCTCTCCTGTGGAGAAAAATTACACCTAAAACGGCTTGTTATCTGTGATCATACCCGCATTTATGGCTGTATATGTAATTAAATAACGATGTTAACGACTTGTTTGCTGAATGAGTAAACAATTTACTCAATTTCTCTGCTTTATTTTTAATTCAAAGTTGTGAGATATGCTAGAAAATCTGCATTTTACTTAGGCAAATCCTCAGGTACATTAGCGCATCAATTTTTGTCGCTTATGTTAGTGGAAAGGTCTAGAGGTAGTAATGGGGATTGTGCAGTGGATTTAACCTTGTATGTTAAATTTTTCTTAGGTTTGGTGGCGATTATTAACCCCATTGGTTTGCTACCGGTATTTGTGAGTTTAACCAGTCATCAGACTCCTTTAGAGCGTAATCAAACGGGTAAAATTGCTAACTTTGCCGTGGTGGTTATTTTGGTGGTGACTATCTTTGCGGGAGAACATATTTTGAATATGTTCAGCATCTCGTTATCCGCCTTTAGAATTGCCGGTGGGAGTTTGATTGCCATTATTGCGATGTCGATGTTGCAAGGTAAGCTTGGTGAAGTTAAGCGTAACCAAGAAGAGAAGGGCGAGTCGTCGGGTATGGAGTCGGTTGCTGTGGTGCCATTGGCGCTCCCCTTGATGGCAGGACCCGGTGCGATTAGCTCGGTGATAGTTTCCGCCGCAGAGCACGATAGCTTTATGAATCATATTGGGATGTCATTGACAGTAGTGATTTTTGGTTTAACCAGTTTTACTCTATTTCGACTGGCGCCCATGATTTATAAAATTTTGGGTAAGACCGGGATTAACGTGATAACCCGTTTGATGGGATTGTTAATGTTGGCCATCGGCATAGAAGTGATTGCAGCCGGCTTTAAAGGATTGTTTCCCACTCTAGTAGGGTAAGTAGTCTAGTGGGGTAAGTAGTCTAGTTGGGTAAGTAGTCTAGTTGGGTAAGATAGCCTAGCCAAAAACTGATGCGGCAAATGGGCTTACGCCATTTGCCGCAAAAGCCTATATAAGATCAATTATCGCATCCGTTTTTGGACTAAACAGGTGCTGGTGTAATCGCGCGGCAAACTCATCTGTCATGCCGGAGATATAGTCGGCAATTACCCGCTGGCTGTTTAAGCCATGCTGCTCGGCGTGTTGCCAGCGCGCTTGAGTGCTCAGTGGTAATAGTCGTGTAGGGTCCGATGCGAAGGCTTCAAATAGCTCCATCACAACTTGTTGGCCTTTGTATTCCAACATTTGTATTTCTGGCTTACGAATGACGTATTTAAATACAAACTGTTTAAGGACTGCCAAGGCTTCATTAAATGCTGGCGTGAGCGTTGCCTGATACTTTAACAATGGCTCACTAAACTCTGTTAATTCTTCAATATATATTGCGGTAACAAAACCATTAACTAAGGTGCCGATGGCATCTTTTCTTAAATGGTGCTGCCCAGAAAACAACGCCTCACCGATGCTGATAAATTCATTAGCAATCCAATCATCATCGCTTTGCTCGAGTTTTGATTGCACATCGTGTTGCCACATTGACTGGGTGACGATTCCCATTACTATGGCATCTTCTAAATCGTGGATAGCGTATGCTGTGTCGTCGGCAAGTTCCATAATAGAGGCATCAAACGACTTATAACGAGTACGTTTATGTCTGCCCGATTGTACTTGAGTGGCACTGCCAAAAAGATGTTTATCTTGGCTTGAAAGCGGTGACAATACCCAGTTAAGGATAGCGACATCGTCATCAAAGACGCCTTTTACTGGCGGCCATTGTGCCGGCTTTAACTGGCGATGATTAACCACATCCTCTTGGACCTCTTCTTGGTATAGGGTGCCATAGGCTGCCGGGTATTTAAGTATGCCGAGCAAGGTTCTTCGGCACAGGTTCATGCCATAGTGTTCGGTGTAGGGCTCAAGGCAAGTTAATATGCGAAATGTTTGACCGTTACCTTCAAAGCCACCATCATTTCGCATCATGTAATTTAGCGCGACTTCACCGCCATGACCAAAAGGTGGGTGGCCAATGTCGTGAGCTAAGCATAGCGACTCTATCAGGCTCATAGAGTCGAGTAGATAGTTTAAATCGGGATACTTTTGCTTAAGCTGGGCTCGGATACCGGTACCAATTTGCGAGACTTCAAGCGAGTGCGTAAGGCGAGTGCGGTAAAAGTCATTCATGCCGACGCCAAGTACCTGTGTTTTAGCTTGCAAGCGTCTAAAGGCCGCCGAGTGCAAAATACGGGCACGATCGCGTTGGTAAGGAGAGCGATGATCATCTCGGCGTTTTTTGTTCTCAGCTAGTCGTCTTTCGTGCCATAACTCACAGGTCATACTCACTCCCTAATAGACGGTCCTACATCGTTGGTATACCACGCTGTAGTAACCGATTAATGTCATCCAAATTTAACGTGAAGCTAGGTACAAAGCATTCCATAAAGTACTTCACTGCAGGATCGCTGTTTTTCATGATTGCCGATTCAAGGCGGCGTTTAGCAGTGTTAAACTCATGATTGCCTGCGCCTTGCTCCTCTAGGCATTTTAAATATGCACATAAGGTGTCGGCAGATTTTACGATGCGTTTATAGTCGTTGTCGGCGTGCTCACTGGTGAGTAGATCTCGATAATCTTCTTTAAATTCTTCTGGCACCATTTCGAGCAGTCGATGTTCGGCAATCGCTTCAATTTTTTTGTATTCAGCTTCAATCTCTTTATTAAAGTACTTAACCGGTGTGGGCAGATCGCCGGTTAAGATTTCGCTGGCATCGTGGAAGATGGCAATGGTTGCAGCCCTATCAGGGGATAAATTGGTGCCAAACTTGCGATTACCGATAATAACCAATGCATGGGCAACCATAGCGACTTGCAATGAATGTTCTTGAACGTTTTCGCGGCGGACGTTGTACATGAGCGGCCATCGTTGGATCAACTTCATTCTAGCGAGATGGGCAAACAGGTGACTCATACTACTCCCGTAAATTATTTGCAGATTAATAATGTTATGCCATAAAAGCGTGGCAATTTCCGCATATAAATAGTCAGCGAATAAAAAAGGCGACACTCGGTCGCCTTAAAATAAGTTATTGACGATAGCCGTCTAAGAACTCGCCGAACTCGGTGAGCGCTTTTTCTAACTCTTCTTTGTGAGGTAGGAACACGACTCGTACATGATCTGGCTCTGGCCAATTGAACGCACTGCCTTGTACTAAGAGTATTTTCTTCTCTTTTAACAGATCAAGTACTAGGCGTTCATCGTCGCGCAGATTGAATTTCTTAGCATCAAGTTTCGGGAATGCGTATAAGGCACCTTTAGGGCATTTAACGCTGACACCAGGAATTTGATTAAGCAACTGCACGCAAGTATCACGCTGTACCTTTAAACGGCCTTCATCAGCAACCAGCTCATTGATACTTTGATAGCCACCCAGTGCTGTTTGAATTGCATGTTGATTAGGAACATTAGAGCACAGGCGCATAGAAGCCAGCATATCTAAGCCTTCAATATAGCTTTTTGCGGCCTTAAGATTACCCGATAGCATCATCCACCCAACGCGAAAACCCGCCGCCCGGTAGGATTTTGATAAACCGTTAAATGTAACGGTAAGAATATCGTCAGATAGGCCAGCAGCTGGCACATGCTGTGCTTCATCATAAAGGATCTTATCGTAGATCTCGTCAGCAAATAGAATAATGTCATGTTGACGACAGATCTCAATAACCTCTAGCAACAGCTCTTTTGAATACACAGCGCCAGTGGGGTTGTTGGGATTGATCAATACTAGGCCGCGAGTACGCGGGCTGATTTTTGATTTGATATCGTCAAGATCGGGAAACCAGTCTGATTCTTCATCACAGCGATAATGCTGCGCTTTTCCCCCGCTCAAATGCACTGCCGCGGTCCATAATGGATAGTCAGGTGAGGGGACCAGTACTTCATCGTCGGTGTTTAACAGACCTTGCATCGCCATGACTATGAGCTCAGATACACCATTACCGATGTAGATATTCTCAATATCGACACCAAATATGCCTTGAGCTTGGTAATGTTGTACCACAGCTTTACGCGCCGAAAATAGCCCTTTGGATTCACTGTAACCCTGGGCACTTGGCAGGTTTAGTATGACATCGCGGACAATTTCCTCTGGGGCTTCAAAACCAAAGGGGGCGGGGTTACCAATATTAAGTTTAAGAATTCGATGACCTTCATCCTCTAGGCGCCTGGCTTCCTTATGGACGGGACCACGAATGTCATAACAGACAGAATCTAATTTATTGGACTTAATTATCGGCCGCATGGCTACCTCGTTAATGCCTATATTATTTTGGGCGTATTTGTCTCTACTGCTTATACGCAACCCTCAGCGCTGTGATCAAACTAACCGTCTTAGTCGGCAATTTAACCCGCTGTTGATGTTGAGCGCAGCCTTGTATCAGAATCGCTCAACACTCGCTGAGTGACTAAATGTTCATACTGATTGGTATAACAGGCACAATAACCAAAAAGTCTTGGTTTAGAAAGAGAAATCAGCCTTTTACCGCAACTTTATTAGCGCAGCCGGTAGATTATAATGCTGCTGTTGTGGATTTTTAAACTTCTCACAAGATAAATCATCTGTTAAAACGCTTTTGGAAGGTGTTTTGGACTGGTTATGTAGAAGGGGTTGGCACAAAAAAGCCGATGCAGGCATCGGCTTCTTATTATCAATAACTCGGTACTAGACGCGTTTCTTAAACTCGTGAGTACGGGTATCGATTTCAATGATATCGCCAGTTTTAACGAAATCAGCAACGCTTAACGTCGCACCGCCAGTAATGGTGGCTGGCTTCATTACTTTACCAGAGGTGTCACCACGGGCAGATGGCTCAGTGTAAGTGACTTCACGACTTACAGATGTTGGTAATTCAACCGAGATAGCTTTACCTTCATAGAAAGTAACTTGGCAAACTTCTTCCATGCCATCAACGATGTATTGTGCAGCTTCACCTAGGTTGCCAGCTTCTACATCATATTGGTTGTACTCGCTATCCATGAATACATACATAGGATCTGCAAAATAAGAGTAAGTACAATCTAGACGCTCTAGAATGATGTCTTCCATCTTATCTTCACCTTTAAAGGTGGTTTCTGTTGTCGTATCAGCCAAAATGTTTTTAAGTTTCATTTTGACAATAGCAGCGTTACGACCAGAGCGAGTTGTTTCCGTTTTTAATACAACCCATGGGTTGCCATCTAACATGATCACGTTACCAGGACGGAGTTCATGAGCAGTCTTCATTACTTTATTTCCTATGCTAGGTTTTTTATTTAACGCCGTATCTTAGCTATTTTTGACGAAATGAACTAGTCGTGTTGCAAGATCTTCGTCATCAATTGCACTAATAGGCCATATTTTCGCGTGTTTATTGAGTTTTTCTTCGGCATCAACATAGTGTTGCCAAGATTCAACGCTGGCTTTTTGCTGGTCTCGGTTAAAATTCAAACTCAGTTGCTGCCAGGCTTGTGCCGCAGTTGGGTCTAAATTTGCGCAATAGCGCTGCATTAATGCGTCGAGTTTGACCAAGTGGTAGTCTTCATCTTGAGGGTATATGTGCCAAATAAAAGGTTTTGCTGCCCATTGTGCTCTTAAGAAAGAATCTTCACCTCTGACAATATTGACATCACAACTCCACAACAGTCGATCAAAGCCTATTTGATCGGTAAGTGGCAGCACATGTAAGTGAAGGTTGCCTTTTTGCCAATGCTCGCCGGCGCAAAACTGGTGGTTATCTAGATTAAAGAACTTCACAAAGCTATTTAGGCTTCTGCCCAATGGCACCAACAAGCGGATTGGTGTGGCACTGTGTTGCCAATAATCACATAGCGCTTGCAGCGCTGCCGTCTCATAACTAAATACACTAATAAATCGGTCAGAGTCTAAGCAGTGCTCTATCCCCAATTTTGCAAATAGCGCGAGTCTGTTACCACTATCGGCTTGCCAAACGTCACGCTGGGTAAATAGGTCAGCTTCACACAGCAGGCCACCGGTTTTTCGGCTAAAACCGGGGAAGTAGAAAGACTTGTTTAAGCCGTTGGCCTGCAGTGATGGCAGGGCATGGCAATCATCAACCCAAGCTTCCGCACTAAGGTATTCAAGATTGAGCCAGCAAGGTTGGCCCTGGCCGCACTGTTTTAAATCAACTAACTGTTGGATGACTTCTGCGGGTAACTGGCAGGCGAAGGCCTCAATGAGCACTTGTCCGGGGATGTAAGTGACGGGCAGGGGCTCACGCCATAGGTTGACAGTAATGCCTTTGAGTTGCTGCGTTGTCGCCGCTAAATCAACCTCAGGTTGGATGGTGTTAAAGCTGGCTAGATCGTCAACCCACAGCACCACTTCAATTTGATATTCGTTGGCAAGTTGTTTAGCTAGACGCCAACAGACCCCGATGTCACCATAATTGTCGACAACGGAGCAGAAGATATCCCAATGGTTTGATTTTATTTGTACCATGCCATTTTCCATCAAAAAAAGCGGCCATAGCCGCTTTTTCATTAAGGTGTATTAGAGAACATTAGTCTTCTAGTTCTGCTAAACACATCTCTTCATAAATCTGTTTAACCCACTTGTCGACGCGCTCTTCAGTCAGTTCTGGTTGGCGATCTTCGTCGATACCTAGACCTACAAAGTGCTTGTCGCCAGCCATGCCTTTAGACGCTTCAAAATCGTAACCGTCTGTTGACCAGTGACCAATAACAATCGCACCGCGCGCTTCAACAATTTCATTGACCATGCCCATAGCATCAAGGAAGTACTCGGCATAATCTTCTTGGTCACCACAACCGAAAATGGCCACTAACTTATCTTCAAAGTCAATTTGCTCGAGTTCTGGGAAAAAGTCATCCCAATCGCATTGTGCTTCGCCGTAGTACCAAGTTGGAATACCAAAAATCAACAAATCGTAATCTTGGATCTGCTCTTTAGTACTTTTAGCGATATCTTTAACGTCGACCATTTTCTTACCCAGTTTTTTCTGGATCATTTTGGCGACGGCTTCGGTGTTACCTGTGTCACTACCGAAAAAAAGACCTACAGTTGCCATTGTCTTTCCTTTATCTAGTTCACTATCTAGTAGAAGTCATTTTAGCTTAAGCGTTAATTTGCTTTTGTAAAATGGATTCAATTAATTGACTGCGGCTGATGTTACTGGCCAAAGCTTTTTCATTCAAGGCGTCATACAAATCTTGTGACACCTTTAACTCTATTCGCTTTAAACCAGCAGCTCTGTCGCGTTGAATTTGGTTTCTCTTGTTGACCTTTAGTTGTTGCTCGCGAGGCAGTGGGTTACTGCGAGGACGTCCACGACGTTTTTCATTAGCAAACAGGTCTATTGTTGTTCTATCAGATGTTTCTTTAGCCATGAATACTTGCTTAACCTATGCCTGAGGTCTCCCAGGACATCTGGATGATTCCTTTTGCTACAAAACCGGCACAGCCGAGAAATAGCACTAACCATACTATATAACGCCCAAATTTAGGGACTTTCCCTTGCTTTAGCACGTCATGTATCGCCATACCGATAAAGAAAAATATCGCTGCGAAAAATAAGTTAAGACCTAAGGTCTCAATTTGTTCCATATACTGAGATAACATACTTCAGTTCCCTCAGGCCTAAAAAGAGGCGCGAATATACCATAGTTCAACACACTCTGCTATACGATTTACGCACTTAAGCTGGATCACTCTATTGGGTGTTTACCAATAAAATCAGCCACTATGCGATTGAATATCTCAGGTTTTTGTGCGTGTAACCAATGTCCGGTACCGGCAATGGTTTTTGACTGTATTTGCGGAAATTGGCTAACGAAAGCTTGCCGATGTTCAGCGGTAACGTAATCAGAGTCGCCGCCACGAACACACAAAGCTGGGCCGTTATAGCGTAATTGTGCAGTGGGCCAGTCGATGAGATCGGCATAAGCTTGCTGTAAACCGTGTAGATTCATACGCCATTCAAACCCCTGAGTGCCCTTATTAAGGTTTTTAATAAGAAACATGGCCGTACCTTCATCTAATCCACAGGTGATTAGGTGTTGTAATGCTTGATTACGTGAGGTTAGCTCACTAAGCGGGGTGGAGTGCAGCGCGCTAAACACCGCATCGTGCCGTGGCGGATACTTAACTGGCGAGATGTCGGCGGCCACGACACTGCTGATGTTATCCGGGTAGGTCAGTGCTGTCGCCATGGCAATTTTTCCGCCCATTGAGTGACCCACAAGGTGGCAGTGACCAAGCTGTAGATGGTCCATCAATTCCTTTATGGCTAAAGACAATTGGGCGTAGCTCATCTGTTGCCAATGGGGGCTCTTACCATGGTTGGGCACATCGACTCGTACTACATGATAGTGACTGGCTAAATGGCGGCCTAAATTGTTCAAGTTATCCGCGCTACCAAATAGCCCATGGATAAGTATTACAGTCTCGCCTGTGCCTTGTTGTTCAAAATGGATCATCAACCCGTCCCTGCTCATGCAATTTTTGAGTGCAAATTGTGCCTGTAAATAGCTAACAGTGACAAGGTTAAATCTTGTTTTGCTAATGTCACTGCCGACTTTTTGCCCAAACCTCGAATATAAAGTCGATCAGTAGAAGATCTTTGGCTTTTTTTGAATGATCAGCCCTTTATTATCGGGTAGTAAATACCATACACTAAGTTGTCTTTTTAGTTTCTTGTCACCTGATATTACGATGGTGCATGATTTTGCTGTTTTTACTGCTTAAGGAAGAAGTTAACCATGAAATATATAGAAGTTGATGAAGAGTTGTACCGCCATATTGCCAGTAAAACGGAACGCATTGGCGAGAGTGCTTCTGACATCCTTCGACGATTACTTGGTTTAGATTTAAGCGAGCAAGATGTCGCCGCACCAATAGAGATTAGCCAGCCAAGTATGGACGTTGAGCATGCCAAAGTTGCACCAACCGAAGATACGCCAGTTAGCTTTGCAACATTACAAGACAGCATTGATGAAACCCAACTTGCCGAGCAGAAAAGTGCTGTTAGCCGCTTTCTATTCTTGCTCAATGTGGTTTACCAAGCTACGCCTGAGCAGTTTGACCAAGTGTTACAAATTAAAGGCCGCGATCGTCTCTATTTTGCCACTTCAAAAGCCGAACTGCTTAAAGCCAGTAAGTCTGCTAACCCTAAAGAGATTGGCACCAGCGGTTTTTGGGTCACAACTAACAACAATACTGCGAAAAAACGCACCATTTTAACCGAAGTGTTGAAACAGTTTGATATTGTTGACGCTGATATCGAAGTATTTACCAGCAAAGTTTAATCAATACAGGCAAATAGAGGGGTGGGCTTTTGGCTATACATGATCGCGCCGGACAAATAGCGCAACAAAAGGATTTGATTAATGTACCTAGGCTGATGAGTGCCTATTATAGAGTAAACCCTGATAGTGAATTACCGCAGCAACGAGTGAGTTTTGGCACCTCCGGTCACCGTGGCTGTGCCCTAAATGCCAGTTTTAATGAAGATCATTTACTCGCGATTACCCAAGCAGTGGTGGATTACCGCAATGGTGCCAATATAAGTGGCCCGATGGTTGTGGGTATTGATACTCACGCTTTGTCTGAAGCGGCCAATATTTCAGTGCTAGAGGTGCTTGGTGGCAATGGCGTTAAAGCGATTGTTCAGCAGCAAAATGGTTATACACCGACCCCGGTTGTTTCCCATTTTATCATTAGTCAAAACAATCAACGTAAAGATAAAATAGACGGCTTGATTCTGACACCGTCCCATAATCCCCCTCAAGATGGCGGTATCAAATATAATCCGCCGCATGGTGGACCCGCAGAGGCTGAGATAACCCAGTGGATTGAAGCGCGGGCCAATCAGTATTTAGCCAATCAACTCAAAGGGGTTAAGCGTGTATCGCTTGCAGAAGCTAATGCATTGGGTCTGGTTGATGAGCACGATTTAATTACCCCCTATGTAGATGATTTAGCCACTGTCATCGACATGCAAGCCATTGCTGATGCAGACATTAGTATTGGTGTTGACCCACTGGGTGGCTCAGGCATCCACTATTGGTCGCATATCGCCAAACGTTATGGTGTAGATATCCAAGTGGTTAACGATAATCTTGATGCTAGGTTTGCGTTTATGCCGTTAGATAAAGACGGTAAAATCCGCATGGATTGTTCATCACCCTATGCAATGGCGGGTTTATTACGCCATCAAGATGATTTCGATATTTGCGTAGGCAATGACCCTGACTATGACCGTCACGGCATAGTCTGCCCTGGTTATGGTTTAATGAATCCAAATCATTTCTTGGCGGTAGCGATAGAATATTTGATGACCCATCGTCCACAATGGCAAACTGGTTTGTTAGTGGGTAAAACCTTAGTGTCTAGCGCGATGATCGATCGCGTATGTGAAGATTTAGGCCAACAACTGTGTGAAGTCCCTGTTGGATTTAAGTGGTTTGTCGATGGTCTTGCCAACGGCGAATTTGCCTTTGGCGGAGAAGAAAGTGCTGGTGCGGCCTTTTTAAAACGTGACGGCACCACTTGGTGTACTGACAAAGACGGATTTATCTTGGCACTATTGGCAGCGGAAATACTGGCGGTAACCGGCCAAACTCCAGCACAGCGCTATCAAGATTTGGTGAGCAAACACGGTGAGAGTTTTTATCGTCGTATTGATAACCCTGTAGCCTTACCACAAAAGCAACGTTTTAATGAGTTGGTTAAACAAGGGGTGACTCAAGAGAGCATTGGAGTAAATGACCTTGCGGGAGAAGCCATTACTGCAGTACTCACTCATGCACCGGGTAATGGGGCTGCAATTGGTGGCCTTAAAGTGACGACTGCCAATGCCTGGTTTGCGGCTCGTCCTTCTGGTACCGAAGCGCTTTTTAAGATTTATGCGGAAAGTTTCGTGTCTGAGCAACATTTAGCACAAGTGCTGGAAGAAGCGCAGGATTTGATTAAAACGATGCTGGACTAATTAGCACGCTTAGTACTGTACGCATAGTACTGTGCACTACAGCAAGTGAGATAATTAAACAAAAAAGGAGCCTAGGCTCCTTTTTTGTTTAATAGCTGATGTGGCAGCTTGGTAAATTATTCTTCTGCAGATAATTTTGATGATATTCCTCAGCCTTGTGGAAGGTGAGAGCGGGTACGATTTCGGTGACAATTTGCCGTGTTCCCCATTTACCACTTTTTATCAGTTGCAACTTAGATGACTCTGCTTGCTGCTTTTGGGTTTTGTCATGAAAAAAGATACAGCTACGATATTGGCTACCGATATCCCCGCCTTGCTGGTTTAAACTGGTCGGATTATGGTTTTGCCAGAACACATTTAGTAATGCTTCATAGCTAACTTGCTGCGGATCAAATTCAACCTGCACGACCTCAGCATGGCCTGTTTCACCTTGTTTGACCTCTTCATACCGAGTGAACCGATCATTGCCACCCATATAACCACAGGTAGCAGTTAGTACCCCTTCGATTTGTCTGAAAAAGTACTCAACACCCCAAAAGCAGCCCGCGCCGAAAGTTGCTATCGCCATACTTAAACCTTCACCTTTATCTCTTTAGCCATCCAAACGTCTACACGTCCTAATAATGGCTTAGCGGTAAAATGATTGCAACACCTTTTTGTAAAAGTCATGCTTATGCTCGGTTGACTTAGCCAATAAATCGGCACGTTGGCGCAATGTTTATCGCTTTAATGAGTGTAAGCTCAATTGCACTCAACTGGTGTAAGGGGCTGCCTCAATAAGCTATCTAATGGTATAAGCCTTCAGTTGCGCTTTAAGGTAAAAGTCTTTAACTGCCGTAGTGGTAAAAGTCCTTAACTGTCGTAGTGGTCAAATACTTTAAATGCTATTATCGGTGCCAAATCGCGCCGAGCGCATCAAGGATCTAACTGCACGAGAGCATGTTGACATGCCCAGCAGCGAGCACAATTAAAGGAGACCACCGTGTTACAAGCACTCCAAGCATCAAAAGATTTTTTAAAACTCACCCTAGATAACCCTTTCAGCCTCGATGAGGAACTCGCTTTTAGCTTAGAAAACGCCACCCAAGTGTCGGTTTGGGACACAGGTGTCATTGTGTTTGAGCCCAGTGACAGTCAAGGTAAAGACATCATTTTATCTTGTGCGGTGCATGGTAATGAGACAGCACCGATAGAGCTGTGCAACGAGCTCATTAGCGAAATACTTGCCGAAACGATTACCCTGAATCAACGGGTGATGTTTCTAATTGGTAATCCGGCTGCAATTCATAACGGCACCCGTTTTATTGATGAGAATTTAAATCGCTTGTTCAGTGGCGCGCATTCAAAAGGTGAGGGATTAGCTAATCCCGAGCGAGTACGGGCTAAAAAGCTTGAAAGCTACGTTGACCGTTTTTTTGAAGCGGGCGATGCCGCTAGTCAAAAGATTCATTATGATCTGCATACAGCGATTCGTGGCTCTAAACATGAGAAGTTTGCTATCTACCCTTATCGTCCCGGACGCGCATACAGCAGCGAACAGATTATGTTTTTAGCTGCGTGCGGTATTGAAACTGTGCTGTTTCACCATGAACCGACCACAACTTTTAGCTATTACTCATCAGAAAAATACCAAGCAGATGCCTTTACGATTGAGCTTGGTAAGGTCATGCCAATGGGGCAAAACGATATGACTCGTTTTATCGCCCTTAAAGAAATGCTAGTGAGATTAGTTAGCGCTAAACCGCTCGAACTTGAGCCGTTTGATGCCGCTAAGCTGAATCTTTATCAAGTGTGCCGAGCCATCAACAAAGGCTTTGAAGATTTCGAGTTTACCTTTGCTAATGATGTAGAGAATTTTACTGCTTTTCCACAGGGCTACATTTTAGCGAAAGAGGGTGGCAATGATATTAAAATTGAACAACCTGTTGAAGCCATTGTGTTCCCTAACGCCAATGTTCCTGTAGGGCAGCGCACAGTATTGATGTTAAAACCTGCATCGACTGAAAATATTGCTTAGACTGCGATAATAGGATCGTTGTAAAGCAAATTATACAATTAAATTTAGCCTTAGTTGATGTTCAATATGTGCTATTGCTTGATAGGTAGTTTACGTTAACGTAATGTCTTTCCGGCGTATAACAAACAGTTAAGTTTCGATGAGTTTATCGGGGCTTCAAGAACAATAGCACTCAGCTGATTAAGAGATAGAGTATGAGCAACGCAACAAGCAGCACAGAAACCGTGCATCGCGTGAGTTTTTTAGACAAGGATTCGATGAACATTCCTATTCTAAAAATTCTTCAAGCTGATGGCACGACATATGAAAAGGCCGTGTTACCGGTCATTGATCAGGCGTTGGCCGAAAAGATTTATGACACTTGTGTCTTTACACGGGTGTTAGACGAGCGCATGTTAGGCGCGCAGCGTCAGGGGCGTATCAGCTTTTACATGACCTGTACCGGTGAAGAAGCATCGATTATTGGTAGCACGGCCGCGCTAGATGATGGCGATGTCATCTTAGCTCAGTACCGTGAACATGCAGCGATTCGTTATCGCGGCTTCACCACTGAGCAGTTTATGAATCAGCTGTTTAGTAATGAAAAAGATTTGGGTAAGGGCCGACAAATGCCGATTCACTATGGCAGCGAAGCGCTTAATTACCAAACCATTTCTTCTCCTTTGGCGACACAAATCCCCCAAGCAACGGGTGTGGGCTACTCGCTAAAAATGTTGGGTAAGCGCAATCTGGCTATCTGTTATTTCGGTGAAGGTGCTGCATCTGAAGGTGATTTTCATGCCGGGCTAAATATGGCGGCAGTGCTTAATTCTCCCACTATCTTCTTTTGTCGTAACAATGGCTACGCAATCTCTACACCTACTGAAGAGCAGTTTGTTGGTAATGGCATTGCAAGCCGCGGTGTGGGTTACGGGATGCACACAATCCGCGTTGATGGCAATGACATGCTAGCGGTGTTAGCTGCAACGCAACAGGCCAGAGCCTACGCGATAGAGAATAACGCACCCGTATTAATTGAGGCGATGACTTACCGTCTTGGTGCTCACTCTTCATCAGATGACCCATCGGGTTATCGCTCTAAAGAGGAAGAAGAGAAGTGGCAAATGCATGATCCTGTCAAACGCTTTAAGTTGTGGATGATGAATAAAGGCTGGCTAACTGAAGAGCAAGATAATCAGTTGTATGATAAGTATCGTCAAGAAGTCTTAGCTGAGTTGAAAGTAGCTGAAAAGCTGCCACTGCCGCATGTGGATACCTTAATACAAGATGTCTACGATGAACCTACGCCAAGGCTAAAAGCCCAACTTGAGTCATTAAAACAGCATGTGAAGAAATATCCAGAGTCTTATCCAAATAGCGCAGGGAGAGTGTAGTCGTGGCTAAAATTAATATGTTGCAAGCCATCAATGATGCTTTGTCGATTGCGATGGAAACAGACGATAAGGCCATGCTATTTGGTGAAGATGTCGGTCACTTTGGTGGGGTTTTTAGAGCGACTTCGGGATTACAGGAAAAGTTTGGTAAACAGCGGTGCTTTAACTCGCCATTAACCGAGCAAGGCATTGCTGGTTTTGCCAATGGTCTAGCATCAAATGGTATGACGGCGATTGCTGAGATCCAGTTTGCAGATTACATCTTTCCGGCCATCGATCAGATAGTCAACGAAACCGCAAAGTTCCGTTACCGCAGTGGTAATGAATTCAATGTTGGTGGCGTTACCTTCCGTACGCCATATGGCGGTGGCATCGCCGGCGGACACTATCATTCTCAGTCTCCAGAAGCCTATTTTACCCAAACTGCAGGGCTTAAAGTGGTTGTACCGCGTAATGCTTATCAAGCAAAAGGATTATTACTTGCCTCTATTCGCGATAAAAACCCGGTGATTTTCTTTGAGCCTAAACGTATATACCGCGCCAACGTCGGCGAAGTGCCAGATGAAGCTTATGAGATAGAACTGGGCAAAGCTGAAGTGGTAACACAAGGCTCAGATATCACCTTGCTAAGTTGGGGGGCACAAATGGAAATCATTGAAGACGCCGCCAAAATGGCTGCGAAGAAGGGCATTTCGTGCGAAGTGATAGATCTGCGTACACTGGCACCTTGGGATGTTGAAACCGTGGCTAACTCTGTTCGTAAAACAGGGCGTCTACTGATAAACCACGAAGCGCCACTGACTGGTGGCTTTGCCGGTGAAATTGCTGCGACAATTCAAGAAGAGTGCTTTTTGCACTTAGAATCACCGATTGCACGTGTATGTGGGCTCGACACTCCTTACCCGTTAGTGCATGAAAAAGAATACATGCCAGACGCCTTAAAGACGTTTGAAGCGATTAAAGCATCGGTTAAATTTTAGGAGCAAAACTGTGATTAAAGAATTTATTTTGCCCGATATCGGTGAAGGTGTCGTTGAGTGCGAACTGGTAGAATGGCTAGTATCTGAAGGCGATACTGTGGTTGAAGACCAACCTATTGCCGATGTGATGACAGATAAAGCTTTAGTGCAAATTCCAGCACCTCACGCTGGTGTTATCAAAAAACTTCATTACAAAAAAGGTGAGATTGCCATCGTGCATGAGCCTTTATATAGCGTTGATGTGGGCGCTAGCGCTGAGGTTGAACAAGTTGAAACATCAAGTGCTCCGGTAGAAGCGGCAGTTGAGCAAGTTATTGATGAAAAACCTTCAATTCAAAGTGCCCAACAAATTGAAGAGTTTTTGTTGCCCGATATCGGTGAAGGCATAGTAGAGTGTGAGCTAGTAGAGTGGTTGGTTGCTGAAGGTGATTATGTCGTTGAAGATCAGCCGATTGCTGATGTAATGACCGATAAGGCTTTAGTGCAAATTCCTGCTATTAAAAATGGTCGAGTGGCTAAACTGCATTATCGTAAAGGGCAGTTAGCTAAAGTTCATCAGCCATTATTTGCCATTGAGGTTGCGATTGAAGTTGCAGGTGAAACAGCGGCTGTTGACCCAGTGAATGCGCAAAGCGCCGAGCAACCATCGGCAGGCCAAGTCGAGACAAGCAGCAATAACAATGTGGCTCAAGGAAAAGCATTGGCCAGTCCAGCTGTACGCCGTTTAGCGCGTAGTTATGATATTAATATCGCAGAAATCCCTGGCAGCGGTAAAAATGGCAGAGTCTACAAAGATGATGTTGAACGTTATCGTGGTCAATTAGTAAAAGCGACTACAGCGCAAAGCTCGCCGCAAACGCAAGCAAGCCAGAGTGCGATCAGTAGTCAAACTGTGGCGAGTGGTGCAGGGGATCGTGTCGAGCCGATTAAGGGCGTCAAAGCGGTGATGGCTAAGATGATGACCGAGTCGGTTTCAACGATTCCACACTTTACTTATTGTGAAGAGCTGGATTTAACCGAGCTTTGTGCACTAAGAGAGCAGATGAAAGTGAAATATTCGTCTGATGATCTTAAGTTGACCATGATGCCATTTTTCATGAAAGCCATGTCTTTGTCACTTAAGCTATACCCGATCATCAATAGTCGAGTGAATCAAGACTGTACCGAGCTGACTTATCTAGCGGATCACAATATTGGTATGGCCGTGGACTCTAAGGTTGGTTTGTTGGTACCGAATGTGAAAAATGTGCAGGCCAAGTCAATTTTGGAAGTCGCTGCTGATATTACCCGCTTAACTAACGATGCGCGTAGTGGCCGAGTGGCGCCAGCGGATCTTAAAGGCGGCAGTATCTCTATTTCTAACATTGGTGCGTTAGGTGGTACGGTAGCAACGCCGATTATTAATAAACCGGAAGTGGCAATCGTAGCTTTAGGTCAGTTGCAAACTCTACCGCGCTTTAACGATGAAGGTGAAGTAGAAGCTCGTAAGATTATGCAGGTGAGTTGGTCTGGTGATCACCGAGTCATTGATGGTGGCACCATTGCGCGATTCTGTAATCAATGGAAAGCTTACCTTGAGCATCCTCAAGAAATGTTATTAGCTATGCAATAATATTTAACTATCTTTAGTCTATAAAAGAGCGCTTGGCGCTCTTTTTTGTTTAATGCATTCGCAAGTTTGAGTATAATCCCGCTAATTAGTCCCGTTTATGGTTTGAGCATGAGTCAGTTAGCCCCACAAGTCGCAGAAATCCAGTACCCATTTCCCGCAAAACCTATTCCGCTAAGCGATGCTGAAAAGCAAGCTTATAAAAATAGAATCAAACAGTTATTGGTAGAGAAACAAGCGGTTTTAGTGGCGCATTATTATACCGATCCAGAAATTCAAGCCTTGGCAGAAGAAACTGGTGGTTGTGTTTCAGACTCACTCGAAATGGCGCGCTTTGGTCGCGACCATCCAGCACAAACATTGATTGTTGCGGGTGTGAAGTTTATGGGTGAAACCTCTAAGATTTTAAGCCCTGAAAAAACAGTACTAATGCCGACACTCGAAGCAACGTGTTCGTTAGATGTTGGCTGCCCAATAGACACGTTCACCGAGTTTTGTGATGCACACCCAGATCATACTGTTGTTGTGTATGCAAATACTTCAGCAGCGGTTAAAGCCCGTGCAGATTGGGTCGTAACCTCAAGTATTGCCTTAGAGATTGTTGAGCACTTAGACAGTGAAGATAAGAAAATTATCTGGGGACCGGACAGACATTTAGGCAGCTATATTGCTAAAGAAACCGGTGCCGATATGTTGATGTGGCAAGGTGAGTGTATTGTCCACGATGAGTTTAAAGCTAAAGCCTTGCGCGAACTTAAGCAGCAGTATCCAGATGCAGCAATTTTGGTTCACCCAGAATCGCCAGCGAGTGTGGTAGAACTTGCCGATGCAGTAGGTTCAACGAGTCAACTAATTAAAGCTGCTCAAACAATGGACAACCAAACCTTCATTGTGGCTACGGATAAAGGCATTTTTTATAAGATGCAACAAGCCGCGCCTGGAAAAGAGTTAATTGAAGCTCCTACAGGTGGTAATGGTGCAACCTGTAGAAGTTGTGCCCATTGCCCTTGGATGGCAATGAATGGGCTTAAGGCGATTGAGGCGGCACTGATTAACGATAATTCGTCAGAACATGAAATTCATGTTGATGATCAGTTGCGTGAAAAAGCGCTTATACCACTGGACCGCATGCTTAACTTTGCTAAAACACTTAATATGAAAGTCAAAGGTAATGCTTAATTATTAGCCAATGATGTACAAAGTGTCACTGAAGATTCCGGTGTAGTTGATATTAAACAAAAAAAGTCCCTTAATTTAGGGACTTTTTTTGTTTGTGCTTGAGAATCAGCTAGACTAAGTGAACTTGTATTACTTCTTTTTTCAGGGACGATATCATGAAGATGCGTTGGATTGGTGATGTTAGCATTAAGAACAAGCTTTTCTTAGTTCTTATGCCACCCATTATCGGCTGTATTCTGTTTGGTTTTTATGTGCTTCATAGCCAATATCAAGTGAGCAAAAGCCTTAGCCAAGTGGCAGTGTTAAGTGAGTTAGCCGTGGTTAACGGGAACTTAGTGCACGAGTTACAAAAAGAGCGCGGCATGAGCGCCGGGTTTATTGGCTCTGGTGGTAAAAGTTTCGCATCTAAATTACCCCAACAACGCCAACTCAGTGATAGCCAAATCGCGATCTATCAGCAGTTCGTCCGCAGCAATAGTTTGCCAGCCAGTTTTGATAGCACTTTACGCCAAGTGGAAACGGCATTAAATGAGCTCAGCAGTATAAGGCAACGTGTTACGGGGCTGAGTATTAGTGTTCCCGAAGAAGTTAAATTCTACACTGACTTAAACAGTGCGTTGTTATCCATTGTCGACCATACCGTTAAAGCCTCTGCAGATAAGCAGATCGCCATTCAGGCCGCGGCCTTTAGCGCGTATTTACAGATGAAAGAACGTGCGGGAATTGAACGGGCGGTCCTGAGTTCCACTTTTGGTAATTCCGCTTTCAAACCAGGCATGTTTGTAAAGTTTATTAATTTGGTTTCTGAGCAAAATAGTTATCAAGAGCGTTTCTTAGCGCTTTCAAGCGACAGTGCCGCGCGTAATTATCAACAGATCGCCAACTCTCAGCCATTTGCGGCGGTGCAAACCTATCGTGATTTGGCGCAGTCGCAAGATCCACAAAAGTTAGCCAATGCCTCATCTGAGCAATGGTTTGCTACCTCTACCGCACGAATCGATTTAGTGCGCCAAAATGAACAAGCACTCTCTAGTGAGTTGATTGGCGATACCCAGCAGCGTTTAAGTGCAGCCAATACCTTAATGTATGGCGTGATTATATTGATGCTGGTATCGGGTGTGGTGGTTATCAGTCTGTCTATCGCCATTGGTTCTTACTTTCATAATAGTTTGGCCTATCTACATAAAACTATTGTTAATGCGCAACAAAATTTCGATTTAACCGTACGGGTTAACAGCAACCATCAAGATGAAGTGGGCCAGTTAGCCACGGCGTACAACGCTATGATGCAAGATTTTGAAGCCGTGATCACCCAAGTGGTCGTTAGTAGCGACTCGTTGATTAAGGCTTCTAAGGCGATGGAAGGTTGTGCCGTGACCATGCAAAATGATGTCTCTGCCGGCCATGTTGAAGCCGATCAGGTTGCTTCAGCGATGACGGAGATGAGCGCGACCGTGCAAGAGATTGCCCATAATGCTGAAAAAGCCTCCGAGGCATCTGCGGCGGCAAACATAGAAGCAAAAGAGGGTAACCGCGAAGTTGTCAAAACTTCTGAATCTATCCATGTATTGGCCAGTGAAATTGAGCAAGCATCGTCTGCCATTCATAGCTTAGATCAAGATATACAGGGCATTGTTAGCGTACTGGGCGTGATAAGTGGCATTGCAGAGCAAACAAACTTATTGGCGTTAAATGCTGCCATTGAAGCTGCGCGAGCAGGGGAGATGGGCCGCGGTTTTGCTGTTGTTGCCGATGAGGTTCGCAGCTTGGCGCAGCGAGCGCAGGCCTCTACCGAAGATATCCGCAATATGACAGAGCGGTTAGAAAAAGGCGCAGATGTGGCTGTTAAGGCGATGGCAGTCGGTAAATCTCAGGCCACAGTCAGCGTAGAAGAGTCGGAAAAAGCGGGAGAAGAACTGCAGCGTATCGTTCGTGAAGTGGGCGTGATTGACAGTATGAATGAGCAGATAGCGGCCGCAACCCATGAGCAATCTGCTGTGTCTGAAGAAGTTAATCGCAATGCGATGAAGATAAGTGAAATTTATCAAAGCACCCAGCAAGTTGCTGATGAACTTAGTATGCTCAATGAAAAGTTACTCAAAGAAGCCAGTGAAATGGTTAACTTAGTGAGTAAATTTAATGTGTCGTAAAGAGACTGATGCGCATTAGCCTAGCGTAAAATCGCTTAGCAATTATGCAAACGTCTGGTATTACAGTTTTTTCCCTTGACCCTAAAAGGGCTTTTGCGTAAAGTAGCGCTCCGTTAACGGCATCTATCCGTTAACTCCGGTGGGGTGTCCGAGTGGCTGAAGGAGCACGCCTGGAAAGTGTGTATACGGCAACGTATCGAGGGTTCGAATCCCTCCTCCACCGCCATATTTAAAAAAGGGTGATAGTGTTTACTGTCACCCTTTTTGCGTTTTAGTCTCACTTGCTTTAGCGCATCTTCCTTTCAAATTTTTCGCCTACACTTAATACTAGTATTGGTTTACAGAGTGTATCCATGGCTAGCAAACTATTAGTATTGGCAATTTTACTCGGGGGTGTCTTAGCCAGTATCACCAGCAAAGCCGATCCTGTCACAGCAGTAAGAACCATAGCGCCACAATCAGAAAATGATGCATCCCATAGCTATTTTATAGGCTTGCTTGAATTGGCGCTTAGCCATTCGCAAGATAAATATGGCGAAGCGCAAGTTTTACTCAGTCCAGACACTTCGACTCAGGGTCGTTGGTTTCGTATGCTGCAAGGCAGTCGCTACCTTGATGTTATTTGGGCTGGCAGTGATGTGCAAAGAGAGCAAGACTATGCTGCTGTGCCAGTCGATCTGCTCGGTGGTATTCTTGGGGTAAGGGCGTTGATAATTCGCAAGCAGGATAGACCCCAATTCCTCACTATCAACAAGCTTGCTGATTTAAAACAAATGGTCGCTTGTCATGGAAAGCATTGGCCCGATACCGAGATTTTACGCCAAGCGGGTTTATCGGTAATGACCTCATCCAAATATGAAGCCAACTTTGTGATGCTTGAGCGTGAACGCTGCGATTACTTTCCCAGAGGCATACATGAAGGCTACAGCGAGATTGCCCAATATCATGTGTTAAACGGGAATCGGTTAACGCTGTTTGATGATCTGCTTATTGTCTACCCGTTCAATATGTGGTTCTTTGTCGACAAGCAAAACACCAAGTTACTTGAACGCCTAACTTACGGGTTAACTGCTGCGAGGGACGATGGCAGTTTAGTGGCTTTTCTGCAACAACATATGGTGACTGCCCACCTGTTTCCATTAAACAAATGGGCTGATAAGACGGTGATCTTTTTACCCAATGACCAAGTCGTCTCTACTGAAGATAAAAAGGCTTGGTGGCTTTTACAGCAAATGCCTTTTTATAGTCGTGGTTATAGTAATGGGCTAAACAAGTAAAACACTTGCTCAATTACACGTTTATAGTAGGGGCGACGTTGCCAGCGCTGGTAATCTAGTTTTTCAGAGTCAGCCATATAACCCTGTTGTAATTCTATAAGCGATTGGGTAAATGCGCGCTCATCAACGGCTAAGGTCACTTCAAAATTAAGCCATAAACTGCGCATATCTACATTGACGGTTCCAATCAAACAATGACTATTGTCGACGACCACAGATTTGGTATGCAATAGGCCGCCTTTAAAGCGATAAATGTTAACCCCAGCTTTGAGTAAATCATTAAAGAATGACCTACTGGCCCATTTAACCATCGTTGAGTCATTATGCCTCGGGATGATGATATTCACGTTCACACCACGATTGGCAGCGGCTATGAGTGCATTTTGTAAATTCTCGCTGGGTACAAAATATGGGGTGGTGATGACTATCGATTCAGTGGCTTGATAGATACTTTGCATCAACACTTGATGAATGATCTGCTCAGGCATGCCTGGGCCAGATGGGATAACTTGTAATTGATTATCACTTTGAGCAGCAGCGTCGCTTTGTACTTCAATGGCGGGAAGGGTGCGCTGATTGGTCTCAACCTCCCAACCCCAAGCATGGATACAGCTCATAACAGGAACGCTAGGTCCAACAATACGTACCATGACATCGATCCATTGGCCAACGCCAGCGTTTTGTTTAAAGCACTTGGGGTCAACCATGTTCATAGAACCGGTATAGCCAATACGGTTATCAATGATGACGATTTTACGGTGTAGTCGCAGATCTAGCCGGCGGAAAAACATTCTTAAAGGGCTGACTTTTAGCGCTTCAACCACTTCAATATGATGACTGCGCATACTTTTGGGCCAGCTAGATTTAAAAAATTGTCGGCTACCTGCGCTATCTATCAATAGCTTTACCTTGACGCCTCGTTGCGACGCCTTAATCAAGGCGTTGGCTACATCATCAGCTAAACCGCCGGGATACCAAATATAGAACTCCATGAAGATATGAGATTGGGCATTGTCTATATCGTCGATGATCGCGCTAAGAATTTGCTCAGGCGTGGTTTTTAACGTCATCTGATTATCAGATAAGCTCGGTATACCGACATGAGTATCGCAATAAGCACTAATAGAGCGTGCATAGGAACTGAGTTTTTCGGGACGATGTTGTGGCAATTGGTAAAGCTGTGCAAACCATTGTTTATAGGGTTCATACATCTCTATCGCTCGCTTGGCTCTGGTTTTACCTAGGTTGAGCTCACCAAACATTAAATAGGCGATGACGCCGACAAAGGGCACAAAGTAGATAATAAGCATCCAGGCTAATGATACGCCAATATTTCTGCGCTTGCTGATCACACGGACGACTACGCCCGCAAGCACAAGCCAATAGAGCAATACACTCAAAAGCGTGAGGATCTGGTAAAAATTTTCCATAGACGGAATTAATTATCCAACTGAGATGGTTTGCAAAATGAGGTTGTCAGTAGTATACAGTAAAATTTATTCTACGGTTAAAAGCCGAAGTGATTCATTGACTGAGATAGGCATTTGAAAATCCGTAGCATTAAATTTGGCCTAGCGGCAGTGTTATTGAGCAGTGTTGCCATAGTCTGTTACCATCAAATTATTGCATCCTTCAATGGAGACGCTGCTGTTATGAGTGTTGGCCAACAACCCCATTTTACCCACCATTGTATCTCTGAGTCAGGTTCAGAGGTGTTAGATGATGCTGGGGTGTTATCAGTGGCGGTTTGGAATATCTACAAGCAACAAAAGCCCAATTGGCAGCAACAACTACATGCTTTGGCGACCAAAGATCTGGTCTTATTGCAAGAAGCTAAGTTAAATCAGGCTTTAAACCAGCAAATCGTTGAAGTAAACAAACATGCGGTAATGGCGAAAGGTTTCGCTATTCGCGGCGTCACGATGGGCGTGATGACGCTATCTAATAGTAAGGCGCAAGAAGCTTGTGCTTATCAGAGTACTGAGCCCTGGATTCGGTTTGCTAAATCTACCTTGGTGAGTCGCTATCCGTTATCGAATGGTCAAACACTGTTAGTCGTTAATCTTCATGGAGTTAACTTTGATTGGCGCTTATCGAGTTACCAAGCGCAGTGGGGCTTGGTCGCTAAGCAACTACAAGTCCATTCGGGGCCTATAATTGTTGCTGGTGATTTTAATACTTGGCGGGCAGGGCGAATGGCTGTGGTCAGTGATTTCGCTGCACAATATGATTTGATTTCTGCCAAATTTCAACACGACTACCGCAGTCGTGTCCTTGGTCAACCATTGGATCATCTGTTCTACCGTGGGTTACAGCTAGTACAGGCTAGTGCAACCCCTTCAACCGCGTCAGATCATAACCCGATAACGGCTAAGTTCAATCTAGATAACTAACTTTCGTTATTGTCTTGGCTAAAGCGACATTGCTGCGTAGCTTGATTGAACTTACCTAAAAAGCTGGGATACTGATTCAAAAATCGCTTACCAAAATAGACCCCTAATGGCTTTTCGATATTGTCGACTTTTATGAAGGTATCGCTCTTTACTTCGGCATGATACAGGGCGTTGTTGAACAGAATTTCGTTTTCCATAATGGCATCAATACGACGGTTAACCAGTAATTTAACTAAGTCATCGACATGATTAAATTTATGAATATTCTTAAAGCCATTATCTTGCAGCCAAAAAAGCGTATTTGAGTGTTTTCTGCTACCAAAAACGGCCTTAGTTTGTAACGTGTTGAGGTCGGTGGCCAGCGTGCTGTCTTTATGTAGGTAGAACGACCATTTCTGTTCAATGAAGGTATCGCTTAAAATGGCGTATTCATCTCTACCTGTATGTTTTGATGCAGAGAAAAAGCCATCATAAGTCCCTAGGGCTGTGCCCGACTGGGCTCTTCCCCAAGGCACAAATTCAACACGGTAATCCTGTTTAATAGAAGTCATGACACATTCAAGTGCTTCTATGGCATAACCGTATTGCTTATCGCCATTTTCTATTTGATAGGGGGGCCAAGCCTGGGTGGCTATGGTAATGACATTAGGCATTGCGGGTGATGCCGCGTTGCTATAACAGCTGATGAAACTGATGCTTGATAACAGCGCAATTTTGCAAAGCGAATAACGAGACTTCAAATGGTTTCTCCAATACATGGGGCGACCTAATGTAGATATTTTTTATTGTTATTTGTCTATAATGCCGCGTTCAAAGTAGTTTGCAACAAAATGTTAACGTTAAGTATATGGCAAAGCCTAAAAACGACATAAGATCTATAGTTTTAATTATTTTTTTGCACTTAAAAACATCCACATGCATGATGGTTGCACTAAAGGCCATGGTTAAAGTCTCATGTTAAAGCAACTATTAGAAAATGCGTTCGGCTTCTCACATTTTAAACCCGGGCAACAAGCTGTTGTTGAGTCAATTCTTGCCGGCCATAGCGCCGCGGCGATTTTTCCAACAGGGTCTGGTAAATCACTTTGTTACCAGCTAAGCGCAGTACAGCTTCCCCACCTCACCATTGTGGTGTCGCCATTGCTAGCCTTAATGCAAGACCAACTCGCATTTCTTACGCAACACGGTATCGCGGCAACCAGCATAGACTCTTCGCAAAGTCGTGAGCAAATACAAGCGGTGATGGCTGATATAAGGCAAGGTAAGATTAAAATCCTTATGGTGTCGGTTGAGCGCTTTAACAATGAGCGCTTTCGGCAGTTTATTAACGCCGTGCCAATCTCTTTGTTAGTGGTTGATGAGGCCCATTGTATTTCTGAATGGGGCCACAACTTCAGGCCTGATTATTTGAAGTTACCGGGCTATCAGCGAGAGTTGGCCATTGATCAGGTGCTGCTATTAACCGCAACGGCCACTGCACAAGTCGCCGATGATATGCGTGCTAAGTTCAATATATTGCCGCAACATATCGTCCGTACCGGCTTTCACCGACCTAATCTGGCCCTGAATGTGCGAGGGGTGGCTACAAAAGATAAGTTTTCTCAGCTAACTCAGTGGTTACATAGTCGAAGCCAGAGTAGTGGCATTATTTATGTGACCTTGCAGCAAAGTGCCGAAACATTAACTGAACAGCTTAAGCAAGCAGGTTTTTCTGCCTGTGCGTATCATGCGGGACTGGGCCACGAGGTACGCCAACAACTGCAACAACAATTTATGCAGGGTGAGATCCCGTTAATGGTGGCTACGATCGCGTTTGGTATGGGGATTGATAAAAGCGATATTCGTTTTGTGGTGCACTACGATTTACCCAAATCAATTGAGAACTACGCGCAAGAAGTGGGCAGAGCGGGTCGAGATGGGCAAGCGTCTGAATGTTTGGTGCTTGCCAATAAAGACAATTTGACTGTGTTAGAGAACTTTGTCTACGGCGATACCCCAGAAGCAAGCGCAATTGAGTCTGTGTTATCTCGTATCAGCCGGGCTCAAGGTCAATGGGAAACCATGCTCAACTCATTGTCTACAGAAACTAATATCAGACCTTTGGCACTAAAAACCTTACTTGTATACATAGAGCTAAAGGGCATCATTCGCCCAGCTTATAGCTATTTTGCAGAGTATAAGTTTAAGTTTATTGCTGACAAAGGTGCGATTCTTAATCGTTTTGATCCCCAGCGCTCGGCATTTTTGGGGCAAGTTTTCGCAGCGGCAAAAAGCGCCCGTGTTTGGCATAGTATCGACTTGAAAGACATCGATAGTGACTATCGCCAACAACAACGAGGATTGACAGCACTAAGCTATCTCGACGAGCAGAACTTAATCGAGTTGCAAAGTAAGCAGATGACACAAGTCTATGAAGTACTGACGCCTCTGTTTGACCTAGATAGTGTCACTAAACAACTTAGTGAGCAGTTTAGAGACAAAGAAGCGAGCGAAATTGCGCGCATTCATAATCTACTTAATTTACTACAAACTGACCAATGCTTAAGTGTTGCCTTAGCCAGTTACTTTGATGATCAACAAGAGATCGAACCCTGTGGCCAGTGCTCAGCTTGCATCTCAGGCGCCGCCCATATACCTGAAATTGATACGCTATCACCTTTAGCGAGTGTAAATGTTGCTTCAATGGCCGCAGAACTCAAGGCTGGTTTAACTAAACACTATAGTGATGAACGGCTTGCACGCGCGCTTTGTGGTTTGCATATGCCGCTTTTTACCAAACTTAAACTGCGAAAAGTAAATGGCTTTGGCCAGCTTAGCGATTATCCCTATGCTGAGGTTCTGCATAGGGTCAATACAATGTGACATTTCCGTGTAGTTAGTATAAACCAAGCGGACTATTAATGGATTTGTAACAAGCTATGAATTGTCGCAATAGTTAGCTGAATCTTTACTGAGAAAGTGGTTAACTTAGGTAGAGAGTAAGATGATAACAATATATAAGAACAACAACATATCACAGGATAGGATAATGAAAAAAGCGCTAATCGCACTGACCATTGCCAGTGCTCTGACAGGTCTCACTGCATGTACTTCACAACAGTCTTCATCGACCACGCAGCCTACCGCTGCTGAGCAAGTCGCTGTCGAAGGCTTTGCCGCCTTTTCTGAGCAATTTATTGAAGGGTTATGGCAACAGTCGCCAACTTGGGCTTTATACAGTGGCTATCATAAATATGATGGTATTTTACAGATTCCCAATGATACGGCGCGCAGTGCCTACTTAGCCTTTGTTACGGCAGAACTCAATAAGCTACAGTCGTTTGATAAATCGCAACTATCGCCAAACGAACTGATCGACTATCGCTTGATTGAAAATCTGTTGCAACGTGGTGCTTGGGAGATTGAAGTCTTTAAATCTTGGCAATGGAACCCCAGCAGCTACAACGTGTCGGGCGGTTTTGCACAAATCATTAATAAAGACTTTGCTCCACTAGATGAAAGGTTAAGATCCTTCCTAGCAAGAATGGAAAACGTACCGGCTTACTACCTTGCTGCTCAAGCGAATATCAGTAATCCTACACTTGAACACACCCAGCTAGCTGTTATGCAAAATAAAGGCGCATTCAGCGTTTTTTCTGATGAATTACTTGAAAAAGTGTCAAGATCAGGCTTAACAGATCAAGAAAAACAGTTGTTTAAACAAAGGTTCGAGCAATCAACCACGGCAATCAACCAGCATATAAGCTGGTTAGAAGATCTCGAATCTAAGTTAGTTAAATCTGGCGCTAAGAGTTTTAGAATTGGTGAAGAGTTGTATGAGCAAAAATTTGCCTTTGATATTCAAGCGGGAATGAGTGGCAAAGCGCTTTATGAAAAAGCCATGGATGACAAAGCTCGTGTGCAAGGTGAAATGGCGAAAATTACCGATAAGCTATGGAGCAAGTATTTTGATACACCTCAGCCGAAGCAGAGTAATGTCGCTATAAAACAATTGATTGATCACTTAAGTGCCAAACATGTGCAACGTGATAATTTTGTTGCTGAGGTTCGAGCGCAAATCCCTGAGTTAGTCAAATTCGTCAATGACAAAGAACTCATTACCCTGGATCCCTCTAAGCCGCTGGTTGTAAGAGAAACACCGGAATACATGCGCGGTTTTGCGGGTGCTTCTATCAGTGCACCTGGCCCTTATGAGAAAAGTAGCAACACTTATTATAATGTGACGCCGCTGGATGACATGAGTGATGAACAAGCTGAAAGCTATCTTCGCGAATATAACCACTGGATACTGCAAGTGCTAAACATCCATGAAGCCATTCCAGGCCACTATACCCAACTGGTTTACAGTAACGAATCTCCCAGCATGATAAAAAGCCTGTTTGGTAACGGTGCTATGGTTGAAGGCTGGGCGGTGTATACCGAGCGTATGATGCTGGAAGAGGGCTACGGCAACTTTGAGCCAGAAATGTGGTTGATGTACTACAAATGGAATTTACGTGTTATTGCCAATACCATTTTAGATTACAGTATCCAAGTTAAAGGCATGACCGAAGCGGAGGCGATTGAGCTTATGACTCAAGAAGCGTTCCAGCAATAGGCGGAAGCTGAAGGTAAATGGCGCCGGGCAACACTGAGCCAAGTACAGTTAACTAGCTACTATTCTGGTTACCGTGAGATCTATGACTTTAGAGAAGAGCTCAAAGGTATGCAGGGTGAGGCTTTTAACTTAAAAGCGTTCCACGAGGAGTTCTTAAGTTATGGCAGTGCACCGGTAAAATATGTAAGAGAGCTGATGTTAACCCAATAACGAAACTTAGACTCTGTTTAAAAAGCCAGCACAAATGCTGGCTTTTTGTTTATTTGCTTAGAGTAAATGTTACTAAGATCGCAAATTTAGCAAAAACTACTAGCACCTGTCACACCTTTGATGTAACCTTAATGATAATCGTTCGCATTCGTAGTAAGTGATAAATGAGCCAAATATTATTAGTTGATGATGACCAAGTGTTTCGTGATCTTTTATGCCAGGCGTTAGAGCAACAGGGGCATGGAGTCACCTGTGCAGCCGATGGTATTGAAGCATTAACTTGTTTAAAGCACTTTCAACCAGATGTCATCCTACTCGATATTATGATGCCTAAGATGGATGGTTTTGGCTTACTTAATAGTTGCGACAAATCGACACCCGTTATCGTGATTTCTGCCATAGATAACGAAGAAGAACGGATTAAAGGGTATGAACTAGGTGCGGATGATTTTGTCACCAAGCCTTTCAGTATAAAGGAGTTACTAGTCAGAATGGTTGCACTACAACGCCGTGTTGAAATTGCGCAAGCGCAAGGGGTAAATCAACAAGTCAATAGCGACATTAACTTTAACGATTTGGATTACTCAGTCCTGATTGACAGTCGTAAAGTCACTTTAACGCAGACCGAATACAAGTTATTTAAATATCTGTTTGAACGTAAAGGTGAGGTCATTACTAAAGCTGAGTTGCAGCGGCGTGTATTGCAGAAAGAGCTGGGTAAATTTGACCGCAATCTTGATATGCACATCAGCAATACGCGAAGAAAGCTGGCGCAAATAGAATTACCTAAAACCTTGATTAATACTGTACGGGGCCAAGGATACAGCTACGCCGCCCTATAAAAGTTTAACTTTGATGAAAAAAGCCACTCTTGAGTGGCTTTTTTCATGTCATACATGGGTAAAACGTTAGGTTTAGGTTATTCTATGGCCTATCTCGCAGCCGCTTAGGCCCTGCACGAACAAATACAATTAAGGATAAGATATGCGGATAAGTGCCAATTTTGATGGTGGGAACATCGAAGTAATTAATCAAGAGAACTTCGACGATGTTCAGCTTGCTATTCGTCCAGACGAAGGCGGGGAGTTTTACCAGTGGTTTAACTTCAAATTGGAAGGCGTTGTTGGGGCTAAATACACCCTCAACATTATTAATGCCGATGGCGCGTCCTATCCTAAAGGCTGGGAAAATTACCAAGCTGCTGCAACCTATGACAGACAAACCTGGTTCCGCTTACCGACAAGTTATCAGGATGGCAAACTCACCATTGATGTGCAGTTAGATTGCGATGCGATTCAAATTGCTTATTTCGCACCTTATAGCTACGAGCGTCATCAAGATCTGTTAGCCGCAGTACAAGTTCACCCGCTAGTGTCATTAACACATTTAGGTGAAACACTTGATAAGCGTGACCTGACGTTAGTCAAAGTCGGTGACGATGATGAGCAAAAAGCCAAGATTTGGATCACTGCAAGGCAGCACCCAGGTGAAACCATGGCTGAGTGGTTGGTCGAGGGGCTACTCAACAACCTATTAGATAGCGATTGCCCAACAGCTAAAGCGCTACTTGATAAAGCCAATTTCTATATTGTGCCAAATATGAATCCAGATGGTAGCGCGCGAGGTCATTTGCGCACCAATGCGGCCGGAGTGAACTTAAATCGCGAATGGCAAAATCCATCTTTAGCTCGCAGTCCTGAAGTGTTTCATGTGATCAACAAAATGAAACAAGAAGGTGTTGATCTATTTTATGACGTGCACGGTGATGAAGGCTTGCCTTATGTATTTCTGGCAGGTTGTGAAGGCGTGCCGTCTTATACTCAAGAGATGGCAACGTTGCAGCAGTCTTTCGTGAACGCTTTACTGATGGCTAGCGCAGATTTCCAAGATAAGTTTGGCTATGACAAAGATGAACCAGGTAAAGCGAACCTTACCGTGGCTTCAAACTGGGTGGCAGAGCACTTCAAATGTTTATCAAATACGCTTGAAATGCCATTTAAAGATAATGCAAATATGCCTGATCCCATTTCAGGTTGGTCTCCAGAGCGCAGCATGTATTTAGGTGAAGCTTCACTTTTGGCCATGCTAGCTGTAGTTGATAAATTAAGGTAACGGCGATGGCGTTAGTAGAATGTCAGCAGTGTAATAAGCGCATATCGAGTCAAGCTAAGTCTTGCTCTCATTGTAGTAGCGTGATGGGTGAGGTTAATGAATCGCAAATGCGCATTAGCCATATACGTCGCTCTAATCAGTTAATGAACCAAAGTTTTATCGCCATGACCTTGTTTATAGCCGGTGTGGTTATTTGGTTCTGGGGTGGCGAAAGTGCGACAGGGATGCGCGCCTATGTCGCGGGCAGCTGTTTTGTTTTTGGCTTTGTCGGCTACCTGATTGCTAGGGTAAGAATCGTACTACACAAACGGAAAAGCGTATGAGCGAGATTAACAAAGTGATTGATGATATGCCTGAAGAGGTCTATCAAAGCTTATTAAGTGCCGTTGAAATTGGCAAGTGGGAAGATGGCACAGTATTAAGCCAGCAGCAGCGGGATCAAACCCAGCAGTTGGTGATGTTATATCAGGCGCGCAGGCTTAGTCAAACTGATCATTTCACCATCAATAATCAAGGCGAAGTGAACGAGCTGTCGAAGGCGGAATTGAAAAAACAGTTTAAAGGTGAGTCGATAGCTCAGTTTAAAGAGCAAGATCTTTAACTTATAAAACTTTGGCGCCAATTTAGATCATACCGATCTAAATTGGCGCTTTTATTTTTGAGTGATATTGCAAAATCGAGTAGCAGGACTAGTCTTCGCTTAATTCACCAAATAGGTTTTGCTGCATCTGACTGCGGATTTGCTCCGGACTTAATTGCTGAGACAATAAATAGTGCAGCTTGGTCAGTGCCGCCTCTGTTGTCATATCAAAGCCGCTTATCACGCCGGCCTTAGCAAGCGCATTGCCTGTTGCATAGCCGCCCATATTGACCTTGCCCTGTAAACACTGAGTCAAGTTCACTAGAATGATACCCCGCTCAGAGGCCCGTTTTAAGCAGGCTAACAACTCTGGATTCTGCGGCGCGTTACCCACACCATATGTTAGCAAGATTAAGGCTTTAACTGGCTGCCTTAGCAAATTATCAATCACATCTGTGGTGATCCCTGGATACAGGGTCACTACACCAACAGGTTGTGGGGTAATCGTCTTTACCGCTAATTGCTGCTTAGATTCATCGGCAATTTTACCGGCTTTAAGTCGTATTTTAATCCCGGCTTCGAGTAACAGTGGGAAGTTTGGGGACGCAAAAGCATCGAACCCATCGGCATGGGCCTTAGTGGTACGATTGCCCCGAAACAGCTTATTGTTAAAGAACAAGCATACTTCAGCCACTGGATAATTGGCCGCAATGTATAACGCGTTAAGCAGGTTAGTTTGGCCGTCCGAGCGAAGTTGCGCTAGCGGAATTTGAGAGCCGGTAACAATGACAGGTTTGCCCAATCCTTGCAGCATAAACGATAGTGCTGAAGCGGTGAATGCCATGGTATCTGTGCCGTGCAAAATAACAAATCCATCGTACTTGTCATAATTGGCTTTAATATCATTAGCAATCATTTGCCAATCAGTGGGAGCCATGTTCGAAGAGTCAATCAGCGGGCAATACTCTGATATTTCAAAATGAGGCATCTCTTCATGAAAAAACTCGGGCATTGATTTGACACAGTCGGTTAAAAAACCTGGAACAGGTGCAAAACCATTAGCGGTTTTTTGCATACCTATGGTACCACCGGTGTAGGCGACATAAATCGAACGTTTAGTCATTGATTTGGGCTTTCAGCTAATATTTTTCGCCGATTATACTGAGGTTGTCGCCATTAAAAAAGCCCGCTGTTGCGGGCTTTTAACTCAATGACATTAAATATTGCAAGTATCGCAATACAAGTAGATATTATTGGGGTCATCAAACGATGAGAACTCTTCAATTGCTGAGTCCAATTGCTGCAAGATATCTTGCAATATCGTACTTTGAAGCTGTGACTCAGGTAGATAACTGACCGCCTTGGCAAACATCGCTTGAATCAATTGATCTTGAGCACTCAATTCTTGCTCAATCACTTTGGTATCATATTTATCGAGTTCGGCAAGTTCAGCCGCTTTTGCCACAGCATTGTTTAAGTCGCCGAGCTCATCAACCAGACCCAGTTGTTTTGCTTTGGCGCCTGACCATACACGACCTTGTGCAATGGCATCGACTTCATCGAGACTCATGTTACGCTCAGTGGCCACCAGTGAGATAAAATCATGGTAACCGCGCTCTATATAGCGTTGAATAACCGCTTTAAGTTCGCTGTTTAGCCCTTTAGCTGTCGAGAACGTAGACCATTCAGAAGTTGCGACTCCATCAGTATGGATACCCAGGTGAGCTAAAGAATCTTCAAAAGTGGTTACCATACCGAAGATACCGATAGAGCCGGTTAGCGTGGTTGGGGTTGCCATAATATAGTCGGCACTTGCCGATATCCAGTAGCCTCCTGAAGCGGCATAACTACCCATGCTGACAACAACTGGTTTGCCGGCTGATTTAAGTGCGATGACTTCCTGACGGATCTGCTCAGATGCAAACGCGCTACCACCTGGACTATCAACTCGCATAACAACGGCTTTCACATTGTCATCAAAACGTGCATCGCGGAGTAATTTAGCGGTGCTTTCGCCGCCAATTTGGCCAGCAGGCTGATTACCATTTAAGATGGTGCCTTTAGCAACGACAATACCAACGGTATCTTCAATGCTTAAACTAGGGTGTTTAGCGACTAGTGTTTGATAATCGTTAAAGCCTATTTGCTTATAGCTATCGGCATTGGCTTGTTCACCTACTAGTTCAACCATCGCAAGTCTAAACTCTTCTGCCGATGCGAGTTGGTCGACTAAACCAAGATTAACCGCCATTTGAGCGCCTTTACCTTGCGCTTTGTCGAGTTCTTGTAGATAACGCTCACCGCTTAGCATGAGGGCATCGTCGGCAATGCCGCGATTAGTGGTTACGGTTTGCTGGTAACTTTGCCAGATGTCATCAAGAAGGTCTTTATTCGCAGCCTTGGCTGCGTCGGACATATCATCACGCAGGTAAGGTTCAACAGCGGATTTGAAGGTACCAACTCTAAACACATGAGCTTTAATTTTTAGCTTATCTAGCGCAGATTTATAATACTGGCGATAACGGCTTAAGCCTTCAATTTCAACGCTGCCTTGCGGATTTAAATAGATGGTATCGGCAAAACTGGCTAATAGGTATTGGTTTTGTCCATACCAGTTACCGTTGGCAACAATAGGTTTACCACTTTGCTTAAACTGATGCAGCGCTTCACCTATGGATTGGAGTTTACTGATCCCAGTCCACTTAAGGTGACCAATATCTAGCACTAATGCGGAAATACGGCGGTCTGATGCGGCGTTATTTATGACATCCAGTACATCGGCTAGCAGTATTTCGCCATCGCCTTGATTGCTTCCGCTTTTCATTGCTGCTTCTATTGGGTCAACAGGGCGCTTTTGTTCTACTATCACCCCGGAAAGGTCGAGTACCAGCGCAGAGCCTTTTTCTATCTCTATGGTTTCTTCATTTGTTAAGACAAAGACAAACAGCAGTAAAAATCCAAAAAAGAACAGGTTCAGCAAAAGTTTGCGAGTACCGTTCACTAGGTTCCATATAAGCTTTACTATTCTTTTAAATAATGAGGGTTTAGCGGACATTACCCACTCCTTTATCGCTCGATTAGGCCTATGCTAACTGAAAAGCGAGGGCAGGGGAAAATAGAATTGTAAATGAATCTAATCATGCCAACCGTTGGCTGGCTATTGAGCAAATACTTCAGCCGTTGTATGCTGGATTAAATCACTTGTTTAAAAAGGATGTTTGAATGTCGTTTCCACATTTATTAGAACCCTTAGATTTAGGATTTACTACGCTAAAGAACCGAGTGTTGATGGGTTCGATGCATACTGGTCTTGAAGAAGAAAAGGGCGGCTTTGAGAAACTGGCAGCTTTCTATAAAGAACGTGCCGAAGGCGGTGTTGGGCTAATCGTAACCGGGGGAATTTCGCCTAACCTGCGCGGTCGTCTTGCTCCTAATGCTTGCCAACTGACCTATTCTTGGCAAATAGGCAAACATAAAAAGGTTACCCAAGCAGTCCATGAAGCAGGCGGTAAGATTTGCATGCAGATCTTGCATGCGGGACGATATGGCTACCATCCTTTCTCACAAGCACCCAGTAAGATCAAATCACCCATTACACCTTTTACTCCGTCAGCAATGTCGACCAGGCAAGTCAGTAAGACTATTAAAGATTATGCAAAAGCTGCACAGCTAGCTAAGCAAGCTGGCTATGACGGTGTAGAGGTGATGGGCTCTGAAGGTTATCTGATCAATCAGTTCATTTGTAGTCGTACCAATAAACGGACCGACAAGTGGGGCGGTGATTTTGCTCAGCGGGCACAGTTTCCAGTAGAGATCGTTAACGCCATCCGCGAAAAAGTGGGTAAAGAGTTCATCATCGTGTTCCGTTTATCTATGTTAGATCTGGTTGATAATGGCTCTAATTGGGATGAGGTTGTGCAACTGGCTAAGTGGTTAGAGCAAGCTGGCGTATCAATTATCAATACCGGGATTGGCTGGCATGAAGCCCGAGTGCCAACCATTGCGACGAGTGTACCAAGAGGTGCATTTGCCTGGGTGACAGAAAGATTAAAGAGCGAGGTTAAGTTACCACTTATCGCCACTAATCGAATCAATACCCCAGAGATTGCTGAACATATTATTGAGTCCGGCCAAGCCGACATGGTGTCTATGGCCAGACCTTTCTTAGCTGATGCCGAGTTTGTTAATAAAGCCGCAGCGGACCAAAGTCACCTGATCAATACCTGTATTGGCTGTAACCAAGCGTGTTTGGACCATACCTTCTCGTTAAAACGTGCCACCTGCCTTGTGAATCCGCGAGCATGTTATGAAACCGAACTCAACTTTACTCCCACAGCTCAGTCTAAACGCATTGCAGTCATGGGTGCTGGGCCAGCAGGTATGGCATTTTCCATTTACGCGGCAAGTCGTGGGCATAAAGTGGTGTTGTTTGAAGCTAAAGATGAAGTGGGCGGCCAATTTAATCTAGCGCGCAAGATCCCCGGTAAAGAGGAGTTTAATGAGACTATCCGCTATTTTAACGAGCAGATGAAATTACATCAGGTTGACTTGCGACTTAACACTCGTTTGGATGCTACAACGCTGCAAGAAGAGCAGTTTGATGAAGTGGTGATCGCTTCTGGCGTGGTGCCGAGAAAACTCAACCTTCCTGGGTTTGATGATCCGCGGGTTGTCACATATCAGCAAGTACTTAATGGCGAGGTAGAGCTAGGCGACAAGGTAGCATTGATTGGTGCCGGTGGGATAGGCTTTGATATGGCCCACTTCCTGTGTGAAGCGGAGTCTAGCACCTTACAACCTGAAAAATGGTTAAAGCAATGGGGCATAGATAAAAGCTATCAAGACCGTGGGGGCTTAACCCAGCCAGAACAAAGCCCGCAACATAAGCAAGTGCATTTGTTGCAACGCAAAACCACCAAGATGGGTAAAGGTCTCGGCAAGACCACGGGGTGGATCCACCGTTCAGTGTTAAAACAACATCAAGTTGCTATGCAAACAGGCGTCAGCTATCAATCTTTTGATGATAAAGGACTCCATATAGAGGTTGATCAGCAACCACAAACGCTAGCTGTCGACAATGTTGTCTTATGTGCAGGACAAGAATCTAATACCCAGTTGGTCGACGAAATGAAAGCCACGGGTTTGCCAGTGCATCTCATTGGTGGTGTAGATGTAGCCGCAGAGCTTGATGCTAAACGAGCGATAAGACAGGGGGCGGAACTTGCGATCGCGCTTTAACGGTTAACGTTAGATTGAAAACCAGCTTGGTTACGAACCTAAGCTGGTTTTCTATACTATTTGCAGCAGATTATTGCGCTGCTTGCTTGTGATATTGCTTAACGCCGAGTTTTTCACCCCATTTAAAACAGTAATAAGCAATCAAAAGATAGACAATCATCGCGACTGCAATCACTAAGTTAAACCAACCTAGCTCACTAAAATCGTCTATCAAAGCCGTATCCATTGTTAACATTAGCAGTGCCAACGCGACTAAGTTTAAGCCAGTCCAACAGATTATCGCTAGCCATCGCGTTTTTCGGCTGATTAATGCCCCGGTAGTTTGGCCTAAATATAGGCCAATACATATAGCTGGCATCACAATGGTCATAACATTGCCGCTAGTAGATTCACTGCCTAATATCTCTTGAAATACGCCAAGTAGAATACTTGCTAGTGTCGAGGCCAGCCAAAGCATTAAACCAATTACAACTGGAGCGGGTAAACGAGATAGGTATTGTGAAAACTGCTGTTTCATTACTTCTTCCTTAAAGTAAATTATAGGTGTCGACAACATGGGTAGCGTAATAGCTCGGGCATGTTGCTAGAGGAGCCGCATTTAGGCTTAACTAGGCAGGTTTTACCCTGAAATTTAATTTGACCGGACTATAGCAAACTAGGCATAGGGCAACTACGTCGCTAAGTACTAATACTCTCAGTCAATAGACTGAATTTAATCTAGTTTGTTGCTTGCTAAAATGTATTTCTCAGTTAGTTTTAATACTAACAATAAGGCAACAGGTCATGTTAATGAAAGTATCCTCGACTAAATTTCATTTAGGTTTAACCCATCAACTTACAACTTGGTTGCAGCGCTCGAACTTCCTGCTGTGGTGCGCGGCCTTTATTTTTATGATGTGTATCAGTGTCAGTACAACGGTTAGAGCACAATACGATGCGCAGCTTGCCGAGCGATTACAAGGCGATGACTATGGAATGAAACGCTATGTAATGGCATTACTTAAAAAAGGGCCTCATCGCCCTCAAGACAAGCAGCACGCTAGTACATTGCAAAAACAACATATGGACAATATAAGTCGCTTAGCAAAAGAGGGGAAATTAGTACTAGCGGGTCCGTTTTTGGATGAGGGTGACTTAAGGGGGATTTATATATTTAATGTCAGCACCATTGAAGAGGCGCAAGCATTAACTGCTACAGATCCAGCCATACAAGCGGGCAGCTTAGTTATGGAGTTGCATCCGTGGTATGGCAGCGCAGCGTTGATGGATATTAATCGAATTCATCAGTCAATTACTAAATCTAAATAGCGGGTCTTTGACTACAAACAAATCCTTTATGTCGGGTAAATATCTATAGCTGATGACTTTGCTATCAAGCAAGATTCAACTATTTTTAGTAGTAACATCTCTCAAGTGGGGCAAGTATGCTGGATAAATGCCTATCTTTTAGCATAATCCTATTAATTGTTAGTTTTACTCAGACGAGTTCAGTTAAGGCTGAACCATTACAGTTAAATATCTATACCATAGGTTTTAAGCCCTACGGCATTGACGAAGATGGTCATTTCAGTGGTATCTATTTCGAATTTGCAAATGCGCTGGCGAAAGACGCGGGCTATGTCGATAACAATAAAGTGGTGCCTTACGCACGCGTTGTCAGTGCATTAAAACAAGGCAAAATAGACCTTACCATTATGTTTCGTAATCCCGCACTAGAACAATATGTTGATTATGTTGCCGCGCTGCCGTCAAAAAAAATAGTCGTCATAGGTTTACAAAATTGGGCGATATCCCATTTGGACGATTTAGCAGGCCAAAAGTTAGCCTATTTACGCGGGGCTAAGTTTTATGAACCAATTGACACCAATACGGCGATATCTAAATATCATGTTGTGGACTATCGCCAAGGTGTTCGGCTATTAATGGCAGGAAGAGTTGATGCGATTATTGGGTCGCTGCAGTCGATCAATAATGCAGTCGCATCAATACAGAATGAAGATAATATGCAACTGACATTGGGTGAGCCCTTGGTGTTAGAAGTGAAAACACCTTGGGTACAGTTATCTAAAAAACATGCTGAACACATAGATATGGAAACGCTAAAACGCAGTTTTAGCAAATTACAAGCAAGCCAAACCTTCGAAGCACTGCAAACTAAATATGGTCAATAGATGGAAAAGCCGGGGTAACGCTTTAGCGGGTTTTTACGTTATTGTCGTTATCTACTCGTTCCTGAGTGTTTAACGTTTGTCTGACAGGAAAGATATCGGCCCCTTGGCTGGAAAGCTCAAGGTCGACGTCACTGTCGGGATGACAGCAACAAGGTAAACATTCGTCGGACTCTAACTCTACAAGCGGATCGGTATGATATTTTACTTTACCGCTCAGTACTTTGGTTTTACATGCACCACAAAAGCCGTTACGGCATTCTGAAAATACCTTCACTTTCTTGGCTTCTAGTGCGTGCAACAGACTTGTGTGCTGCTGGGTATACAGCAGCACAGGTTGTCCTTTAAGGCTAACGATAGGCGCCTTTTTGATGACGTTATAGGTCAAAATCGGCAAACTCATCTTCATCGATAGACGCATCGATTTGACCAACAAGATAAGAAGATACTTCTACTTCTTGTGGTGCGACTTGCACAGAATCACTTTCCAACCAGTTTTTCATCCAAGGTAGTGGGTTAGTGATCTCACTATAGGGGCTAACCAAGTTAACAGAGCGCATGCGCTCGTTGGTAATGTATTCTACATATTGGCAAAGGATCTGCTCGTTAAGACCGATCATCGAGCCATCTTTAAATAGGTATTTAGCCCATTCTTTTTCTTGCTCTGCAGCCTTAACAAAGATGGCGGTAGCTTGCTCTTCACACTCTTTGGCTATCTCACCCATTTCTGGATCGTCTTTGCCACCTTGCATTATCTTGATGATGTGTTGAGTACTATTTAAATGCAGCGCTTCATCGCGGGCAATCAAACGAATAATCTTTGCATTGCCTTCCATGACTTTACGTTCTGCAAATGCAAAAGAGCAAGCAAAACTAACGTAAAAGCGAATCGCTTCTAGTACATTGACGGACATCATGCACAGATAGAGGGCTTTTTTAATCTCGCGACGAGTCACATTGATTGATTGACCATCAATCTCATGCACACCTTCACCATGCAAGTTGTACGCTTGGGTAAGATTAATCAATGTATCGTAATACACAGCAATATCGCTGGCTCGTTTTAGGATTTCGTCGTTTTCAACAATGTCATCAAAAACTACCGAAGGATCATTGACGATATTACGAATGATGTGGGTATAAGAGCGCGAGTGAATTGTTTCAGAAAATGACCAAGTCTCAATCCAAGTCTCTAGTTCCGGTAATGACACCAACGGCAAAAAAGCCACGTTAGGTGAACGACCTTGAATCGAGTCTAACAAGGTTTGATACTTTAGGTTTGAGATGAAAATGTGTTTCTCATGCTCTGGTAGTGCATTGTAATCAATTTTGTCTTTGCTGACGTCAACTTCTTCTGGGCGCCAGAAAAAAGACAGCTGCTTTTCAATGAGCTTCTCAAACACTTCATACTTTTGCACATCGTAACGAGCAACATTGACAGGTTGGCCCATAAACATAGGCTCGAGTTGGGCATTATTAGGTGTTTGACAAAAAGTTGAATAGGCCATTTTTACTCTTCCATTCTATGGGGGCTAGGCCCCCACATTATTATCTAATTAACTAGGATACGGGCTTAAATTTTACACGCACCGCCGGCACAGCTATCGTCTTCTTTTTCTATGCTGGTAATGTCATCGTGCTTATCAGAAGCACCATCTCGAGTGTTGTGATAATAAAGCGTCTTCACACCGTATTTGTAGGCAAGCAATAAATCTTTTAATAGTGCTTGCATCGGTACTTTTTGACCTTCAAAACGCGTCGGGTCATAGTTTGTATTGGCCGAAATTGCTTGGTCGACAAACTTCTGCATTAACCCGACAAGTTGCAAGTAACCTTCGTTATTTGGCATTTGCCAAAGTAGCTCGTAGCTATACTGGTACTTTTCAAAATCAGGTACCACTTGCTTCAACTGACCATCTTTACTGGCTTTGACACTGATCAACCCGCGTGGCGGTTCAATACCGTTGGTCGCATTCGAGATCTGAGAAGAGGTCTCTGACGGCATCAATGCTGAAAGGGTAGAGTTACGCAGACCATGTTGTTTGATCTCTTCACGTAGCGTGTCCCAATCCATATGCAGTGGTTCATCACAAATCTTATCCAAATCGCGCTTGTAAGTATCAATCGGTAAGATACCCTTAGCGTAATTGGTTTCGTGGAATGACGGGCAGGCGCCTTGTTCTTTAGCCAATTTCATAGACGCTTTCAATAGATAATATTGAATCGCTTCAAATGTTTTATGGGTAATATTGTTTGCAGAACCGTCAGAGTAACGCACACCTTCTTTAGCTAAGTAGTTAGCAAAGTTAATCACACCTATACCTAAGGTACGGCGATTCATCGATGCTTTATGTGCTGCGGTAATAGGATAGTCTTGATAATCAAGCAAACTATCTAGCGAACGCACGGCTAAATCCGCTAATGGCTCTAGCTCATCTAGATTTTTAATTGCACCTAAGTTCAACGCTGATAGCGTACATAGCGCGATTTCACCATCAGGATCGTTGATGTTGTTCAACGGCTTGGTAGGTAAGGCAATCTCTAAACAAAGATTCGATTGACGTACAGGTGCAACGCGCGAATCAAACGGACTATGTGTATTACAGTGATCCACGTTTTGAATATAAATACGACCGGTTGAGGCACGCTCTTGCATCATCAGTGAGAACAACTCTGATGCCTTTATCTGCTTTTTACGGATAGACTCATCGGCTTCGTATTGCAAATACAGGCGTTCGAATTCTTGTTGATCTTCAAAGAATGCATCATACATACCAGGGACGTCTGATGGACTAAACAAACTAATGTGCTGGCCCTTAATCAAGCGCTGGTACATTAACTTGTTAAGTTGTACACCATAATCAAGATGGCGAATACGGTTGTCGTCCACACCACGGTTGTTCTTAAGTACCAGCAGTGACTCGACTTCTAAATGCCACATCGGGTAGAAAAGGGTAGCTGCGCCACCACGTACACCGCCTTGCGAGCAGGATTTAACCGCTGTTTGAAAGTACTTGAAAAAAGGTAAGCAACCGGTGTGGAACGCTTCTCCGCCACGGATTGGGCTACCCAGTGCACGAATACGGCCAGCATTGACCCCAATACCCGCACGTTGTGATACGTACTTAACAATAGACGACGCAGTAGCGTTAATAGAATCTAAGCTATCGCCACATTCAATCAATACACAAGAACTAAACTGGCGAGTGGGCGTACGAACGCCGGCCATGATTGGTGTTGGTAATGAAATCTTAAAGGTAGAGGTTGCGTCGTAAAAATCTTTAATGCACTTAAGGCGCGTCTCTTGTGGATATTTAGCAAATAGGCATGCCGCCACTAAAATGTATAAAAACTGTGCGCTTTCATAAATTTCATGGGTTACGCGGTTTTGAACTAGATATTTACCTTCTAGTTGTTTAACTGCTGCGTAAGAGAAGTTCATGTCACGCCAATGATCGATATAGCTATCTAACGTGTCTATCTCTTCGCGGCTATAGTCTTGCAATATATGTGCATCGTACTTGCCCATCTCAACCAAACCGACCACATGGTCGTAAAGCTTAGGAGGCTCAAATTGGCCAAATGCTTTCTTGCGTAGGTGGAAAATCGCTAAACGTGCTGCTAGGAACTGATAATCTGGAGACTCTGGAGAGATCAGATCGGCAGCAGCCTTAATAATGGTCTCGTGAATGGCTTCGGTGGGGATGCCGTCAAAAAACTGTAGGTGCGAGCGTAATTCAACTTCTGAAACGGAGACATTGTTTAGACCTTTGGCTGCCCAAGTGATCACGCGATGGATCTTGTCTAAATCAATGGTTTCCCGCTCGCCACTACGTTTGGTGACTTTCATATTGCTGTTCATTAAAGATAGGCCTGTTTATATCGCTTAAAAAAGGAGCCTTGATTGGCCCTTCGTTTTTATATGAAAACAATCTTGCAACAAAAAAAGACGTTATTCACATCCGTGTTCTGTGGTGCGTTGATTGCTACCTACACACAATATATGGTGCTTTTAATTTTGTTAGGTACAAGATAGTGAGGTTAACGCCATAATGCAAGTACGAAATCAGGGGGTATCTTGTGGATAAGTTGAGGATAATGTGAAGAGTTAGTAACAGCTAACCTTTAAAGCTTGTTTTACTATAGACTTAAACTTAATGGATGATTTTTGCGCGGCTAAACTTAATCAGCTAGATCGCAAGATCCTAGTATGGATCGTGCGATCGACTCGCTTGATGATACGGCGATTATTTGCGCGTGCCTGTGGCAATATTGGCCATCAATAGTGCAAGGTTTAGCGACTTTGATTTATAGCGTCAATGGTCTTAATGATTTCTTCTACTTGATTAAAATAGAAATGATGTGGCCATTGCGCTGCACTATCGGCATCTTTTATATAGCCCCAGCCTGCAACGCCACCAAGCATGTTCGTCACCTTAGCTGCTTCAAGATCTCTGAGTGCATCACCAAGATAAAGAATCTGCTGTGGCTCGATTGCCATCTGTTGTGCTGCCAGCAACATAGGCGCTGCGTGCGGTTTTGACAACGTGGTGGTATCACCACTGATTATGGTTGCCATTTTACTTGTTAGGCCGGTTTGGTCCATATAGGGGCGTGTGTAGCGTGCAGGTTTGTTTGTTACTAACCCGAAAGCGATATTACGATCGCTAAGTGCAGTTAATAGTGCCGCCATGCCAGTAAATAATTCCGCTTGCTGACCATTCACGCTGGCATAATGCGTCAATAAACTCTGGCGAACCTGTTCTAACTGCTCATCATTAAGACCTGTAGTTGAGGCTTTAACCAGAGCCAAACTACCATCTGAGGCAACGTGGCGCATCGCGTCAAGCGTCACGGCTTCATGGCCATGATCTATTAATGCTAGGTTCAATGCAGCGACTAAATCGGCCGCTGTATCAGCCAATGTGCCGTCTAAATCAAACAGCACCGCCTTTATACTAGCCTGCGGGGGTAGGGGGAGTTTATTCATCTATCTTCTTAGTCGCTATCATGTAGTTGACATCTAAGCTGTCTGTGTATTTGAAAATATCAGTTAGCGGGTTGTAGGTGATACCAGTAGCATCAGTACACAATAAATCTGCATGGTCTGCCATCGCTATTAATTCAGCCGGTTTGATGTACTTGTTGTGGTCATGGGTGCCAACAGGCAACATTTTTAACAGGTATTCTGCGCCGATGACGGTTTCTATATAAGCACGGATGTTACGGTTAATGGTGCTGAAAAACACATAGCCGCCAGGTTTAACCATATCGGCACAGGCTTGGATGACAGAGCTTGGATTAGGCACATGCTCGAGCATCTCCATACAGGTAACGACATCGTATGCTTGGCGATGTTGATCTCGGTGGGCTTCGGCGGTCGATTGGATATAGTTAATAGTGACTTGTGATTCAAGTGCATGGAGCTTAGCCACTTCCAGTGGTTCTTCACCCATATCGAGCCCATCAACTTGTGCACCTATTCGCGCCATGCTTTCTGATAGAATTCCGCCACCACAGCCAACGTCGATAACTTTTTTGCCAAATAGACCACCGACAGTTTGGTCGATGTAATTAAGGCGCAATGGGTTTAACTTATGTAACGGCTTAAATTCGCCATTTAAATCCCACCATGTAGCGGCCATTTTTTCGAATTTAGCGATCTCTTGCGGATCAACATTTTGGTTATCTACCACGTGCGCACCTTAATTAAGCGAAATAGTCTTAACGGCATTATACCGATACCGAGAATATTGCCTAGCAACAAAGTGACGCTAATTGACGATTATCTAAACAGTTGAACACTAGTTGCTAGCGTTTTGATTTGGGTCAACCTTTTTGCTGGCTAGCAGTTATTTTTAGGGAAATTTCAATAGGGTCTAGCACCAATAAATAACTGTGTTAGAATGCCAAATCACGTTTTCAGGCTTTATCCAGATTGCGTACATAAAGTAGGCAGTTTTTGGGTAAGCTAAATTTCAAGGGATCGAGCAGTTTATGACTGATCTGGCTTCATCTATAACACCAATTAATATTGAAGACGAATTAAAGAATTCATATTTGGATTACGCCATGAGCGTAATTGTCGGGCGTGCTCTACCTGATGTAAGAGACGGCTTGAAACCTGTTCACCGCCGCGTATTATTCGCGATGAACGAACTAAAAAACGACTGGAATAAACCGTATAAAAAGTCTGCCCGTGTTGTGGGTGATGTGATCGGTAAATATCACCCTCACGGTGATTCAGCGGTATATGACACTATCGTTCGTTTAGCACAGCCATTCTCAATGCGTTATACGTTAGTAGACGGCCAAGGTAACTTCGGTTCTGTAGATGGTGATGCCGCTGCTGCAATGCGTTATACAGAAATCCGCATGGATAAGCTGGCGCATCAACTATTAGCGGATCTTGACAAAGAGACTGTAGATTTTGTACCTAACTATGATGGTACAGAACATATCCCAGCTGTATTACCTACTCGTATTCCGGCACTGTTAGTTAACGGTTCTTCGGGTATTGCGGTCGGTATGGCAACGAACATTCCGCCACATAACTTATCGGAAGTCATCTCAGGCTGTTTAGCATTAATTGATGAGCCAAGCTTGTCGATTGAACAGCTAATGGACTATATACCAGGCCCTGATTTCCCAACCGCTGCCATCGTTAACGGACGCAAAGGTATTGAAGATGCCTACCGTACCGGTCGTGGTAAAGCTGTGATGCGTGCCCGTGCAGAAGTTGAGATTGAAGATAATGGTCGTGAACGCATCATCGTCACCGAAATCCCTTATCAAGTTAACAAAGCCCGCTTAATTGAAAAAATTGCTGAGCTTGTTAAAGACAAGAAGATCGAAGGCATTAGCGGTCTACGTGATGAGTCTGATAAAGACGGTATGCGCATCGTTGTTGAAGTTAAGCGAGGCGAAGTGGGCGAGGTTGTCCTTAATAACCTTTATTCACAAACGCAACTTCAAACTTCTTTTGGTATTAACATGGTGGCGTTGACTAACGGTCAACCTAAACTATTTAACCTAAAAGAGATGCTTGAGTGCTTTATCCTTCACCGTCGTGAAGTCGTCACTCGACGTACAGTATTTGAATTACGTAAAGCTCGTGATAGAGCGCATATCCTTGAAGCGCTAGCAATCGCACTGGCCAATATCGATCCGATTATTGAGTTAATCAAAGCGTCACCGACACCAGCTGAAGCAAAAGTGAAACTGGTTGCCCAAGGTTGGCAGCTTGGTAACGTGCAAGGCATGCTAGAAAAAGCCGGCGATGATGCAGCACGCCCAGAATGGCTAGAGCCAGAGTATGGTATTCGTGACGGTAATTATTTCCTTACTGAGCAGCAAGCACAAGCGATTCTTGATCTACGTCTACACAAGTTAACCGGACTAGAGCACGAAAAAATTCTTAGCGAATATGAAGAGCTATTAGAATTTATTGCAGGGCTATTATTTATCTTACGCAGCCCTGAACGCTTAATGGAAGTGATCAAAGAAGAACTGCAAGAAGTGCTTGAGAACTTTGGCGATGAAAGACGTACTGAGCTAAACGCATCAGCAGTCGACATCAGCTTAGAAGATTTGATTAACGAAGAAGATGTTGTCGTTACTTTATCTCACCTAGGTTATGCCAAGTATCAGCCTTTAACCGATTACCAAGCGCAACGTCGAGGTGGTAAAGGTAAAGCGGCAACTAAAGTCAAAGACGAAGATTTTGTCGAAAAGCTATTGGTTGCTAACACGCACGATACCATTTTGTGTTTCTCTGACTTTGGTAAGATGTACTGGCTTAAAGTATATCAACTGCCATTGGCAAGTCGTCAGGCTCGTGGTCGCCCAATCGTTAACCTACTGCCATTGGCTGATGGTGAACGCATTACTGCAATTCTGCCGGTACGTGAATATGCTGATGATAAATATATCATCATGGCCACTTCACACGGTACTGTTAAGAAAACTGCCTTAACGGCTTATAGCAATCCACGTGCTAACGGTATTATTGCAGTTAACCTGAAAGATGGTGATCAGTTAATCGGTGTTGATATTACTGATGGCAGTAACGACATCATGCTGTTCTCAAATGAAGGTAAAGTGGTTCGCTTTAACGAGAAAGCACGTGATGCCGAAACTGGCCAAGTGAAAGTTGACCCTGAAACCGGCGAAGAGATTGTCGCACTACGTGCCATGGGCCGTACCGCAACAGGTGTTCGCGGTATTAAGCTTGAAGAAGGTCAAAAAGTTGTATCTTTGATTGTGCCTAAAGAAGATGGTGCAATTCTAACGGTTACAGAGAATGGTTATGGTAAGCGCACAGAGCTTGCAGAGTATCCAGCTAAGAGCCGTGGCACTAAAGGTGTTGTTTCTATTAAGGTGAGTGAACGTAACGGCGCAGTAGTCGGTGCGGTGCAGGTTGGCCTTAATGATGAAATCATGTTGATTAGTGACAAGGGCACCTTAGTTAGAACGCCAGCTGAAGGCGTATCAATCATTGGGCGTAATACCCAAGGCGTAACAATCATTCGCACGGCACAGGATGAACACGTCGTTGGTCTGCAGCGTATCGAAGAGATTCAGGAAGAGATTGAGCTAGACGAGGAGGGAAACCCAATCGTAATAGCGAACGATAATCCTGATGAAACTGTTGAAGCACAGGACGATGCGACAGACGCTGAACAACCTGAAGCATAAGCAGTAAGTATATAAACGGGCGTCCATTTGGACGCTCGTTTTGTTTTAACTATATAAAAATAATCATTACACACCACAAGCAAAAACTAGTCATTAAGTGGAATAAAGGAGTACTAAGTGAGCGCAACATATAATTTCTGTGCAGGTCCAGCGATGTTACCCGCTGCCGTGATGCAAAAGGCACAAGAGGAGTTATTAGACTGGAATGGACTGGGTGTGTCGGTGATGGAAGTAAGCCACCGAAGTAAGGAATTCATTGCGCTAACGGAGCAAGCAGAAGCCGATCTACGTGGATTAATGAACATTCCTGACAATTATCATGTGCTATTTATGCATGGCGGCGGCCGGGGACAGTTTTCAGCTGTTGTGAATAATTTTCTCGGCAATGATGGTAGAGCGCTGTATTTAACCGATGGGAGTTGGTCTAACGCAGCTGTTGAAGAAGCCAAGAAACTGGCTGGTGACGATAAGATTGATACCGTTAACATTGTAAAAAAAGAAAATGGTATCAATAGTATAGAAATTCCAAAGTTCACAGGCTCAGTTGAAGATTATCGTTACCTGCACTATTGTCCAAATGAGACCGTTGACGGTATCGAAATTTTTGAAAGTATTGAATGCCCATGGCCCGTTATCGCCGACATGTCCTCTAATATTATGTCGCGAGAGATTGATGTAAACCAATTTGGCCTCATCTATGCCGGCGCTCAAAAGAATATCGGACCATCAGGGTTAAGTATCGTCATTGTACGCGATGACATGCTTACTTTACCGGCGTTACCGCAGTCGTCAATTATGGATTATCGTTTAGCGGTTAAACACGGCTCAATGTACAATACGCCGCCTACCTTTGCATGGTATCTCGCAGCAGAGGTGTTTGCCTGGCTTAAAGCCCAAGGCGGCATCAGTGCCATGGCGGCAATCAATAAACAAAAAGCGGATGCGCTATATCAATACCTTGATAGCAGTAATTTTTACTTGTCTAAAGTTGAGAGAGAAAATCGTTCACAGATGAACGTCACTTTTTATCTGCAAGATGAAAGTTTAAATCAGCAGTTTCTTGAGGCGGCAAAGCAGTGCAATTTAGTCGCGCTTAAAGGCCATCGCAGTGTAGGCGGGATGCGTGCAAGTATTTATAACGCGATGCCTCTTTGTGGTGTGGAGGCCTTAATTAAATTTATGCAAGATTTTGAACGAAGTGTTGTTTAAATGAAAAAAGGGGCTGTAAATACCGCCCCTTTTTTACTCGCAAACTAATGGCTGATTTTATAGTACGTCAGCGATGGCTTTAGCTAAGTAATCAACGTTAGCCTCACCAATCCCTGCGATCGATATGCGACTCGAATCAACCATGTAAACACTATGCTTAGTTTGTATTTCCGCTACCTGCTGTGGATTAATACCTAAGAATGAAAACATGCCTTTCTGGCTAGCGATGAAGCTAAAGTCTCGCTGTACACCTAGGGCTTTTAGTTGGTCAACTAGCATGGCACGATTGCCATTGATGCGATTTCGCATGACAGCTAATTCATCTAACCATTGCTGCTTTAACTCTTGTGAACCCAATATTGTTTCTACTATCGCTGCCCCGTGCGCTGGCGGCATAGAGTAGATACAGCGAACCACGTATAACAACACAGAAAACGCGATATCCGCTGCTTGACTGTCTTTGCCAATAATAGAACACGCACCAATGCGTTCGCGGTATAAGCCAAAGTTCTTAGAGCATGAGCTACACAAAATCATGCTTTCTACTTGAGCTGCAACTGTTCTGACTCCGTGAGCATCTTCATCAACCCCGTCACCAAAACCCTGGTAGGCCATATCGATAAGTGGCGTAAAGCCCTTATCGCTCGCAAGAGTTGCAATTTGATCCCATTGCGGATTCGTTAAGTCCATGCCGCTTGGGTTATGACAACAAGCATGCAGTAATACCACATCATCGCTGCTAACTTGTTCTAGGCAAGCGAGCATCTCATCGAATTTAAGTGTCTTGTTGTCATGATCATAGTAGGGGTATGTTTTAACTGTAATACCCGCGGCTTCAAATAGACCAGTATGGTTTGCCCAGGTTGGGTCGCTGACCCAAATGACAGCTTGTGGATTTACTCGGGTTATAAAGTCCGCAGCCACGCGCAGTGCACCGGTTCCACCAGGAGTGGATACCGTTCTCACTCGATTTTGCTCAATCACTCGATGAGACGCTGAAAAAGCCAATTCAGCAATGAGTTGATTAAAGTCAGCAGAACCGGTGGGCCCAATGTAAACTTTAGTTTCCTCTGTATCGATTCGATGTTGTTCCGCTGCTTTTACACAAGCCAAAATTGGCGTATGACCCGCTTCATCTTTATACACACCTACACCCAAATCAATCTTATGAGGGTGATTATCGAGGCGATATTGTGTCATTAATCCTAAGATGGGATCGGCTGGCATAGGGGAGAGAGAATCGAACTTCATGAAAACTACCTTTAATCTGTTTGAGGGTTGGCAAAGCCGTTTTTGTTATTAGGGTTAGCATAAACTAATTATCCGCTGAGGGAACACCTACCAGGGTAGATATCTGATCTAATAGATTGGCAATCTAGAGTTCCAACATTGAACAAATGACAATTTAGCCCTTAGATTTGGCCTTGAAATTCAGTTTTCGGATTAGAGTGAAATAAAAACACACAAAAGCAGGCCTATTTTGCAAAAAATGGTTGAATCCTGCGGCTCAATCAGTAATTTAATAACCACGAGGTTCAATGCTTGATTAGTCAGTATTTGAACAGCCCACCATTTTGTCGTGATGGTAATCTAAAAACTGCGAGCTCGGGTTCGCCATAAATCAAAGAAGTGATCAATGAAGCAATTACGACTAGAACCAATCAAACACGTTCAGGGCACCATTAATATCCCAGGCTCTAAAAGCATTTCAAATCGTGCACTACTACTGGCAACACTCGCCAGTGGCACAACAACACTGACTAATTTATTAGACTCAGATGATATTCGCTACATGTTAGCCTCGCTCAAACAACTTGGGGTTAAATTTAGTCTGTCTGAGAATAATACTGTATGTGAGCTTGAAGGGTTAGGGCGACCACTCACCACGACAGAAGCGCAAACCTTGTTTTTGGGTAACGCTGGCACCGCTATGCGTCCGTTGTGTGCGGCATTAGCACTGGGAGCGGGAGAGTTTACGTTAACCGGTGAACCTCGTATGGAAGAGCGCCCCATTGGCGATTTAGTCGATGCACTGAGAACCTTAGGCGCTGATATTACTTATTTAAAAAATGACGGTTTTCCGCCTTTAACCATTAATGCCACAGGGATTAATGGTGGTGATGTCGATATTGCCGGTGATCTATCCAGCCAATTTCTTACCGCTTTATTGATGGTCACACCGCTAGCTAAAGGCCAAGTTAATATCAATATTACTGGCGAGCTTGTCTCTAAACCTTATATTGATATTACCCTAGCGTTAATGGAACGTTTCGGAGTCAAGGTCATTAATCAAGATTACAAACGCTTTGAAATACCGGCAAATCAACAGTATCAATCCCCAGGTTCCGTATTAGTAGAAGGTGATGCATCTTCAGCATCCTATTTCTTAGCAGCGGGCGCCATTCAAGGTGGCGAAGTTAAAGTCACCGGTGTTGGGCTTAAGAGTATTCAAGGCGATGTTAAATTTGCCGATGTGTTAGAAAAAATGGGCGCACAGATCACCTGGGGCGATGACTATATTATTGCCAAAAAAGGGGAGTTGAACGCTATCGATTTAGATATGAATCATATTCCAGATGCGGCCATGACCATTGCCACGGCGGCTATGTTTGCCAAAGGCACGACGACCATGCGCAATATCTATAACTGGCGTATTAAAGAAACCGATCGACTGGCAGCGATGGCAACGGAGCTTCGCAAAGTGGGCGCTACCGTCGATGAAGGACATGATTACATCAGCATTACGCCACCGAGTGTGCCGCATACTGCGGCCATTGATACCTATAACGATCACCGGATGGCGATGTGTTTTTCAATGATGGCGTTCGCAGATTGTGGCATAACCATTAACGATCCTGATTGCACCTCTAAGACTTTTCCAGACTATTTCACTCAATTTGCTAGCTTAGCAGAGTAAAATCCTAGATGTATCACTAGCGCCAGCCAATAGCTGGCGCTAGTTCCTGTTTGTTTCCTGAATCAATTTGTTTTCAAGAGTAAGTTTTTACCGCTTTATACTGTGAATTGGTATATAATGCGCGCGCTTATTTTTTCGTAGACTTATTAACGAATCTTTTAGGGATGATGGATTTTATTTTGGAGAATCATATGTCACAACGGGCTCCTATTGTCACAATCGACGGCCCTAGCGGTGCTGGGAAAGGTACCATTAGTCAGCTTTTGGCGGACCGTTTAGGATGGAAGCTTCTTGATAGTGGTGCAATTTATCGAGTATTGGCGCTAGCCGCTTTACACCACAATGTCAGCGTTGAAAATGAAGAATCTTTAGCCTTACTGGCCGCGCACTTAGACGTGCAATTCATTACCAACAAAGATAATGGCATTAAAGTTGTCCTAGAGGGTGAAGATGTATCGAAAGCGATACGTAGCCAAGAGTGCTCTAATGCGGCGTCAAAAGTGGCCGCTTTTCCTCGAGTAAGAGAAGCGTTATTACGTCGCCAACGCGCGTTTAACGAAGCACCTGGCCTGATCGCAGATGGGCGAGATATGGGCACAGTGGTCTTCCCGAATACACCGGCCAAATTATATTTGACAGCTTCTGCTGAAGAAAGGGCGCAAAGACGCTATAATCAGTTGCAGGACAAGGGCTTCGATGTTAATATCGACCGTCTTTTGACCGAGATTAAAGAGCGAGATGACCGCGATATGAATCGCCCGGTTGCACCTTTAGTCCCAGCAGAGGATGCATTAGTTATTGATACCACGGGTGTGAGTATCGATGATGTATTGCACCAATGCTTGAGTCACATTGAAGATAAATTATCAAACCTTGCATAAATGTGTGAGGTTTTTTGCCATTCGCAACAAGGATGATGCGGATAACTATACTGACTCCACGTCTAGGATAGACCGTGGTTTATTACTTAAAGTAAATTAAACATGACTGAATCTTTTGCTGATCTATTTGAACAATCCCTTCAACAACTTGAGTTCCGTCCAGGTTCTATCGTTCGCGGCGTAGTAGTACGCATCGAAAACGGTACTGTACTTGTTGACGCTGGCCTTAAGTCTGAAAGCCCAATCCCAGCTGAACAGTTCAAAAACGCTCAAGGCGTACTTGAAATCGCTGTTGGCGACGAAGTTGACGTTGCGCTTGACTCTGTTGAAGATGGTTTCGGTGAGACTCAACTTTCTCGTGAGAAAGCTAAGCGTCACGAAGCTTGGATCGTTCTAGAAAAAGCTTACGAAGATGCTGAGACTGTAATCGGTATCATCAATGGTAAGGTTAAAGGCGGTTTCACCGTTGAATTAAACGGCATCCGTGCATTCCTACCAGGTTCTCTAGTTGACGTTCGCCCAGTTCGCGATACTGCTCACCTAGAAAACAAAGAACTAGAATTCAAGGTTATCAAGCTAGACCAGAAGCGTAACAACGTTGTTGTTTCTCGTCGTGCTGTTATCGAATCTGAAAGCAGTGCAGAGCGTGATGCTCTTCTTGAAAACCTACAAGAAGGTCAATCAGTTAAAGGTATCGTTAAGAACCTTACTGACTACGGTGCATTCGTAGACCTAGGTGGCGTTGACGGTCTTCTACATATCACTGATATGGCTTGGAAGCGCGTTAAGCACCCATCAGAAATCGTTAATGTTGGTGACGAAATCAACGTTAAAGTACTTAAGTATGACCGTGAGCGCACTCGTGTATCACTAGGTCTTAAGCAACTTGGCGAAGATCCATGGTTAGAAATCAGCAAGCGCTACCCAGAAAACACTAAGTTAACTGGTCGCGTAACTAACCTAACTGACTACGGTTGTTTCGTTGAAATCGAAGAAGGCGTTGAAGGTCTTGTTCACGTTTCTGAAATGGATTGGACTAACAAGAACATCCACCCATCTAAGGTTGTTAACCTAGGTGACGAAGTAGAAGTTCTTGTACTAGATATCGACGAAGAACGTCGTCGTATCTCTCTAGGTCTTAAGCAATGTAAAGTTAACCCATGGGATGACTTCGCAGAGCGCTTCCAAAAAGGCGACAAGGTTTCTGGTAAGATCAAGTCAATCACTGACTTCGGTATCTTCATCGGTCTTGACGGCGGCATCGACGGTCTAGTTCACCTTTCAGACATTTCTTGGAACGGTACTGGCGAAGAAGCTGTTGCTGAATACAAGAAAGGCGACGAAATCTCTGCAGTAGTACTTTCAGTAGACCCTGAGCGTGAGCGTATCAGCCTAGGTGTTAAGCAAACTGAAGACGATCCTTTCAATGCATACCTTGCAGATAAGAAGAAAGGTGCTATCGTAAACGGTACTGTTACTGCAGTTGATGCTAAAGGTGTAACTATTGAGCTAGCAGAAACCGTAGAAGGTTATCTACGTGTTGCTGATATCTCACGTGAGCGCATCGAAGACGCTTCTACTGTATACTCAGTAGGTGACGCTGTTGAATCTAAGTTCATGGGCGTTGATCGCAAGAACCGTACTATCAGCCTATCTATCCGTGCGAAAGATGAAGCTGATGAGAAGGAAGCGATGGCTAACTTGAACAAGCAAGATGACGTTGCAATGAGCAATGCCATGGCTGAAGCGTTCAAAGCAGCTCGTAAGTAAATCGCCTGAAGTTCGGGGGTGCTTGCACCCCTGTTAGGTGACTGTGTTTGGCTTGATAATAGAGGGTATAGGATGACAAAATCCGAACTGATCGAAAAACTTGCCACTAGGCAGTCGCAGCTGTCGGCAAAAGAAGTAGAAAGTGCAATTAAAGAGATGTTGGAGCAAATGGCTCAAACATTAGAAGGCGGTGATCGCATTGAGATCCGTGGCTTTGGTAGCTTTTCTCTTCATTATCGTGCACCGCGTACTGGTCGTAATCCTAAAACTGGCACTTCAGTTGAATTGGATGGCAAGTATGTACCGCACTTTAAGCCTGGCAAGGAACTGCGCGAACGCGTTGATCTCGTCAACTCGTAAATGAGTTTGTTTTAAAAGCCTCCAACTGGAGGCTTTTTTGTGCCTATCTTTTAGGTAACGCTGGCTAGTTAGGTGAAATTCTTAGATAATTGGCGTCTATGACCGAGTAAATGGAGAACAAGGTGAAGTCTTTTATTGTAACCATATTAGTCGCGCTGTTTTTTGTATTAGCACTGATATTCGGTGCGCGTAATGAACAAGTGGTAACCATCAGTTACTTTGTCGCTCAAGGCGAGTATCGTCTTCCTGTCGTGTTAGCCGTGGTTTTTCTCGCTGGATTTTTAGTAAGCTGGCTATTTGCTATCTACCATATTACTCGTATGCGCCTCACGGTTAGGGCGTTAAAAAAAGAAAATCAATTACTTCAAGGTAAACAACCGCCTGTCGAAACCGCGGTTTCGGTTGCCAAGGACGCTAACGCTTAATGTTAGAGATTTTATTTTTGCTTTTGCCCATCGCAGCTGGCTACGGTTGGTATATGGGGCGGCGTAGCGTTCGCCATAAGCAAAAAACTCAGCGCAAGCAGATGAGCCGTGATTATTTTACTGGCCTTAACTTTCTGCTTTCTAATGAATCTGACAAAGCAGTTGATCTATTTATTTCGATGTTAGATGTCGATGACGATACCATCGATACCCATCTCTCTTTAGGCTCACTATTTCGTAAACGCGGAGAAGTCGACCGCTCGATCCGCATTCATCAAAACCTCATTGCCCGCCCAAGTTTAACTACAGAGCAACGCGACATTGCGATGATGGAGTTAGGTAAAGACTATCTTGCAGCGGGTTTTTATGACCGCGCCGAAGAAATATTTATCAATCTAGTTGAGCAAGACGATCACAGCGAGGAAGCAGAAGATCAGCTTATCGCTATCTATCAAGTCACAAAAGAGTGGCAAAAAGCACTTGGCATTATTAAAAAGCTTAAGCGTAAGCGCCAGCAGACGCTAAAACACCTTAGTGCGCATCTTTGCTGTGAATTAGCAGCAGAACAATCCGATAAGTCGGAATCTTTAGCACTGTTTCAACGGGCGTTAAAGTTCGATAATCAATGTTGCCGGGCATTAATTGCTGCTGCCCAGTGTTATTTAGATGCCAAAGAGTATGCCAAAGCAAATGAATGTTTGCAGCGGATTATTGATGCAGATATCGCGTTTTTCCCTGAAGCGCTCAATATTGCCAAACAAACCTTTAAGGCGTTGGGAGATAACCAAGGCTATGAAGACTTGCTGCGTCAAGCGCTATCCCAAGGGGGCGGGGCAAGTGTGGCTATTACTCTGGCGCAACACATGATTGAGCTAGGTGAAATAAAAGAAGCCGAACAATTGGTGTTAGATGGATTATACCGTCACCCAACCATGAAAAGTTTCCAGCATTTGATGAAAATGCATCTGCAACAAGCGGAAGATGGTCAAGCAAAAGAGAGTTTGACCATGTTAGAAAAGCTTGTTGAACAACAGATTAAGTTCCGCCCAGGTTACCGCTGTATAGAGTGTGGCTTCCCATCCCATCGACTCTATTGGCACTGTCCGTCTTGTAAAAATTGGGGCAGTATTAAGCGCCTGCGCGGCTTAGATGGTGAGTAACGATAACAACGCAAAGCAATTGGAGAACATAATGAGTAATAAACCTATCATTGTCGCTTTAGATTATGACAACAAAGATACCGCTTTGCAGCTTATCGACCAGCTTGACCCAAGTATGTGTCGATTGAAAATCGGCAAAGAGATGTTTACTTTATTTGGTCCGCAATTAGTCAAAGATATTCACAGTCGAGATTTTGATCTGTTTCTTGATCTAAAGTTTCATGATATCCCTAACACCGTCGCTAAAGCGGTAAGCGCAGCGGCCGAACTTGGCGTATGGATGACCAACGTCCATGCAAGCGGCGGCTTGGCAATGATGGAAGCGGCCAGTAAAGCGCTACAAAGCTATGGCGATGATGCGCCGATGCTCATTGCCGTGACTGTGCTGACATCTATGAGCGATCAAGACTTAGCGCTGCTCGGTATTGATGTTAGTGCTGCCGACCACGTTAAGCGATTAGCTGGGTTAACTCAGCAGGCTGGTTTGGATGGCATCGTCTGCTCAGCGCAAGAGGCTCAAATGCTTAAGCAGCAATTTGGACAAGATTTTAAATTAGTCACGCCAGGCATTCGACCAGTAGGGGCAGAACAAGGTGACCAACACCGCGTGATGACCCCAGCCAAAGCGCTAAGCGCAGGATCAGATTACTTAGTAATTGGCCGACCAATAACCAAAGCAGACAAACCTTTAGAAGCGCTAACCGCTATCTACCAATCGATAAAATAAGTTGACTAATCAGTCAAACCTTTTAGGTTGGACGCTTAACTGAAATACGGTCGGAGTAACTATGTTTGATTACCAAGGCAAGAACGTTGTTGTAATTGGTGGTACAAGCGGCATCAATTTACAAATAGCTAAGTCCTTTGCAGCACAAGGTGCCAATGTGGCGGTAGCAAGTCGTAGCCAAGATAAAGTCGATGCAGCAGTCAGCGCGCTTAACAGTGTTAACCAAAGTGGTGTTCACTTAGGAGTGAGTTTCGATGTTCGCGACGTTAATGCGGTAGCCCAAGGTTTTACTACGATTGTTGAACAGTTTAAAAATATCGATGTATTAGTTAGCGGTGCAGCAGGTAACTTTCCTGCAACTGCGGCGAAGCTCTCTGAAAATGGTTTTAAATCCGTTGTTGATATCGACTTACTGGGCAGTTTCCATGTGATGAAGCAAGCTCATCAATATCTTACTCGGCCCGGGGTCATTATTCAGATTAGTGCACCGCAAGCGTATATTGCCATGCCAATGCAAAGTCATGTCAGTGCAGCAAAAGCCGGCGTGGATATGCTGACTAAGAGCTTAGCACTGGAGTGGGGCGCTGAAGGAATTAGAGTTAATTCCATTGTCCCAGGCCCAATTGCCGATACAGAAGGATTTAATCGCCTAGCACCGAGTGAAGCTTTGCAACAGCGGGTCGCACAGAGTGTACCTTTGCAACGCAATGGCGCTTGCCAAGATATCGCCAACGTAGCGTTATTTTTGGCATCGCCAATGGCTAGTTATGTCACTGGCACGGTTATTCCAGTGGATGGTGGTTGGTCATTGGGCGGTGCCAGTATGGCAATGGCTGAGCTAGGCAGGTTGGCACAGCAACAGTAACCGGTTTTAAAAAGTAAATAATAGCGAGATGTAAAATGGCTAACCCATTTCAAGAACAACTGCTCAAAGCAGGCCTTGTCAGTAAGCAAAAAGTGCAAAAGGCTAAAACGCAAAAGCGTAGAGACAGAAAAGCAAAAGTTGATGACGGCAGTGACGCATTAAAAGCTGAGATCGCAGAGAAGAAACGTCTGCAAGCAGAAAAAGATAAAGCGCTTAATACCGAACGTTTTAATCAAGCTAACGAAAAAGGGTTAGTGCGTGGTTTAGTCACTGAGTTTACTCGCTTAGCAATTAAGCCACCGCAGTCTGCGGAGATAAAGTTTAACTACACGTTAAATAATAAAATTTTTGCGGTTTATGTTGATGATAAATTGCAGAACCAGTTGCTTAACGGCCAGTTAGGTATTGTTCGTCATGATGATACTAGTTACCTAGTGCCGCATAAGTTAGCAGAAAGGGTTAACTTGTTAGTACCAGATTGGTGTGGCTATCTTTGGCAGGCAACCGACAATACGACTCAGGTGGAAGAGGACGACCCTTATGCAGATTATGTTATCCCAGATGACTTAATGTGGTAATGGTTACCGCCATATAGCCCTAAGCGCAAGCTTGGGGCTTTTTTTTGCTTAGGCTTTACCGATTAGCATCACAGATTAACGGTGGATAGGTTAAAAAAAGGTTTGCTTTAACCTTAGAGTACGTTAAATTAAAACAACTGTTTTAATCCCATGTTTGAGAGAGTCGAATGAACCCATACCAAGCTCCACTGACTGAAATGCGCTTTTTATTAGAAAAGGTGTTTGACGCACCAGCCACTTGGGCGCAAACGCCAGCTTTAGCTGAAGCCGTCGACCTTGATACTGCAAGTGCTATTTTGGAAGAAGCTGACAAAATCAGCCGAGAGCTAATTCATCCTATAAATAGAGAAGGGGATGAGCAAGGTGTGCGCTTTGAAGATGCTAAGGTGATCACACCCGATGGCTATAAACAAGCCTATGACCAGTATGCTGAAGGGGGTTGGGTTGGTCTATGTGGCGATCCTGAGTATGGCGGTATGGGTATGCCTAAAATGCTTGGCGTACTTGTAGATGAAATGGCTTATAGTGCATGTAACGCCTTTACCTTGTATGGCTCACTCACCGCTGGTGCTGCACTGGCGATCAATGCCCACGCGACAGCAGAGTTAAAAGAAAAATACTTGCCCAATTTGTACAGTGGCCAATGGGCCGGTGCTATGGATATGACAGAGCCTCAAGCGGGTTCCGATTTACGTAATATCCGCACTAAAGCCACGCCTAACGACAATGGTAGTTACCATATCACAGGTAGCAAGATATTTATTACTGGTGGCGATCATGATTTAACCGAAAACGTTATCCATCTGGTGTTAGCAAAACTGCCGGATACCAACGGTATTAGCCTGTTCTTAGTGCCTAAATATAAAGTCGATGACAATGGTAGTATCGGCGCAGCCAATGGCGTGACTGTGGGCTCAATTGAGCACAAAATGGGCCTCAAAGGTTCTGCAACCTGTGTGATGAACTTTGACGCAGCCGAAGGCTATTTGGTCGGTAAGCCTAACCGCGGCTTAGTGTGTATGTTCACTATGATGAATTACGAACGCTTAGCAATTGGCATTCAAGGTTTAGGCACCTCGCAAGCAGCGTATCAAATGGCTGCCGATTATGCCAAAGAGCGGGTACAAGGTATTGCAGCCGGCGGCTCTCCCACTGGCGCAACGAGCGATCCGATTATCGTCCATGGTGATGTTCGCCGTATGCTATTAACCATTCGCGCGCTAACTGATGCTGGGCGAGCTTTGTCAGTGTTTACCGGTAAACAACTGGACTTAGCTAAGCATGGAGAAGGTGAGGTAAAAGCCAAAGCTGCTCGCTACGTAGGCCTACTGACCCCGGTGGCAAAAGCCTTTTTGAGTGACCGAGGATTAGATGCGGCAATCATGGCGCAGCAAGTGTTTGGTGGCCATGGCTATATTCGTGAAACAGGTATTGAGCAATTGGTCCGTGATACACGTATTGCGCAAATTTACGAAGGCACCAATGGCATTCAAGCGATTGACTTTTTGGGCCGTAAAACCACTGGCGATAACCTAGTAGCTTTGACTGAATTTAGTGAAGAGTGTCTATCGACATTGGCGCAATTACAATCAGTTAGCGATAAAGACAAATTGGCACTCAGTCAGCGTTTTGATGCCTTACTTTCAACAGCTAAATATATCAACGCCAACAAATTAAGCGCTCCGGCACTGATCAATGCCTGTGCTGTGGATTTCCTCGATGCATTTGGCTACCTCATCTATGGCTATTACAGTGTGTTATTAGCCGACAGAGCCGTAGGCCACGAAGACCAACAATTTGCCGATATCAAGTTGGCGGTCGCCAAGTTCTATATGGATAAATTACTGCCTAAAGTAGACTATCATCTTGCTCAAGTGGATGCTGGTGATAGGGCGATTATGCAGGTCGACCAAGATTTATTCTGATAGGCATTGGTTTTAATGAAAAGCCACAGCATAAAGTGCTGTGGCTTTTTTTGTCCTATTGATTGCTAGGCGGTTGGCTTCTATCGAGCAAACTTTGCAAAAACAACGCATTGAAAGGGGCTAACTGTTGTTCTTTCTCATTAGGACTTAAACCATTTTCTAGTATGACAAACAGCGTATCAGCGAAGCGCTTTGTATGAATAAAACCTGCCAAATTATCCACCCCTTGCATTGAGCCCGTTTTGGCGGCAACAGCACCAGCTAGGGGAGCTTGGGTGTACAGCGATTTATATCTCAACGTACCACTCTTACCCGATATCGGTAAAAGCTCACGTAAGTATTTGAATTTTGGCTCTGTATGGATCAGCGTTAAAACTTGCGCTAGTTGATTAGCCGTTATTAGGTTGTAACGTGACAAGCCTGAACCATCCGCGATTTGCGCGTGTTTAATGTCGACACCAAGATCGGTTAAAGCCGATGCCATCGCTTGGGCGCCATTATTGAAATTTCCTTGACGTTGATAAAAACGTTGTCCAAGTTGCTTAAACAGACTGTCAGCAATGAGGTTATCAGAATCTTCCAGCATTGTTTTGAGTAGTGCGGTTAATTTTTGCGAGCGATGTTCAGCAATCAGGAACAGATCAGCTGGCGAGCGCTCTATTACGTAAACACCTTTAGCCACTGAAATTTGACTGTGGCTCAGTAGGCTAGATAAGGTTTTTTGCGCGTACAGTCCGGGATCAGATACTGCAATCGCTAGGGGTAATGTTTTGTTGTCCGCATGACAACCACTGATGTGATAATGATTCTCAGGCAAGCGTTTTAGATCTAAATGGCAAAATGTTTTGTCGCGGGTTTTATCAAATGTAGCGGACGTTGTAATCACTGCTGGTAGATAGTTAGGGTACACGACTCTGCTTTGCTTACTGGCCAGCTTGGGCTTTAACTGTGCCTTGATACAGTTTTGGTTTATTACAAAGTCAGAGACAGGCGCCGCATAACAGATCCCAAGGTCGTCCCACACCCAACCGTTTGCTTGGGTTTGGCTACTGTTATTGCCGACAAGATAAACTGCGCCATCAACATGTTCAACGCCATGTTGTTTAAGTTGTAATAGTAAACTGCGGATCTCATCACTGGATAGGGTCGGATCGCCATTGAACTCTATGAACAGATCGCCCTGTAAATGCCCGTGAACGATTGGGCTTGCCGCTTTAAGCTGAGTTTGGAAACTAAAATCCGGGCCTAATAGATAACTTGCAGTGACTGCGGTTAACAATTTTTGAGTACTGGCAGGTAACATCAGCGTATCGGCGTTCTGTTCAAAAATTAGCTTGCCGCTAGCCAAGTCTGTTGCTGTTATGGCGATTTGTGAATGGGGCGGTTGAATAACCTTTAGCACATTAGCCATGTAATCTGCGGCCAGCGCACTCTGTGAGGCGCCCCAAAGTATTGCTAATGTTGTTAGCCGTTTTAGCATGGATAGTAATTATGACGGTATGATGCCAAGCATTATGTCGAGCCTAGCGATTAAGTTCAAACCCTATACCTGAGTAAATAGGCTTTTATTGAGGATCGCTTGGTTCATCCTTTTCCATAAGGCGATATAGTTTGATGGTCACAAAGGTCACTAAGCCAAAAAATAGTGGTAACACCAATAATCCAAGTTCAGCTTTAAAGTGAAAAATTAACCAAGCCGCGAGCAGGGTACCAGCAAGAGTAAGTAGCAGTTTTATATTCATTAGGGTAAGGCAAGTATCTAAGTTTCTATATTGCTAATCTAACAGGTATAGCCTGCGGTTAACGTGAGGATGTTAGAATTTTCAAACAAAATTATTCGCTCTTGTTCAATTGGTTACAATTAAGTCAAATTGATGGGCACTGTTAACCAATTTAACAGAAAAACCTTGCCCAATCGCCGTTAAATCGGTAGTTTCTTAAGCCTTATAAAGAAAGCACGGGATTGCTATGCCACACATACGGATGAGAGGGCTACCAGAACATATAGTCGCTCAGCTAAGTCAGACCTTATTAAAAGATTTAGCCAGTGTTACCCAGATAAAACCTGACGCTTTTACGTTAGATTGGGTGCCAAGTATCAGTTACCGTGGCGGGAATATTGACATATCAGTCGTACAGGTCGAAGTCCTGTGGTTTCCAAAAGCACCCGAAATCCAAGACGAAGTAGAGCGAACGATTCGCAAACAATTATTGACTGTCTACAGCCAGGCTACTCATATTGCCATTTTGTTTACCGCACTTGAACCACGCGGCTACTATCGTAATGGGACCCATTTTTAAAGGAGGATACCTTGCTGGATAAGCTTGGTGGAATAGCATTATCACCTGACGCTTTACGCTGGTTACACACCCCAGAAAAGCTTAAGTCAGAGTTGATCTCGCAAATCAATGCAGCAAAGCATTCTATTTATATTGCGGCACTTTATTTAGAAGATGATGAAGCGGGTAGAGAAGTTTTAAAGGCCCTCATCGATGCCAAAAACCGTAATCCGCAGTTAGACGTAAAAGTACTGGTAGATTTTCATCGTGCTAGACGCGGCCTGATCGGTCATAAAGGCGATAGTGGCAACTACTTAATGTACCGTAAAGCGAATGCAGAGACCGAGAACCCTATCGATATTTTAGGTGTACCGGTTAAGTCTCGCGAATTTATGGGCGTGTTGCACTTAAAAGGTTTTGTGATTGATGACACAGTGATCTATAGCGGTGCCAGCATTAACGACATCTATCTGCATCAAAATGAAAAATATCGTTTTGATCGTTATCATGTCATTGAATCGGCTGAGCTTGCTAGAAGTATGCGGCAGATGATCAAAACCTATTTGGTTGACGATATTGCCGTTTGCTCTTTATCACAAGATAAAGACTGTGAAACGTTACCAGAGAAAAATGATGTTCGCAGCTTAAAGCTACGTTTAGGTAAAGCGCAATACAAATTCGAATCAACCAGTATTGGTAACCGTGTCACGCCCATTGTGGGTCTTGGGCGTAAGAAGAACAAACTCAATAAGTTAGTGGTTGATATGGTATCGCAATCACGTCAACACTTATTTATTTGCACTCCTTATTTTAATCCGCCTTACATTTTAGCAAGAGCACTCGCTAAGCATTTACGAGACGGTAAGCGCATTGATATTGTGGTAGGCGATAAAACCTCGAATGACTTTTATATTCCACCAGAAGAAGAGTTTTCTACTATTGGTGCTTTGCCTTATATGTATGAGCAATCGTTACGTAAATTTGCTAAAAGGCAGCAATGGGCAATTGAAAGTGGCCAGCTTAATATACATTTGTGGAAACATGGCCGAAATAGCTATCATTTAAAAGGGATTAGTGCTGACAGCAAGCAGCATCTAATCACCGGGAGTAATCTCAACCCTCGCGCGTGGGCACTAGATTTAGAAAACGGCCTATTATTGCAAGATGAATGCGGTGCCTGGAAAGACAGTTTTGAGCAAGAGCAGCAACATATACTCGAGCATACTGAACGTTTGTACCATTATAGTCAGATAGAGACGTTAACCAACTATCCGGCACCAGTTCGTAAAATCATGACCCGAATCCGGCGTTTAAAAGCCGATTTCTTGCTCCGGAGGATCCTATAGTTGCAATTTAATAAGGTGGTAAAGGGAATCCTTTGCCACCTTATCGATTCAAGCATCGTATACTTAACAACACACCGCCATCTAACGTTCTTATCAATCGGAATCTCTATGTCGCTGCCGCAACACGCTGTGCATCGTTTGTACCAATATCGAAAAGCCATATCTAGTCGCCCTTACATGGCGCGGGGTAAGAACTTAGTGCGTTGTGAGCTTTGTCTATTGGCGCAAAAGTTCTGTACCTGTCACGCTAGAAAGGTGCTTGATTCAAAGGTCAGTTTTTTACTGATTATGTACGACGATGAAGTGCTTAAACCCAGTAACTCAGGCCGCTTAATCGCAGACTTAATCGAAGATACCCATGCCTATATTTGGTCCCGAACCCATGTGAATCGTAAAGTGCTGCAATTGCTTAGCGATCCGCAATACCAACCCTATCTGATATTTCCCAGTGAATATGCCGAGAAAAGCCAACAGGTCGTAACTGAAATTCAGCCCCATGCTGATTCAGATAAAAGGCCGCTGTTTGTTTTACTTGATGGAAGTTGGCGCGAGGCAATTAAAATGTTTCGTAAATCGCCTTATCTTCATCAGCTTCCTATGCTTTCATTTACGCCAGAATCCGTGGCAACCTATGGGTTACGTAAAGGCAGTCGCGACTTTCAGCTCGGGACCGCTGAAGTGGCCAGCTTAGCACTGGGGGCAGCAGGAGAGATTAACAATCTACAGGCCCTTAGTGCTTGGTTTGACTTATTTATTCAATCGTCTCTATTTAGCCGCAGCCGTAAGAGTACTCACGACACATCGATATTAGATGAGTTAGAGCAGCAATTTGTCGTTAGCGCCCAGCTGTAGACACACCAACCACATCGTGACAATCTCTTTAGAATCGGTAGCTCCCGTGAGGATTGATATAAAATTTACATGGCTTGTTGTAGCGCTCGGTGCCTAGGTTCAGTGATCAATTTACCAGAATAGGACTAGACAATAAGTTGGCAAAATACTGCAGTAGTGGTTATATTGAATAGAACAGCCATTTAATTTGCATAACTAGTGATGCTGAGGAGCGATGAGCGTGATACTAAAACCACTCAAGCATGCTTTTAAGCGTCCATTTAACAGATGGTCTTATGTGATAGGTCTGGTGATACTAACCCATAGCGTGTCCGTATCAATTAATAGCGATAAGCTAGATCATCGTCTGTCCAATAAGTCCGAGGCAGCAGGCAAACTAGAAATAGCCGCATTCAATCGCTATCAAGTCAGTAAAGTCTGTAAAGAGAATCGTTGGGAGTTTTGCCAAACCTGGCGAGATTACCGTTATCGGCTCGTGGCTTAGCCTAACAGCTTCAACTTAATGTCGAAATTTAAGACGGTAAGCGTGACCCAAAGGGGCTATCAGCCCCTTTTGTCGTTTTAGACCTTTCTATTAAGCCTTAAACAGTTTACGTATTCCTTGCCAACAGTCGCTGTAATTAGGCTGGCGGGTTTCACCATTAAGCGCATAGTGAGTAGGCTCGATAATATAACGAGACTCAAACATAAAGGCGAGGGTGTTTTCATATCGCTGTGGGGCCAACTCAGCATTAGAGGCTTTATCAAATACATCGGCTTCAGGACCATGAGGTGACATGCAATTGTGTAAACTAGCACCTCCTGGCACAAATCCATGCTCCTTCGCGTCATATACACCTTCAATGAGTCCCATAAACTCACTCATCATATTTCTATGATAGTAGGGCGGTCTGAAGGTGTTCTCTGCAACCATCCATCGCGGCGGAAAAATAACAAAATCGATATTTGCTACACCTGGTGTACCAGACGGCGAGGTTAAAACGGTGAATATCGATGGATCAGGATGATCGAAACTGACGGTATTCATCACATTAAAACGGGAAAGGTCATACTTGTAAGGTGCGCTGTTTCCTGTCCAAGCCACAACATCCAACGGTGAGTGGTTCAAATCACAACGAAATAGATTACCAGCAAATTTTGTTACCAGTTCAAAGTAACCCTCACGGTCTTCAAAAGCCGCAACTGGGTATTGGAAGTCTCTATCATTAGCATAACCATTAGCGCCAACGGGTCCACGTTCAGCTAAAACGTAGGGGTGACCATAATTTTCACAAATATAGCCACGTGCATGTTCGCTTAATAGTTCAACTGAAAACTTAATTCCTCTTGGAATTACCGCTATTTCGCCTTTTGATAGTGACAGTTTACCGCATTCGGTGTGAAGAATGAGCTCGCCCAATTCTGGGACGAATAACAGCTCGCCATCGGCATTACAAAAATAGCGATCTGTCATAGAGCGATTAGCGGCGTAAATATGGATACCAATCCCGGCTTGCCCAGTTACGCTACCATTAGCAGCCATCGTCACTAGCCCATCAACAAAATCTGTATTTTCAGTAGGTAAGGGAACAGGATCCCAACGCAACATGGTAGGCGGTGGGGTCGCTTCAGTAATTGGCGCGCTGCGAAGTAAACCATTATCTATTTGCTGATATTCTCCCTGTACCACAGATGGACGGATTCGATAGAACCAGTTACGACGATTATCCGCTCTTGGGGCTGTAAAGGCGGTAACATTAAATTGTTCAGCATATAAATCGTATTTGACCTTTTGCGGACTAAACTGACCAATTGGTAGTGCTCCAGGCAGTGCTTCGGTTTCAAACTCATTGCCAAAGCCTGTCATGTATTCGATATTGCCTGCCATTGCCTCATCCTCTTATGCCGTTACAGTGCTAATTGTTTGTGTTATGCTTTAAAACTACTCTCACGTGAGAATAGATTCAAGTCAGAGCCGACAAAAGCAACAGGAAATAGGCCCTAGCGGCTGGCAAGATATACGCCCACAGTGGCAGCTAAACTTTACAAACGCCTTTGCAGACAACGAATGCTTTCGATGCGCTTAAGTAAACAACGAGAATAGACAATTTATGGATAACAATCTCCCACCGCTTAGCGCTGCAAACATCCAACTGTCTTTGGCAGAGTTTCTGCCTTATAAACTAGCAAAATTAAGCCATCAGATAAGTGATAGCCTCGCTAAGCAATATCAACAACAATTAGGCTTATCGGTGCCGGAGTGGCGAATATTGGTGCATGTGGCCGATATGGCAGCCCGCACAAGTAGTTATGTCAGTGGTAAACAGATCACTCAAGCAGCATCTTTAGACAAGTCTACCGCGTCTAGGGCGGTACAATCGCTTGTGAACAAAGCTTATTTGATAAAACATCGAGATCCGGCCGATAAACGTTCGGCGTTGCTATCATTAACGATAGAAGGAGAAAGGCTGGTACAAACCATTATGCCGCTAGCCATAGAATGGCAACAGGCATTACTGCAAGGACTAAGCTCGAAGCAATTGGAAGATTTTAATCAAGTGTTAGATATCCTGAGCCAGAAACTCAATGATATCTAACATTCATTAGCCATGTAACGCTATTACTTTTTTGGTGTCGCCATTACCAATACAACGGCACACACGATAATTGTTCCAATAACAATAATACTATTCATTACTTACCTCGTTGAAAGATTTGTTTTAAAGCTAAATAGCTTCCAACAGCAATAATCGCTGTAGGAATCAAAATAATGGAGATATTAAATAACAGCTTAGTAAGCGGGATCAGCATATAAGTCGTGACGGTAAATGCTAAAACTGTTGCCACCACGATTAACAAAATGTTTTGCTTCATAACCCACTGACACTCCGACTGAAGACATACTGTTTAGTAGTGGTTATTATCACAAGAGAGGCTTAGTTGGGGCTTAATTGAATATTGAAAATGGTAGAAACTTAGTTACTACCCTACAAACCTAGTTAGCAAATTAATGCTAACCAGGCTGTTTGAGTTAAGTGGTTAAAGGACGAAATTGTGTAACCATTACTGATTTTTATAGACTTTGCCGTCTTTCATTACAAAGCTGACACTTTCTAGTAAAGCAATATTGGAGATAGGGTTGCCATCGACAGCTATGATATCTGCGAGAAAACCGGCTTTGATTTGACCTAGATTGTCCTGTTGCAATAGTGCCGCACTGTTGATTGTAGCTGATTGCAGCGCCTGCATCGGAGTCATTCCAAACTTAACCATTCTTGAGAACTGTTTACCGTTATCACCGTGAGGGTAAATAGCAGCGTCTGATCCAAATACCATATTGGCGCCTGCATTGACCGCTAACCGAAAACTTTCTCGCTGTGCTTTGGAAACTAACTTCTCTTTATTAATATTCTCTTCTGGTACGCCATTAGCTGCACCAAAAGCCAATGTGTACTCGGTATTATAGATATCACATGACAAGTAGGTGCCAGCTTTGAGCGCCATATTGATGGCTTCATCATCCATAAAACTGCAATGTTCTATGCTATCTACCCCCGCTTTAATAGACGCTTTTATGCCATTAGTACCATGGGCATGGGAAGCAACCGTTAAGCCACGCATATGCGCTTCATCTACGGCAGATTTAATCTCTTCGTAGGTTAACTGTTGTACGCCAACTTTCGTGCCCTTAGAAAACACACCACCTGTTGCACATACTTTAATGGCATTGGCGCCATATTTAATATTTTCTCTCACTTTTGCCCGCACAGCCCAAGGGCCGTCTGCTACACCTTTTGCTTTCTGGGCTTTTTCAGGTGCTGAAAAATTGTCATCACAATGACCGCCGGTAATACTAATAGAATGGCCAGTTGCCCATATTCGTGGCCCGGCTATCTCACCAGCATTAATTCCATCTCGTACACCAATAACAGCATAACCTGACGCGCCAAGGTTTCTTACTGTGGTAAACCCAGCCATTAAGGTTTTGTTGGCGTTCTTTACAGCTTTAACGGTTTGTCTAGGTAATGAATACTCTCTTGAGGCTAGAAAGTTATCCTCAGCATCTCCAGTCAAATGCACATGCATATCCATCACACCGGGGATTAATGTTTTGCCAGACAAATCGATAACTTCAGCATGGTCAGTTACAGGTTTATCTTTATAACTCTCTATCTTAGTAATGATATTACCTTCGATATATACCGCGACATCGTCTATTACCTTGCCCGCTTTAACATCTACATAGGCGTCTGCAATAAGTATCTTATGTTGCGCTTCTGCAGCTGAGATTTGTGGGCTTATAAAAACAGTAGAAAAGGTCATTATTGAGGTGAGCTGCATCAACTTGCGCAGCGTTAGTGTTGGCTTAACCATCTTAGTGGTTTCCTTATTGTAATTGTTAAAACTTGTAAGGCAGTCAATATGCTACGTTAGCATCACTTGCTTACCAAGAGCAATTAGCAACTAAGGAACAGTAGGGCAAGTAGTTAACAAGCGAAACAATATTTTGTGATGAAAGTGATCTTTTTGATCTGCACCCACGCAATGCATTTTGAAACAGACATTGTTTCACCATCGTCTACTAAGCAAACTTCACCAGTTTGCTTAGTACATTACCTGCCTTGATGAACTTTACCTTTAAGCTTATCCCTCTGTTGAAAGGGTATACCCATTTAGTACCCTTTCATTCTTTTAACGCTTTCGTATTTTGTTCATACAGCGGTTTAAGCTAAGTTGATGGGGGACGGCAAGCGCAACAAGTATAAAGGAACTTTAAAAATGAAAAAAGCGCACTTAGTCGCGCTTGCATTCGGCATCAGCGTGGGATTGTCCAACTTTGCTAACGCGATTGATACGGCTTGGCTTTATGATTGCCAAAACACTTATCGCGAATATGGTAATACACAATATTATGGTGAGCAATTTAAAGCTTGCAAAGCACGCTGTCGTTAAAAATCAAACAAAATTATATAGGTGATGTTTTACTATCACCCTTTATGACTCTTCTCATATTGCTCAAATACGTCTGACCAAAACTGGGAACCGAGTTCCGCAATAACCCGCGACTCCCCATTGAGCAGTATAGCCATACCCACATTGAGCTCTGGTGAGTAAGCCACTTCAGCGACGTATCCGGCGACCCAACCAGCGTGATAAATAAGCTCTTTACCATTGAAGTCATACACGCGCCAGCCTTTGCCATAATGAGCGTTATCTAGATGTTCTCGCCAATCTCTACGACGTAATTCTTTTCGGGTACGAACCCCAGGTTCCGTAATATCAGACAGAAGTATTGGGCTAAGTACATCAGGTCTATTACCCATGTTTGCCATAAGCCATTTAGAGATATCGCTGATGCTGGCGTTAACACCTGCTGCAGGTGCCAACTGATAGTAGTTTGGCTTTACGGTTACTTGCCTAAACCCTGATTTGGTTTTGACATGAGGTTCAGCGCGATTTTTGGTGGTAAGAAAGTTATCGATTCCTAAAGAGGCACTGGTCATTTTTAATGGCGTAAAGATGCGCTCATTGATTAATGTTTCATAGGATTTACCCGTTGTCTCTTCAATAGGCTCTTGGATAAGTGAAAAAGCAATATTTTGGTAGCTATAGCACTTTCCGGGCGTACACATTGGGGTTAATTTAGAAAACTTGGGGATTATCTTTTCCAACTTACCATTGGCATTAATGATGTTGTCGTAACTATTGGGCATTAAGCCGGTACTTTGACCAATGACATGGCCTAAGTTAATGTCTTTGCCTGCAGTGGGTCCGGCGAGTGTAAAGTCAGGTACATACTTATTGACCGGCTCTTCCCAGGAAAACTTACCTTCTTGTACCAGCATAGTTGCTAGGGTACCCGCAAATGTTTTAGATACGGACGCTAATCTAAAAACCGTGTCAGCGTTAACATTAAGATCACCGCCTATTTTGCGCTTGCCGTAGGTACTCAGTTTGATGATCTTATCGTCTTTAACAATAACAAAAGCCCCACCAGGAACATTATTGGCTTTTAGCTGTTTATGAAATTCGGTTTTGAATCGATCACTGATACCTGTGTAGGTAGTTGCCTCGGAAAACTGAGGTACAGCAGCTAACGTTAGACCAACTATTGATATTATTGACTTTAATGACATGAAAATACCGTACTGATTAGGCGCAGTGCACCCTTATTCTTATCTTATTATGCTAAATCATCTGCTAGAAAAACTGCAGATGTGATAAATATATCTGCAACCGGCAACTATCTTAACCAAGTCACTTTAAGGATGTAAGCGCTATTTTAATAAATCCTTAATCTGGGCATAATACGTCGATTTTGTCGCCAGTTTTTGTCATTTTATCGACTTTATTGCACATAGGCTCGGCGAATACTTTGGCTCTAAAGGGGAACCTATGCCAACAATCAACAAACAGACGTTGCATTATCGACTGCTTGATGACAGTGATGCTTTGCTGATGTATGACTTAGACAGTAACCCCAATGTGATGCGCTATATTACCGGTGGACGTACTTCTACTATGGATGATATCACTCAGTTGATGCTACCAAGGTTAAATGCATATCGTAATGCAGATAAAGGGTGGGGGTTATGGGGCGTATTTACAAAGTTAGAAAAACAAAGAGACAGTTTTATTGGCTGGATATTAATAAGGCCCATGCACTTTTTTGGCCCAAAGCCGAATTTTAATAATTTAGAAATTGGCTGGCGATTTAAAGAGTCATGTTGGGGCAAAGGAATAGCGACTCAAGCGGCTAAACACACCCTAAATAAATTATGTTGCATGCAAGATATAACCACTATCAGTGCAATCGCTGAGCCTGATAATCTGGGGTCTATTAATATAATGGCCAAACTAGGTATGGACTTTGATAGCTATCAACAAGAGCAAGGACCATTTGACGGAAAACCAGTTAAAGTAGCCTTATATTCTAAGTCGGTTTGATTGAAAGTTAATATTGGCAACCATTCAATCTTGTTAAAGCAAATTGTTTTATTACACCTGATAGCGCTTACATTAACAAATAACACTTATTGATGATAAACTGTCAATTTTATCGGTACTAAAGTATTATCAATGTAAGCTATCAAACTTTAAATCTTTGGTCATTACCTCTTACAGTCTTGGCGGTATTCACTGTTATTATGCAGCATTCTAGCAATTACCGACATATGCAGCATGAAAAGCAATCCTTTTAAGATGATTCCTCTAAATGAGCGATTCTCGGTCTTTTTTACGTCTATTTAAACCTATTTGTAAATCATATGTTACAAAACGTATCTATGGAGATTATTAGATCGAACCAGTCTAATTTTTTATTAATTGTATTTGTACTAAGTTAATTCAGCCCTGAGGCAAAACTAATAATATAATAAATGGAGTTAACATGTATAAAAAGCAATTAACAGCACTTGCGGTCGCAGCAAGTTTAAGTCAGTTTGGTTTGAGCGCAGCGGAATATCAGGCTGAATTCATACCTGCACCAAGTGAAAATGCAATTGAAGATAATTATATCGTTGTTTTCAATACACCCAGTGTACTTAACATTAATAATAACGCAGCTATCGCTGATTTTGCAGTGCAACAATCTAAAGCGCTATCTAATAAATATGATGTTACTGTTAAACGAACTTTCGGTAATACCCTTAATGGTGTTTTAGTCAAAGCTGACAAACATCAGCTCAAGGCTTTACAGCAAGACAGCAGTGTAAAGTACATTGAACAAGACCAACTTATGTCGATTTCACCTTTAGCGGCAACCAATGCCGACCAGGTTAGCCCTACATGGGGCTTAGATAGAGTTGATCAACGTGACTTGCCATTGGATAACAATTACCACTATGACTTTGATGGTAGCGGCGTAACCGCATACGTTATTGATACTGGCGTACTCAACAGTCACAGCGAATTTGGCGGTCGCTCTACCAGTGGTTACGACTTTATAGACAATGACAGCAATTCAACTGACTGTAACGGCCATGGTACTCACGTTGCGGGCACCATTGGCGGCGCGACTTATGGTGTGGCTAAAAACGTTAATATTGTTGGCGTTCGCGTATTGGGCTGTTCTGGTTCAGGTTCTAATTCCGGTGTGATAGCCGGTATTAACTGGGTAAAGAACAATGCCAGCGGGCCGTCTGTCGCCAATATGAGCTTAGGTGGCGGCGCTTCACAAGCGACTGATGATGCGGTAAATGCTGCAGTAGCAGCAGGGATTACCTTTGTAGTGGCGGCCGGTAACGACAATAGCAATGCCTGTAACTATTCACCGGCCAGAGCGAGTGATGCACTTACTGTTGGGTCAACCACTAGCAGCGATAGTCGTTCGAGTTTTTCTAATTACGGCTCATGTCTAGATATTTATGCACCGGGTTCTAGCATTACTTCAGCTTGGTACACTTCTAATAGTGCAACGAATACTATCAGCGGTACATCGATGGCAGCGCCTCATGTTGCAGGGGTTGCAGCACTCTATCTGGATGAAACGCCAAATTCTTCTCCCACTCAAGTTGAGTCAAAATTAATATCTCAGTCATCGAGCAATAAAGTATCAGACGCTAAAGCGGGTTCTCCTAATCAATTGTTGTTTAGTCTTAACGGTGATGGCGGTGGTTGTGGTAGTAACTGCCCGGTTGATGAAACAGAACTTAGCAATAATACCGCTGTCACGGTTAGCGGACAGACAGGCTCTGAAACAATGTACTTTATAGATGTTCCTGCAGGCGCAAGTAACTTCTCGGTTAACCTTGCGGGCGGTAGCGGTGATGCGGATATCTATGTACAGCAAGGCAGTGCGCCAACGCAATCTAGCTACCAATGTCGACCATACAAAAACGGTAACAACGAATCGTGCAGCTTCTCTTCACCTACCGCAGGCAAATGGTATGTGATGGTAAGAGGCTATTCGAGCTATAGCGATGCAACATTGACCGCAAGTTATACCACCGGCAGTGGAACATGCTCGACTAGTGACTGTTTAGAAAATGGGGTGGCGAAGACTAATCTAACTGCGTCTACCTCTTCGCAGGATTTCTATAAGATAGATGTGCCTGCCAATAAAACCCTTACAGTGTCTATGTCAGGCGGCAGTGGTGATGCGGACTTGTATGTAAGAGCGGGGAGTAAACCCACTACAGCGAGTTATGATTGCCGACCTTATCTCAATGGTAATAATGAAACGTGTACCATAAACTCAGGTAGTGGCGGTACTTTTCATATTATGCTTAGAGCCTACAGTACTTATAGTGGTGTAAGCGTTACAGCAAGTTACTAATTGGTTTTAATGATTGTTTACTAAGAGAGGCTAACAGCCTCTCTTTTTTTGCCTGTAAAACGTAAGTAGATATGTATTAACTGGCTTTTAGCATGGAGAGCTTGTTACAATTTTTGCTGTTTAGGTAATTAAAATGCTACGGCAATTAGTAGATTGCAGCTGTGCATCACCAACGACAAGTAGCTAATAAAATCTATAAGTATAAGGAAAATACATGTCACTCCTAGTCAGAACCAGCGTGGTAGCGCTGGCATTGGTGAGCAGCGCTGCCTCTCACGCTAATGAATATGTACTAAAAAAAGTCGCCAAACCCAAGTCGCAATCAGTCAACCTTAAGCTAGATCCCAATCTAGAAACCTTTTCTGGTTCAACCAACATAAAAATAGAAGTGCTTAAAGCCACTAATGTCATCGAATTAAATGGTGTTGACTATCAAGTGACTGAAGCATTGTTGTCCGGGCAATCCGATTGTGATCTTGCCAGCCAAGCCAATGATAAAGGTATTGTTAGCTTTAGTTGTGCCAGCACAATACAACCTGGCAGTTACCAATTAGATATTGATTTTACTGCCCCCTATAATCGTAATTCGGTTGGGCTTTATAAAACCATCGATGGCGATCTACCGTACTTATTTACCCAATTTGAAATGAGTGATGCACGTCGAGCATTTCCACTCTTTGACGAACCAGAATATAAGGTACCGTTTCAGTTAACCATTGCTTCGCCACAAATTAATAAAGTTTACAGCAACACTCCGGTGGTCAGTGAAGAAAATAACGATGGCTGGACTACCCATACTTTCGCGCCAACTAAAACAATCTCTAGCTATTTAGTTGCGTTAGCAGTAGGGCAGTTTGAAGAGATACCGGTTGAAGGGATGAGTGTTCCTGGCCGAGTCATCACAACTAAAGGCAAAATTCATTTAGCCAAGTATGCCGCAGAGCAAATGCCCATCGTGCTTAAGGCGTTAGAAGACTATTTCGGTTCAGATTATCCATTTGCAAAGTTAGATTCTGTCGCGGTACCTGAGTTTCCTTTTGGTGCAATGGAAAATGCCGGACTAGTTACTTATCGCGAAGATATCCTGCTATTAGATAGCGCTAATGCCAGTGATGTAAGTAAACGCAGAGCGGTGTCAATTATTGGACATGAACTCGCACACCAATGGTACGGCAACTTAGTCACCATGGCTTGGTGGAACGATCTTTGGTTAAATGAAGCGTTTGCAAGTTGGATGGCAGCAAAGGTTACCCATCAGACTCATCCAGAATTTGAATCTCACCTTAATCTGTCAAAAAATCGCGCCATGTCAGCTGATGCGAGACTATCAACCAAACCGATTCGTAAACCTATTCGCACTGAAGCAGACATTATGGATGGGTTGGGGCTGGCTTATAGCAAGGGTGAAGCTGTGCTTGCTATGGTGGAGAATTGGATAGGTGAAGAGGAGTTTAAGCAAGGTATTCGCAATTACATCAACACCCATAGTTACAAAAACACAGAAGCAAGCGATTTGTGGAATGCGCTAGCCAAATCTTCAGGTAAAGATGTACCGAGTGTGTTGAAGTCTTATATTGAGCAGTCTTCGTACCCGTTAATTAAGGTTAGCCAGCAGGGTGAGAAACTCAATGTCTCTCAACAACGATTCGTTTATGCCGAAGTAGACGCACCGCAGCAATCATGGACAGTACCAGTAGTGTTTAAGTATGGCGTTAACGGTCAGACGTTTGAAAAGTCGATTTTGTTAAGCGAAAGAACCCAAATCGTGGACCTAGGTGTTAATGCTGATTGGGTTTACCCTGACAGCAATGCAATGGGTTACTACCGCTGGGCACTTGATGGTGCTGGCTTTGAACGTTTGCTAGCAAATGTTCAGCAACTATCGGATAGAGAAAGAAAAGCAATGATTTCATCGGCTGATGCGCTATTAGACGGTGGCTTTTTATCAGCTGGGGAATTACTTTCAGTTTTAGGGCAATTTACTAAAGATCCACACGCTGGCATTATCGCAAGTGCGATTGCTTATATTAATATTCAAAAGCAACCTTTTGTCGATGAAAACAATGAGCAACAGTGGGCAAAATTTATAGGCCAAAGCGTTGCGCCTTTAGTTGAGCGCTATGGTGTTATTGCTAAGGCAGATGAAGATGCACAAATTAGTCAGCTACGCCCTAGGTTTGTCAAGCTGCTGGCTTTTGAAGCAAAAGATAGCAATATCATTAAGGTGGCATTGGAGCAAAGTAAGCGTTATTTGAGTGGCAGTACCGATGTCGATTCCTACCTCATTGGTACATATTTGCAAATCGCAGTTTATAATGGCGATGCAGCATTGCTCAAACAAGTTATACAAGCTTTTGAGCAAACTAAAGATCCGACTAAACGTACCCATCTTATGTTAGCAATGGGCTACGCACCGCAAGGTAAATTACAGCAACAAGTATTAGCCTATTCGTTAACCGATACCGTTAAAGCGCCGGATTTAAGCTATATCTATTCAGGGCAAACCTATACAAAATCACGAGCCAACGATTTCCGTGATTGGGCGTATTTAAACTACCAAACTATTGCCGCAAAAGTACCACCTTTCGCGTTACCTAGGCTGCCAGCTTTGTATGGTGGTGGTTGTGATGAAGAGGTGTTTAATAAAGCTAATCGCTTTTTCAAGCAGCAGCTTGACGCGGTGCCAGGATATGGCCGAGCGTTAGCAAAATTGGAAGAAAGCGTGCAGAACTGTGTGCGTTTACGCCTTAGAGAAAAGGCCAGTGTTGATGGCTTCCTTAGACAATTTTAAACACTAGTACCAATTAAAGGCACCGCAAGGTGCCTTTTCTTTGGCAATCAAGACAAAAGGAGTAATGTAAATTTGTTTTGTATTTGGTAAAATGCCGCCAATTTTTTTAAAGAGACTTGATTATGCCAATGTATGTAGTGGGACATAAGATCCCTGATTCTGATTCTATTTGTGGTGCAATAGCATTAGCTTACTTAAAAAATCAAATTGGTGAGAGTGCTGTCGCTACGCGCCTTGGTGATGTTTCACCTGAAACTGCGTTTATTCTAGATCGTTTTGGATTTGATGCCCCTGATTTTAAAGAAAGTTATGCTGGTGAGCAGGTCTATATTGTTGATCACTCTGAGCTTACTCAAGCACCAGACGATATTGAGCAAGCGACCATCGTTGGTATTGTAGACCACCATAAACTTGGTGATCTAACCACCTCTACGCCACTAGAATGCTGGATACGTCCTGTAGGTTGCAGCAATACTGTGATTAAAATGATGTACGATTTTTACAATGTAGAAATCCCTAAAGACATCGCGGGTATCATGTTGTGCGCTATCTTAAGTGACACAGTTATCTTTAAATCACCAACTTGTACTACCGCAGACATTCGTTGTGTTGAAGTACTCGCTGAAATCGCTGGTATCGAAGACTATAAAGCGCTCGGCATGGAAATGTTCAAAGTTAAATCTGCAGTAGAAGGTACGCCGGCTCGTGATCTGGTGATGCGTGATTTTAAAGATTTTAATATGAACGGTAATCTAGTCGGTATCGGCCAGCTTGAAGTGATTGATTTATCAGTTTTCGATGCTATCAAAGCTGATTTGGTTGCTGATATTGCTAAACTGAAACAAGAAGGCAATCGTCACACTGTGATGCTATTGCTTACTGATATTATGAAAGAAGGATCAGAAGTCTTAATTATTTCAGATGATGCAAACCTTACCGAACGCGCTTACGACAAAGCATCTACCGATGGCAAAGTGTGGCTAGATGGCGTATTAAGCCGTAAAAAACAGGTCGTGCCTCCTTTACAAGCGGCTTTTGCTTAGCCACTCAGGCTAACTCGCAGTATAAAACAGGCCGCTTTAAGCGGCCTTTTTATTATGACTTTTTAGCTAATTGTTGCTGTTGATGTAGCCGCAACTTATTTAGTCGCACTTCTGCTTTGGCAAATAAAGTATCGGCAGGGTAGTCTTCAAACTCAAAATCACGTTCGCCAACGTCATGGTCTGTTAGCAGCGAAAGTGCCTCATTTACGTGCTCTACAGCCCATATGGTAAATTGGCCTTTGGCCACCGCGTCCACTATATCTTGCCTCAACATCAGATTCTGCACGTTAGAAGCAGGGATGATCACGCCTTGGCTCGCTTGGCGGCCTTGAATTTGGCAGACATCGAAGAAACCTTCTATCTTTTCATTGACGCCACCAATCGGCTGCGCGGCGCCAAATTGATTCATAGAGCCGGTAATTGCGATATCTTGCCTTAGTGGGATTTTTGAAAACGCTGACAAAATTGCACACAGTTCCGCCATAGAGGCGCTATCACCATCAACACCACCATAATTTTGCTCAAATGTAATATGAGTTGAGAGCGGTATATTATCCGTTTGGCCAAATATGGTTGCTAAATAAGCGCTCAAAATCATCACCCCTTTAGAGTGCAAACTACCAGCTAATTCTACTTTTCGCTCAATATCAAATACAGTGCCATCACCATAGGCAGTCGTTGCGGTGATTCGACTTGGCGCGCCAAACTGATGATCTGAAGTAGCAATAACAGACAATGCATTTATTTGGCCAACAACCTTACCTTGGGTATTAAGTAAGGTTGTGCCGTTAATAAAGCTCTGCATCACATTGTCTTTAAGGCGGCAGACTCGATGTTCATGATTTGCAAGCGCTTGATTGACATGACTTGCACGAATTAAATTGGCTTTAGCAGCCCTTGCAACATAGTTTGACTCGCGCAGTAAATTAGCAATGTCTGCACTGTGTAACGACAACTTGTTTTGATCATCAGCTTGGCGAGAACTGAACTCGATAATACGTTTGATTGCACCACGATCGCAGTGAAGCATCTTATTGCCATGCACTATGCTAGAGATAAACTGAGCATAATGAGCTTCTGACTGTTTAGTTCGCGGCATGACATCTTCAAAATCTGCAGTGACTCTAAATAACTCTTTAAATTCAGAATCATAATGCTGTAGTAGTTGATAAGTCTGATAATCACCAAACAGAATGATTTTGACATTAAGCGGGATAGGCTCAGGGTCGAGTGAAATTGTGCCAGATAACGTCACCTCGCGTTCTAGCGAGCTCAAGCTTAACTTTCTTGACCGTAATGCCCGTTTTAATCCATCCCATACATAGGGCTGCTCTAGTACTTTAATGGCATCAATCATTAACACGCCACCATTGGCTTTGTGTAAGCTGCCACTGCGTATTAGCGAAAAGTCGGAAAAGATGGTGCCTTTATAAGTGGCATTTTCGATGTAGCCAAAAATATTATGGTAGTTAGGGCTCTCTTCTACCACAATTGGAATTGTTTCTTGCTGACTCACTAGCACGTTAATTTGATAACGTCGTGGCATCTTCTTTTCTAACGAAGCATAGGAGAGGGCGATCTGCTCATCATTTTGCTCCAAAAAGATATCTAGGTTGTCGAGAATATCTTTGTGCATCGCACTGAGATGGCGAGTGACACTTTTTATTTCGGCATATTGCTGTTTTAACGGTTCGATTAAATGACTAAGTACTTCTTGTGCGACTTCTTCATCATGTTTCTGCTGTTTCTCAGAATACTCTTCTTCCCAAGTAGTAAACTTACGCACCACTTCTCTGAGCTTAGATTCCAACTCACTGATACTGTTTTCTAATGTTGCTTGCTCTTGTTCAGGTAGATTGAGAAAAGAGTCTTCTGTATGCGGCTCTTCGCCATTCATTGCGACAAGCTCGTAACTTCCTTGCGCAGAGATAGATAGGCTAACGCTATTGGCAGCGCCTTCTGCAGTAATTTGTCCTAGTGCTTCTTCTTGGCGTTGTGCCAATGTAGTTTTTAGTTTTTCAGCCCTGGTGTAATACATCTCGTTATCAAAAGCTAACGGTAACGCCTTACTTAGCCGTTGCATTAATTTTTCAATGCTTTTCTTAAATGCTAAACCGCTACCCAAGGGCAGCTTCAACACTTTGGGCGTTCTCGCTTCCTCGAAATTAACCACATAGCACCAATCGTAACGCTTGGTGCCATTTGGCTGATAGCGATTTAGATAGCGCATCACCATAGTTCGTTTGCCTAAACCATTGCGGCCAATCGCATAAATATTATAGCCCTTGTCTTTCATCGACATGGCGAACTCTACGGCTTGCTGCGCGCGTTCTTGACCGACGATTTCATCAAGCGGTGTTAAATGTTTAGTGGTTTTACAATTAGCGTCCAGTCCGGATAGATCAGACTCTCGGTAAATCTTGTCACGAGTAAGGGAAGTTATAGGCATAGGGCAAATCCTCGTATGACAGAAGTTAAAACCAGTGTATGCATGAGTTTTAAATATTTCAGTAGTTTATTTAAGCAATAGTGCAAAACCAGTGATTTAACTGACTAACTGCTTAAAAAGCCGTCACTTCATGGCGCTATCGCCAACATGAATTTCTTTCAATATGAATATTGTATGCAATTTGTTAATTTTTTGAAGGTTTAATGTCACAAAAAGCTTAGCGACGTGATTTGTGAACTCTACTCAATAGCTAAAAAACAAAAAGAGCCCTTCAGGAGCTGATATGCAAAACCGGAAATTTTTATACATGCGCATGAAACCAATCAGTATTAGCATTGCATTAGCGCTTTCATTAGCAGCTTGTAGCAGTGACGATGATGATAATCAAACAGAACCAGTTGTTGAGCCTACACCACCCCCTGTGGTAGAAGAAATTCCAGGTGAAACATTGACGCTTGATGTCGTACACCAACATATTGATACTGCTGAACCTGTCTCTTTTTACATTGACGTGACCGAGGCCGCACCAGCATTAGTCGTGAGTTTATTTAGTGGTGAAGCAAATAAAAACCTTGGCGATCCTGATGTTTACGTTCGCTATGAGGGCATCGCAACCAGTGGCGAAACCGGAGAGTTTGATTGTGTTTCTTATAACGGAACTAATTATAACGAAACCTGCATAATCGATGATGCCGAGCCAGGACGCTACCATATTTTGGTAGATGCCTATGCTGAAGCTGCAACGGTAGATGCTTCAATTGTTGCCACCACTAGTTTGTTTAGTCAAAGTGTAATGTGTGACGTTCCGGTTCAAATACGCGCACAATCAATGACCATAGAGCAAGTTCAAAGCGCTTGTGATGTGCTTGCAGATACTAAGGTGCGCTTTGACAATGCCTTTGAAGCTATCAGTCCTGCTTTTGACCTACCCGTAGAAAACGATCTAAACGAAGTCACTAATCTCAATATATTCAGTAGCCTATCTAACCATGCTGCTTGGGCAGAGCATCTGTTTGATACCGGTAATACCAGTGGGATTTATTTTGAAATCTCACCAACAGACTGGTGGCATGACTCTACCATTCTCACTTTTAATGCCCTTGAGTGGAGTGGTGGAAGAGATGTAATTCGCTCATTAGACCATGAATACTTGCATGCCTTAGATGGTCGTTATAATAAAGAAGGCGGCTATAAAGAAAACCTTAGTTGGTGGTCTGAAGGTTTAGCAGAGTACCTAGGTACCTTCTACCAGCGCAGTTATCAAGCCTTAGTGACAGCAAGCGAAGATTCGCCTTATACATTGGCTCAAATTTTTAATGGTGAAAGTAATGCCTATTCGTGGGGCGAGTTAGCGGTAGGTTTTTTGATAGAGCAACGCCCAGAACTTGTCACTAACATGCTAACTGAAATGCGAGCGGGTAACTGGGATGCATTTGATCTGCTACTAGCCGATATAGCCAGCAATGAGCAAGCTAGCTTTGAAACGTGGTACACGCAGACTTTACCGCAACAATTTGCGGCTAGTGCTACAACACTGGAAGTGGATAGCTATCAACAAATCAATGGCAGAGGAGGTTGGTTATACTCTGTATCTGTGCCCGAAAACTCACCTGCAGTCACCTTTGCCACCCAAGGTGGTTCAGGCAATGTAGATTTATGGGTCAATCAAGGTAGTCCAATCCACCCATACGGTGGTACTGAGGTCACTTGTAGTTCGATTTCAGATAGCAACAGCGAGAGCTGTACCATCGACAGCCCCGTGGCCGGTGATTACTACGTGACAATTGGCTCAGATTTTGTTGGCGCAGATATCATTGATTTGTATGTAAGTGCATGTATCGGTGAGGATTGTAGTGTTGATCTGCCGGAACCTATGGCCTTAACCATGATAACTGAACCCTATTTACCTCACTGGCCAAATAAGGGTGAATTAGGTACCTGTAGTTTAGCTGAAACATACCGTACATCTTATGATATTGCTGATGCTGTATCGGTTACCAACACAACTGACACTCCTGTTAAGGTTTATTGGTTGAGTACATCACAAGGTAATAGAGCAGGCGGGTCATACATGACCTTAGAGCAGGGCGATAGTTTTACTCCCGATAACTGGCGTGTTGGAGAGCGCATCATGCTAACCGACATTGTTGATAATTGTCTTGCAGTGGCTATTTTAAATGACGAAACCAATACATTTGATATTGAAGCTAAACATGTTGAAAATGCCGCTACTGAAGTGGTGTTACCGGAAGCGACAGCTGAAATGGGTAGCTGTGATTTGGTTCAGCCATACACCCGTGAAAGCGGTAATGCGCCAGAATTTATCGTAGCTAATGCTTCTACCAATAGTTACAACCTTTACTGGATTAGTGATTCAACCGGCGAGCCATACTTAGATAACGTATACGCCACACTAGAGCAGAATGAAATGTACACCGCAGACTTCTGGGCTATTGGCGACCGAATGATGGTAGCTGATAGCAATAATGAGTGCGTTGGCGTGCTGGATCTTAATGATACCAGTAACATTTTTGTCTTAGACTAAAAATTTAAATCTGTTGTGCAAACCCCATGCAGGTAACTGCATGGGGTTTTTTATTGTTTATAAACATTGTTCATAAAATTAGTAAAGCACTGATACTAGGATCAAATAGTCGGTACAAGGCACATCTAGTAGGCCCTTAATTAAAGGCTATTAAATGCGACGATGATTAATAGCAATGAACATTGCAGTATCAACAAGGTCTTAAAGGGCTAAATAGAACACAGATTTAGCTAGGTGATTATAAACAAGCAATAAGCCAAAGAAACCAACGTTAACGCTAAGATATAGAAAGAGTCACACCATGGATTAAATGCTGCTTTCAAACTTTGTATCAGTGACAAGGTTTTATACAGCAAAACAAGAGCGGCAACGAAACCAGGAGGCATATAGGTATAATGGCTTTTCTTTGATAGTTACTCACAAACCCTATTTAACATAATATACATTGTGCGCATATGTGGGTATTATTGTTATAGAAGCTTAGTGACTAATCATGTGACACTAAACTAGGCTTGGTCTTCCTATAAATAAGCAATGCGCTACTGCCCATCATGCTGCTTAGTTGGTGCTTAGCAATATACATCGCTTCGCTTAACTAAAACTTGCACACCATGTCTTGCTAACACTCAGTCACGCTGACAAGCAAAACCAAAATGGTTTGTTAAGTCAAACATTACAGAATTAAGCAGTAACGAACCTAGCGGTACCAATGTTAGTTTTTGGCTGAGTATTTAAGTCGCTCCATTTATTCGCTGGACTAGTTATTTACCTTTGCTATTTACCTTTGTGGCAACAGCGAGTTTAATCGGCAACTAAAGCATCCACCATAACTAACACCTGGTAGCTATTCATTCCGTATAGCTAGTTTAATTGAATACTGCTGTTTTTATAGGCGTCGCTACGTGCACGAAATTATTTCTTACTAGGCTTAGTACTGCAGATTTTACGTAGCGACGCGTGAATTTTGCCAAGCTCTAACGAAATCAGCCCAAAAATGCTAAAAGATAACCAGTAACATTTTTATGCCAAGGCTAATTTGTTAAACACGTCATATACAAAAACCAGTCATTGAGTAGCCAACATGCAGTTACCGCTAAACTCATTACTCATTTTTAGTAAGCTAAGCGATAAGTTTGCACACCATTTTTGCAGGGATTGGTTGCTAACTTCAGCGCACAAGTGACTTTGCTGCGAAAGTGTTTACCATTTTCTACACCGTATAAAGTGCTAAACAGTGTTGTGCCAACTCACTTAATAATAGCTACAGCAATAATTAAGACTAACGGCCGTTTACTAGAAAATACAGTTGGTCAATCACAGTAGCTTTAACCACTGTGATTGTTAACCTCGTAAATCTATAACAGCTCAGTTACTTGACCGTTCTGTGCCATTTATAAGCAATAAATGACGGTATTTGTTTTAGTAACTTAATGCCGATAATGATACTTATCGGCATTAACTCATACAATTTACATAAGATATGCCCGGTCATATATATTGTGTGACTTGTCACCAAAAATACACCTAAATGTCTCTAAGTGGCAATAATCAAAATCTAGACTAAAGCCTGAAACTTCGGAACCAGCCTTTGCCAAATTGATGTTCTAGCTAGCGCATTATAGCTAACACACATACTTGTTATGTGTGTTTTTTTATTCAATTCCTGCTAGCACATCCAATGGTTTATTTGCCGCGCTAGCATCTCTTTCGCTACCTAGAGTATGTAAATACAGGCTTGTAGTATCGATGCTCTCATGCCCCGCATCGGCTTGCACATGGGATAATGGACGCTGATTAATATTAATATCGTGCGTAATTCCAGTATGTCGAATACTGTGTGCAGACATCTTCCTCATAAAAACAGCATCATCATACAAGTCGTCGCTTTCGATACTTTTAGCTGCATTTTCGATGATAAATTCGATAATGTCGCGTATCTGGCGTATGCCTAAATTTGCATTAATTGTTCCTGCTTCCCTGCCCCGTCCTGCCGGACGATGGCGAACGAATAAAGGCGTTTCATCAGTAGGACTTGGATAAGGAACCAAGCCAAGATAGCGACGATAATCTTGTAGCGCCTGCAAGAGCGCTTTGGAAACTGAAATGTACCTCGACTTTTGGCCTTTGCTCTTTGGCAAGTAAAATTGCCAGATATTTGAATGTTTATTCAGTTTAAACTGACCCATTATTGGGCTATACCCTGCTCTGGCGCTTACATCTGATACTCGCAAATAACAACTATAAACCAGTTTAATCAAAAACAAGCTTCGCTGATGAGCCTCTGGTTCCTGAAGAGCAAGTTTCTCTGCAGTAGCGATAATGTAAGACCACTGCAGCTCAGTAAATGCCATTTGATTACTATCATCATTACTAATGCTATGGCGAGCCTTGCTAGCGAATCTAGAATGATTCAACCATGCCTGTGCTGGGTTACGTTCGGTTACCTCTTCGCTTATTAGATAGTTGTAAAAGGACGATAAGATGGCAACTTTGGTTTTTAGCGCGTTGTCACTAAGTTGATAAGGCAGTGCGATACCATCATGCTTTTTGCCAATAAAAGGCTTCCATTTTGGGTTTGGGATCTGACTGGAGACATCGAACTTTATGAATTGTGCCACATTGAAGTAGCCGACCAGTTCAATCGGAGGATTAAGGCAATAATCGATATATTGTGATATTTGCTGTCGTTTAAGTGCGGCAGGACTCAATTTAGCGACACTAAAACACCAATTTAGAAATGTCGTTAATTCACTGCGATAGCTTTTAAAGCTATTCTCATTGTCTTTCTGACAATAAAGTAATTCGCAACTACATTGATAGATCAGCCCCGCATCTTCTACTTGATTCAGGGAAATATGAGTGATGTGATCATTAACGGTCTGATTACCCGTTAAAATGGTTGCCGCGTTCTCGAATAACGGCATAGCAAACGGTGTCATAAGTATGTTCAGTCGCTAAATTCGTTCGCTTAGCATGCAATAAAATAAGCCGTTAATAAATGGGCTAGACCAAAATAAGCTGTATATATATCCAGTTATTTACTGGTTGTTAGAATTTTAACCAATGTAGGGTAATCATTAAGATCGCTCACTGGTTCATATTGTTGTTCTTGACTATGAAAATCACAATCTATGCAAGACTGCTCCTGACAATGTATGCGTTGTTTACAACTCGTTAAGCAGATCTGCCACACTTGCTGTTTGGTATGCTGATCCAAGCAGCGAAAATCTGCAGCACATAGCCCGCCACTTCTGATTAAGTTTGCTAATACATCGTAAGAAAGCGAAATATTGAGTTTTTGATTAGCCATTGCGTTGTTCATTTGAAAGCGATTAAGCTTAATATACCTAAATGAGAATTATTATCAACAACTAATAAAGTTGAAGTTTTTCATAAGGCTTTACTTAAATTATTGGCACGATAGTACAAAAAAAACGGGTCAAATTCGTAAGCTGTTCTACACTCATGTATGTAGGGAATTTTTCATACATTCGAGGATGACTGATGCTGATAGACATGGCCAAGAAAAGCCCCCTCTTTTCAGGTAAAAAAAAGGCTGCCGAAGAAGCTGCTGGCCCCGCGTGGCGGATTTTAATTGTAGATGATGAGCCAGATGTACATACCGTTACCAAACTTGCACTGTCACGTTTTAAGTTAGATAACCGCCCATTGGAGTTTATTAATGCTTACAGTGGAGAGGAAGCTAAATCCATTTTGATGGATGAGAAAGACGTAGCAATGGCTTTTGTTGATGTGGTGATGGAAAGTGATCATGCAGGTTTAGAGTTAGTTAAATGGATCCGTGAAGACGCTAGCAACAAGTCTATTAGATTAATCCTACGCACCGGTCAACCAGGACAAGCTCCTGAAGAAGATGTCATTGTTAACTATGATATTAATGACTACAAAGCAAAAGCTGAGTTAGATTCAAGAAAACTTATCACCAGCGTCTACTCAGCGCTTCGCTCTTACCGTGACATCATGGCGATAGAGCAAGCCAAACAAGCACAGATACAGCACCGTCAGGGTCTAGAGCGCGTCGTCAAGGCTACTTCCGGGTTGTTCGAGCTACGTACCCTGCACAACTTTGCTGATGGATTACTTTTTCAAGTAGCCAACTTATTGAATTTAAGCAATGAAACCCTTCTGCTTTCATGTAACTCGATAGATGCCATGAGCGAAAATGTCGACAGCGAAGAGCCACACATTCTAGCGGGAACCGGTCAGTTTGCTGCACATCATGAAAAACCGGTACCTGATCATATTGAAAAAGCATTAAAGCAAGCGTTAAGAGAAAAACGTTGCTTATATGAGAACAATTGTTTTATTGGATACTTCCCGGCAAAGAGTGGCTGGATCAATTTGTTATACATGGACAACATTGCAGCCATAGGCGATTTAGACAAAAAATTAATTGATGTTTTTGCTATCAATGTCGGGGTGGCATTCGAAAACCTACTGTTAAACAAAGAGCTTGAAGATACGCAGTCAGAGCTTATTTTACGTTTGGGTGATGTCGTTGAAAGCCGTTCTAAAGAAGCAGCTAACCATGTAAAACGTATGGCTGAGTACTGTTATCAGTTGGCACTGCTCTACGGTTTAGATGAGCACCAGGCAGACCTAATTAAACATGCCTCACCCATGCATGATATCGGAAAAATCGCCACGCCAGATTCGGTGTTGCTCAAACCCGGTAAGCTTAACGATGAAGAATGGGAGATAATGCGTCAGCACCCTGCTGTTGGTCATCAAATCTTAGCTAACTCTGAACGACCCATCTTGAAAGCTGCCAGCATTATTGCGCTGCAACACCATGAAAAATATGATGGTTCTGGCTACCCTAGTGGTTTAAAAGCTGATGAGATCCATATTTTCGCGAGAATAGTTGCCATAGCTGATGTATTTGATGCACTTACCCATGCGCGCTGCTATAAGCCCGCTTGGCCACTTGATGAAGTATTGGTTGAAATGAAAAAAGGCTCTGGTTTACATTTCGACCCAGATCTCCTTAACCTTTTTATCGACAACATAGACGTGTTTAATAAAGTCAAGGAAACGCTTTCGGACGACTAACATAATTTTATCACAGTGGATTATCCGCTAAAAAGTCAAACCAGAAACTCATTGTTTGCCCTTGGGTAGTGACATTAACCTGAGCTCGCCAAACCATATAGTTACTGCTGCAAGAACCGTATATTAACTCACCTTGATATACATCTTTAGCCTGTTGCTGCAGATTTACTGGAATAATCCCCATAAACATGTCTCTTCCTTTTACCTGCATGTCTATTTGATCCACGATGTGGTTGGTACGGACTATCAAATGAATAGGCTTTTCACTTGGCGCGTGGGTTGGGGTAAGTTCAAGAGATACGGTTAATTCTCCGATTTGTTGTTGGCATGGCCCTTGAGAAAACTGGCACAAACTCTCATCTACTTCCACTACCTTTTTAGCGGTTTGATCTTCCTTCCCACAGCCAACCAAAACACAAAGAAGTGTGACAAATATCACATTAAAACCTACTAAAGAACGTCTGATTAGCACAATTTTCAACCTTTTGAAGCAATTTGTTCACATTGTATATATGTAGCTTGATCTGGATCAATATTTGAGACCGCATAATTCCTATCTTTTTTGATATCGCTCAAGTATCATTGCGTTGCTCTGGATTAATTTACGTTAATGTAGGGTGACACATTGACACTTTTAGCGATGTTTCGTAGGGAATGTGGCTCATGGTGTCCTCATACCGGGTAAAACCAAGTTTTACTCAAACAATAAGTATAAGTAATAAGCAGTGGAAGCAATATGATGAACCATTCCCAGCCTCAAGGCGCTGATTACAATTACACCGTAGTTCGCCAATTCGCTTTAACCACAGTTTTGTGGGGCATCATTGGTATGACAGTCGGTGTATTGATCGCGGCTCAGTTAATCTGGCCACAACTGAACTTTGAAACCCCATGGCTTACGTACAGTCGTCTAAGACCTCTGCACACTAACGCCGTGATTTTCGCGTTCGGAACATCAGCACTATTCGCAACATCCTACTATATCGTTCAACGCACCTGTCAAACCCGTTTATTTGCGCCCAAGTTGGCTGCATTTACATTCTGGGGTTGGCAAGCCATTATTCTGTCAGCAGTTGTGACCTTGCCATTGGGTATCACCAGCGGTAAAGAATATGCTGAACTTGAATGGCCAATCGATATTGCTATCACCATTGTGTGGGTAGCGTACGCCGTTGTCTTCTTCGGTACCATTATTAAGCGAACTACCTCACATATTTATGTGGCGAACTGGTTCTTTGGTGCCTTCATTATTACCGTAGCGGTGCTTCACATTGTTAACTCAATGTCTGTCCCTATCAGCCTTTGGAAATCTTATTCCTTATATGCTGGTGCCGTCGATGCGATGGTACAGTGGTGGTACGGCCATAACGCGGTAGGCTTCCTGTTGACAGCTGGTTTCCTCGGTATGATGTACTACTTTGTACCTAAGCAAGCGGGTCGTCCTGTTTATTCTTACCGTTTGTCTATTGTCCACTTCTGGGCATTGATTGCCCTATACATCTGGGCTGGTCCACATCACCTGCACTACACCGCGCTACCTGACTGGACTCAGTCATTAGGTATGGTGATGTCATTGATCTTATTTGCCCCATCTTGGGGTGGTATGATTAACGGTATTATGACCCTTTCAGGCGCTTGGCATAAGCTAAGAACCGACCCTGTTTTACGTTTCCTTGTTGTGTCTTTGTCGTTCTATGGTATGTCGACATTTGAAGGCCCAATGATGGCAATTAAAACCGTAAACGCCCTTTCTCATTACACTGACTGGACAGTAGGACACGTTCACTCTGGTGCGCTAGGTTGGGTAGCGATGGTTTCAATTGGTTCTCTATATCACCTTATCCCAGCTATTTATGGTCATGGCCGTATGTATAGCAACAATCTAGTCAATGTGCATTTCTGGCTGGCTACGATCGGTACGGTTCTTTATATCGTATCAATGTGGATCAGTGGTGTTATGCAGGGTCTAATGTGGCGTGCAGTAAACTCGGACGGAACACTTACTTATAGTTTCGTTGAGAGTATTGAAGCCTCTTACCCATTCTACTTTGTTCGATTCTTGGGTGGTGTGTTCTTCGTGACTGGTATGTTGTTAATGGCATACAACGTCATCAAGACAGTTAAAGCACCAAAAGAATCACTGCCAGCACCAGCTGAAGCATAAGGGGTAGATGAGATGAAATTCAATCATGAAATAGTCGAGAAGAATATCGGTCTATTGGGTATTTTCACTGTATTAGCCATCAGTGTTGGTGGTTTGGTACAGATCACCCCCCTACTCTTCCAAAAAGACACCACTGAACCTGTAGATGGTTTACGTCCTTATACAGCCTTAGAGCTTGAAGGTAGAGACATCTATATCCGTGAAGGTTGCTACAACTGTCACAGCCAGATGATTCGTCCACTACGCGCTGAAACAGAGCGTTATGGACACTACTCTGTAGCCGGTGAATCAGTGTGGGATCATCCATTCCAGTGGGGTTCTAAGCGTACTGGTCCGGATCTCGCCCGTGTGGGTGGTCGCTATAGCGATAAGTGGCATGAAGTGCACTTAATCGATCCTCGTGCCGTTGTACCACAGTCAAACATGCCAGGTTTCCCTTGGCTAGCTGAGAATACCTTAGATGGTAAGTACACTCAGAAGAAAATGACTGTACTCAACAACATGCACCCTGGTGAATATAAAGGCAACAACCTTTATACGCAGGAAGAGTTAGAAGGCGCACAAAAAGCAGTTGAGGGTAAAACCGAAATGCAAGCGCTTATCGCTTACCTGCAGTCGCTAGGTCACGCACTAAAATAATTGGAGGCATAAATATGGATTACGGCACAGTACAAGGGATTATTACCATTGTTGTTATGGTGACGTTTGTCGGTATTTTTGCGTGGGCTTATAGCGCTCGTCGTAAAGATCAATTTGACGAAGCCGCTAACCTTGTTTTCTCTGATGAACAGAGCAAAAACAAGGACTCAGGAGAACATAAGTAATGAGTAGCTTCTGGAGTTTATGGATTACCATTTTGACCTTAGTGGTAATTGCAGGATGTTTCATCCTTTTAAAACTTGTCTCTAAAAACACCACAGGTGTTGAAGAAGGCAAGTCTATGGGTCATAGCTTTGATGGTATTGAAGAGATCAATAACCCGCTACCAAAGTGGTGGAGTTATATGTTCTACGTAACTATCGTCTTCGGTGTGGTTTACTTAGCGCTTTACCCTGGTTTAGGTAACTTCCAAGGTTTACTAGGTTGGACAAGTTCTAACCAAAGTATCCGTAACCTTGAAGAGTCTAAATTAGCGGTAGAAACTGCTGCTAAAGAAGGCCGCTGGGTGCAGTATGACCAAGAAGTAAAGAGCGCCGATGAAAAATTCGGTCCTATCTTCAAAGCCTATGCTGAAACACCGCTTGAAGAGTTGGTCAACAATGAAGAAGCATTAAAAGTAGGCGGACGTTTATTCCTACAAAACTGTGCGCAATGCCATGGCAGTGATGCCCGTGGTAGCACAGGCTTCCCTAACCTTACAGACGGTGACTGGTTATATGGTGGTGAGCTAGAAACCATCAAAGCCTCAATCATGAATGGTCGTCACGGTATGATGCCGCCAAAAGGTGGTTTACCGATTGAAGACAGTGAAATCAAAGGCCTAACTGAGTATGTACTTAAGTTATCTGGCCGCGACCACGATGAAGCCCTAGCCGCTCAAGGCCAAGGTTCATTCATGAAAGGTTGTTTCGCATGTCATGGTATGGACGGTACTGGTAACAAGATGATGGGCGCCCCTAACCTAACCAACAACATTTGGTTATACGGTGGCAGCCGCGGCGCAATTGAACACACGCTAATGCAAGGTCGTAGTGGCGTAATGCCAGCTTGGAAAGACATGCTAGGCGAAGAGAAGGTTCATGTTATCTCTGCGTACGTTTATAGCTTGTCAAACAAATAGTTACATCTAGTTAACAAAGAGGCCTCGATCGTATCGGGGCCTTTTTTTTAAGTGTCATCTCACACTTTTACATGTAAAATAGCGCTACTTCATCCTATAGGTATTGTTAATGAATCAACCTCAACCCTGGTATAAACAATTCTGGCCTTGGTTTCTCATCGTACTGCCACTAATTGCTGTTGTTGCTAGTTTTAATTTGCTCTATCTTGCGATTGAAAATCGTGATTCGTTAGTCTCTGAAGATTACTATAAAGATGGCAAAAGAATTAATATGGATTTGCGTGCAATCAAACAAGCTAAACAGCTTGGTATGCAATATGAATTGCTCGTTGATGATAACAAGTTAACCTTGACTCAACATGGCGGAGAAGCTTATCTCGCCGCGTTAACCGTGCAATTTTTTCATCCTACGATTAAAGAGAGAGACTTTAATCAAGTGGTTACCGCCGATGGTAATCAACAGTACCAAATCGCGCTAGAGCAACCCTTAACCGGCGCCTGGGATGTTCGCATTGAAGGTTTTGATAAGTCGTGGCGCATACAGAAACGATTAGAGATCCGTGACGACAGTCAGTATTGGTTAAACTAACCGTTTTATGAGTAATCCGAGCTGTTTCCATTGCGCAGAGCCGGTAACCACTGGCTCTCAATTTACGACGCTAATCGATAACCAAGCACAGTTGATGTGCTGCCCAGGCTGTCAGGCTGTTTCCCAGGCTATTATTGATTCCGGTCTGACAAACTATTACAAATATCGTACAGAGCCAGGCAGTAAACAAACGGCCCTTGTGCCAGAAGAGCTGAATCATTACAGCGCTTTTGACTTACCAGAAGTGCAACAAGACTTTGTCCATCAACAGGACCAACTCTCATCAACATCCTTAACAATAGATGGCATCACTTGTGCCGCCTGTGCTTGGTTGATAGAACACAAGCTTAAACATGTTGAAGGTGTGGCCAGCATAAAGGTCAACAGTACAACTGAACGGGCGCAAATCAAATGGGATAATAGCCAGATAAACCTCAGCGCCATACTTAGTCAAATTAGTGCCATTGGCTACCAAGCTTCCCCTTATCAAGTCGATGAACAAGAAAAGCAAAGTAAAGAAAACAGCCGCAAGTTTTTGCTAAGACTCGGACTCGCCGGCTTTGCCACCATGCAAGTCATGATGTTTGCCTTGGCCCTCTACTCTGAATATTTTACCGACTTGGAAGTTGAGTATCGCGACTATTTTCGTTGGGTAAGTATGATTTTTGCTGCGCCTGTGGTGTTTTATTCCGCGCAGCCATTCTATTTTAGTGCCATAAGAGGCATGCTTGCTGGACGTTTAAACATGGATGTCTCAGTATCAATTGCAATATGTGGCGCATACATAGCCAGTTGTATCGCAACGGTTCAAGGTACCGGAGAGGTGTATTTTGAGTCGGTATCCATGTTTACCTTCTTTTTATTACTCGGCCGCTACCTAGAGCAAAACGCACGCCAAAAAGCAGCAATGAGCGCCAATAACCTACACAAATTGGTGCCGGTAACCGCCAACATGGTGGATGACAGCGGTGTTGTTACTGAAATTCCCGCCAAACAACTCAAAGTAGGGATGCATGTTCTTGTTAAACCTGGTGATGCCATACCCGCTGATGGAGTCGTTGTAGAGGGCGAGACCGGCGTAAACGAAGCCATGTTAACAGGGGAGCAAACCCCAGTAATAAAGAACCTGACCAGCGAAGTCTATGCTGGCACCATTAACCTCGATCATCCACTCACTTTCACAGTGACAGCCGTTGGCCAAGATCAGCTGGTTAGCGAAATTATGCGTATGCAAGAAGAAGCGGCCAATAACAAGCCCAAAGTCGCTGAGTATATCGATACGATTTCGAATTATTTCACCTGGACAATTTTAGTCATTGCAGCGTTAACTTACCTGATCTGGCGTATCTATTGGCCAGAAGATGCATTTTGGGTGACATTATCAGTCTTGGTCGCGACATGCCCCTGTGCCCTCGCCTTAGCCACGCCAACGGCAGTGACCTGTGCTACAGGCTTGTTTACTCGCCTAGGGATTGTTGCTAAAAAGCCTGGGGTGTTCGAAAAGCTGCCCGCAATCAAACAAGTGGTGTTTGATAAAACTGGGACATTGACTTGCGGAGCCTTGACCATTGAGTCGATGCAGTCCTACCAGTCTTTAACCGACATTGAAGCCCTTAATATTGCCACCGCTCTTGAGTCACAATCGCTTCATCCACTGGCTGCGGCGTTTAACGGTGACAGCAGTAAGTTGATGGTAACCGAAGCTAAAAATTTACCTGGACTTGGCATAAGCGGCAAAGTGAATGGTTTGCAGTACACACTTGGCAGTGCCGCATTTTGTAATGTTGAGCAAACAAATCAAGTCAAGGATAAACAAACTGTTTATTTAGCTAATGATAGCGGTCTACTGGCACATTTTGTGGTAGTCGACCAACTCAGAGAAGATGCACTTAAAGCCGTTAATGAGCTGCGCCTGCAAGGCATTAGCACGAGTATCGCCAGTGGAGACAGCTCCGCTCATGTTAATCAAGTGGCCCAAGCGCTGAATATCTCGGACGTGCACAAGAATATGACACCTGCCGCCAAGCTAACCTTGATTCAGCAATACGATCAAACATCGCCAACGGCAATGTTTGGTGATGGGATTAATGACGCGCCAGTGCTCGCGGGGGCTAATTTGTCTATCGCGATGGGGAGCGGCGCCCATGTCACTAAAAACAGTGCCGATCTTGTGCTGTTAAGTAATCAACTGGCACGCTTTGCCGATGCGATAAAGATAGCCAAATTAACTCAACAGATCATTAAGCAGAATTTGTGGTGGGCGTTAGGATATAATCTGTTTATTATCCCATTAGCGGTGACTGGTCATGTTGTCCCCTATATTGCAGCCATCGGTATGTCAGCGAGCTCACTTATTGTCGTTGCCAATAGTCTTAGATTACTTAAGGTAAAATTATGAGCATCATTTATGTTTTGATTCCTATTGCTATGCTGTTCGTGTTGATCGCGGTGGGAATATTCTTCTGGGCAGTAAAATCAGAGCAATTTGATGACTTAGACAGACAAAGTGTGTCGATACTATTCGATGACGACATCAAACCTAGCACCCAAGACAAACACAAAGACAACGGCAAGAAATCGAGTTGAACGAGTACAGCTACACAGCGGCTTTTATTGTCGGTCTAATGGGCGCGGGACACTGCATGGGAATGTGTGGTGGAATAGTGGGAGCATTTTCTCAACAACTCCCCAAGGTGAGCCAGGGCAACGCACTCGCCCATAGACTTAGGTTCCTACTCGCTTATAACATCGGTCGAATTAGCAGTTATGGCGTAGCCGGCGCGCTTGTTGGCGGTTCAGCCAGCCTACTCGGCCTGTTGTTCGATATCGATGTTTATCTGCTGGTACTGAGGTTCATTGCAGGTGTGATGATGATCATAACCGGGCTTTATATCGCCCAAGTATGGTCTGGTGTCGTACAAATAGAACGTTTAGGTCAATGGATTTGGCGTTTTTTATCACCTATTGCGCAAAGGTTATTACCCATTCAATCGCCAATACAAGCAGGTGTAGCCGGTATTATTTGGGGATGGTTACCCTGTGGATTGGTTTATAGTACGCTAACTTGGGCAGTGGCAAGCAATTCTGCGCTACATGGCGCGGCTATTATGCTGTGTTTTGGTTTAGGAACCTTACCGGCCCTGCTTAGTGCCGGCTTAGCCGCAGATATGTTAAACAGATGGGTGCGCTCAAAATGGGTTAAATGGCTCAGCGGTAGTGCATTAGTAGCGTTTGGTTGCCATACTTTGTACATAGGTTTTGGCCAGCTAAACTAGCCCATATTATTAAATTAAGTTAACATATGGGTAATTGTGAAATTTGAGAGAGATTATGACAGACACCATTAAAAGTCGTCGTTCGGCTTCACCCGGATGCGCCATTCATTGTCATGACTGCAGTATGGGAACATTGTGTATTCCATTCACGTTGAATACCAACGAGCTAGATCAGCTTGATGATATTATCGAACGCAAAAAACCTATTCAAAAAGGTGAGCAAATATTCAAATCCGGTGACCCTCTCAAATCTCTCTACGCAATACGTTCTGGAACAATCAAAAGCTATACCATTACCGAGCAAGGTGATGAACAGATCACAGGATTTCATTTAGCTGGTGATGTAATAGGGTTTGATGGCATCCATTCTCAAATGCATCAGAGTTTTGCACAAGCGTTAGAGACCTCTATGGTGTGTGAAATCCCCTACACTACTTTAGATGACTTATCTGGCACTATGCCAAAGCTTAGACAGCAAATCATGCGCCTAATGAGCAATGAAATTCAATCTGACCAAGAGATGATTTTGTTACTCAGCAAAAAGAACGCCGAAGAGCGCCTAGCTGCGTTTATCAGTAACTTGGCAACACGATTCGGTAATCGAGGCTTTTCACCTAAAGAATTTAGATTAACCATGACACGTGGCGATATTGGTAATTATTTAGGTCTTACCGTTGAAACTATCAGTCGCTTATTAGGCCGCTTTCAAAAAGCGGAACTGATTGAGGTTAAAGGTAAATATATCACTATCGTTGACTTTGAGTCCTTGTCTAAATTATCAGGAAACAATAAGATAGGTCGGTAACCTAGTTTGTCAGGGCAAATTTGATCTAACACAAAGCAATTTGCCCCGATTGGCTCATTATTAAGTTATCGCATCACTTAAAGGAGTAAGCTATGAAGGACTATCAAAAGATCCTTGTGGTAGTAGATCCAACTAATGATAAGCAGTCGGCCATTGCACGTGCCGTTGAATTAGCCTCAAAAAATAACGCCAAAATCACCGTATTTTTATCCATTTTCGACTTCTCCTATGAGATGACCTCGATTCTCTCCGGTCAAGAGCGCGAAGCAATGCGTCAAGGTGTGATCGCACAGCGTCAAGCATGGCTACAAGAAGTATTATCAGACTATCAACAAAACGGTGTTGATATTGAAAGTGAAGTGATTTGGCATAACCGCCCTTACGAAAGCATTATTTTGCATGCTATTGAAGGTCAGTATGATCTTATCGTTAAAGGTACACACGAGCACGACAAACTTAAATCTGTCATCTTTACCCCCACCGACTGGCATTTAATGCGCAAAGCGCCAGTACCTGTCTTATTAGTCAAAGAGCATGATTGGCCAGTGCAAGGGAAAATCCTGTGTGCGGTTAACATTGCTAGTGAAGATGATGATCATCAAGCACTAAATGGCATCATTATCAATCACGCACTGGATTTAGCCAAAAAGTTTGATGCACAAGTGCACCTCGTTAATGGTTACCCAGGCACACCCGTCAATTTGGCTATAGAATTACCGGATTTTGATGCACATACCTATAGTGAGACTATTCGTATGCAGCACGAACAACGAGTCACTTACCTTGCAAATAGCTATGGTATCGAAGCTGATTTTTGTCACGTCAAAGAAGGACTACCAGAGGATGTAATTCCTGAGGTGGCCGCACACCTAGACGCTGAACTAGTCATATTAGGCACCGTTGGCCGTACTGGGTTTTCAGCGGCATTGATTGGTAACACCGCCGAGCATGTCATTGACAGTATTAACTGTGATTTATTAGCAATTAAACCCGAAGGCTATCGTTCACCTCTCGAAGAGAGTTAATTTAGTTACTTCTTTGCTAACAATTAATACGCTATACTACGCGCCCTGATTTTGAGTCTCTAGGCGCGTTTTTTATGTCTGATAACCAACAAACTTTATCTAAAAAGCAAATTACCCGATTAAACAAGCTGCAAAAGAAGTTACGCCGTGAAGTGGGCAGTGCTATCGCTGATTATGGCATGATTGAAGATGGCGATAGGGTAATGTGTTGTTTGTCTGGTGGTAAAGATAGTTACGCCATGTTGGACATCCTCGTCAATCTGCAGCAACGTGCGCCTATTAACTTTGAAATCGTGGCAGTAAACTTAGATCAAAAGCAACCTGGTTTCCCTGAAGATATTTTGCCCGCTTACCTTGATACGCTGAACGTGCCTTACCACATTCTTGAAAAAGACACTTATTCCATTGTTAAGGATAAGATTCCAGAAGGTAAAACCACTTGTTCGCTATGTAGTCGTTTGCGCCGTGGTACCTTGTATGGGTTTGCACAGCAAATTAAAGCCACCAAGATTGCATTAGGTCATCATCGTGATGACATAGTGGAAACCTTGTTCTTAAATATGTTTTTCGCGGGTAAGCAAAAAGCCATGCCACCTAAGTTATTATCAGATGATGGTGCTAACGTGGTTATTCGCCCCCTTGCCTATTGCAGAGAAAAGGATATTGCTGAGTACGCAGAGCTGAAAGCGTTTCCTATCATTCCTTGTAATCTATGCGGTTCTCAAGAGAATTTAAAACGCCAAGCAGTAAAAGATATGCTCAAAAGCTGGGATAAAGAATATCCTGGCCGCATTGAAACCATCTTTACCGCAATGCAGAACACTGCCCCTTCGCAAGGTGTTGACCGAAACCAGTTTGATTTCAAAAGTTTAAAGCAAGATCCTAGTGCACCGAAATCAGGTGATGTCGCTGAAGCTGAGCTACCAGCTTTCGATTTTCTAGATATTGCCAACAGTGGACATATCGATTTAGATGCTGCCGCCAATGTTAAACCGGAACACAAAATCGATATTGTCAGCACTTATCAGCCCTAGTTTGATCGCTTTGCTGTGATCCTGTCAGCCTGTAGACTGACGCAATAAAAAAGGCCTAACGGCCTTTTTTATTCTGTGCCCGTCCACGGACTAACAACCAATGGCTGCTCGCTGAAGCTAATATCGCCTAACTCCGTAATAGCCTGGGTTGAAAGACGATACACACCTTGCACTCTATGCTCGATACCATCGGTGGTTACCATCACTTGTTTATCATTGGCGAACTCGAAATTGATACCATTGGTTGATTCACTGAAGTAACGCATAGGAAAGCCCTGCATCGATTTCAATAAGCTATTCATCTGCTCATCAATTTCAACGACTTCGCTACCCTTATATTGTGTTTTGGTTTGCTTCGCCCTGATCTGCATTGCAATGCCACAACTGCTGCCATCACCCTGCATATCAAGATTGATCACTGCCCTATCTGACTTTAAGGCGCCATCATAAGGGATATAAAGGCGCTGATTATCGCTGATAGTCAATGGAAATTGCTCTTTCTCAGTCGTAATAGAGCCGCCAAGTACTACACACTCTTTTGTCTTTGGCACACTAAACGCTATTTCAATAAGCGGGTAATGACCTTTATTAACCTGTTTTAATCGCTGATAGAAACCTTGATATTCTAAAGAGATTGGCGCCGCTTGAGTTACGCCACACGCCATAATAAGGCAACTAAACAGAAGGCCTTTTTGCATCATTGTCCACCAAATATTTTTTGTTATGTCTGAGCATTTCGAGTAGTTCATCTATATAGGCCTCTTGTCGCTCAGAATAATGAATGAGACCGTAAACTAATTTTGTTGCTTCGGGTTGCTTGTTCTGTGCACGAAGGTCGGCACGTATTGAACGTAACAGCGAATAGGCAGCGTTAGAATTAAGATTACGCAAATATGACGCGACGGAGTCCTCTACACTATCAAACACTGCAACTTCATGACTCATACCCGCCGTCCGAGACTGGGGTACCAAGCCGCATCCCTTTCTAAAACACCATTGCCCGAAGAAGTTTAAACCTTGCTTGGCAAAACGAGAACTCCCCCAACCGGTTTCGTTCGCCGCCTGGATGAGTACCATATCTTCAGGGATGATATCAACGCGTTCTAAAAGTTGGGTTAAGGTATTTTGATTGATTGAACGCATCGCCAATTGGTATTTACTGGCTAACCCTTCTATTCTAAAACGCTCAGCTTCGGTTAAATTTTGCTGCTCTAGGTGCTGTAAAGACTGTTTTAAAAACTGCCTTTCATCAGCAATAATTGCATTTTGATGACGAATAGCCGGACGCAAGTAATTGAAAAAAGCTTGCTTCTTTTCCGACACATCTTTTATTGCATTGAAATCAGGAATTTTACTCGTAGGCAGTTGATTCTCTACTACCTTGCCTTTGGCTGTAGTACCGTCTTCTACTTGGTGAATCAACACTGCGCGACTCGTTAACAGCGCAATTGTGACTAAGCCAAGTGACACGACTAACTTACCTACTCTACCTGTCTTCAAATCGCCACCCTTAATTCTATTATGAGTCTGGATTATATACTGAAACAAGGCACCAGTGCGAGCAAAGCGCCGTAAAGCTAAAGCAACATTTTCTTGGTAACCATGCATTAATCTCAGGTATAATTGCCGCCCAACTCGCAAAGATTTTACATGTTGCTTTATGCCTCAGAAAATAATCAGTCAATTTGACCATATTGTCGCCATCGGTGGCGGACATGGATTAGGTCGCGTACTCGCAGCATTAAATTTTCTTGGTCCTAAACTGACTGGCATTGTCGCTACGACTGATAATGGTGGTTCGACAGGAAGACTTAGGCAATCACAAGATTGCATTGCCTGGGGTGACTTACGGTATTGCTTGTCACAGTTAGTTGCCCAACCTTCCGTTGGCTCTTTGTTGTTTGATTACCGCTACGGCGGCAGTAGCGAGCTTACCGGTCATAACTTAGGCAACCTTATGTTATTGGCCCTTGATCAACTGTGTGTTCGGCCGCTAGAAGCCGTGAATTTGATACGCCAAATGCTTAATATCGACTGCCAACTTATCCCGATGTCCGAGCAACCTACCCATCTTGTGGCTATTGCCGGCGCTGGCGATAAAGTTTATGGCGAAGTAGAAGTTGATGACATGAATCAACCACCAGCGGCTTTAGCTTTAGAGCCACAAGTTGAATCGACTAATGAAGCTGTTAGTGCGCTCAAGTGCTCAGATCTGATTATTTTAGGCCCTGGTAGCTTCTTAACTAGTGTCATGCCACCGCTGCTATTGCAAGACATCGCTACCGCCATAAATCAAACAAACGCGCCAATCATTTATATTGATAATCTGACTCAAGAGCCAACATCAGCGGCCAACTTTAGTTTGGATAAACGTCTACAATGGTTTCAGCAAGTGCTCAATGGTAAGCCAATTGACGCGGTTTTACGCCATGGTCCTCAAAGCTATATTGACGGTAATATTTACACCACACCACTAATTAGCCAAGAGCATTTAGCTATGCACGACAAGCAAGCGCTTGTTGCCGCATTGGCCAATATCATGGCTAATATGGAATAAAAAAGGAGCCGTTAGGCTCCTTTTTGTTGTTAGTAATACTGTACTAATCGTGATTGTAGACTTACATCTATCGCCGCTTAAGCTTATGAGTTAGCAAGTACAGTTGCTATCGCTTTACAAATAACAGGCATATTAGATTTAGTCATGCCGGCAACACTGATACGACCGCTACCCACAATATAAACACCGTGGTCAACTTTAAGCTGATTAACCTGATCTTTTGTTAAACCAGAGAAACTAAACATGCCATTTTGATCATTAATAAAATCAAAATTCTGTTCAACACCACAAGCTTTTAGGCTTTCAACAAACAGGCCGCGCATCTGTGCAATTCGCTCGCGCATCTGCTGCAACTCTTGTTGCCATAGTTCACTCAGCGCTTCGTCAGCTAGAATAGTGCTTACAATAAGCGCACCATGGGCTGGGGGATTAGAATAATTTGCGCGAATCGTGCTTTTTACTTGGCTAAAAGCTTTGTTTGCAATTTCCGAAGATTCAGCAACTAAAGTCACCGCCCCAATGCGTTCATTGTATAAACCAAAGTTCTTAGAGAAAGAGTTAGCAACCAATAACTCAGGGACAATGTTAGCGACGATACGCAAGCCCTGTGCATCTTCTTCAACACCAGCACCAAACCCCTGATAGGCAAAATCAAACAGCGGTACTAATTGCTTATCCAAGCACAGCTTGGCGATAGCTTCCCATTGTTGTGAGTTAAGATCGATACCAGTTGGGTTATGACAGCAGCCATGGAGTAACACCAAATCACCCGCGTTTGCGGTATTTAAATCCGCACACATGGCGTCAAAGTCCATGTCATGGGTCTCTGGGCGATAATAGCCATATTGCTTAACCGCTAAATTCGCCGAGTTAAAAATATTATTGTGGTTAGCCCAGGTTGGGTTACTGACCCAAATGGTTTGAGCTGCGGTATTTTTTACCAAAAATTCTGCGGCTACCCTTAACGAACCCGTTCCACCTGGTGCTTGTGCCGTCGCGGCGCGTTTCTTTACTACGACATCGTGAGACTTGCCAAACAAGAGTGTTTGTACCGCTTGGTTATATGCTTGAACGCCATCTATTCCCAAGTAGCTTTTACTTGTTTCGCTATCAAGTAATTTTTCTTCTGCAAGTTTAACCGACTTCAAAATAGGTGTTGCACCCGACTCATCCTTATAAATCCCAACTCCTAAGTTGACCTTCTCTGCGCGAGGATCAGCTTTGAATGCATCAGTAAGGCCCAAGATGGGGTCGGCACTTGCCTGCTCTACCTGGTTAAATATCATGGTTTTGTCCTGAAAAATAAGCGTATATGTAGGGTTCGATGCTAGTTATACCAAAGTCAGTCAAGGCTTCATAGCGACTTTGCCACAAAGTGAAAAAAATAGTCATTGAACTAGCGATTATGAATTTTATGGGGATTTTTATGACAAATTGTCAATATATAGCAGTGTTTACTGCTCATCATTCAACTAACAAAGCAGATTAGTATAGCGTTCTAAAATATTGTGTAATTAATGCGTTTGCAGATACAAAAAAGCCCCAACATATGTTGAGGCTTTTTTGTCATCGAATGATGGTACCCGAGGCCGGACTTGAACCGGCACGCTTATTCAGCGAGGGATTTTAAATCCCTTGTGTCTACCAATTCCACCACTCGGGCAAAGTGTGTTTTACCGCTTACGCACTAAAACATTAAAGTGGAGGCGCGACCCGGAGTCGAACCGAGATCGACGGATTTGCAATCCGCAGCATAGCCATTCTGCCATCGCGCCTTAGTAGATTGGAGCGACATATCGGGTTCGAACCGATGACCTATACCTTGGCAAGGTATCGCTCTACCAACTGAGCTAATGTCGCAGGCCATTTCTATCTTTGCAATCAGTGTTCTGCTAGAAGCTTTCCC
>NZ_JAEH01000008.1 GCF_000518805.1 Shewanella waksmanii ATCC BAA-643
GAATGAAAACCCCAAATGAGGTGCATGAAAAAGCCAGTTGGGAATACCAACTGGCTTAATAAAAACCGTCAACCTATTTTAGGACTAGACACTTACTGTTGCGAATTAGTCTACGATACGTAGTAACTCGTTTATGCCCACTTTACCGCGGGTTTTTTCATCGACTTTCTTAACGATGATTGCCGCATAAAGGCTGTAAGTGCCACACTTTGATGGTAGGTTACCAGATACTACTACTGAGCCTGCTGGAACACGGCCGTAATGTACTTCGCCGGTTTCACGGTCAAAAATACGGGTGCTTTGACCAATGTAAACGCCCATTGAGATAACACTGCCTTCTTCAACAATTACACCCTCTACAATTTCAGAGCGCGCGCCAATGAAGCAGTTATCTTCAATGATAGTTGGGCCAGCTTGTAGTGGTTCTAAAACACCACCAATGCCGACACCACCAGATAGGTGAACGTTTTTACCAATTTGCGCACATGAACCAACCGTTGCCCATGTATCAACCATAGAGCCTTCATCAACGTAGGCACCTAAGTTAACGTACGATGGCATCAGTACGGTATTTTTGCCGATGTATGAGCCTTTTCTCACTGCCGCTGGTGGTACGACGCGAATCGCTTCTTCTTTGAAGCGAGCTTCGTCATAGTCGGCAAATTTCATTGGGACTTTATCAAAGTACTTGGTTTCGGCACCATCAATAACACCGTTATCGAAAATGCGGAAAGAAAGTAGCACAGCCTTTTTTAGCCATTGGTGTACATGCCACTGGCCATCAATTTTTTCAGCAACACGCGCTTCGCCTTTGTCTAGCATCGCGATAGCTTTTTCAACATCAGCACGAACACTTGGATCTACTGAGTTCGGTGTAATTTCAGCGCGAGCTTCAAAAGCTGCTTCTATACGTTGGCGTAAAGCCTCCATTAATGTCTCCCAAATTTGCTATATAAAATCGATAAAATGAATATTTTCTATTGTGCTGCTGGCTTTTGTAGCGCTTCGACAAGCGCCTCAGTCAATTGCTGTTGTGTCTGCTCATCTAGCTGCTGACCCTCGGCCGTTTGCAGGATAAAGAAGTCTTCGGCGCGTTCCCCAATGGTCGTGATCTTCGCTGCCAACAATTTGACCCGACAACGATATAAAATATCGCCGACTTTTGCTAGTAGGCCAGGGGTATCCAAGGCGATTAATTCCATCATACTGGTGCCAGGTTTAGGCGATGGAATAAATGTGATCTGAGTGCGAACGTTAAAAGGCTTCATGCGACGCGGCAGTTTTCTGAACTTAGGTAGCTTGGCAGTGTCACCTAAAAGCGCCTTATTGATGGCTTTTTTAATGCCCTGAATCCTTGATGGCTGGGCGACAGGGCTACCATCTTGTTCTAAAATCACAAATGAGTCGATGGCATAATTGTCCTTCGAGCTCATAATGGTTGCATCATGTACATTGATATTTTTATTGTCCAATACCGCCATAACCGTGGCGAATAACTTAGGCTTATCTGGACTATATACAAATAGCTCAGTGCCGCCACGGGTCGTGTGTTTTGATATTAGAGTCAGCACTTCTTTGCTTTTGTGCTTCAATATGGCTTCAGCGTGCCAAGCTAATTGATTAGGCTGGTGGCGCAAAAAATAGTCAGCTTTGAAACGTTGCCATAATTTATCGAGCTCTTTCTCTTTCACTCCGCGTCTAAGGAGATCTTTCTTAGCTTTTGCTTGATGTTCACGTACGCGAGCGCGGATATCAACAGGCTTTTCTTTGCCGCGAGCCAATACCCGCTGGGTTGAAAAGTAGAGATCTCGTAATAGTGAGCCTTTCCAGTTGTTCCAGGTTTTTTCATTGGTGGCGCATATATCGGCCACCGTTAGACAGTAAAGGTAACTTAGGTGCACGGCATCGCGTACTTTCTCGGCAAACTCAGCGACAACATCGGGATCAGATATGTCACGGCGCTGCGCAGTTACTGACATTACCAGATGATTTTTCACTAACCAGCTCACCAAACGACCGTCGTGTTTATTCATGCCATGCTTTTCGCAAAACTCCAACGCATCCACGGCGCCAAGCTGGCTGTGATCGCCGCCGCGACCTTTACCTATATCATGGAATATGGCTGCGAGAACCAACAGACCTTTCTTCGGCAGTTGATTGATTAACACTGATCCCAGCGGAAACTCCTCTTTTTGTTCAGGCTGCGAGAAGCGGTCAATATTTTGCACTAACCTATGGGTATGTTCATCGACGGTATAGGCATGGAACAGATCAAACTGCATCTGGCCTTCAATTTGTCGCCAAGCCGGCAGATAGGCCGACAAAATGCCATGTTGATGCATTAGCGAAAGCGCGGCTATGCCCCGTGGATGACGCAGAATTTCTAAAAACAGTTGCCGACAGGGTGCGAGCTCCATCAGCGGCGTCCTTAATGCGCGGCGTTGACGGCGCAAACTACGCAATGTTGGGGCATAAATACCTTTGATATTTGAGTTTTTAGCAATCTGTAAAAACAGGTTGAGAATTTCGGTCGGTTGCTCAAACAGTTCGGGATTTAAGCTCTCAATGTACATACCACGGCGCTGGTAGTTGTCATTAATCGGCTTGATTTCCAGCGCCTTTGTATGGCCTAACGTGGCGCGTTTAAACAGTTGCAGCAGCATTTGATTCAGTTCCATTACGCGCCTAACTGTGCGGTAATAGCGTTTCATCATTTTCTCTACTGCTAACACGGTCCCGTCGGCATAGCCTAGCAATTCTGCCACTTGGCGTTGCATGTCAAACAGTAATCGGTTTTCATCGCGGCCAGAAATCAAATGTAAGGCAAAGCGCAATTGCCATAAAAAGGCTTGGCATTCGAGTAGCTCTTGCAGCTCATCGGGTTCAAGAAAACCGTGCGCGACCAACTCTTCTGCACAAGCAGCGTCAAAATAGCGCATTGCAACCCAAGCAATGGTATGAATATCTCGTAATCCACCGGGGCAGGATTTGACATTGGGCTCAAGATCAAAGGCATTCGCTTTCTCATGGCGGGCAACTTGCTCGTCGCGTTTGGCAATGTAGAAAGCACTGGCTGGCCAAAAGTCAGCTTGTCTTATGCGGTCATATAACTCATCAAATAAAGATTGCTCGCCGATAAGCTGGCGAGACTCTAAGAGGTTAGTGGCAACAGTGACATCGTTTTTGCCCTGCTCGATGGTTTCATCGACAGTACGTACGCTATGGCCGACCTCTAAGCCTGCATCCCACAAGAAGGCGATAAATGCGCCGAGGCGCTCTTCATCGGCTTTGCTTAGGTCGGGGGCAATCAAAAACAATAGATCAATATCAGATTGTGGATGTAGCTCACCGCGGCCATATCCCCCCACGGCAATCAATGAAATAGGCAGTTCAGTTAACCCTTCGTCTTTCCATTGATTAATGAGGACCTCATCGACAAACCGGCACCGTTGGCTAACGAGTTCGGTGATCGAGTCTTTATTACTAAATTGTTCGAGCAACTGCTGATTAAGTTCGGTTAATGACAGCTTGGCAGATAAGGCGTTTTCCATTTGACGTCCTGTAGCACAACAAAGGCAACCATGAGGTTGCCTTTGTGAGGAGAGTTAATGATTAATGCTGCGAGCGATATCTTCTTCGCTACGTAAGGTGAGAATTTCAACCCCAGTGTCAGTCACCAACAACGTGTGTTCCCATTGTGCTGAATTCTTACCATCTGAGGTGGTAACCGTCCAGCCATCATCTTTATCCAGTATACAAGTATGGCGACCGGCATTAATCATAGGCTCAATGGTGAAGCACATGCCTGGACGTAATACGGTTTTGTCACCATTTTTGTAATGCATGACCTGTGGTTCTTCATGGAACGTTGAGCCAATACCGTGACCGCAATAATCTTTTACGATGGTGTATTTCTCAAGACCAGTTTTCTTACTCTTGATGTATTTTTCAATGATGGTGCCAATTTCACCCAGTTTCATTCCTGGGCGAACTTTCTTGATGGCTTCGTATAAGCTCTCTTGAGTGATACGACAAAGACGTTTGTTCTTAGGAGATACATCACCAACAAAGAACATTTTTGAAGTATCGCCATGGTAACCATCTTTAATCACAGTAATATCAATATTGATAATGTCGCCATCTTTGAGTGGGGTGTCATTGGGAATACCGTGACAAATAACATCATTGACCGAGGTACAGATAGATTTAGGAAAACCGTGATAATCTAGCGGGGCCGAAATTGCACCATGTTCTTGGGTATATTTAGCACAAATGTCATTGAGGCTATTGGTAGTGACACCGGGCTTCACATGCTCGGCAATCATCTCTAATACATCAGCCGCTAGCTTGCCTGCTGCGCGCATTTTTTCGATCTCTTCAGCGGTTTTAATCACAATACTCATTCAGTGTTCTCTTGTCTGTCTACGCGATTTTTCAGATGGTGATTTTACGCCAAAAAGTTGTGTTCTGGCTACCAATATGGTATAAAGCGCGCCGTTGTGTTTGACTCTTACTTGATCAATTTTATTGGTATACGTAAGAGTTGATATGGCGGCCATTATACATGGCTATTTTAAAATACTAAATCACACACGTATCGACACGTTCTTCGGGGTGCCAATTAATTGGTCGGAGATATGGGATACGTGGAGGTCTAACCCCTAAATAAGGTAATAAAATGACTACAGTTTCAATGCGCGACATGCTTCAAGCCGGTGTTCACTTCGGTCACCAAACTCGTTACTGGAACCCAAAGATGAAGCCATTCATCTTCGGCGCTCGTAACGGTGTACACATCATTAACCTAGAGCACACTGTGCCTATGTTCAATGAAGCACTAGCGTTCATCAGCAACGTTGCATCTAAAAAAGGTAAAGTTCTTTTTGTAGGTACTAAGCGTGCTGCAAGCGAAGCGATCAAAGAAGCTGCTGTTTCTTGTGATCAGTACTACGTTGATCACCGCTGGTTAGGCGGTATGTTGACTAACTGGAAAACAGTTCGTCAATCAATCAAGCGTCTAAAAGATCTAGAAAGCCAGTCTGTAGACGGTACTTTCGACAAGCTAACTAAGAAAGAAGCGCTAATGCGTACTCGTGAACTTGATAAGCTAGAGAAGTCTCTAGGCGGAATCAAGAACATGGGCGGTCTTCCTGACGTTATCTTCGTTATCGGTGCTGACCACGAGCATATCGCTATTAAAGAAGCTAACAACCTAGGTATTCCAGTTGTAGCTGTTGTTGATACTAACTCTTCACCAGACGGTATTAACTACATCATTCCAGGTAATGATGATGCGATGCGTTCTATCCGTTTGTACACTGAATCAGTTGCTGCTGCGGCAAAAGCTGGTCTAGGTCAAGATCTAGCAGTACAAGCTGAGCAAGACGGTTTCGTAGAAGCTGAATAATAAGGCGCGATGATTTTCATCCCCCCTTATTAACCAAAAAGAAATGATTGGTGAACAGGGGCCACAAGGCCCCTGTTTTTTATCAAATGAATTTGTAGAATTATCTGTAGAGGATTTAACAATGGCAATTACTGCTGCCCAAGTTAAAGAACTTCGTGACCGCACTGGCGCTGGCATGATGGACTGTAAAAAAGCTCTAACTGAAACCAATGGTGACATTGAGCTTGCAATTGACAACATGCGTAAAAGTGGTGCTGCGAAGGCTGCTAAAAAAGCAGGTAACATCGCTGCTGAAGGTACTATCCTTATCAAGAGTGGCGAAGGCTTCACTGCACTTCTAGAAGTTAACTGTCAAACTGACTTCGTAGCAAAAGATGCTAACTTCCTAGCATTTGCTAACCAAGTTCTTGAAGTTGCTACTGCAGCTAAAGTAACGATTGAAGACTTAAAAGCACAGTTTGAAGAAACTCGTGTTGCACTAGTTGCTAAAATCGGTGAAAACATCAACGTTCGTCGCGTTGAGTACATCGACGGTGCTAACGCTGCTTCTTACCGTCACGGTGAGCGTATCGGTGTAGTTGTTACCGGTGAAGCTGACGAAGAGACACTAAAGCACGTTGCTATGCACGTTGCTGCTTCTAAGCCAGAATTCGTGAACCCAGAAGATGTTCCAGCTGACGTTGTTGAGCGTGAAAGAACTCTTCAGGTTGAGATCGCGATGAACGAAGGTAAGCCTCAAGAAATCGCTGAGAAAATGGTTACTGGCCGTATGAAGAAGTTTACTGGTGAGATCTCTCTTACTGGTCAAGCTTTCATCATGGAACCTAAGAAAACTGTTGGCGAAATTCTTAAAGAGAAAGGCGCAACAGTATCTAACTTCATTCGTCTAGAAGTTGGTGAAGGTATCGAGAAGAAAGAAGAAGATTTTGCTGCTGAAGTAGAAGCACAAATCGCCGCTTCTAAGGCTTAATTCGTTAAGCTGTAAGATACCCCCAAAACCGCAGCAATCGCTGCGGTTTTGTTATATCAATTTTTTATTTGTAGCATGCATTTTGTCAGCCAAAATTGGTATGATACTCATCGACTCTAATCAGGAATAAAAACTATGAGCACAAATCCTAAACCTGCATTTCGACGTATTCTATTAAAACTCAGTGGTGAAGCACTGATGGGTGAAGAAGGTTTTGGTATTGACCCTAAAGTCCTTGACCGTATGGCTCAAGAGGTAAAAGAGCTGGTTGAGTTAGGCATTCAGGTTGGTGTTGTGATTGGTGGCGGTAACTTATTCCGTGGTGAAGGGTTGGCGACTGCGGGGATGAATCGTGTTGTTGGTGACCATATGGGTATGCTAGCAACAGTGATGAATGGTTTGGCAATGCGCGATGCATTGCACCGTGCCTATGTTAATGCACGCTTGATGTCGGCAATTCCGCTTAAAGGTGTATGTGACGATTATAACTGGGCTGAAGCTATCAGTTTATTAAAATCTGGCCGCGTAGTGATATTTGCTGCGGGCACAGGTAACCCATTTTGTACCACTGATTCAGCAGCCTGTTTGCGTGGTATTGAAATTGAAGCCGAAGTAGTATTAAAAGGCACTAAGGTCGACGGTGTTTATTCAGATGACCCAGTTAAAAACCCTGAAGCCGTTAAATATGACCGTATGGGTTATGATGAAGTCCTAGACAAAGAATTAAAAGTGATGGATCTGGCGGCGTTTACGTTGGCGAGAGATCACGATATGCCTATTTTGGTATTTAACATGAATAAGCCTGGTGCGCTTCGTCGTGTTATCATGGGTGAAGACGAAGGCACTTTCATTAAAAAACAAAGTGCTGAATAATCCAGAACATAAATCAATTAAAAACTGAGTGATCAAAAGGATATTTAACGTGATTAACGAAATCAAAAAAGATGCTCAAGAACGTATGGCTAAGTGCGTTGAAGCAACAAAAACTCAAATGGCTAAAGTACGTACTGGTCGTGCTCACCCAAGTTTACTTGATTCAATTAAAGTGTCTTATTACGGCTCATTGACACCACTTAAGCAAGTGGGCAACGTATCTATTGAAGATTCTCGTACTTTAGCGGTAACTGTATTTGATACCACTATGATCCCTGTTGTTGAAAAAGCGATCATGAGTTCTGATTTGGGTCTTAACCCAATGTCAGCTGGTACGACTATTCGTATCCCGCTACCTGCATTGACAGAAGAGCGTCGTAAAGATTTAATCAAAGTGGTACGTGCTGAGGCTGAAAACGGCCGTATTGCTATTCGTAATGTTCGTCGTGACGCTAACTCTGATGTGAAAGCACTAGAGAAAGAGAAAGAGTGTACTGAAGATGATGTGCGTCGCACTGAAGACGAAATCCAAAAATTCACTGATGCGCATATTAAGCAAATCGAAGAAATTTTGGTTGCAAAAGAAGCAGAATTGATGGAAGTCTAAACTCCCTGTCTCAAGACTAGAGTTAACACGCCGTGTAGGGGTATACTACACGGCGTTTGTCTATTTTTAAGGGTTGTACTAGATGTCAATCGAATCCCAGTCAGATACTGATAAAGTTGCTGCGGATCTAGCGGAACTGGTTAAACAGTCAATACCAAAGCATGTTGCTATCATTATGGATGGCAATGGTCGTTGGGCACAAGCTCAAAGCAAGCCACGTGTGGTCGGCCACAAAGCCGGTGTTAAAACGGTGCGACGAGCTGTTAGCACTGCACGTGAGTTAGGTATTGGATCGCTGACATTGTTTGCATTTTCGAGCGAGAATTGGCGTCGTCCCGATAAAGAAGTCACCTTGTTGATGGAGCTGTTTTTTACGGTTCTGCAACGGGAAATCAAATTACTGCATAAAAATGGTGTTCGCCTAAATATTATCGGTGATATAAGCCGTTTCTCCGAAAGACTTCAGAAACAAATTGCAGCCGCCATGGCCAAGACTGCTGATAACGACGGTCTCATTCTTAATGTTGCCGCTAACTATGGCGGCCGTTGGGATATCTTACAGGCTGCTCAAGCATTAGCTAAAAAAGTAGAAACTGGTGAAATCAGCAGCAGTCAAATGACCGAAGAGGGGTTAAGTGAGCATTTGTGCATGCAAAATCAACCTGAAGTTGATTTAATGATCCGCACTGGCGGTGATTACCGCATTAGTAATTTTGTGCTTTGGCAAGCAGCCTATGCAGAGTTGGTATTTACCGATATTTTATGGCCTGATTTTGATGAACATGCATTCAAACAGGCGATTGATACTTTTGCCAGTCGTCAACGCCGCTTTGGGTTAACGGGTACGCAAATAGAAACGTTACAAGCCGAGTAATAAAGAGGGAAGGTTTTGCTAAAACAACGAATAATAACAGCAAGTTGGTTAATCCCTTTAGTGATAGGCGCAGTCTTTTATGTGCCAAGTCAGTATTTTTCGTGGGGACTTGTCGCCGTTTTCCTTATCGCAGCTAAGGAGTGGGGACGCATTATTGATAAAAATTGTAATATTACCCAGTGGAGCTTCACCATTACCATTGGTTTTCTTTTAGTTGCGCTTAATTTATTTGTGCCATCCCATGAGGTTTGGTTTAAAGGGACCTTGCACCCGGTGATGCTGGCTATCATACTGATAGGGGCAATGTGGTGGGCGATATCGTTAGTTTTTGTGATTAGCTACCCTAAAAGCGCAGCATTTTGGCGTAATAGCCCCACTTTTAAATCGATGTTTGGCCAGTTAACTTTGGTTCCTTGTTTCGCATCTCTTATCGCGCTTAAATCATTGAGTTCTGCTGCGATGCCGTTTTATGGCGGCACACTGATTTTCTTTGTGATGATGGTTGTGTGGGCGGCCGACACCGGTGCGTACTTCGCGGGTAAGCAATTCGGTAAACGTAAGCTAATGCCCAATGTGAGCCCAGCCAAAACCATTGAAGGTTTGCTCGGCGGCCTAGTTGCAACCATGCTGGTTGCTTATGCGGTAATGACAGTTTCGCCGGAGCAAGAGCTTGGGTTAGTAGTGTCAGTGATTTTGTTCGTTGCATTGGTCTCGGCACTGGGAGATCTGTCAGAAAGCATGTTTAAACGCGCAGCTCAGATTAAAGATTCAGGTACCATTTTACCGGGTCATGGTGGCGTGTTAGATCGGATTGATAGCTTAACTGCGGCGTTGCCAGTGTTTACACTGTTATATATCGCCTTCTGGATGTAATCTAATGCAAAATTTGGTTGTTCTGGGTGCGACCGGTTCTATTGGAACCAGCACTCTTAGCGTGGTTGCCGCTAACCCTGCTGCCTATAAAGCATATGCATTGGTTGCGCATAGCAATGTAGATAAGATGCTGGAGTTGTGTTTGCAATTTAACCCCAGTATTGCGCATATGGTCGACCCGAAAGCGGCAGCTGAGCTACAGCGGCGTTTGCCTGCTCATATGGCTATCTCGGTTTCTTGTGGGGCTGATGAGCTTGCCAGTATCGTTGCACTGCCCGAAGTAGACACAGTAATGGCAGCTATCGTCGGAGCAGCAGGTTTACCATCAACCTTAGCCGCAGTGAAAGCGGGCAAACGAGTGTTACTGGCTAACAAAGAAGCCTTAGTTATGTCGGGTCGCCTGTTTATCGATGAAGTTGAGCGTTCTGGCGCGCAGCTGCTACCTGTAGACAGTGAGCACAATGCCATATTTCAATGCTTACCGGAGACAGTGCAAACTCAGGTGGGTCGTTGCAATCTTAGTGATGCCGGCATTTCTCATATTTTGCTAACTGGTTCAGGTGGACCTTTCTTACAAGTGCCCATCGAAAATTTAGCGACCAAAACCCCTGATCAAGCTTGTAAGCATCCAAACTGGTCAATGGGACGTAAAATCTCGGTAGACTCAGCATCAATGATGAACAAAGGCTTAGAGTATATTGAGGCCCGTTGGTTATTTAATGCCAGCCGTGAGCAGATACAAGTGGTAATTCATCCGCAAAGTGTGATTCACTCAATGGTGCAATATATTGACGGCTCAGTTGTTGCGCAAATGGGCAATCCAGATATGCGTACACCGATTGCTCATTGTATGTCCTATCCACAGAGAATTTACTCTGGCGTTGAACCTTTAGACTTTTTCAAAGTCGGACAGTTAAGCTTTATAGAACCAGATTTTGCTCGCTTCCCTTGTTTAAAGTTGGCGATTGATGCCTGTGAGCAAGGGCAGGAAGCCACAACAGTATTGAATGCTGCAAATGAAATCTCAGTGGCGGCTTTCTTAGAAGGTGGCATTAAATTCACCGATATCGCTAAAGTGAATGAGTTAAGCTTAAATCGTGTTGCTCAGCGTAATTTAAATAGTATTGAAGATATTATGCAGCTTGATGCTCAAGCACGAATAGTCGCTGCAGAATTAGTCAGTGACTTAACCTAGTCATGTAAAGGAAAAGGATGTTTGATTTTCTCTGGAACTTAGGGTCTTTTATTGTTGCCCTTGGCATGCTAATTACCGCCCATGAATACGGTCACTTTTGGGTGGCACGTCGTTGCGGTGTGAAAGTTGAGCGTTTTTCTATCGGTTTTGGTAAAGCGATTTGGCGTAAAGTTGGCCAAGATGGCACCGAGTATGTGGTGGCACTGATTCCGTTAGGCGGCTATGTCAAAATGCTCGATGAGCGTGTTGATGAGGTGCCTGAATCACAAAAAGATCAAGCATTTAATCGCAAAAATGTCTGGCAACGTATCGCTATCGTAGGTGCTGGTCCTATGGCTAATTTTATTTTTGCCATATTTGCACTGTATATCATGTACCTGATTGGCGTTCCTGCGGTCAAACCCGTTATTGAATCGACGCAAACTGCTACGCCTGCTGCGGTTATCCAAGTAAATGAACCGATGCAGGTCACAGCTATTGGTGGCAAGTCGGTGCGCACTTGGGAAGAGGTTACCTATGCGCTAGTGAGTCATATTGGTGATGATAAACTGGATATGACGTTAACACCGCTAAACCAAGGCTATGGCAAGGCACAAAGCTATCAGCTTGACATTAGTCAGTGGCAATTTGATCCCGACAAGCAATCACCTATCACTTCGCTTGGTTTAGAGGTGTTTAGGCCTGAAATTACCCCTGTGATTGGCATGGTCAGCGATGACGGTGCTGCAGCAGCGGCAGGAATGAAAGTTGGCGATAAACTGATTGCCGTCAATCAGCAGCGTTATCAAGGCTGGGAGCCATTTGTAGAGCTCATCAAAGCCTCGCCAGATAAAATGGTCGCGATTACCGTCCAACGCGATGGAGAACAGTTGATACTTGAGGTTACACCTAAGTCGCGTCAAAACGATGCGGGAGTGAGTGAAGGTGTGATTGGTGTTGCACCGACTCAGGCAAGTTGGCCAGAGAATATGAAACTGCAACTTGAATATGGGGTAATTGATTCTTTTGCGGTTGCGGCAGATAAAACATGGCAACTTATCTCTGTGAGCATTAAGATGATTGCCAAGCTCTTTACTGGCGATGTTTCGGTAAAGAATTTGAGCGGTCCGATTTCTATTGCACAAGGTGCGGGAAGCAGTGCAACATACGGATTGGTTTATTTTTTAGGATTCCTAGCATTAATCAGCGTAAACTTAGGCATTATTAATTTACTGCCTTTGCCAGTGCTTGATGGTGGGCATCTTGTTTATTACTTCATAGAAGTAATTACGGGTAGGCCTGTACCAGAAAAGGTACAGGAAATTGGATTCAGATTTGGGGCAGCCTTGCTGCTAATGTTGATGAGTATAGCCCTTTTCAATGATTTTTCCCGACTCTGAGCAAGGACACACAAATAATTAGAAGTGCTCTATGAGATTGAATAAACTTTTTGCCTCGATGTTATTAGTCGGTGCGTCTTTATCAGGGAACGGTTGGGCCGATACATTCCAGCCATTTGAAGTAGCCGATATCCAAATTCAAGGCTTACAACGTGTTGCATTAGGTGCTGCACTGTTGAACATGCCAATTAAAGTGGGTGATACGGTAGATCAGCAACGTCTTCAACAAGCGATAAAAAGCTTGTATGCATCGACCAACTTTGAACACATTGAGGTTGATCGAGATGGCGATGTGCTTGTTGTCCGCGTTAAGGAGCGGCCAACTATCAGTACGGTCACCTTCGAAGGCAATAAAGATATCAAAGATGAGCAGCTACAAGAGAGCTTAGACAGCTCTGGCGTAAAAGTGGGTGAATCTTTAGATAGAACCATGCTTAGTGGCATCGAAAAAGGGCTGCAAGATTTCTATTACGGTGTCGGTAAGTATGGCGCCAAAGTAGAAGCACAGGTGATTAACTTACCGCGTAACCGCGTCGAGCTTAAGTTTAACTTTACTGAAGGCTTAGCGGCAGAGATTGAGCAAATCAATGTCGTTGGTAACACTGTATTTACCGATGCTGAACTTATCGGCATGCTTGAGCTTAAAGATTATGTAGCATGGTGGGATCTGTTTGGTGAGCGTCGCTACCAAAAACAGAAGTTGCAAGCCGATTTAGAAACCATTAAAACTTTCTATCATAACCGTGGCTACATCCGTTTTGATGTGACGTCAACTCAAGTTGCGATGACACCGGATCGCAAAGGCCTGTATATCACCATTAACGTTGACGAAGGCGAAGTATATACGGTCAACGAGGTCAATTTGACCGGTGAGTTAATGGGGCGCGAAAAAGTGCTGGAAGCGATTTTGCCAATTAAGAGTGGTGAAACGTATAACGGCGCAGATGTGACCTTTGCAGAAGAGATGTACAGCAAGTATTTAGGCCGTTTTGGTTATGCTTACCCCGAGGTGAAGACCTTCCCTGAAATTGATGACGAGAATAAACAGGTTAACCTCAATATCAATGTACAACCTGGTAAACGTGTCTATGTTCGCAGTATTAACTTCGCTGGTAACCAAGTAACCAAAGATGAAGTGATGCGTCGTGAGTTACGTCAAATGGAAGGGGCTTGGTTAAACTCTTCGCAAGTTGAACTTTCTAAGGGTAATTTGAACCGCTTGGGCTTTTTTGAGACCGTCGATACAGAAACAGTGCAAGTGCCTGGTACAGATGATTTAGTTGATGTTGCCTTTAATGTTAAGGAGCAACCATCAGGGTCATTTAATGCCGGTGTGGGTTATGGTACAGAATCTGGGTTGAGCTTACAGTTTGGTGTGCAGCAAAGTAACTTCTTAGGCACGGGTAACCAAGCGGGTATTAACCTTAATACCAATAAATACTCGAAGAATGTGAATTTATCCTTCACTGACCCTTACTTTACTAAAGATGGTATCAGTTTAGGTGGTAGCATATTCTGGAACGAGTTTGATGCACAAGAAGCTAACCTTGAGCGTTATAAGAATAGCTCTTACGGTATTGCAGTAAACTCAGGCTTCCCAATTAACGAATATAACCGTATTAACGGTGGTATTGGTTATCGTCATAACAGTATTTCTGAAATTTCTGCTTATGAGCAAGCGCTGCGTTTCTATAATATTTACCGTGATCCTAACGATCCTAATGCAGATTTAGCTTTTGATAACTTTGAAGCCAATATTGGTTGGTCTCGCCGTACGTTAAACCGCGGGACATTCCCATCATCAGGTTCATCACAGCGCTTTAATGCGAAGATGACGATTCCTGGATCAGATTTACAGTACTTTAAGACCGATTTTAATACTGATTTCTATTTCCCACTTAACCGCAGCCATAGTTTCGTACTATTGACCAAAGCACGTTTAGGTTACGGTAACGGTTATGGCCAGTTTAATGACAATGATCAGATTCTACCGTTCTGGGAGAACTATTATTCCGGTGGTAGTAGCTCGCTACGTGGCTTTAAGTCGAATTCGGTAGGCCCTCGTTCGTTCTATCTTTACCGAGGCGGTGAGCCATGCTCGCCAGATCCATCAGGCGATGGATGTACGTTGCCAGGTGATCCGAATCGAATTGACGTGAGCGAAGGGCGTTCAATTGGTGGTAATGCAATTGCAACCGCGACAATCGAGATGATTGTACCGACGCCATTCTTGGATGAAGCTTACACTAACTCTGTACGTACAAGCTTCTTCGTAGATGCGGGTAACGTGTGGGATACTGAGTTTGATTATGATTCGTATCGATTCCTTCCTGCTGAGCAGTTTGCTAAGCTAGAAGATTATTCAGACCCTGGTCGTATTCGTGCATCAGCAGGTATGAGTGTTCAATGGTTATCGCCAATGGGCCCAATGGTATTTAGCTTAGCCTGGCCAATTAAGGAATATGAGGATGATGATACTGAAATTTTCTCATTTAATATTGGTCAAACTTTCTAGAATTTTATTAATTAATACAGTTTAATCTGCAGTTGTTGCAGAGTAAAAAGGAGTCTATTTTGAAAAAGATGTTTAATCGCGCAATGATGGTATTGGTTCTTTTAGGTGCCCCACTTGCCGCTCAAGCAGAAAAAATTGCTGTTGTAGATATGCAGGCAGTTTTTGAGCAATTACCACAGCGCGAAGCAGTGAACCAAACACTAAAAGCTGAATTTGGTGATCGAGTTGCTGCAGTACAGAAGATGCAAGATGAGTTGCGTGACATGCTAGAGAAGCAACAACGTGATGCAGCGCTAATGAGTGATACTCAAAAAACTGAACTTGTACGTAACATGGATTCAATCAAAGCTGAGCTGCAACTAAAAGGTAAAGCACTTGATGAAGATATGCGTCGTCGTAATGGTGAAGAGCAAAATAAATTGTTAGTTGAAGTACAAAAAGCCATCAATGAAATTGCTGAAAAAGAGCAATATGATGTGGTACTTCAGCGTGGTGCTGTTATCTATGTTAAACCAACATCAGATATCAGCAGCAAAGTTGTTGATGCATTAAGCAAAGGCTAATTGTTGATGAGTCACTTTACTTTAAGTGAGATAGCGTCAAAGTTAGACGGAGAAGTGGTTGGCGATGGTTCAATCACTATCTCAAGCGTAGCAACACTTGAAAAAGCGCAGGCTGATCAGCTTGCGTTTCTTGCCAACCCTAAATATCGCAGTCAACTTGAATCGACTCAAGCTGGTGCTGTCTTGTTAACCGAAAGCGCGCTGGTGGGCTTTGCTGGTAATGCGATTGTGCTTAAAGACCCCTATGTGGGCTTTGCTCGAGTAGCTCAATTGCTTGATAGCACTCCAAAAGCTGCAGATGCGATTCATCCTAGTGCGGTGATCGATCCCAGTGCTATGCTCGGTGAAGGGGTAGCCATCGGTGCAAATGCCGTGATTGGCGCCAACGTTATTTTAGGTGAGCGGGTTCAGATTGGTGCTGGGTGTGTTGTTGGCCAAGATAGTGTAATAAGCAGTGATAGTAAGCTTTGGGCTAATGTCAGTGTTTACCACAATGTACATATTGGTCAACGCTGTATTATTCATGCAGCAGCAGTGATTGGCTCAGACGGTTTCGGCTACGCCAATGATCGCGGTCAGTGGATTAAAATTCCACAAACTGGCGGCGTGCGGATCGGTGACGATGTTGAAATTGGTGCCAGCACCAGTATCGACCGTGGCGCGTTAGATCATACCGAAATTCATGATGGCGTGATAATCGATAACCAAGTGCAAATTGCACACAATGTGGTAGTTGGGGCGCACACTGCAATTGCGGGCAGCACCACTTTAGCAGGCAGTTTAACGCTAGGTAAGTATTGTATTATTGGTGGTAATACCGCCATTGCAGGTCACTTATCTATTGTTGATGGTACGCATGTGTCTGGTGGCACTAATGTCACCAGCGAAATAAGAAAGCCTGGACTATACTCGTCAGCAACGATCGCGACAGAGAACAAACTGTGGCGGCGTAATACGGTTAGGTTTAGGCAGTTAGATAGCTTATTCCAACGAGTCAAAAAGCTAGAACAAAACGTAAAGTCAGATGATTAACTGCCAATTGATGGCGGCTAAGGAAGTAATTTAGTGTCAAACGAATTAAATACCATGGATATCAAAGAGATCTTGAAATTTCTGCCACATAGATATCCATTCCTGTTGATTGATAGAGTATTGGATTTCACACCGGGTGAAACATTGCATGCGATCAAGAATGTCACCATCAACGAGCCATTTTTCCAAGGACATTTTCCGGTACAGCCGGTTATGCCTGGTGTGTTGATCTTAGAAGCCATGGCACAAGCAACTGGCTTGCTTGCATTTAAAACCATGAGTGATGCGCCGTCAAATGACGCGCTATACTACTTCGCTGGTATCGATAAAGCGCGTTTTAAGCGTGTTGTAGAGCCAGGTGATCAAATTCACTTTGAAGTTAAAATGATAAAAGAGCGCCGCGGGATAGGGGTGTTTACTGGTGAAGCTAAAGTGGATGGTGAACTAGTTTGTTCAGCTGAAATTATGTGTGCACGCAGAGAGATCAGCAAGTGATAGATAAGTTAGCTTATATTCATCCCGATGCCAAAATTGGCAACAATGTCACTATCGGACCTTGGACCTATGTGGGTGCAGATGTTGAGATTGGTGATGATTGTCATATTAGCTCGCATGTTGTCATTAAAGGCCCTAGTGTCATTGGTAAGGGCAACCGTATTTTTCAATTCGCTTCGGTGGGTGAAGATTGCCAAGATAAAAAGTACGCCGGTGAGCCAACACGACTAGAGATCGGTGACAATAACGTGATTCGGGAGTCGGTCACGATACACCGTGGTACCACTCAAGATGAGGGGATCACCAAAATTGGCTCAAACAACCTGTTTATGGCCTATGTGCATATCGCTCATGATTGTGTCGTGGGGGATAATGTCATCATGGCCAATAATGCCTCTATTGCTGGCCACGTGCATGTGGGAGATTGGGCGATTTTAGGCGGCATGACTGGCGTTCATCAGTTTGTCAAAATTGGCGCCCATGCATTTACCGCTGGTTATTCGTTGATCCTTCAAGATGTGCCACCATTTGTTATGGCTTCAGGACAACCGGCGATACCTCGGGGGCTTAATAGCGAAGGCCTGAAGCGTCGTGGTTTCTCTAAAGAAACGCAGCTTGCAGTGAGACGTGCGTATAAGACACTTTACCGTAAAGGGTTGACCGTAGAAGAAGCCGTAGTCGCCTTGTCTGAAGATCTGCAAGACGATCAGGTTAAACTGCTAACTGAATTTGTTAAGCAGTCAAGCCGCGGTATTATTCGTTAAGCAGCTTACCTAACTAAAGAGCTCGTTGTTTAACGGGCTTTTTTTTTATATTGATTTTATAACAGTGCAGTTTTATGAGCGAAGTAGATCAAAAAGTTTTTGCCATGGTCGCTGGAGAGCTTTCCGGTGACATTTTAGGTGCTGGTTTAATTAAGGCACTAAAACAGCAATATCCCAATGCACGCTTTGTTGGCATTGGCGGACCACAGATGGATGCGCTGGGCTTTGAATCGATATTTTCATTTGAAGAGCTAGCAGTCATGGGGATTGTTGAGGTATTGTCGCGTTTACCACGCTTGCTGCATGTTAGAAAGACCTTAGTCGATACGATCACCAAGCTCGAACCAGACTGTTTTATTGGCATTGATGCGCCTGATTTCAATATAGGGCTTGAGTTAAAGCTAAAGCAGCATGGCATTAAAACGGTGCATTATGTGAGTCCCTCGGTATGGGCATGGCGACCTAAGCGGATTTTTAAAATAGCAAAAGCAACCAATATGGTATTGTCGTTGCTACCATTTGAAAAAGCGTTTTATGATAAGCACCAAGTGCCTTGTACTTTTGTCGGCCATACTTTGGCTGATGATATCCCGCTACAATCAGATAAACTGCAAGCGCGAATGGAATTAGGTTTAGTCCCTGAAGCGGAATACCTTGCGATATTACCCGGATCTCGTGGTGGCGAGTTAAAGCAGTTGGCGCAGCCGTTTGTAGAAGCGGCGCAATTGCTTAAGCAGCAATACCCTGATCTTAAATTTGTTACTCCTTTAGTGAACGCTAAGCGTCGAGAACAGTTTGAAACGGCACTCAAACAATATGCGCCCGATCTAGAAATTACCTTAGTTGAAGGCAAATCCAGACAAGTGATGGCGGCTGCAGATACCATTTTGCTGGCATCGGGTACGGCGACATTAGAAGCGATGCTAGTGAAACGGCCCATGGTGGTGGCTTATAAAGTTAATGCCCTAACTTATAAGATTGCCAAAGGCATGATGCAAATCGATAGTTATTCTTTGCCCAATTTACTCGCTGGCGAAAAAATAATTCCGGAACTGATTCAAGATGATTGTACAGCACAGAAAATTGCTCAAGCAGTCGCGCTGCAGCTTGATCAAGATAGCCGCCCATTAATGCAGACATTTTTGCAGATGCATGAGTCGCTGCGCTGTAACGCCAGCCAAGTCGCGGCGCAAGCTGTCAGTCAACTTGTGGAGGCAGATTAATGGCCATTTATAAAGCGATCACAGCTGAGCAGATAAGTGAACTGACCTGCGGATATTATGCGGGTGTTGATGAAGTGGGTCGTGGTCCGCTTGTTGGCGATGTCGTCACGGCCGCAGTCGTTCTCGACCCTAATAATCCCATTTTAGGCCTAAATGATTCGAAGAAGCTGTCAGAGAAAAAGCGTGATGCTTTGTATGAGCAGATTTTAGAAAAAGCACTCGATGTGAGTGTCGGCCGTGCCAGTCCGCAAGAAATCGATCAAATCAACATATTACATGCGACTATGCTGGCCATGCAACGGGCAGTTGCGGGCTTAAAAGCGCGCCCTGACAGAATATTAATTGACGGCAACCGCACGCCAGAGCTAGATAATGAAGCCCATGCAATTATTAAGGGCGATGGTTTGATTGATGGTATCAGCGCGGCGTCAATTGTTGCCAAGGTGGTTCGCGACAGGGAGATGGCCGAGTTAGATGAGCGATATCCGCAATATGGTTTCGCTAAACACAAAGGTTATCCGACTAAAGCCCATTTTGAAGCATTAGCCGCCCACGGCGTATTAGCGGAGCATCGGCGCAGTTTTAAACCTGTACAAACTGCACTCGAAAGCGACTCGTAGAATAAAAGTTTAGTTGAATAAAATACTCAACTTCTAGTGAGTTTGTCCTCAGTCTGTTAACCTCAAAGGCAGCGATTAGTTGCCTAATGATAAAAGTATAAAGTATGTCTGAACCCCGTTTTGTGCACCTACGTGTTCACAGTGACTTCTCTATGTGTGACGGCCTAGCCAAAGTGAAACCTATTTTGGCTAAGGCAACTGAGCTTGAAATGCCGGCGTTAGCGTTGACTGATCAAACTAACTTATGCGGCCTAGTTAAATTTTACGGCGGGTGTCACGGAGCGGGAATAAAACCCATTATTGGCGCTGACTTTTCGATGTTGGTCCCAGGTTTTGAAAAAGAGTTTTGCTCAGTCACTGTCATTGCTATTAATAACGAAGGCTATAAGAATCTTACGCTATTGATCAGCGATGCATTTTTACGTGGTCATGTTAACGACCGCGCGGTGATCGACCAAGCATGGCTAGCTAAGTATAGTGAAGGCCTACTGCTGCTGTCCGGTGGTCGCGAAGGCGATGTAGGTAAGGCATTACTTAAAGGCAATCAAAATCAAGTTAATGAACTTATTGGTTTTTATCAACAGCACTTTGCTGACCGATTCTATCTAGAGTTAATTCGTACCGGACGTGCAGACGAAGAGCGCTATTTGCATATGGCAGTCGAACTGTCTGCGCAGACGGGTGTGCCGGTGGTGGCGACCAATCAGGTCGTGTTTATGCAGCCTGATCAGTTTGAGGCCCATGAAATCAGGGTTGCTATTCATGATGGTTTTACCCTTGCTGATCCTCGTCGCCCCAAGAAATACAGCGAACAACAGTATTTTCGCAGTGAACAAGAGATGTGTGAACTGTTTGAAGATATTCCCGAAGCCCTGGCTAACAGTGTCGAAATCGCTAAACGTTGTAATGTCACTGTGCGTTTGAATGAGTACTTCCTGCCCAACTTCCCTACCGGGGATCTGAGTATTGAAGACTACCTTGTTGCAGTTTCTGAAAAAGGCCTGCAGGAAAGGCTTGAGTTTCTGTTTCCCGATGAGCAAGAACGCGCTGAAAAACGTCCCGAGTATGATGAACGATTAGATATCGAGCTTAAAGTTATTAATAACATGGGTTTCCCTGGTTACTTCTTGATTGTAATGGAGTTTATCCAGTGGGGTAAGGACAATGATATCCCCATTGGTCCAGGTCGTGGTTCGGGTGCGGGCTCGCTTGTGGCCTATGCACTGAAAATTACCGATCTTGACCCACTGGAATTTGACCTGCTATTCGAGCGCTTTCTAAACCCTGAACGTGTATCGATGCCTGATTTCGACGTCGACTTTTGCATGGACCGTCGTGATGAAGTGATCGACCATGTTGCCGACCTTTATGGTCGTGATGCGGTATCGCAAATTATTACTTTCGGTACCATGGCCGCCAAGGCGGTGGTACGAGATGTTGGGCGTGTGCTCGGTCACCCCTACGGTTTTGTTGACCGTATTTCAAAAATGATCCCTGCAGAGCCGGGTATGACATTGGCCAAGGCTTTTGAAGTCGAACCTGGCTTGCCAGAGTCCTACAATGCTGATGAAGAGGTCAAAGACCTGATTGATATGTGTCGCATTCTAGAAGGGGTGACACGTAATGCGGGTAAACATGCCGGTGGTGTGGTTATTGCACCCACGGTGATCACCGACTTTGCACCTTTGTATTGTGACTCTGAAGGCCAGAACCCGGTAACTCAGTTTGACAAGAACGATGTTGAAACCGCAGGGTTAGTTAAGTTTGACTTTTTAGGGCTAAGAACCCTAACCATTATCGACTGGGCGCTGCAAATGATTAACCCGCGCTTACAAAAGCAGGGTATCGAGCCAGTAAGAATCGAGGCCATTCCCCTCGATGATCCTAAGTCATTCAAGTTGCTGCAGCGTTATGAAACCACTGCCGTGTTCCAGCTGGAATCTCGCGGTATGAAAGATTTGATTAAACGTCTGCAACCAGACTGTTTTGAAGACATGATTGCATTGGTGGCACTGTTCCGACCCGGTCCGCTGCAATCAGGCATGGTAGATAACTTTATTGAGCGTAAACACGGGCGTGAGGAAGTCTCTTATCCAGACGCCCAATATCAGCACGACTCACTGAAAGAGTTGTTATCGCCAACCTACGGCATTATTTTGTATCAAGAGCAGGTAATGCAGATCGCGCAGGTACTGGCGGGCTATACGCTTGGTGGAGCCGATATGTTGCGCCGTGCTATGGGTAAGAAAAAACCCGAAGAGATGGCTAAGCAGCGCGGCACCTTTAAAGAAGGTGCTGTCAATAATGGCGTTGACGGCGACTTGTCGATGAAAATCTTTGACTTGGTAGAGAAGTTTGCCGGTTATGGTTTCAACAAATCTCACTCTGCGGCCTATGCTTTGGTGTCCTATCAAACATTATGGCTAAAAACCCATTACCCCGCCGAGTTCATGGCTGCGGTTATGTCTGCCGATATGGATAACACCGATAAGATTGTGATCTTAGTTGATGAGTGTGAACGTATGGGGTTGCCGCTGATCCCGCCCGATGTTAATAAAGGCTTATTTAAATTTACCGTAGATGATGAGCAAAACATTGTTTATGGCATTGGTGCTATTAAAGGGGTTGGTGACGGCCCAGTAGATTCAATTCTCCAAGCAAGGGAAAATGGCCCGTTTAAAGATCTGTTTGATTTTTGTGCCCGAGTCGATTTAAAAAAACTCAACAAGCGCGTGATTGAGAAGCTTATTTGCGCCGGCGCATTAGACAATCTAGGCCCGCACCGCGCTGCAATGATGGCAACCTTGCCAGAGGCGATTCGAGCGGCAGCGCAGCACGCCAAAGCACAAGAAATCGGTCAAGAGGATCTGTTTGGCCTACTCAATACTGAGCCTGAAGATAACAAGCAGCAGTTTGTTGAGTGTACGCCTTGGCCTGATAAAGTGTGGCTAGAAGGGGAGCGAGATACCTTAGGTTTATACTTAACCGGTCACCCCATTAATCAATACCTTAAAGAGCTTAAGCATTACACCTCTGGGCGACTAAAAGATGTCCACCCGACAGAGCGCGGTAAAACCATGAAAGCGGCTGGCTTAGTGGTCGCTACGCGAGTCATGATGACTAAGCGCGGTTCCAAAATGGGCTTGGTGACTTTAGACGATAAAAGTGCCCGGCTTGAGGTGATGCTATTCACTGAGGCCTTCGAAAAGTTCAATCACCTGCTAGAAAAGGATCGCATTTTAATTATTGAAGGTGAGGTTAGCTTCGATGATTTTTCTGGTGGCAACCGCATGACGGCGCGAAACATCATCGATATGGGCGAGGCTCGTAGTCACTTTGCCAGTGCGGTAGAAGTTGATCTTGAAGCCAGTAGCCTATCGGTACAATGGCTGGAGCAATTCCGCTCGGCGGTCGAGCCGTGGAAATCAGGCGCTGTGCCAATGAAAATCAACTACGCCCAGCCGCAGGCCAAAGCGCAATTTAAGCTAGGGGATGAGTGGCGGGTGAATCCAACAGATGAGCTGATGTTGGCCCTAGAATCACTAACAGGCTCTGGTAAAGTACGGATCTTGTTTTAACTATGACCTTAGCTGTAGCAGACCTTATTGAGCAAAGTATTGCTCCGCTAGCACTTAAAGACGGTGCTAAGTTAGTACTTGCCTACAGTGGCGGCGTTGATTCAGCGGTGTTGTGCCACGGTTTAGCGCAGTATGCTCAAGCTCAGCCGCAGTTTCAATATTTACTGGTTCATGTTCATCATGGGCTCAACCCCGCTGCCGATAGTTGGGTGGCGCATTGTCATCAGCAGGCATTGCAGTACCAGTTGCCCTTTAAGTGTCAGCGAGTCACCTTGACGCTTGGCGCGAGAATTAGCACTGAAGCTGCCGCTCGTGATGCTCGCTACGGTGTCTTTACTGAGTTAGTGAACCCAGGTGATGTGTTATTAACAGCACATCATCAAGATGATCAACTGGAAACTGTGCTACTGGCGCTCAAGCGTGGTTTAGGGCCCAAAGGGCTCGCGGCAATGGGACAAGTACAAACATTCGCTCAGCAAGCCTGGTTGGTACGGCCGTTGCTGTCAGTGAGCCGTGAACAAATAGAAGCCGCAGCGAAACAACATCAAATTGGTCATATCGAAGATGATAGCAATCATGACACTCAGTATGACCGCAATTTTCTTCGACATGAGATAATACCGCGCTTAAAGGAGCGCTGGAGCGCCATTAGCGTAACCAGCAGCCGCAGCGCCGCTTTATGTGCCCAGCAGCAGACGTTGCTTGATGAAGTCGTTAGTGAGCGCTTACCGGCATTGATTGAGCATAACGCTGCGCTAGGCAAACCTTGTATGGATCTAAGCCTGCTTGCAAAGCACAGTGAACATTGGCAAGCGGTTTATTTAAGGGCGTTTATTGAAGCGTGTGGTTTTAACCCACCTTCGCAAGCCCAGTTACAAAACCTGTTGCTGCAAGTACTGCATGCCAAAAGTGACGCGCAAATCAATATTGTCCTCAACGGCTTATTGGCCAAACGCTATCAACAGCGATTATATTTGCTTGAGGCGAAACACTATCAGCAGCCGTTGTCGGTAGACAGTGGAGTCATATTCGATGTCAATGAGCATAAGACTCAGCAGCAAATTGCCGTTAGTGACGGCAGCTGTATTCGTATTCATCGACTTGAGAATACATCTGGCCTTAAATTGCCAAACTCGACACAGCAAGTATCGATTCAATTCGGCGCGCCGGGCAGCACGGTAGTGCATCCATCAACACGGCAGAAAAGTAGAGAGTTGAAAAAAGTCTGGCAAGAGTTTGCCGTTCCGCCTTGGGAGCGCAGTCGCGTCCCGTTAGTGTATTTCGATGACAAGCTGGTGTGTGCTGTAGGCTATTGGATAGAAAAAGCCTATCTAAGCCGTAAAGGCGAACCGAGCATACAGCTGCAATATCACCAGTAAAGATCACCGCTTGGCTGTTACTGAGTAAAACGGTATTAAGACGCCACTTTGTAGCAGTTTCTACCAGCAGCTTTCGCCTCATAAAGCGCTTTGTCTGCTTGGTCATAGAGTTGGTCTGCGTTTAGTTGCGCATGCCACTGGGTTAGACCTAAGCTACTATGCACTGAGTATTTACCCAATTGAATGTTGTCACCTATCGCGGTGAGAATGCGGTCGCAAAGAATCGATGCCGCTTGCTTGTCGCCTTGAACGATAATGACAAACTCATCTCCCCCAGTGCGAAATGCCTGATCTGTGGCTCTAATGCTGTTGGATAGTATTTGTCCGAAAGCCGTCAATACTTGGTCGCCAATAAGGTGTCCATAGCGATCATTGAGCATTTTGAAGTTATCTAGGTCTAACACAATCATGGATAGCGCTTGGTGACTGCGGCCAGCTTGTGCAATGGCTTGTCTTATACTTTCATTGTAATAGTGACGATTGCCTAGCTGAGTAAGCGAGTCGAACATGGCCTGTTTTGCCATCTCACTATACCGAGTTGCATTAACTAAAGGCTGGAGTAAGTAGCCTTGAATTTGCTGCATGATCTCCGCTTGAGAAGGCATCAGTGGAGAGTTGACGTGATAATTTAAAGTCACGGTTTCGCCACTGACCTCAAGATGTTGTTTGATCTCAAGCCCTTGCTTACGGCCCCAAGCAAACTGATAGTCCTTGTAGCGCAATGCAACACCTTGGATCGGCAAATGTTGGCCCATGACTTTGCCAAAGCAGGCAAAGACTGTCCGCGGATCTAAGCTCTCATGTAGCTGTTGTATAATTTTCGTCATATCGGGTGTGTTACCAAGTCTTGCATTGTGTGCATTTTGATAACGATATTCTTCAGGGTAATAAGCCGTAGCTAAACCAAAGTCCATAATGTTTACTCCACCAAAAACGGACCATCAATGGTAGATATAAAGCAATATGCATGCCGATGTTTAAAAATAGTTATAAATTGGCTTGAAACTGCCGTGCTGAGCGGAAATGGAGGAAGTTTTGCTTCCGCCATGTTTTTGACAGTTAAGCGGCTGTATTTGATTAGATACTATGTTAGCGTAATGTTAATAGGGTCGTTTTGCCGTGAAATGGTGTCTCAATCGCCCAAGGGGCGTTTGTAGCCGAAATCAGCCGTATCAAGTTAGGTGATTTAATATATAACTTTTCAATTGGTTATGTCTATTGTTGTGCTAATGTAACTGAGGTGGCTAATTCGCTCAATCATGACAGTAGCCATAGAGCCAAATGTATACAAGCTGCGCCAATTATTCTCCTGGCGCAATGGATGGTTTTCAACATTGATGTTGGTGAGTAGATGGAACATAGTTTTCTGATCCAAGTGTTGCTAATGCTGGTTATTGCGATTATTGCTATCGCACTATTACGTCGTGCCGGATTGCCGGCAATTTTGGCTTATCTTGCCACCGGGGTGATCAGCGGCCCAGCAGGATTCAATTGGTTTAGCCAACATCAAATGCATTCGGTGGCTGAGCTGGGTGTGGTCCTACTGATGTTTAGCTTAGGGCTGGAGTTTTCGTTACCTCGATTGTGGGCTATGCGCCGGACGGTGTTTGGCCTAGGTAGTGCGCAAGTCTTTGTGACCGCGATTGTAGCCATAGGGGTGAGCCTAGTCAGTGGTTTGTCATTAGTCGAAGCCATTGTTGTTGGCTCAGCGATTGCCCTGTCGTCAACTGCAATTGTGCTCAAACTGCTCAATGAGCAAGGGTGGTTACGTCGCCGCCACGGTGAATTATCTGTCAGTGTCTTGTTGTTCCAAGATATTGCTGTTGTCCCTTTATTAATCTTACTTCCTTTACTTTCTGCTCAAGGCGAGCCTATGACATGGCAAAGTATTAGTTATGCCATGTTAGAGGGGGTCGCCGCGTTTGTATTGTTAATGGCTTTTGGTAAATGGGCATTGCCCAAGCTATTTGATGAGGTGGCTCGCTCACGCTCTAATGAGCTATTTGTGCTGTCGACCTTGGTCGTGGCATTAATTACTGGTGCGTTTACGCAGTGGATAGGTCTATCAATGGCGCTTGGCGCATTTATGGCGGGTATGCTGCTGGGTGAAAGCCAATATAAGCGCCAACTAGAAGCCGATATTCGCCCGTTTCGTGATCTGCTAATGGGGTTATTTTTTATCTCAATAGGGATGTTACTCGACTTCTCTTTAGTGCTCGCTTTCTGGTGGCAAATTCTGTTGTTAGTTGTGGCGGTGATTGTTGGTAAGGCCGTCATTGTGTTTGGACTGTTGCGCTTAGCGAAAGAGTCGTTTAGAACTTCTGTGGCCACCGCAATTAGCTTAGCCCAAGTGGGTGAGTTCAGTTTTGTGGTGTTAGCACTGGCGGTGAATTACGAATTATTGGCACCCACCTTAAGCACTAAATTAGTCATGGTGGCAGTCTTGTCGATGGCTGTCGCGCCATGGTTAGTGCGCCATAGCGTCGATATTGCTAGGCGATTACAGGGGGCCAGAGGGCGTAGCCCCGAAGATCTGCACATCGATCCCGCGTTAGAACATGCCAACGATTTAGTATTGATTTTAGGTTATGGCCGAGTGGGCCAAACCATTGCTCGCTTTATGAAGACTGAAGCGGTGCCGTTTCTGGTACTTGATTTAGATCCCACTCGAGTCTCTGAAGCACGGCGCGCCGGTGAGCCGGTGTATTTTGGTGATGTGAGCAAACGCAGTATCTTAAAACAGGCGAAAATTAAGCAAGCCAAGCTAATCGTTTTAACCTTTAGCGAAGGGCGCATATTAGAAGATGTGTTGCCACTTTGTCGTCAGCTGGCACCAGATGCCAAAATCTTAGTTCGTACTCGAGACGATGAGGGCATGGAAGAGCTAGAGCAGGCAGGGGCTAGCCAAGTGATCCCAGAGAGTTTAGAAGGCAGCTTAATGTTGGTCTCGCAGGTGTTATATCAGTGCGGGGTGCCGTTGAACCGCATTCTTAAGCGCTTGGAGTATGAACGCCGTAACCATTATCAATATCTGCATGGCTTTTTCTCAGGTGCAGAAACCGATTTCACCTTAGAGTTGCTGCATGCCGTAGCATTACCTAAAGGGGCACATGTTGTAGGTGTACCTTTGTCCGATATCCCGTGGGATAAACTTCGGGTTGAAATTAGAGCGGTGCGCCGCGCAGGCGCCGAGGTGGAAAGCCCTGAGCTAGATTGGTGTATTAAAGCCGGTGATACCTTGATTTTACTGGGTAAGCCTCGGCGAATTGAGAAGGCCGAACATTACTTGCTGCAGGGTTAGTGCTTAGCACTTAGCCTGCAGTTCATTAAAACCAGCAACCAGAAACTAGATGCCCGCAAGCCGCCAATAAAACGGCAGTGTTTAAGTTAGCGGGTGGCATCAGTAAGCCAGTGGCTTATAGAGATTGATGTCATTGGACAACCGCTAAGGAGAACAATGATGTTGACGCTTTATTATCGGGTATTGCCTTTGTTGTTGAGCCCGCTACTGCTAATTCAGGCACTGAAAGTGAAAGCATCGACGTTGCGTTTACCTGAGCCCAAAGGGGTGAGGCACCATCAAGCTGCAGCGTCTCAGTCGGACAAGACCTTGTCAGTATTAATCATTGGAGATTCCGCAGCAGCAGGTGTGGGAGCAAGCCATCAACAACAGGCGTTAAGTGGCGCGATCGCTACTCGCTTAAATCAGCACTTTAATCTGGAATGGCGCTTACATGCCCGCTCTGGCCTTGCCACCAAAGGGGCGTTTCGTTGGTTAGATAAGTTGCCTGAGCAGCATTTTGATGTAGTTGTGATTTCACTAGGGGTGAATGATATTTTTAGCCCGATTAGTCAACGCGGCTGGTTGAGGCTGCAACAACAATTTTTACAGCAAATACAATCACGATTGCAGCCACAGTTAGTCATCTTAACTGCAGTGCCGCCATTAGAGCACTTTAGTGCATTACCGCAGCCGTTGCGTTACTGCATGGGCTTACGGGCGAAGTTGTTCAATCAAGGTTTGATGCAACAGGTTAAGCGCAATGCCAACGTGATGCTGCTGGCAATCCCAAATGAAAATGGGCAGTTATCGTTAGCCCAAGATGGCTTTCATCCCAGTGAAGCGAGCTATCAAATTTGGGCGGAGGCTATCGCTTCAGCGTGCAAGAAACACTTCAATGTGGCCGAGATTAATCAATATCAAAAAACTGCTTAATCTCATCAATCTGACACATGGCATCTTGGTAGCCAAGATTAATCAGTGCGCTGCAATATGATTGCTCAAACAGCAGGTAAGAGGCGATACTTGAGTCGGTTTGCTGATTGACACCAATCGGGCGCAACATGGTGCGTACTGCAAGTGGCATCTCTTGATAGTATTTGGTGGCAATCTGACTCAAGTCTTCACTGGGTTTAATGACTAAGGTCTCAATTTTCTTCAGTGGTAATGTTTTACGCTTTTCAGCCTCAATCAAATCAAGGGTGCTATTCACCCGAGAAAGCCGCTCCAAATCACTGTTTAATGTATCGGAGAAGATGGTATCTAATAGATGACCTGTGATAGTCGCTGTTTTCGGATGATGCTCTAAGTCTTGATGCTGAGTCTTGTGCAGGCTTTCTAAGTTAATCACCATAATCTTCTCCGCCCCGAGGTGAATAGGGCTACTGAGCGGAGCTAACTGATGCACAGAGCCATCACCAAAATAGCCTTGATTGAGCTTTACTGAGGGAAAAACCAATGGAATGGCCGAGCTCGCGAGCAAGTGTTCAGTATTCAACTGTGCTCGTTGACCACCACGTCTGGCCCGATGCCATTCATCAATATGTCGATTGCCCTGAAAAAAAGTGATTGATTTTGCCGAGTTATAACAAGAAGTATCCACGCTTAAGGCTGCTAATGCCCCACTGGCAATATTGCGGTCGATACGCGCGAAACTGATCAATTGATTGAGTAAGTCCCGCAGCGGATCGTTATTAAATAAGCTGCCCGGGTTAGTATTGATTTTCTCATCTTGCAGGCCCATTAAGGCCATGCTGCCTAAGTGCGATAAAATTCCTGGGAACGATGACTTAAACACCTTGTGACAGGTAAAATTACGCCAAACCCATTCAAGTTTGCGCACGCCGAGATGAAAACAAGAAGCATGAGTCGCAATAGAGGTGCCATTGATGGCGCCGGCTGAGGTGCCGCAAATGATTTTAAACGGTATACCATGATTACGTGGATAGAACTGCACTATCGCTTTGAGCACACCGACTTGGTAGGCCGCTCTGGCGCCACCGCCGCCGAGTACAAGTGCTGTTTTTGCTGCCAATATCACCACTCCATCGATTAGGGCTACTTTTATTAAAGCGCTTAATATGGCTTAAAATCAAGTAAGTAAGTAGATTATTATCAGATTTACGGCGGCTTTTTTTGTTAAAGACACCTGTAGCGGGCTGCTCATTCAGGTAATGACGGATAGGAGTAACAAAAATGCCGACCCTAAGGTCGGCATTTAGCCTAGCAAGCTAATGAATTAGGCTTGTGACTTTAAGAAGTCAATCAGTTGATCAAATGGGATATCTTGTTTCTCACCCGTACGACGGTTTTTGTATTCAAATACGCCGTTATCAATGTTGCGATCGCCAATGACAACAACATGAGGTAAACCAACCAGCTCCATATCGGCAAACATCACACCTGGGCGTTCTTTGCGATCATCAAATAACACTTCAAAACCCGCATCATTTAAGTCTTGGTAAAGTTGCTCAGCCATATCCTTAACGCGATGAGATTTGTGCATGTTCATCGGCAGAATACCTACCTTGAAAGGTGCAATCGCATCAGGCCAGATAATACCGCGATCATCATGGTTTTGCTCGATAGCGGCAGCAACCATGCGGCTTACACCAACGCCGTAGCAGCCCATTAACAAGGTTTTAGACTTACCATTTTGGTCAAGTACGTTGGCGTGCATTGCTTCAGAGTAGTTGCTACCCAGTTGGAAAATATGGCCAACTTCAATACCGCGTAAAAGTGCGATAGTGCCTTCGCCACATGGGCTAGGTTCACCTTCAATAATATTACGTAAATCAAAGGCTGGTGCTTCTGGTAAGTCACGCTCCCAGTTGATACCAAAGTAATGCTTATCATCTTGGTTTGCGCCAGCGCCAAAATCGCTCATTATCGCAACGCTATGGTCAACAAATACTGGAATTTCTAAACCGACAGGGCCAATTGATCCTGGTCCGGCGCCAATGACTTTACGGATCTCGGCATCGTCTGCAAACTCAAAAGGTGACAGTACTGCATCGATTTTTTCAGCTTTCACTTCGTTGAGTTCATGATCGCCACGGATCACTAAGGCAACGAGTGGTGCTTCTTCAGTTGCACCTTTGACGATTAAGGTTTTTACCGTCTTTTCGATGGCAATGTCATGTTGCTCAACCAGCTCAGCGATAGTTTTAGCATTGGGCGTGTCGACTAAAGTCATGTCGCTGCTCGCAGCTTGACGAGTCGCTGTGGGTAACGGCGCTTCACATTTTTCGATGTTTGCCGCGTAATCGCTAGCCGTTGAGTAGGCAATAAGATCTTCACCACTATTGGCCAACACGTGGAACTCATGGGATAAGCTACCACCGATAGAGCCGGTATCGGCCATTACTGGACGATATTCAAGCCCAAGACGACTAAGAATATTACAATAACCTTGGAACATCGCTTCATAGGTTTCATCCATACACGCTTGATCTAAGTGGAAAGAATAAGCATCTTTCATCAAGAATTCACGTGAGCGCATGACACCAAAGCGCGGACGAACTTCATCGCGGAATTTGGTTTGGATCTGATACAAATTCAAAGGCAACTGCTTGTATGAGTTAACTTCTTTACGAATGATATCAGTGATCACTTCTTCATGGGTTGGACCTAAAACAAAATCACGGTTATGACGATCTTGGAAGCGCAGCAGCTCAGGGCCAAATTTTTCAAAACGACCCGTCTCTTGCCATAAGTCGGCTGGTTGCACCATAGGCATTAGGATCTCAACCGCACCTGCTTTGTTCATCTCTTCACGAACGATGGCTTCAACTTTACGTAATACACGTAAACCTGTCGGCAACCAGCTATATAGGCCAGAAGCGTTGCGGCGGATCATACCGGCACGAAGCATTAATTGATGACTGATCACCTCAGCATTTGCTGGGGTTTCTTTTTGTGTTGAAAGCAGGTACTTGCTAACTCGCATTCCCAATATCCAGGTTAGAAATAAATAGGCCGATATTTTAGCACCGTTAGCGCCTATGTCACCTAGTTTATTGGCGGCTTAGCACCGCAAGCTGAGAAGTCTCAGTCCTAGGTTAATGAGGCAATCGATTATCGTCGAGAAATTGTTACAAAAGCGACTTTGTTGTCGCGCCAAATTAGGGTAACTTAAATGAAGGTGGCAGCGACTTAACTAATTTTTTCAGTCACATAGGATTTGGTTAAGCTTGGACAGTTGATTGGCAAGGCATGAGAGTGAATAACCCTGTGTTAGGGAAAGGAGTGGATAAATGGAATATCAAATTACTGAAGATATTGCGCAGATGGATATCGATTTGATCCACCAAGTGATCAGCAGTAGCTATTGGGCCAATTCTATCCCAAGGGAAACATTGGAGCGTAGTATGCAAAACTCGCTGTGTTTTGCTCTGCTAAATAGTGCTGAACACACAGTTGGGTTTGCCCGGGTGATTACCGATAAAGCCACGTTTGCTTACCTTGCAGATGTGTTTGTATTGCAGCAATACCGCAATAACGGCTTAAGTAAGCAGCTGATGGCCTACATTGGTGCACATCCACAGTTACAGGGGTTACGGCGACAAATGCTTGCCACACGGGACGCCCACGGGCTTTACGCCCAATTTGGTTTTGAGCCGGTGCCTAACCCAGAAATTTTAATGCAAAAATGGCAACCCAATATTTATCAGGACAGCGATAAATGACCGTTAATATTCAAGTTAGACACAGCAGTGACAGCGATATTGCAGCCATTAAGGCCATTTATGCGCAACCTTCGTGCTATGCCAATACGTTGCAATTGCCACACCCCAGTTTTGAGCAATGGCAAGCGCGATTATCAGGAACCCATGAACATTTTTATTCATTAGTGGCTGAAGTTGAGGGGGCGGTAGTGGGGCAACTAGGCATGGAAGTTTTTGCCAGCCCTAGGCGCAAACATGTCGCCAATATCGGTATGGCCGTCGATGAAAATCATCGTGGCCAGCAAGTGGGTGAGGCACTCATGCAACAAGCTGTTGAATTGGCAAATGACTGGCTGGCAATCACTCGTATTGAGCTGGAAGTTTATACCGATAACCACGCTGCTATTAGCCTATATCAGCGATTTGGCTTTGTTATTGAAGGTACCGCTAAAGCGTATGCGTTTCGTGGCGGTGAATTTATTGATGCCCACCTGATGGCCAAAGTTGGCCGTTAATCGTTTCTGTAAAAGCCTTGTAATGAGCCACAGTTGCTCATTGCAAGCGAGCTAGTCTGCGATAATTTTTTACATTTCTTATGCCACTACCGTTTGCGTTAGCTTAGATGGTAATGGTGCTATTACGCTGAAAAATATCGTAATAATCCAGCAGCTTTCCATTAATGTGTTACCATTTGTTGGTGGTATGTAAATAAGCGTGACTTAAGTGTGCTGCCAGCATGTGCACAATAAGATTGTTAATGTGTTTGTTCCGATTAAGGGTATTTTATGAGACTGACTCCAATTGCGACTGCGTTGATGGCTTCGCTGTGTGTTTTGCCAGTGTTAGCTGATGAGAACAATGGCCTTGAAGACAATGATATTAACCGCTCAGTTAATGACTCGATTGTAAAAGCCGGTGATATGCTACAAATATTACTGCCGGCAACGGGTTATTTTGCTGCTTGGTTACATGATGATTTTGAAGGTGCTAAACAGTTGACCTATGCGACGTTAAGCACCCAGTTGATTATTCATGGTGTTAAAGAAGGGGTTGGACGTAAACGCCCGAATGAGAGTAGCTGGAACTCTTTCCCGTCAGGGCATACAGGTGCAGCCTTTTCTGGGGCAGCCTTCTTACAAAGTCGATATGGTGCATATTGGGGAATTCCCGCCTATGCGGCAGCTACATTTGTCGGCGCAAGTCGTATTCATGGCAATCGTCACTATGCGGGTGATGTTGTCGCTGGTGGCGCCACGGCGTTTTTGATGAATCAATATTTTGTCTCTCCTTATCGCACTGAAGGTGTATATATCAATGCAACACCAACCGCAGACGGCATGGCAATGGGGGTGACGGTAACCGGTGAAGCGTTTGAGTCAACTAAGCCAAAGGCGCAAAAAGTTGAGAAGTTAAAACATCGTTTAGAGTTGGGGATAGGGGCTAACTTTGCTGATAGCTCTGCACAGGCCGGTGCGGCCGAATTTTTGACTAATGATGAACTTATTGATGAAGCGCAGCCATTTTCGTACGTGAATTATCAGTATGAGCTTGGCGGTGGTGATTTTATTGAGGCTGAGTTTTTACCATCTGAAACCCGTCGTCGTGGTGTGGTTGCGAAAGACTTTACCGTGGATGGTGTCGAATATCGTGTCGGTGATGAGGTGTTGACTGCGTTTCGCCATTGGGTATTAGGCGGAAACGTTTATAAAGGTTTGTCATTAACTGATAGCCTGCAGCTGGATATTGGACTAGGCCTTTATGTACATTTGATTGGGCTTGATGTTGATCTTGATGATGGCGGCGGACGCTATTCAGATGATGAAGATTGGAAGGCGTTACCAGCGGGTACTGCCAAATTGAATTGGAACATGAGTGAGAGCTTTTCGCTGCAAACCAATTTACAGTATCAAACTTGGGAAAGTGACAGTCATTTAGTCGCTGAAGCAGGTATTAGGTACCAGTTAAACAAAGCTTGGGATATCGGCGTAAAATATAGCTATACCCAAACCGAATTAGATCAAAAAACCAGCTTTTTATATGATTATGATAGCAGTAGCGTAGTACTTACTTTTGCTAATCGATTTTAAGTCGATATAGTAAATAACAGGCCAAACAGTGTGTTTGGCCTTTTTTATGCAATTAATTGACTTACTTGTCGCGCCTATCGCCGATTATTCTCGCCGGATTACCCGCCACAATGGCATACTCAGGCACATCTTTCGTGACGATAGCCCCCATGCCTATGACGGCGCAGTTGCCAATGTTAACTCCGTCCACTATCCCTGCTTGTGCACCGATCCAAACATCTGAACCAATGATAATACCCTTTGAGTCAACGACTTGTTGATAGATTGGCTTGTCAGGTGACATGCCATGGTTGAATGCATAAATAGTGACATTATTGGCAATACGCGTTTGCGAGCCGATAACAATTTTGCCTTTACCACCATCTAGCGAGCAGCCATGGTTAATCGCCACCTCATTACCTAACTCAATCGGTCCGTGAAGAAAACTGTCGGCGGCAATCATACAACGCTTACCTATAATGATATCGCGTCCGGGTTCGGCAAATAGGTTAACGTTTGGCGCAATGAAACAATCTTCACCTATTTGCACCGTTTCTAGGGCTGAAAGCTGTTGTTGAATTTGCTGTTGCCAAGGTTTAGCCCAGTTTAAATGTTTGGCTTTTAATGAAAAGTATAGCCACGGCATGTAAGCGAGGCGACGCTTATGTTGGCCTTGATAGTCGATATTGCTGCTTTCATTACTGCTCATCATAATGTCTATTTACCAAAGTTAACACTGACCCGGGCGAATCGCCTCCACGATGATCTGCTCATCGATAACACGCCATAATATATCTAAATCATACAGTGCGACCTGATATTGTTTGTCATCCTGTTTAGCCTGCTTATAAGCTGGCCTTGGGTCTTGTCCTAGCACTTGTTCAATCAACATAAGTAACTGTGGATAGCGACTTTCGGCGGCTAAGGCGGCAGATTTGGCACTATCGGTAAAGCGCACCGCTAAGGTATGTGGCGCTTCATGGGCAATCCCGCCTTGTGCGTTAGCAATTGCATCGGAAAAAGGGATATAAGGTTTGATATCTAATATGGGAGTACCATCAAGCAGATCCATTGCGCCAATGCCTAATCGTACTTTGCCGTTGACCTGGCTTATGTCACGCAATTCAACCACAGACTGGCCAATACCATTGGGTCTAAAGGTTGAGCGAGTAGCAAACACACCGAGCTTTTCATTGCCGCCTAGCCTAGGTGGACGCACAGTGGTTTTCCAGCCTTGAGCCAAGTTCTCATGAAAACTGAATAATAGCCAAATGTGCGAGTATTGCTCCAAGCCCCTGACCGCATCGATATGATTAAATGGTGCTTGGAGTTCAATATATCCATGGGCTGCTTTTACTAACCCCGGCTGGCGTGGGATACCAAATTTCTGTTTGTAGGGGGTATGGCAAATCGCCACCGCTTGCACTTGATTGGTGAATGTCATTGGGTTGATTACGCGCCAAGTTTACTGTTCGGTGGTGTTTAATGAGATGGCTTGCGCGACACAAAAAGCTCGGCTATAACAGCTCTCGGTACGCTCTTCAAACAACATGCACTTTTTAACTATCATGCCATTGGCACCTTTGTCGGCTGCAGCTCTGCGGGCAATAGTGCGGGCTTCAACAATCGATGCAGGTGCATCGTTAAGGCTGATTTGGCATGTCTCGCCTTCAACCATACCTTTTAGCTCATAGGGAGTTCGAGGTTGCTCGCCCTCATTGAATACGCTGACATCAGATGCTTTAAAGTACTCATCAATGGCTTCGCCGTTGAGGTTGCTATTAAAGGTATAATTACCTGCACATGCACTCAATAACAGGGTACACAGCAAAGGAAGGGTGATTTTCATATAAGCATCCGTGATGAGGTTCGGTTAAAGGAAGCCGCCTACATTTAGGCGGCTTGGTAAAATTCTACCGTTTTAGATACTTTTGATAAAGCTGTTGATGGCGATTATTAAGATCAATTTGACGACCATCGATAAATAGCTGCTCTATGCGACTGGTCATAGGATCAAGTAGGTCACCTTCTGCAATGATCACATTGCCACGATAGCCGCTGGCTATATCACCCATATCGGTCACACCAAGTATCTTAGCTGCATCTAAAGTGATGGATTTTAATGCTTGCTGTTGGGTCAAACCATAGGCTGCCGCTTGCCCTGCTGCATAAGGAAGGTTACGACTGTTCCAATCTGAGCTAAAACCTAAAGCAAAAGGTATTTCAGCCTCTGCGAGTAAAGAGGGGATTTTAAAGCTCATCTCTAAAGGTTCATCATGGCGCATTGGTAGACTAAAGGTACGGGTGTAAACCACGCTGGCATTAACTTCATTAAGCAGATCAGCCAGTCGCCAACTGTCATAACCGCCGACAATGACCAACTTAAAATCATATTGCTTGGCTAACGCAACAGCTTCTTCTATTTGCAGCTGTTTATTTGCATGCACAAATAGTTGCGCTTGGCGCTGGTAAAGTGGCTGCAGCGCTTGCCAACGTAAATCGATTTTACTGACTTGCTTATCACGGTTTGCTAGGTGATAGCGTTGACCGTCGGCGAACATCTGCTCAATCTGTTTCAGCTGCTGCTGGTACTCATCGAGCTGTTCTTTGCGCTTGTCTTTATCTTGAGATAAGCGACGAATTGACGGCCAGTATAAATGAAACCCTTGAGTTGCGGGTACGAGTGCATCTTCAATTGTCCAACTATCTAATGACACTAATGAAGACTGACCGGCTAATAGATCACCTTGAGGCACCACTTGTGCATGGGTGATACCATTAACCCGCACGGTAGGGATAATTTCAGAATCAGGGTTGTAGGCGCTGACGGCGATGATCTGCGGATTACTTTGACCAACCTCGTAGACATCATTGCTGGGACGCATCATTTCAACTTCAACTAAACCTAAGCTGGTATCGAGTGCAATAACCCCTGGATAAACCTGCTTATTAGTGGCGTCGATGACAGTGGCATCTGCGGCGTTAAGGGTCGGGCCAACAGCAGTAATTTTACCCTGTTGAATCAACACATCTGTATTAGTTAACACACCCTTAGAAGGTGAGTGGACCGTGGCGTTTTTAATTAATATGTCTTGTGTCTGCGCAGGCGCAGGCACCATATCATGGGCAGCGACACTGAGTGAACTTAGACTGAATACGGCTGCGGCTAAAGAGATAATTGTTTTCATTATTTTACACTCCCTGCGTGCTGTTGGTCCCAAGCATTGTAATGGGTATCACAATGCCATTCGGGTTCTTGTACCAACACTTCAGGTTTACCCATTTCTGTGGTTGCATCTCGGTTAAGAATTTTTTGAATGAGCGCGGCACGCTCTATATCCATGGCTTGCTGAGCTTGTCGGTTTTGCTGTTTGTCATAGTAGCGTTTACCGTCTATCCAAGTGGATTCAACCGTGGCATAAATCGACAGTGGGTTGTCGCTCCATAATACGACATCTGCATGTTTGCCTTCCTCAATAGAACCGACATAGTCATCAATACCGAGTTGGATAGCGGGATTAATGGTAACCATGTTCCAGGCATCCGTTGCACTCATGCCGCAATACATCATTGATTTAGCTGCTTCTTGGTTTAAGCGGCGCTGCATCTCATAGTCATCAGAGTTGATACTGGTCAATACCCCTTTGTTTTGCATTAAGCAGGTGTTTTGGGGAATGGCATCGTACACTTCGAATTTATAAGCCCACCAGTCAGAGAAGGTTGATGCATGTGCGCCATGTTGCGCCATTTCATCCGCTACCTTGTACCCTTCAAGGATGTGAGTGAAGGTATTTGCCTTAAAACCGTATGCTTCAGCTAAACGCAGAAACATCAGGATTTCAGACTGCACATAGGAATGAATATGTACATCGCGCTCGTCTGCTAACACTTCAGCAATCGCTTCTAGGCGATAATTAGGTTGAGGCGCAATTTGTCGGCGTTTTTCACTTGAACGCATTTTTGACCAGTCTTGCTTAGATTGTCGATAAGCTTTGGCTTCATTAAATGCTTCTTCAAATAATGACTTCACCCCCATGCGCGTTTGTGGGAAACGTTCATCGTAGTCATCGCCCCAGTTGCTTTGCTTAACGTTTTCACCCAGTGCAAATTTAATACTCTTTGGTGCTTGCGTCATTTTCAGCTCGTTGGCACTCACGCCCCAGCGAGTTTTAATTACCTGAGCTTGTCCACCAATCGGATTAGCACTGCCATGTAGTAATTGCGCCGTGGTGACTCCGCCAGCTAAGGCACGATAAAGTGCAATGGCATCGGGGTCGAGAATATCGCCAATACGGACTTCTGAGGTAATGGCATCGGTAGCTTCATTGGTGCCGCCATTGATGGCGATATGCGAATGCTCATCAATGATACCCGCTGTAAGGTGTTTACCCTTTGCATCAATGACTTGATATCCAGAAGGCGTGGAAAGATTTTCGCCAACCTCATCTATCTTTCCGCGGGTGATAATGACGTCATGATTGGCTAACACGCCATCAGAGGTCGAGGTCCACACGGTGGCATTCTTGATATGAACTTTTTCAAGTTCTGGAGCTTGGGTTAAGCCGTAAGCGACATTGGGCTTGGTGACGCTTGATACGTAGTGCGCTTTTTCCGCAGCTTTTACTACCGCAGGTTGCGGCGCTTTAGGCGAGGCAATACCCGCCACTGGCCACTGTTGATTACTTGAATCTAACATTCTGCCACGGGCGCCTTTATCGTCAAACCACAAGGTAAAACGGCTGACTCCTGGGTAGCCTGCTTCACTGAGATCACCCGTAAATGTTAATCGACCAGCTTGATAGGCAAGCGCTTTTAGCTCAATACTTTGTTCGCCGCTACTGAGAGTGCCGCTGAGTTTGTCACCTTGCTTAAGATCTAAACTTAGATTGATATCACCCAACTGTAATAGGTATTGCTGCTCTAAATGAGCATTACGGCTATCAATGAGCTGTTGTGGTTGGCCTTGCAGCCAAACCGTGTGGATGGTTCCGTCAGTAAATAGGTTACCTTTAGCAATAACAAAATCGGCCGTATAACCAGCTTTTAGCTTGCCACTAAACTCTGCAGTGCCCACCATTTCCGCAGCATCTGTGGTTAATGCTGATAGTGCTTGCTCTTCAGATAAGCCCGCTTCGATAGCGCGGCGAATGCGTGGCCAAAACTCTTCGGCTTCAATACCGTGTTGTGTTAAGGCAAAGGGGATCCCCGCACCGGCTATGACTGCTGGGTTAGCAGGAGCACGTTCCCAATGTCTCAATAGTGATAATGGAATATCACGTTCGCTGTCGGTATCAGTAATATGCGGGGCGGCCGGGAAGTTGAGCGGTAATACTAGGCTATATTGGTTGGCCTTTATCTCATCGACTCGGGCATATTCTCGACCATTACCCACCAAGGTGCCGTTAATCTTTGCTTCTTTTAATAAGGTACTTGCGCGCAATAGATTATTGAGATTGCGGGTTTCAAATAGAACATGTTCTTTGTCAATATTGGTTAGGTTGGCTAATGCAGCATTATATTCAATATTGTTTTTTGCTTGTTTGGAATGGGCTTTATCGATATTAGCTTTATACCACTGCACATCTGAAAATGTCTGTCTTATAAGCGCAATACTGCCCATCAATGAGTTGGGGTAGTCTTGAATTGAGCTGCCTTTATCAAAGGCCATTAAATGGCTCGCTGATGCGTTATAAATCACCTCATTTGCTTTTTTATCCGCCAAGGATATGGTCGCGCCGCGGCCACGAAAAATACCATCATGAATACCAGCTTGCACCGACGTGAAGCCGTTATTGATCCACGCTTTAGCGCTGTCTTTATCTGGGTATATATAGTCGACCCAGTTTTGCTGTGAGTGGATAGCACCGTTTGCGGCATTGCCGCCAATACGTTTGATATCCGTCACCGGACCAGAGCTTGATTGTTCGGGATACTGGTAATCAACGCCGTACTCAGTAAAGGGATCGATAAAGCCGGGATAAATAGTATATCCGCGCATATCCACCACGTACGCTCCTTGAGGAACCTCATTGTCTTTTACCACTGCTTTGATTTTGTTGTTCTCAATAATAAGCGTGGCATTATCAAGCTGCTTACCTGGCTCGAGCATTAACCTAGCATGGGTTAGCGCCGTGAGTTTTGGTGTATTATCAGTGAGTTGCGAGTTGGCGTGTAAGCTAGGACTAAGTGTAATACCTAGCAAAGCGCAAGTTAGCGCAGTTTTATTATTGTTATGCATATATAAAATGATTTGATAAGTATGGCCTAGGTTGTCAAAGAATATCGTAATTAGTGCTGAAACACCAAAGTGGATTTGTTACGGATAGTGTCAACGGCTGTGCTTAAACAAAAAAAGCCGAATTGATTCAATTCGGCTTTTTAAATTCGATAAAACAATCGTCGTTAGATTAGGAAGTCATCCATACTACGACCTTTATCTAATTCATTTTTGAATACTGTTGGTGTACGGCCTTGGCCAGTCCATGTAATGGTTTCACCATTTACTTCAATCTTATATTTCGCTGGACGTGGAGCACGTTTTTTAGGTGCGGCTTTTAATGCTGCTGCGCCTAGGTCATCTACTGATAAACCAACTGCTTCCATTTGTTTACGAATTTCATCAATCTTGGCATTACGCTCCGCTAATGCTTCAGATTCAGCGGCAATTTTTGCCTCTCTATCTGTGATGATTTTTTCAAGCTTACCCGATAGCTCTTTTAATTCATCAATTGATAACTCTTTGACTGCCGCTTTAAAGCGACGGCCGTGAGTTAATATATCTAAAAAATCGCTCATAATAATAGTGGTCCTATTTATGTAACTTTGTTTATTTGTATCACCGCTAATAATAGAAAGGATTTAACTCACAATCAAATAAAAGTTTAAAATATGTACGTATATAAACAAAAAATAATCAGGAAATAGTCTTTTTATATAAATAACGACTTATTCGGGTGGTAATAATCAAGTCGGCAAGTTCTCAATACAAACGGGCGTTTGAATCTCTATTGACGTTAACGTCAACAGCACGTAAAGTGACTGCTATTCTGTATAGCCTAAGCTGTACCATTGTATGAGACCGAGAGACGTATAAAAGGAAGCCTTATGAAAGTTTTGGTGCCAGTAAAACGTGTCGTAGATGCAAATGTAAAAGTCAGAGTGAATGCTGATAATACTGCTGTCGACACGGCTAATCTAAAAATGGCTATTAATCCATTTTGTGAAATTGCTGTTGAAGAAGCAGTACGTTTAAAAGAAGCAGGCGTTGTCAGTGAAATTGTCGTTGCGACAGTAGGCCCTAAAGCTGCGCAAGAACAACTTCGTACGGCAATGGCATTAGGTGCAGACAGAGGCATCCATGTTGAAACAGATGACAGCTATTGTGCACTATCAATTGCAAAAATCCTCAATGCCATTCAAACCAACGAACAAGCAGAGCTGATTATTCTCGGCAAGCAGTCTATTGATGGTGATAATAATCAAACCGGACAAATGCTGGCGGCATTAGCTAAGTTACCACAAGCGACATTTGCTTCAGAAGTCAGTGTTGCCGACGGTGCGGTTAGCGTTACTCGTGAGATTGATGGTGGTTTACAAACCATTAAGATGCCACTTCCTGCGGTGATCACCGCTGATCTGCGCTTAAATGAACCTCGTTATGCCAAATTACCCAACATTATGAAGGCGAAGCGTAAACCACTTGATACCGTGTCTGTAGACAGCTTAGGGGTAACCTTAGGGGAGCATCAAAAGGTGATCAGTGTTACGCCACCTGCTGAGCGTCAAGCGGGTGTTATGGTGGGTTCAGTTGAAGAGCTGGCTGATAAGTTAAAGAACGAAGCGAAGGTGATCTAATGACAACTTTAGTAATTGCAGAACACGATAACCAAAGCTTGAAAGCAGATACTGCCAAAGTTGTAGCCTGTGCTCAGGCAATCGGCGCTGATGTGGATGTACTTGTGGTTGGTGCTAATTGTGCAGCGGCAGCAAGTGAAGCGGCTAAACTTAATGGCGTATCTAAAGTATTGGTTGCAGACGCTAGCGCTTATGCCCATGGCTTGGCTGACAATTTGGGCGAGCTTATCAGCGGGATTGGTGCTGATTACTCTCACATTTTGGCGAGTGCATCGAGCTTAGGTAAAGATGTATTACCCCGCGTAGCAGCACTGCTTGACGTAGCGCAGTTGTCTGAAGTGGTTGAAGTAAAGAGTGACGATACCTTTGTACGTCCTGTTTACGCTGGTAATGCGATGGAAACAGTACAAAGTCTTGATGCAAAGAAAGTCATGACAGTACGCTCTAGCGCGTTTGATGCTGTGGCCAGTGACGGCAATGCAGAACTGGTTACGCTTGATACTGTGATTGAAAGCCAAGTGAGTTTTGAATCACAAAGCTTGACTGAGTCTGAGCGTCCTGAGCTTGGCAACGCTGCCGTGATTGTTTCTGGTGGACGTGCGTTAGCAAGCAGTGAAAACTTTGCCATTTTAGAGGCCTTGGCTGATAAGTTGGGTGGTGCATTGGGCGCGTCTCGTGCTGCGGTTGATGCAGGGTTTGTTCCTAACGATCTGCAAGTGGGTCAAACGGGTAAAATTGTCGCGCCTGATTTGTATATTGCTGTGGGGATCTCCGGTGCCATTCAACACTTGGCTGGCATGAAAGATTCAAAAGTGATTGTGGCGATTAACAAAGACCCAGAAGCGCCTATTTTTCAGGTGGCTGATTATGGATTAGAAGCGGATTTGTTTGATGCCATTCCAGCATTAACTAAGTTGGTCTAAGCTAAATATCAATAGGTTGTAATTGTAAGGTTATAGCCTTGGTGTCAGCATTATTATTAGTGTGACATCGATCACATCAAGCGGTTTTGAGGTGGCATCCTCAAAGCCGCTTATGTTTTGATGAGCCTCACGTTTTCAGCCTAGGTTGAGAACGTCCTGAAAAGTAGAGGTGCATGAGATATAAGTACCTGCAGCGAGGGTGATGCCTAAGACCTGCAAGGAAAGGATTGAATGCCGAAGTTGTTACACTCATCAAAGTTAACTGCTGGGGCTGTTCTCGAATAGAGACAGCACTGCCATAGACTTCTTATCCGGATGATAAGAAAATGTTATACCTATATAATGCTGGGTATTACTATGGAGCGCTACTGAAAGGACAGGTGTTTTTGATATCTTCATCCATATCCCACCAGTTCAGTCGCCTCCATTCGTACTCAAAACGAAGAAAATAATAAATGACGACTCTAAGTTACGCTGATTCAGCGCTCTCGTTGCTACCACCTGTGGTTGCAATTCTCATGGCCATATTTACTCGTAAAGTGCTGCTATCTCTCGGTGTGGGTATCTTATTGGGTATCTTGCTCATTACCGATTTTGCCGTAGTCGATTCAGGTCAGTACTTGGCTAACCAAGCCGTAGGCCTGTTTTGGGAAGACGGTGCCATGAACAGCTGGAATGTTTATTTGCTGGGCTTCTTAATCCTACTAGGAATGATCACAGCGTTAATTACTGTGAGCGGAGCAGCAAAAGCGTTTGCAGAATGGGCAAGAACTCGTATTCGCAATAAGCGTGACGCCAAGTTGCTGACCATGTTCTTGGGTTGTGTGGTTTTTATTGATGATTACTTTAATAGCTTAGTTGTGGGTAGCGTTGCGAGACCGCTCACCGATCGTTATTACATCTCTCGTAGTAAATTAGCTTATCTACTCGATAGCACCGCAGCACCTATCTGCGTTATATCACCAGTGTCGAGTTGGGGCGCATATATTATTGCATTAATCGGCGGTATTTTAACTGCACATGGCTTTACCGATACCGGCCATTTAAGTGTGTTTGTGCAAATGATTCCCATGAATTTCTATGCCATTTTTGCACTATTATTGCTGCTGTGTGTGGCCTTTATGGGGCTAGATGTTGGCCCGATGCGTCAGCATGAGTTAAATGCACAAAAAGGCAATCTTTACGATGAATCAAAAGGCTTACCCCCTGGGGCTAACAGCGATTTACCTGAGGCTGATTCAGGTAAAATTATTGGTCTTTTCTTACCGATCACCGTACTCGTTGCCGCGACTATTTATTTCATGATCAGCAGCGGCGCTGATGCATTGGCAGCTGACTCGATTGAATTCTCGGTTATTGGTGCCTTTGAGAAGACTGATGTTGCCTGGTCATTGTTCTATGGCGCTTTGATTGGTTTAGCGGCAACAGTTGCGTTGGTAGTCAGTCAAGGGCTTGAGAAAGGGCTACTGGTTAAAGGTTTAGTTGCCGGTGCGCGCTCTATGTTACCAGCGATATACATCTTACTGTTTGCGTGGACTATTGCCGGTGTAATTGGCCAACTTGAGACCGGTAAATACATGGCGAGCTTAGCTTCTGGCAATATTCCGTTCGCCTTGTTACCTGCGGTACTGTTTGTGCTAGCTGGCCTAACGGCATTTTCAACCGGAACTAGCTGGGGCACCTTTGGTATCATGCTGCCGATTGCCGCGGATATGGCGATGGGTACGCACACTAATATGATGTTACCTATGTTGGCCGCAGTGCTTGCAGGTGCGGTATTTGGAGATCATTGCTCGCCAATATCTGATACAACGATTTTGTCTTCAACTGGGGCAAACTGTCATCACATCGACCACGTATTGACGCAACTTCCTTATGCAGTGATTGTGGTAATAATCAGTTTGGGTGGTTACACCGTACTTGGTTTTACTGAGTCATTAACTGCTGGATTACTGACGTGTACAGTATTGTTCATTATTAGTGTGTTAATTCTTAGAGTGAAGTCAAAGCAACCTGCATAGTATTGAGTCGTTATTTGTAACAACTTAAGCAGGGTTAAATACTAAGCACTTTATCGATTGATAAAGTGCTTTTTTATTTTTAGATTGCCGCTGTCTTTATTGGGGTGGGTGTAATACCAATCAGTATAAGAATTTGATCTACTCAGCGCGCTTTGGGCAAACTAATTCAAGGCGAATGATTGAAACAATGGTTGTTCCCTTGTGAAATTATTCAACGCAGAAGTAGGCAGCCAAAAACGCGCCAGAATGGCGAGTTTTAGCGATTCTGATGCTGTGTTAACGAGCTCAACCGTAGAATAACTATGCTCTTCACTCGTTGCAAGCCACATGGATGTGGTGAATGTCATTAATGCAGGAGCATTTAAGGACCTTACCTCAGAACCGCTAAACTCTCGCTGAGTGACTAAATGTTTATACTGATTGGTATAAGCTGCTAACAACTTCTTGAAATTGGGCTCTATCACTAATAATGGTTTTTTTAATACTGCTATAATAAATGCATTAGTACTCAAAAAGGGTTAACTGGACGTAATGTACAGGCTTAACCATTTAGCCAATCCCATCTTATTTTATTTAGCTTTGCTGTTCACGGCGCTGTTTTGTGCGCCTAGTTTGAGTGCCGATAACACACCGCTAAAGTTCGGCATATCCATTGGTTTTCCACCTTATCAGTACCAAGTAGATGATTATCCCGCTGGTTTCGATGTCGATGTAGCCAAGCTTATTGCAAACAGCTTAGAGCGAGATTTTGAGTTTGTTCAGGGGCAATGGGATACCGTGCTCAATCAACTAAGGTTTGGTGAAATAGACCTGATTGTCGGCATGGAAATTAATTCTATTCGTGCGCGTGTATTTGATTTTTCAGCACCTTATTATGAACGCCGAGATGCGGTATTTGTATTGAGTGGCAATCAGTCGATTAAACAGTTGGCTGATCTCGAAGGCCGATTGGTTGCGGGCGATCGGCATTCAACCTTACAAAGCCAGTGGCAGCAACAGCAGAGCTTATACCAATATCGATTGCAAAATACCGCCAGTAAAGCAGTGTCGATGCAGCGTCTTGATTCAGGCCTTGTTGATGCGGCCATCATGCCTGAGGCGGTGGGACTATTTTTAGCAAAACAGCGTGGTGTTAAAGTGAGTATTTTAGCGCAACCTGCATCGGGGACGCCGGTTGCTGTGGCGGTAAAAAAGGGCAATGCCAGTCTGCATCAAGAGGTTAATCAGGCGGTTCAGCAATTGCTGGACTCTGGTGAAATTCCCCAGCTGTATCAGCGATGGTTCCATCGTAGTGATAATTAGCGGCTAGTTAGTCGTCAGGTCATGATCGGTATTTTGGCATCGAGTGATAGCCAATAAGCCGGGCCAAACTTCATCATAGTTACTCAAGTATCCTATATGTTTGCTAAGGATCAAATTTCCCGTTAGCTGATAAGTTATATCTGGAATGGGATACGGCGACGCGGTAAACTTATCAGCCTTTTTCCCCGCTAAGGAAGCAGTTTTGGCTCAGCTTTATTTTTACTACTCGGCAATGAACGCCGGCAAGTCGACATCGCTATTACAATCCTCATATAACTATCGTGAGCGCGGCATGAATACCTTAGTGATGACTGCATCGATAGATGATCGTTATGGCGTGGGTAAAGTGGCTTCTCGTATCGGCATCGAAACTGATGCGCAAGTCTTTGGTAGCCAAGATGATATCGCTAAGGTCATTGAGCAAGCACATCAACAAAAACCGCTGCATTGTATTTTGATTGACGAGTCGCAGTTCTTAAGTAAGCAGCAGGTTAAACAACTGACCTATGTGGTGGACGTGCTCGATATTCCGGTGCTGTGTTATGGCCTGAAAACTGACTTTCAGGGCGAACTGTTTAGCGGTAGCCAGTATTTACTCGCTTGGGCAGACAAGCTGATTGAGTTAAAGACCATTTGTCATTGCGGCCGCAAAGCGAACATGGTGTTGCGCCTAGATGGCGACGGCAAGCCAATGCGTGAGGGTGAGCAAGTGGCCATTGGTGGCAATGAGAGTTATGAGTCAGTGTGCCGAAAACATTTTCGTGAGTTTCTTTGGGATCAATAATCTCGCGCTAACGCACTATTGCAGTGACGCCAGTAGCTGACGCACACTGGCGCGACTGTTGTCTATTTCGGTAATAATTGCGCTGGCGCTTTGTTGATCTTGTGCCATGGATGACCAATGTTGTTGCCATACATTTTTTAGCTGCTGTGATTGTTGTTGCAGTGGCACTGTAGTGATCATCGATAGGTCAAAAACCAAGTTTACTTTAATCCAGCCTTTGCGCGGATTGCCACCAATAGGATCCTTGTCATAGTGAGCGGCATAGACAATCGCTTCTAACTCGGACAGCTGCAGTAATAACTCAAAGCTGGCCGCACGCATGGTATTGTTATGCTCACTGATCTCCATCCGCCATACGTTATAGCTAAAACCCACCAACGCAAACAGCATGCTAAACAATGCAGTGAATTGAAATAACTGACGACGAGATATCAACATGTCTGTAGTCATCCTTTTGTTATGGCTGCCATCGTGCCTCTATAAATGTGCTTGTGAACAAGTGTAGTGCCTAATTCAATGGCTTGTCACAAAATTAGGCGCGTTTAGCGTCGCGAAAGTCAGGCTTTTTAATCAGCTTTTCAAACGCTTGCCTGCTTAATCTAATTTAGCATTCGTGGTATTTGCGATCTGCTTCAAAATTCAACAAATGTAAACGCCGCTGATACATTTAATCTTGCACTGGGTCACAAACTCTCTGCGGCTAACAAGGCAAAATCCCGCCACCTTACTCTATATAACTAATTGAATCACAATGCGTAATAACCAGCCTGTGACAAACCAACAAGTGAGTTTGGCGGATGAAGATATCTTACTATCCACCACAGATCTCAAAGGTAACATTCGCTATGCCAATGATGATTTTTGCCGCATTTGTGGTTTTGAGCAGCAAGAGCTTGTCGGCCAACCTCATAATATTGTGCGTCACCCAGATATGCCCGAGCAGGCCTATAAAATGCTATGGCAAAGCTTGCAGCAAAACCAGTCTTGGATGGGGGTGGTTAAAAACCGCTGTAAAGATGGCGGCTATTATTGGGTTAATGCCTATGTGGCACCAGTGGTTAAAGATGGTAAGGTAGAGGAATACCAATCGGTGCGTCGCCGCGCCAGTGAGTCGCAGATTGAGCGTGCAAGTAGTGCCTATGCCAACATACAAAGTGGTCAGTCTCCGGCAGAACTCGATAAGCCGTTATTGAGTTTCACAGGGCAAATCAAATTGCATGCATTGGCGATGCTCATACTAAGCTTAGGCTGCGCTTTGGTATCACCTTGGCTAGCACTGGCGATGTTGTTGCCGATGTATGTTGGCCTTAATATGATTCTAAAGCCACTTAAGCGCCTCAACCAGCAGGCACAAGCGGTAATTGATGATCCGGTGGCGCGGCATATTTATACCGGACGTAATGATGAGATTGGTAATATCGCCTGCGCCATGGAGTTTGTAAACGCAGAAATATCGGGTGTAGTGGGGCGCATGGCTGACAGTGCAGCATCAATCGCCAATGATAACCAACAATTACTGGGCTCAATCACCGAGGCTGCTGGCAGAGCGGATGGTCAAAGCCAGCAAACCGCTCAAGCAGCTGCTGCGGTTGAGGAGCTAACAGCCAGTTTTAGCGAATTAAGCGGTCAGATCAAGCAAGTTGCCACCGAAGTTGAGCACAGCCAAGCCGCCGTTGCCAATGGCTATCAGCAGCTTGATGCCGTGGTCGCAACCATAGATGCATTGAACAGTGAAGTCGGTAATTTTGCCACTGTGGTCGCTGAGATTGAACAAGACAGTGTTGCCATTAATCAGGTGCTAGAGGTTATCAGCGCCATTGCTGAGCAAACCAATCTATTGGCGTTAAATGCCGCCATTGAAGCGGCGAGGGCTGGTGAGTCGGGTCGCGGTTTTGCCGTTGTTGCCGATGAAGTGCGGCAACTATCAGCAAGAACGGCAGAGTCGACTCGGCAGATAGATCAAATCATTGCCAAGTTTCAATCTAGCACCGCCAACGCCGCAACCACATTGGCGGCCGGTCAGGCACAGGCAAGTCAAGCAGTGGCATTAGTTAAAGACGCCGAGAGCGTATTTGCTGGGTTAGTGGCGACGATAGACAGCATAAATCAAATGACCGACCACAGCGCTAATGCCATGGGCGAGCAGGGAGAGGCGGCCACCGAAATCAGTGATTCATTGCAAGCGATAAGTGAACTGGCAAACGAAGGTTACAGCCAAGCGCAGCAAGATAAACATTTGGGTGAAAACACCGCTGATAAGTCATCAATGTCAAGGCAGCTTGCGCAGCAGTTTTGGCAACATTCGGTGCAACGGCTCAAGCGTAATTGAGCATAGTTATTGTTGGTGAGGCGAAGCTAAGCACTCGATGATTATTGATCAATATTACTGATTGAAAAAACAAAGCCACTCATATGAGTGGCTTTTTGTTGGCGCTTATTTGGCTTGTTATAACTGCATTTCAGGTACGTTTTCAGGCACTACTATTTTACCGGCAGTTTTGGCCACAATTTCTTCTACCGACACGCCAGGGGCGCGCTCTAATAAATGGAATGCACCGTCCTTTATTTCAATAAAGGCCAAATCGGTTAACACGCGCTTTATGCAGCCATATCCTGTGAGTGGCAGTTCGCATACTGGCAGCAGCTTAGAGTTACCTTTTTTATCGGCGTGCATCATAGTGACAATGATGTTGTCTGCACCGGCAACCAAATCCATTGCGCCGCCCATGCCTTTAATGAGTTTGCCTGGGATCATCCACGAGGCAATTGAGCCATTGACGTCGACCTCGAAGGCGCCTAACACAGTCAAATCTACGTGTCCGCCACGGATCATGGCAAAGCTCTTTGCCGATGAGAAGAACGATGCGCCGTCGATTGCGGTAACGGTTTGTTTACCGGCATTGATTAAATCAGCATCGATGGTCTCTTCTGTGGGAAACTCCCCCATGCCCAGAAGGCCATTTTCAGACTGCAACATGACTTCCATGCCCTGTGGAATATAGTTAGCAACCAAGGTTGGTATGCCTATGCCAAGGTTAACGTAGAAGCCGTCTTGTAGCTCTTGGGAAACACGCTGTGCTAATTGTTCTCTTGATAGTGCCATTATCGCTGCTCCCTTTTATGCTTTGACTGTGCGTTGTTCAATACGTTTCTCGAAGGTACCTTGAATCAATCTATCGACGTAGATCCCCGGCGTGTGGATGTGGTCAGGGTCAAGCTCACCAGGTGCGACAATATGCTCAGCTTCAACGACAGTGATTTTTCCGGCCGTTGCCATCATTGGGTTGAAGTTGGCTGCGGTTTTACGGAATACCAAGTTTCCCATGGTATCGGCTTTCCATGCTCTAACTAGGGCAAAATCAGCAGTGAGTGCAGGCTCTAGAACATAGTGTCGGCCATCAATTTCACGGGTTTCTTTGCCTTCAGCGACTGGGGTGCCGTAACCGGTTGCAGTGAAAAATGCCGGAATACCTGCGCCACCGGCACGGATTTTCTCTGCTAAGGTACCTTGTGGAGTCAAGATAACGTTGAGCTCTCCTGATAGCATTTGCTGCTCAAAGGTGGCGTTCTCGCCAACATAGGAGGCAATCATGGTATCAATCTGGCGACTCTTTAGCAGTAAGCCTAAGCCAAAGTCATCGACACCGGCATTGTTTGAGATAGCGGTTAAACCTGTGACACCCGTTTTTACCATTTGAGCAATCAGCCCCTCTGGAATGCCGCATAAGCCAAAGCCGCCAACCATCACGGTCATATCATTGCTAAGGCCTTCAAGGGCAGCTTCATAGCTGCCGACCAGTTTATTTAATCCTGCCATTATAATTATCTCCCTCAAAAGGTTGCAGCTATTGCGCTGCAGCCAGATTAATTCTTGATCGCCTGAGCCACTTTCGAACCATTGTTTCTGCCTACGGCTTGGCTGATCTGATCACCCGCTTGTGCAAGTAACGCTAGGTCAATACCAGTGTCTATGCCCATACCGTCAAGCATATAAACCAGATCTTCGGTGGCAAGATTACCTGACGCTCCCTTGGCATAGGGGCAACCACCGAGTCCCGCAACTGAACTATCAATGACACTCACGCCGGTTGCTAAACAGGCAAGAATGTTGGCTAACGCTTGACCATAGGTGTCATGGAAATGCAGCGCCAATTTATCAACCGGTACAACTTCAGCCACAGCCTCAACCATTCTACGGGCATTGTGTGGTGTGCCAACGCCTATCGTGTCGCCAAGCGAAATCTCATAACAGCCCATTTTGTAAAGAATCTCTGCCACACGTGCGACTTCAGCAACCGCGATATCGCCTTCATAAGGGCAACCTAATACGCATGAGACATAACCTCTCACCCGCACATTGTTCGCTTGAGCGGCTTGCATGACGGGGGCGAAGCGTTCAATTGACTCTTCAATGGAACAGTTAATGTTCTTTTGACTAAAGCTCTGTGAAGCTGCGCCAAAAATGGCAACTTCATCCGCACCAGCGTCAAGCGCAAGTTCCAAGCCCTTTAAATTAGGGGTCAAGGCGCTGTACGTTATGCCATCAACACGCTGCAGCTGGCGAAAAATATCTCCAGAATCGGCCATCTGTGGCACCCACTTGGGTGAGACAAAACTGCCAGCTTCAATGCGCTTAACGCCAGCTTGCGCCAATTGCTCAATGAGACGCAGTTTGTCTGCAGTGGTGACGGCTACTTCATTTTGTAAACCGTCACGGGGACCCACTTCAAAAATCGACACCTTATCGGCAAACATATTAGGCCTCTTGCTCGTTGGGTGTAACTTCTAAAAGCTGCGCACCATCTTCGACAAGCTCACCTGCATCAAAGAAAAATGCACTGACAACCCCATCAAATGGCGCTTCTATGGTGTACTCCATTTTCATCGCTTCCATCACTAACAGGCCTTGGCCTTGGGTCACTGCGTCGCCAACTTGAGCCAAGTGGGTGACAACCGTGCCATTCATCGGCGCTTTGAGTTTGTCTTCGTGGCTTGCTTGCTCTTCCGCTATTTCAGTTTGCACGGGTTTAAAGTGGTAACTGCCTTGGGGTAAAAATAAGGTAAAGCCTTCAGCATCTTGGCTAACGGGTACCTTGCTCTTGTGGCCATTAATTTCACCATGCAGCACATCGTCTTTAAGTGATGCCGATAACAACAGCTGCTGCTCATTAATTGTGACGCTAAATTCATTACCCACTTGAGTCAGCTGTAACTGTTGTAGCTGGTTAGTATCATCTAATAGTGCAATAGGGTGAATACTGGCACTGTTAAGCCTAAAGCCATTGGCGAGTCCCCAAGGAGAGTAGGGATCTTGGCTGTTTACGGCGTCGGCTTTAGCTTGTTGCTGCTGGGCGCAAACGGTGTACAAAGCGGCCATGGCTAGCGCTTGATTGTGCTGGTCTTCATTGTCGTCGAGTCTCGGCCCAATCAGGCTGTCTCCATAACGCTCAATAAAGTCGGTACAAAAATCGGCATCGGCAAAGGCTTGATGCTCTGCGATGTTGGCTAAAAATTCGATATTGTGTTTTAGCCCAGTAATTTGATATGAGCCTAACGCGTGCACTAGGCGTTGTAATGCCCGTGGGCGTGATTCATCCCAAACTATCAATTTGGCGATCATTGGGTCATAGAAATTGCTTATGACATCGTTTTCGCGGATCCCAGAGTCGATACGCACAAACTTATTCTGTTGTGGCTCACGCAAGAAATTGAGCTTACCGCTGGCTGGCAGAAAGTCATTGTGTGGATCTTCCGCATAGATACGCACTTCGAACGAATGGCCGTGAATGCGCACTTCATTTTGTTTCAATGGTAGTGGCGAGTTACTGGCGACCATTAACTGCCATTTTACCAAGTCTTGGCCGGTGACCAGTTCAGTGACCGGATGTTCAACCTGCAAGCGGGTATTCATTTCCATGAAATAAAAACTGTCGTCAGTATCCAGTAGAAACTCCACGGTACCGGCGCCTACATAGTCAATGGCCTTGGCAGCAGCAACAGCCGCTTCACCCATTTGTTTACGCAAGGCATCGCTCAAACCCGGTGCAGGTGCCTCTTCTACCACTTTTTGGTGGCGACGTTGAATCGAGCAGTCGCGATCTGAGAGGTAAATGCAGTCACCAAAGTTATCGGCAAATACTTGTACTTCTACGTGGCGCGGTTGACGCAAATAACGTTCAATCAGCAGCTTATCATTGCCAAATGAAGATGCTGCTTCACGTCGTGCAGAGTTGATGGCTTCTAACGCCTCAGCTTGGGATTCAACAATACGCATCCCTTTACCGCCACCGCCGTAGGCTGCTTTAATGAGTTGCGGGAAGCCAATCTCGGTTGATGCTTTTAGCAGTACTTGATCAGATTGTTCATCACCATGGTAGCCCGGTACTAGCGGGACGTTAGCTTTGCCCATGATCTCTTTAGCGGCACTTTTGCTGCCCATGGCGTCAATTGCTGCCGCGCCAGGGCCAACGAAGGCAATATCGTTCTGTTCACATAGGCGAGCGAAATCGGCGTTTTCAGATAAGAAACCATAGCCTGGGTGAATTGCCTGTGCGCCTGCTCGTTTAGCGATCTCTATGATTAATTCGCCCTTCAGATAAGAATCTGCTGGTGCGCTGCCGCCAAGATAAAATGACTCATCGGCCATGGCAACATGGCGGGCCTCTTTATCCGCATCGGAGTAGAGGGCAACGGTGCTAACGCCCATGGCTTTAGCGGTTTTTATGATACGGCAAGCAATCTCACCGCGGTTTGCAATCAGTAATTTGGTAAACATATCAGGACACTCTCTGTGTTGTGTTTACAAAAGGGCCAGTGAGGATATTATTCATTGTTGTTATGCCTCAGTGTGCCATTGGGGGGGGGCGCGCTTATCGAAAAAGGCATTGAGCCCTTCTTGACCTTCATCGGAGACTCGAATGCGGGCGATACGCTCACTGGTGTGGGCACGGGTATCGTCATCAATCTCGCCATTTTCTAAGTGGCTTAACAGTGCCTTAGTCCAAGCCATACCTTGTGGGCTATTGGCTTTAAACGCATCGATAAAAGGTTGTGCTGCGGCGAGTAAGTCATCGTTAATTTCGTGGATGACTTGAAGGTGTTGTGCGGTAGTCACATCGAATCGCTCGGCGGTCATCATATAGCGCCGCGCTGCGCGTTGGCCCATGGCACGAGTAACGTAGGGACTAATGACTGCTGGAATTAAACCGAGTTTAACTTCGCTTAGACAAAAACTGGCGCGCGAATTAGCAATTGCAATATCGCAGCAGCAGATCAAGCCGAGTGCGCCACCGAAAGCGGCACCTTGCACTAATGCGATGCTAGGTTTAGCAAACTTATCCAGTTCATGCATTAAGGTGGCGAGCTCATTGGCATCGGCTAGGTTTTGTTGAAAGTCCATCTTGGCTTGCTTACGCATCCAATTAAGATCGGCGCCTGCGCTGAAGTTTTTCCCCGCGGCGCTGAGCACTAACAACTGGCATTCATCGCGTTTAGCCAATACTCGTAGACTCGTGATAATTTCATTAATCATCACCTCGTCAAAGGCGTTGTGTTTGTCTGCTCGGTCAAGTTCAATATGGCCGATGCCATCTTCAATATGGCAGCGGACAAAATTAAAATGTTGGGTTTCAGGTAGCATGGTTAAGCCCTTATTGTGTTGATTGGCTAGTGCCATTACATTCTGAAAACACCAAACTTGGTGTCAGCGATTGGCGCATTAAGTGCCGCAGATAGGGCTAAGCCCACCACGTCACGTGTTTGTGCTGGGTCAGTAATGCCGTCATCCCATAATCTGGCACTGGCATGATAAGGGTGGCCCTCTTTATCATACTGCTCGACAATCGGTTGCCTGAACTTGGCTTCATCTTCTGCTGACCATTCAACACCTTTACGGGCCAAGCCATCACGGCGCACTGTTGCCAAAACGCCAGCAGCTTGCTCTCCGCCCATTACCGAGATACGCGCATTGGGCCACATCCACATCATAGTGGGTTCGAAGGCGCGGCCACACATACCGTAGTTACCGGCGCCGTAACTGCCACCTATGATGACGGTAAATTTAGGCACGGTGGCGCATGACACTGCCGTGACCATTTTGGCGCCGTGTTTAGCAATGCCTTCATGCTCATATTTTTTGCCGACCATGAAGCCGGTAATATTTTGTAAAAACAGCAGCGGAATTTTGCGTTGGCAACACAGTTCAATAAAGTGCGCGCCTTTTTGTGCCGACTCTGAAAATAAAATGCCATTGTTGGCCACTATCCCTACGGGGTAGCCATGAATACGTGCAAAACCACACACTAAGGTATTACCGTAATTGGCTTTAAATTCATCAAAGTCTGAGTCATCAACAATACGGGCGATGACTTCTTTAACATCGAAAGGTTTTTTCAGATCGGTGCCAACGATACCGTAGAGCTCATTGATATCAAACTGCGGCGGTTTAACTGCACTCAGTTGCGCTTCAATTTGCTTATTGTGGTTGAGTCTAGCAACGGACTTACGGGCCAGTTCAAGCGCATGGTCATCATTTTGCGCCATGTGATCAGCCACACCCGATATTTTGGTGTGCACTTCAGCGCCACCAAGTTCCTCGGCCGAGACCTCCTCTCCAGTTGCTGCTTTTACCAGTGGTGGACCGGCTAAGAAAATGGTGCCTTGCTCTTTAACGATAATTGACTCATCCGCCATGGCTGGCACATAGGCGCCGCCAGCGGTACAAAGTCCCATCACTACGGCGACTTGAGGGATACCTTTGGCAGACATTTGCGCCTGGTTATAAAAGATACGGCCAAAGTGGTCACGGTCTGGAAATACTTCATCTTGGCGAGGCAGGTTAGCGCCGCCAGAATCGACAAGGTAGATACACGGTAGGTGACAGCGTTCAGCAATTTCTTGGGCGCGAAGGTGTTTTTTTACCGTGATGGGGTAATAGGTACCGCCCTTAACGGTCGCATCGTTGGCGATGATCATGCATTCAACACCGCTCACTCGGCCAATACCGGCGATAATGCCAGCGGCAGGTACTACATCATCATACACATCATATGCGGCAAACTGTGACAGCTCTAAGAAAGGAGAGCCAGCATCGAGCAGTTTTTCTACTCGTTGTCTCGGTAGCAGCTTGCCCCGTGACAAATGACGCTCGCGGGCGACGGCACCGCCACCTTGTTCAATAGTATGCAGTTGCTGTTTAAGGTCGGCCACAACGGCGGCCATCTCTTGGTGTTTGGTTTTAAACTCATCGCTACGAGCGTTGATTCGGCTGCTTAATTGCGTCACGGCAATGTCCTTCTTAGCACAAAATGAGGAGAGGTCGGCAAAGACGCAGCAGCGGGGAATCTGCTGCGCCTCAATGAACTATTTAGATTCGTTAAATAGTTCACGTCCGATCAGCATGCGGCGTATTTCAGAGGTGCCCGCACCAATTTCATACAGCTTAGCGTCACGTAACAGTCGCCCTGTGGCGTATTCATTAACGTAACCATTACCGCCTAATAATTGAATGGCATCTAAGGCCATTTTGGTGGCTAACTCAGCACTATATAAAATGGCGCCAGCAGCATCCTTACGGGTGGTTTCACCACGATCGCAAGATTTAGCCACATTGTAGATGTAAGATTTAGCCGCATTCATTCCGGTGTACATGTCGGCAAGTTTGCCTTGTACCAGCTGGAATTGACCTATGGACTTACCAAACTGCTCACGTTCATGAATGTAAGGAACAACAATGTCCATGCAGGCGGTCATGATGCCCAGAGGGCCGCCTGATAACACAACACGTTCATAATCTAGGCCGCTCATTAATACTTTTACGCCATTGTTTAAGCCACCAAGAATGTTTTCTTCTGGTACTTCTACATTATCGAATACCAGCTCACAGGTGTTGGAACCACGCATGCCTAACTTGTCGAGCTTTTGCGCTTGGGTAAAGCCTTTGTAACCACGTTCAACAATAAAGGCAGTAATACCGTGGGCACCTTTATCTAAATCTGTTTTGGCGTAGATAACGTAGGTATCGGCATCGGGACCATTGGTGATCCACATTTTATTGCCGTTTAAGATGTAACGGTCGCCTTCTTTGCGGGCGTGCAGTTTCATCGACACTACATCTGAGCCCGCGTTGGGCTCGCTCATGGCGAGCGCACCAATATGCTCACCGCTGACCAATTTTGGCAAGTACTTGGCTTTTTGAGCATCGTTACCATTGCGGTTGATTTGGTTAACACACAGGTTAGAGTGTGCACCATAACTCAGACCAATTGACGCCGAAGCTCGAGAAATTTCTTCCATGGCAACCACATGGGCCAAATAGCCCATATCTGCGCCGCCGTACTGTTCTGGTACGGTAACACCTAACAAACCCATCTCACCGAGTACCGGCCAAAGTTCATTTGGAAAGGCGTTCTGTTCATCGACTTGCGCGGCAATTGGCGCAATTTCATTGGCGGCAAAGCTCTGTACCGCATCGCGGAGCATATCGACATCTTCACCGAGGCCGAAATTGAGAGATGAGTAGAGTTGAGTCATGGTTGATGTCCTGTCATGTTCTTTTATTAGTATTGTTATTTTTGCTAACTATTTGCTTGTGTTAAATTTTTAAGGTCTTGCAGTATGGCTAATGACTTAAACTTTTTGTTGTTCTTCTAGGGCTGCGCGGCACTGCTGCTCAGCACTGTTAAGCTCCATCAGTACCACTTTGATGTCATCCATTTGCTGCTGCAGTGCTGATTTTTTCTCTTCGACTAAATCGAGCATGGTTTGCAGCTGTGAAGAGCTGTTTTTATCGGCATCGTACAGTTCGAATAGTCGACGGGTTTCTGCCAATGAAAACCCTAAGCGCTTACCGCGCAAAATCAGTTTCAGGCGTACTCGATCTTTTAAGCCGTAAATACGTGTTTGCCCACGGCGCTTAGGTTTGAGTAAGCCTTGGTCTTCGTAAAAACGAATACTACGGGTAGTAATATCGAACTCTTTTGATAACTCACTAATGGAGTAAGTCGTCTGTGGGGCGTGGTTTTCGCTCATTAATAACACCATAAAATTTAACGTTTCCAGCACAATATATGAAGTTTACGTAAAGGTAAAGCTTGTGGGTGGCGCAGAACTTGAATTTGACTCAAAAAGGTGTCAGGAAAAACTGACGTTTTACTGACTAAAATGACTAACTTATTAAAATAATTAAATTTTTAAACGGGTGTTTAAATGGGGTTAGCTGATGGTTTTACCACTTAACGTCGACGATAGCCCTAGTTATTCTAAGGTCTAATGGGCAATTTTACTTAGCGCGCGATAATTGAGCTATCAGTATTGCCCATTATATAAACAATATTTGCCACTTGGCAGGGCGCTGTCACTGAGGGAATAACACGTAGATGTTTATACCTTCAATCATACAAGCAAGGGGAAGGACAAGTTGGTTTTGCATGGCGCTACCTTCACCACAAGGTGGTGGCCAAATTAATGCAAGTTGACTTGCCAAGGAGACTAACTATGAAGGATTTACATCAGCAGCTGCATCAACAAGCAAACCAACATCCCGATGAGTTTTGGGCACAAGCTGCGCAAAGCATTGCCTGGCAAAAAACTTGGGATAAAGTGCTTGATAGCGACAACGCTCCAATGTACCAATGGTTCAGCGGCGCCGAACTGAACACCTGTTACAACGCGGTCGATCGCCATGTTGCTCAAGGGCGTGGCAATCAGGTCGCGATCCAGTATGTCAGTCCTGTCACGGATACCGAATACGGCATCACCTATGAAGAACTCCAAGCCCAGGTCAGCCGGCTGGCGGGCTTTATGGCACAGCGCGGGGTGAAAAAAGGCGACCGGGTGGTGATATATATGCCGATGATCCCCGAAACGGCATACGCCATGCTTGCCTGTGCGCGCTTAGGGGCTATCCATTCAGTGGTTTTTGGCGGCTTTGCTGCGAATGAGCTAGCGACCCGAATAGATGATGCTAAGCCGACTATGATTTTATCTGCCTCTTGCGGTATTGAGCCCTCTGGCGTGGTGGCATATAAACCGTTATTGGATGAAGCTTTGCAGCAGGCGCAACATCAAGTGAGTAGTTGCGTGGTGCTCAATCGCCCCCAATATACCGCTGAGTTGCTACCCGGCAGAGATTGGGATTGGCAGAGCTGTGTGGCTGCGGCTAGCCATATCGATTGTGTCAGCGTGAGCGCAACTGATCCGCTATATGTGTTGTATACCTCAGGTACCACAGGCCAGCCCAAAGGGGTGGTACGCGACAATGGTGGCCACGCGGTCGCCCTGAGTTGGTCGATGAAACACATTTACGATATTGAAGCTGGCGATACTTTTTGGGCCGCATCCGATGTGGGCTGGGTAGTGGGCCACTCTTATATTGTTTATGGCCCTTTGCTGGTGGGCGCGACCACACTTTTATATGAAGGTAAACCGGTTGGCACGCCAGATCCCGGGGCATTTTGGCGCACTATTGCCAAGTATAATGTCAAAAGCTTCTTTACGGCGCCAACAGCAATACGTGCGATAAAGCGTGATGACCCCACTGGTGAATACATCAAAACAGTCGATTTAAGCTGCCTTAAAAATCTATTTTTGGCTGGTGAACGATGTGACCCAGACACCTTGTATTGGGCGCAAGAGCAACTGCAAAAACCGGTGATAGATCACTGGTGGCAAACTGAAACTGGTTGGCCAGTGGCCGCAAATATGATGGGCACGGCACCCGTAGAGATAAAAGCGGGATCGCCAGCGCTGCCGGTACCTGGTTACGATGTGCAAGTGGTTGATGAAATGGGCGAGCAAGTTGCAGCCAATGAGTCTGGCAATGTGGTGATTAAGCTGCCACTACCGCCTGGCACATTAGCCACGTTATGGGGTAACGAAGCACGTTATAAAGACAGCTATTTGAGTATGTACCCCGGCTTTTATCTTACCGGAGATGCCGGTTATATGGATGAGGACGGTTATCTGTATATTATGAGCCGCATTGATGACATCATTAACGTTGCCGGACACCGTTTATCCACCGGCCGTTTTGAGGAAGTACTTTGCCAGCACGACGCCGTAGCGGAAGCAGCGGTTATTGGTGTCGATGACAAGCTAAAAGGGCAGGTGCCATTGGGATTGGTAGTACTTAAAAAAGGCGTTCATTTAACCGATGAACAGCTTTACAAAGAGCTTATCGCGTTAGTGCGTGAGCAAATTGGTCCCGTAGCGGCATTTCGTTTAGTCAGTGCCGTACAAAAGTTACCAAAGACCCGCTCAGGTAAAATCCTACGCGGCACCATGCGTAAGATTGCTGACAATCAAGCCTTTAATATGCCAGCGACCATTGAAGATCCACAAACTTTAGATTTAGTGCGTAATGCGTTGACCCGCATGGGTTATGCCGATGCCCATGTGTAATGCCTTGCACCTGCAAGCGTGATAACAGGGCCGCAGCTAGTAGGTCTATATACCTGAATTAGCCTGGCTATACCTAGCTGATATAGTATCAGCTAGGTTTATCGCTTGCGGTGGGTAATATACAAATCACTTGTAATACCAATCAGTATAAGAATTTGATCTACTCAGCGCGCTTTTGGCAAACTAATTCAAGGCGAATAACTGAAACAATGGTTGCTCCCTTGTGAGGTTATTCAACGCAGAAGTAGGCAGCCAAAAACGCGCCAGAATGGCGAGTTTTAGCGATTCTGATGCTGTGTTAACGAGCTTAACCGTAGAATAACTATGCTCTTCACTCGTTGCCTTGCCTCAGAATCGCTAAACTCTCGCTGAGTGACTAAATGTTTATACTGATTGGTATAACACACCATAGATACTCCCAAATTGGCTTACCGGCGATATCCTGTCGCCGAGAGTCAATGCGCATTGACATTATTGCAGTTTTTTCTTCGACTTGCTGTTGCTGTATAACTTAGCAGAAGGGCAAATGTGCGAGTAACAAGTCTCAAAAACTATAGACGAAACGGCGATTGCAGTAGTATTCGTGCTCTGTTAAGTTGCTAATATTATTGCGTTAAAGTTAGCGTGATTGTCGATTTATGATGATTACTTGCTCGGATGTCGCAAGGAGCCGGCGGTAATACATTGGTAACGTATGTAGACAGTAATGAATATTGGAGTTTATCGAATGGAGTTGGTTTCTCAATATGGCACAAGTGTGTTGGTGCTAGGTTTATCAGGGATGTTGTTTTTTATCCAATTGTTAGTTGCGGACATTACCGGCATAAAACAGAAACAGATCCCAGGTACAGCTATTACAGGCGGCCATGATAGTTTTTTGTTTGGTTCTAGCCGAGCATTCGCCAATAGTAACGAAACAGTTGGCATATTGGTTTTATTTATTCTGTTCTCGATTTTCTCCTCAGCCAACCCGACTTGGGTAAACAATTTGTCGCTAGTGTATTTGTTTGGTCGCATTGGTCATATGATGTGTTATTACGCAAATTTTCAATTGATGCGTAGCGTCTCATTTGTGGTAAGTGCGATTGGCTTAGCCGGTATATTTGTTTCAGGTATTCTCCGTTGGCTGTGAACTTCCCCTTAAACAGGTGGAAATTTTCAAGCAACCACGATATGAAAATAGCACGGAGCGTAGTAACGAGTTTTTGCTATGTTGTGCTTGGTTGCGCAAATTAGGCAAACAATTGTTATGTTTTAGGACGGGACACCAGCAGGGATGATGATCAGATATCTAATTTTTATTGCTTCACTCAATGTAAGCTACGCGGCTGCACAGCCTGGCTTAAATTTCTCAGCACTGAAAACTCAGTTAGATAACCAAGCCCCTAAAATTTTGCAAAAGCATGGCGCGCCTGGCGTGGCAATAGCCTTTGTGCAAGGTGATGACGTAGTCGGTTTTACAGCATATGGTTTTGCTGATGTTGCCACCCAAAAGCCAATAACAAAAGATACCCTGTTTAATGTTGGGTCCATTTCAAAAGTGGTGACCACATGGGGTGTGATGCAACTCGTAGTTGAGGGAAAGGTAGAGTTAGATAAACCCATCAATCAATATTTAAAGCGCTGGAAAATTCCTGACTCTGAATTTGGCGTCGAAAAGGTGACTTTAAGAAATGTGTTATCTCATACATCTGGACTGTCTTTGGGGCCCTATAGGGGTTGGAACTCTGCTGCGCAGGTTCCATCTTCAATTGTTGATTCGTTGCAAGGCAATAACAATGGCGCTGGGCTAGTTAAATTGCTACACGCGCCAGATTCAAAGTGGTCATATTCCGGAGGGGGGTATTCGGTTGTTCAACTGTTAATTGAAGATGTATCAGGCTTGAGTTTCGAAAACTATATGCAACAGTCGGTACTTAAACCCTTGGCGATGAATCACTCTACATTTAAGGTGACACCGAAGGTTATGGAGCAATCGGCAACGCCATATACCGACAGTGGCGATATAACCTCAATGGTCTATTTTGTAGAGCATGCCGCTGCAGGTCTGCATACAACGGCGATGGATTTGGCTCGTTTCAATTTGGCAATTCTTAAAAACGAGCAAGGTGAATACAATGGTGCTCAGTTGCTACCTAAAGCATTGATTGCAGATATGACTACCCCTGCTAATACTGGCGGACGCTGGAGTATGAGTTACGTGGTTGACCAAAGTAATGCCAGTTTAGGGTTTGCTGGATTTAATCGTGGCTGGGTGTCGTTGAGTCGTTCGATGACGGCACAAAACATCGGTTATGTCATTCTAACTAACAGTAGTATTGGCCAGATTACTAACGATCTTGATAGTTTTATTTTGTCTAAAGTGGCTGAATCGCAAGCTAATTAGGCGCTTAAAGGCGGCTTTGTAATAAGCTCTTTAAAAAGGATTTAAATCAGTTGTGGTCAAAAATATTAGCAATAACTCTGTGTGTTCTGCTCGGCTACTCGGTTGCCAGTTTTCAGCTAGCCGTGCAGAGCTTAACGAGGAGATCGGTGACTATCAAAGGGAGATCCTCATCGCAGCAAGATTACTGCAAGAATACAGCGACAATTGTGCCACGGTAAAGCACAGTAATTTCTCACCTTATGTTGAGCACTCGGTAAGTCGTTACGCTTTATTGGTTGATAAAGCTGAGGGCTTTCCCTATTTTATGGGCGAGTCTTTTACTTTAGATCATCAAGAGTCTGTTGTTGGGTTCGAACAACAAGTTGAGCAGATGCATAAGGCGGTGAGTTTGTGCGAATAAAGCCAGTCCAGATCTAAATTGACTAAGCGATAGCTATTTAGCGACTGAAGCAAACCGATGCAGGCTAATTCTTCATGGAATGAAATGGCTTTTTAAAGTGCCCAATTGGGCTATCAGGGACGATTAATGAATAAATTTGTAATACTCATAGGCATATTTTTTTCTGCTGCTTTAGCGGCAAATGACAAGCTGCTAATAGAAAATATCACCATAGTGTCATCGCATTTAAGCGCGCCAAACACGAATATGAATGTGCTGCTTAACAATGGTCGAATTGAGCAAATCACCTCGCAAAAAATCACTGATTACGATGCTAAAATAGACGGCGTTGATAAATTTCTGGCTCCAGGGTTGATGGACAGCCACGTGCATGTTTCCTCTGTGCCAGGTATGGGGTTTGGTGTAGAACCCTTGGCGGTCAAGCATCCGCAAATTGTTGCGGCGTACTATGAGCAGCAACCAAAAAGCTTTTTATATTACGGTGTGACCCAAGTACTGGATCCTAACCCAGGCTTAAACTCCAAGCATTTTACCAATGCGGCTAACCATCCTGATTATTTTCGCTGTGAGGTGATCACGTCAAAAGACACTTTTCCTTATGTAGAAAAAACAGACTCGCTTTCTCAGTCTATGTATCGTTATTTAGTCGATGAGGCGGCGGCAGCGAATAAGCCTGATTCCGCAGAGAGTTTAGTGCAACAAATAGCCAGTTCGGGGGCTTCGTGTATTAAACTCTACTTTGAAGACGGCTACGGTGATGCCAATCAATGGCAGCTGTTATCTTCAGCGACGCTAAAGCGCATTAAAGTGGAGGCTGATAAACATAATCTTTTGATAGTGGCCCATGCCAATGCGTTTGATATGCAGCAGTTGGCCCTTGCTGCTGGCGTAGATGTGATTGCCCACGGCATGTGGAACTGGGGTCAATTTCGTCGCCACCGAGATGTGCCTGCAGAGATAGCTGCCACGCTCGATGTTATCATTGATGAGCAAGTAGGTTACATGCCAACCCAAAGAGTGATTGCTGGACTAGGAGAGGTTATGCTCCCCACAACGGCAAGTTCTCCGCAGTTTTTAGCTGTGACTCCAGCGCCTCTTTTAGACTGGTACCAAACTCCACAGGCGCAGTGGTTCAAAGAGGAGTTACGCATAGGGTTCGACGGCATGGCCGACAACGCGATTGCTGAGATATTTTTATATGGGCGCATCGGCAAGGGCAACAAAGTGATCCAGTATCTTAATCATGCTAACCATCCAATATTATTGGCCTCTGATTTTCCTGGTAGTCCGAGCTATGCCAATCAACCGGGATTAACCACCTTCCAAGAGATGAAAGCGATGGCAAATGCGGGGTTATCTCCTGCACAAGTACTGGCGGCCGCCACGATAAATAATGCCAAGCAGTTTAAGATGGATGCTGACTATGGCACGGTGCAAGTGGGTAAAAAGGCTAACCTGTTAGTCCTTGAGCGTAACCCGCTAGCGTCTGTTGAGGCATGGGATAGTATTGAAACCGTTATATTGAATGGTAAGCCAATTGCTAGGCAGGTGTTGGTTGCAGGCAATGAAAAGTCGCTGAATTAAACTCGGTTAATATTGTTGGTGAATTACCGATATTCAACACTGATGTTGAATATCGGTAATTTTAACAGCAATAGACTGCGCTATTAACGACCCATGGCTGTTGATGCTCGGCGTCTATCGCTAGCGCCAGTAATCTTGCCATTGTTGATTTCAACAGCGTTTAGTCCACTGACCATAGGTAGCACATACACCGGATAACCATAGTCGATAAATTCCGGCACCAGCATTTCGGCGAAAGTGGTTTTTTCAACCAGTAACCCGGTGGTGTATTGTGACTTAGTGCGATCGACTTTGGTGCCATATTGGATATTGGGCAGATCAATGGCTTCTTGCGCTGTCAGTTGCCAGTCAATCACCCCGACTAGCGTTTTGAGCACATACCCCGGGATTTGCCCGCTGCCGGGCGACCCAATAACCAACCTCAGCCTGTTTTGATTGTCTAAAACCATTAACGGTGTCGTGGCTGAACGAGGTCTTTTTCCCGGCGCTATCGCATTTTGAGCCGGTTTACCATCAACTACGGGGTTGTGAGTAAAATTGTCCATCTGTGCATTCAATATTAAACCATCGACCATCACGCCTGAACCCATCCCGGTGCCGACGGTACTGGTCATGGCAATGGCATTGCCTTGGGCGTCGACAATCGAAATGTGGCCAGTATCTCGACCTTCTAGCTTACTGTCGCTGCCAGGCATTTGCGCTAATAGTGCTCCGGCTGCGGGTGGCTGTGGCATCACGCCGTTTTTAGGTAGCAAGGTTCTGCGCTGAGCTAAATAGGCTTTATCTAATAACGCTTGGCTGGGAACTTCGACATAATCGGGGTCGCCCGCATAGGCAATACGGTCGGCCTGAGTGATACGCATGGCTTCGGTCATCAATCGCCACGCCTGCGCATCTGTTGGCTGCATATCGTTAAGTTGGTAAGGCTCAAGTAATGCCAGTGTTTGCGCGACCATAGTGCCACCCGATGACGGGTAACCAAAAGAGATAATTTGATGCCCACGGTAGTCAGTTTTAACGATGTCGCGGTGCTTGAGCTGATAGTGATTGAAATCATCCATCGTCAATTGAGGTTGATCGGCTTCCAGTCGCTGGTTGACGGTCTGCACTATCTGCTGACCTAATGCCCCTTGATACAAATAGTCATCGCCCTGTTTGGCTATGTTGGCCAAAGTGTTAGCTAATGCGGGATTGGTCATTAAGCTGCCGGTGGGTTTTATCTGCTCATCTTGCCAATAAAGCGCCTTGATTTCAGGGTCGTGTTGCAGGCGAGCTTGTTCCCTAACAACAATATCGTGGGTGTAGCTGTTTAATGCATAACCTTGGTTAGCTAAATCTATTGCCGGCTGTACTAATTCTGCCCAATCGAGCTTGCCGTATTGTTGATGGGTCTGATATAGCAATTTCAACGTACCGGGAATTGCCACCGAGCGCGGACCCAATACCTCACTGTTATCGACCGCTTTGCCTTGGTGCATAAACATATTGGCGTGGGCACTTGCCGGTGCGGCATCTCTGCCGTCAAACGCGTGAAACTGTTTAGCTTGGTGGTGATAAAACAGTGCGAAAGTGCCGCCACCAATACCGGTCATATCTGGTTCAACCACAGTCATGACCATTTGCATCGCAACCATGGCATCGATGGCGTTGCCTTGCTTGTTCAATACATCATAACCGGTTTTAGCCACGTAAGGGTTGGTGGCACTCACCATAAAAGATTCACCTGTGGCGGTAGGCGTTAGCGGTAGCTCTTTGGCCGCTACGATAGTTGAGGTGAAGTAGAAAAAGCCAGTCAATAATGATTTTCGCATGGTCTAAACGATTAATGAAACGAGCGGGTATTATTTCATAGTCGCATACTTGCTGCTGAGCAAACCTAGGCTTGGTTTAGCTGCGGTACAGCTTGTTGTACAAGTTGTTAGCACCATGTATTTACCTAGGTTTTGCTTGTTGTTATTGCGTGACGTTGGCTAAGGTCATCAGTGCATCAGTGCATCAGTGCATCAGTGCATCAGTGCATCAGTGCCTTAGTCGCATGATGCTAAGGCGTGATGACAGGCGTTGTTGATATTAAGACAGTCAAAAGTTACTTATTACGGACAAAGTTTAGAATGTGACCTTTAAAGTCACTGTCTAGGTAATCGGTATGTTCTGGCTTAGAAAAGGTGGATAAATAGCCCATCTTAAGCAGGCTTTTGGCTAGTTTGGTTTTTCTTCCCCTTCCAGGGTCGACGATGATCACTTCACATTGTGGCTTTGAGTGTTCGTGGATGAAATTTGACAGTAAGTCGATATGTTCATCTTCATATAATAGATCGCTACCAATAATTAAGTCGAAGCGACCCAAACTATCATCACTATCGCCCCAGCCCGTGCGCTCAAAGGGAATAAGATCGTCACCATTTAACTCAGAGTTTCTGGCAAGAAAGGTCTCCACCTCGGGGTGGTAATCCGTTGCGGTAATATCCACTTGGCGTTTATTGAGTAACAAACTGCTAAGCGCTGTGCCGCAGCCAATTTCTAACACCCGTTTCACCCCAACATCATAGTCAGCAATATGGTGAGCCAACACTAAACTTGATGGCCAAACCACACCAAAAATCGGCCAAGTAGCAGACGAGATGCCTAGCTCTTCGGCAATGCCATCGGGGTCGTGGAATTCCTGTTTATTTCGCAGTGTGCACAGGTGAATATCGGTTTTTCCAAACTCGATGGTTTGGTAACGTAAACGCAGATCTGTCATTTGGCCGCCTCAATCATTGAGCGCTCAGCCAGGTATCAGTGATAAATGACAAAACGAAGAACTACAGGTTATAGTGATTGGCCTGCAATTGAAAGTAATATATTTAACAATAGATTATGCTGCTAGTAGTGATGTTGCGCCCGTATGAACTACTCCAGTCAATTATTGCGACACTGCGCCGTTTCTTTTATCACGGGTGAGAGCACCCTAGTGAATCACAGTCTGTTAAGAGACTCCTTAACCGTCGAACTGGTAATCAAAAGTGACTAAAACGGGGGCTGCTAGCTAAGTGCCTTGAATCGTGCTGTTTTATCCCCATCTCTTATTTAAGGGAGCAATGGAGCGATGGAGCGATAAATGCAAATCCTGGATACCGTAGCTGGATTGAATATTGATGGGTTATCCTTAGTAGCCTACTGCGCAGCGACTGTAGTGTTGCTGCTATTGTTTTGGCTGATGTATCGCATTGTGCTGTGGGCGAAAAACATGCCGAAAGGCGCTTTTATTATGCTCGCAGTGTTTCCTCTTATTTCACTGTTTCCCATTCCCCATCAAGAAATTAAAAAAATTGAGCGTATCAAGCAGCAAGAGATAAAGGCTGAAGATGAAAGTGGTGAACCGCCGGTTTAGACCAAGATTTAACAAAAGGAGTAAACCATGGATTTTTGTATCAGCCGCATAAATACGCCACAGGGAATTTTTAAGCTAACGGGTCGCCGCGTCATTGTTGGCAGCCAAACGGTAATTCACTATCAAGGTGCCAAATTTATGAGCACTGACGGTTGGGTAGAGCTCGATCTTGATTCATCAAAAGCAAAGCAAGTACTCGATAAAATTGAAGCTGTGGTGATTAATCATCTGAATCAAGATTGATTTTATTAAACCGATTCAACATTATAGCTAGACTTGTTTTTAGCAATTCGTAGTTGAATGGAGTCAGAATGTATCAAAATAAACAGGCACTCGCTTTGGGCTCTGTCGCCTTTCTTACCATTATTGGACTGCTAACTCTGGTAATGGCCTTTTGGGCTTGGCCTAAATATAACGTGTATAAAATGGAACTTAATGGTCAAGCGGCACTAAAAGAGGCGCAATGGTCAAAGCAAATACTCATTGAAGAAGCCAAAGCTCGCGAGCAAGCGGCACTCATGCAAGCTAAGGCTAAAGTCACGCTAGCTGAGGCAGAAGGCGAGGCGCGGCTAGTACGTGCAAAAGCCGAGGGACTAGCAGATATTGAGCGCGCTAAAGCGGCTGCGCAAGCGAACAAAATTATTGGTGAATCATTGAAAGATAATGAAGCTTATTTGCGCTACGTGTGGATAAAGGGACTGCAAGATGGTGCTGGTGAGCGAATTTATATTCCAACTGAAGCTGGGTTACCGATTTTAGAAGCCGGTAAAGCGGGCCAATAACTGGTGTGGGCAACTCAACTGTTTAAGGATTGCAGTGTTAGATAAACTAGAATCAGACAGGTTAACGTTAACACCGCCTTCGATGGATTGGCAAAACACGATGTTGCAGGCAGTTGTTGATAGTCAAAATACATTGCGGCAATTTTTGCCTTGGGTGCCGAACGCCTTGACTGAGCAAGAATCAATTAATGACATGCAGAAGGCGATAGATAATTTCGAACGCTTCGAAAATGAGTTGCGCTTTGGCCTGATAGAAAAAACTTCGGGTCAGCTTGTTGGGGTGATTGGTTTAGTGATACGAGACAAATCGGTGCCATTTTTTGAGATAGGTTATTGGCTGCGTAGCAGTTGTGCGGGAAAAGGCTATATTACCGAGGCGGTGACTCGGCTTGAGCGTTATGCATTTACTGAGCTTAGCGCCAATAGAGTAGAAATTCGTGTCGCTGAAACTAACTTGAAGAGTCAAGCGGTTGCCGAACGTTGTCAGTATTTACTCGAGGGTATGTTGGTAAATGAGTGCCGACTGCCCAGCGGTGCACTCAGCAATACACTGATCTATGCCAAGTCGCAGCAAACATATAGCTCTTCATCGATGTAAAAGGATTTGTATGCCGTTTTCCCTCTATACTCCGTTGACTGTCATCATCTTTAGGCCGACTAAAGTTTGGCAAGCAGATAATCTTTATTCCGGCGCTCAATGATGAGATTTGGCCGCGCTTGGTTTACCTCCTATGTTCTGATGCTATTGAGCATTCAACTTGTTGGCTGTGCCAGTGGCGAGGTTGATGTGCTTGATGCCGAGGGTCGGGTGATTGGTCAATGTAGCGCCGAATTCAACTTTCATCGCTACGGCGCGCAAGATTCGGTGGATTACATCCTACATTTATGTGCTCAAGAGCATGTCGAGCAGGGGCGTTTGATTGCCGATCAACGTTATATTGAGCAAGATTTTAGCTTACCCACGCCGCCTAAAAACCGTCAGTGGAATCAAAGTCTGGCACATCAAGCCTTTGTCGATAAACAGATCACTGAACAGCAACTGGGTTATGTGTTGGCTGCGATTGAGTATCACTATTGGATGCAACGCCAACAAGCGCAAGCATTGCTCGAACAGGGGCAGTTGACAACTGCGCAATTTGAGCAACGATTAGCCCAAGCCAAGCGCGAGTTAACCGGAGAGTGAGTATTGCGGTTAAGTTTAAGGGATAGGAATGAAGTTAGACGATGAGTTGTTTAGCCAGTTATTAGCCACCGCTGGCGCCAGTGAGCGCCTGCGAGCACACCTAAATTTGCATCAGAGTTATGATGAACCGGTGCAGCGGCTGTGTATCGCACTGCAACATGGCAGTTATGTGCGCCCCCATCGGCATGTGTTAGCCAATAAATGGGAGCTAATAATGGCTTTACGTGGTGAGGTCGTTTTAGTGCAATTTGACAGTACAGGTGCGATTACCGATAAAACCCGCTTAACGCCGGGGACGGCAGTCTCGGCAATTGAGTTACCGGAAAATAGCTGGCATTGCTTATATGTCCCGTCTGAGCACGCAGTGATTATGGAGGTAAAGCCAGGCCCTTATTCAAGCATTGATGCGGCAGAGTTTGCTTCATGGGCACCTGCAGAAGGCGAGAGTCAATCGATTGATTTTCTCAGTTGGCTGTATCAAGCCCGGCTGGGTGATAGGTATTTACCCTAAATTTAAATCGGCTATGTGACCTAGTTCAGCGACTTGCTAGCTGACGTAATAAAAATTGATACAGCCCAACGATGGCTTTTTCTAGCCAGCTGAATAGCTATTTTGTTATGATTTCGCAAACATTAATAGACAGCAAATCATGCAGATAAAACAATTACATCACGCTGCAGGCCCGTTATGGGACAGCGCCATGTCGATCTATTGTGAGGTTTTTCCTCAGTGGGAGCGTGAGCCCATAGAAGAGTTAAAACAAGCGGTCGATACTGGTAAATCCCGTTGTATAGTCATTCATGCTGGTGAGCAAGCATTAGGTATGTCACTTACAGAGCTGTATCCGCAACACAGGTTTGCCATGTTGGGCTATCTATTCATTGCGCCAGCGATGCAGGGTCAAAGGCTGGGAAAACAGCTTTGCGATGAATTGTTTGAATTTTTCGATCCAAGCACCGAGTATAGCTGGCTGTTGGTCGAGGCTGAAGCTGGGCCTGAAAAGTTTTATCAGAAGCTAGGTTTTAGCACTTTTAATATTGATTACCTATCGCCCCATTATGATGATCAAGCGTCAACGCCAATGGCGTTAATGTATCATTGTAAATCGCAGCAAGCACTACCCACTTTGCAACAGTTATGGCAGGTAGTCGCACACATTTTTACCAGCAGTTACTATCTAGATAGCACTGATGCCCGCTTTGTTGAACAACGCCAACGTATACTTTCTAAGGACAGTTTATGACGCTTGACAGTGATGTCGAATTACAGACAATTTTAGGCCGTTTTTTTGACTTTATTGGTGAAGAGGATTTTGAGCAGTGCTTTCATTGGGCCAAATCAGAGTTGCAGCTGGTGGGGTCGCCAGCCTATCAATTAGCAGAGCAATTTGAACAGCAACCTAAGGTTGAGTTAGCCGAGCTCGCTGATTTGCCTAAGCGCGATGCACTACTGCTTTTTTGTGCTTGCTACGGCTATGCTAGGCATGAGGTAGAGGAAAGTAATTGGTATTTGCACGCGGAAACGCTAGTGCGTTCAAGCATTACCGCTTTGGATGCCTTACCGTCATCACCTTTGGTTAAAGTACTGCAGAAGTTTGCGGCGATTCAAATCGATGTGTGCTACATCGACAGGGGCATATACACCAGTCAAGAGTGGCTGATGGCAGAAGCGACCCAAAATATCGATACTCACTTAGCTTGTGTGAATAGTTTTGCCGCCGAGTTTAGCGAAAAAGAAAGTCAGCTTTATGCCCAGTACCTGCGGCCCGAATTTAGCGCTTATCGCCATTTTAGTGAAGGGGTAGCGATAATTGCTCAGCTGTGTGACATGCGCTGGAATGATCCTGTCAAACTTACTGCGACCATGGCGAAGCTGCGCCCGCAGTTTATTGCCGCGGTAAAGGCGCTGACCGCCGCCGATAAATACATCATGTCGACGGATTTGGAAGCACTGTGGCCACCGTTGACATTTTTCAGTGAAAATCGACAACCGGGCTCAGGTGAACTGTTTGTTGAGCGCGGGTCAATCAGTATCTCCTATTTTGCCAACGTCAATCACATCGTTACGCGGGAATTGCGTCAAACCTTAACTGAGGTAGTGGCGAGCGCGCCACAAAACCATGCTCTGTATTTATCTGACTGGGGGGCACAAACACCTAAAAGCAACATGCTTAATGATATTTGGGCGGGTATTGCCAAAGATTTTGAAGATATTTACTCATGGCAACTGCCACAATTGAGTTTGCCGTTTCGTAATAAGGGCGGCCGAGACACTGAGCTGGTGTTTGATGTTGAGCTTATTTACTACCCAATGGGCATTTTCGCGCTTAATTTACGGGCACCGTTAGAGTATGTCAGTGCCAGTGGTGTGCGCCATGCCATGTCACTGGGAACCCCATTTGCGATGGATCAGCAGATGCACTGGAATGGCCAACAAGTTGGGCTGTTAGAAGAGTTTGCCGAGCAGCGTTTTGCTGAGTTAGCCGACCTACTCAACGAGTATTTCAGTCACTATCAAAACCCGGTGGCGGATCTGCTGTTTTACAATGCATCAGAGAACCGCTTTGTGTCGACCTTATTAGATAGGGTGGTAGAGCGCATTGATGGCAAAGACACCTCCATGACCGCCAAGTCATTAAAGGGTCACTTTGCCTACCCAGTATTTGTGTTGCCGCAGCGGGAACTGCGCAGCGCGGTTGATGACTGGTGCTTACGCACCGTGACTTCTGATGAGTTCAATCTTAATAAAGATTGCTATAACCATGATGAGTTTGTGTTTACCAACCATCATGAGTGTATTTTAGGCTTGTTGCAGCAACCTAATTGGGTGTTAGAGCAATCGGCGGAGATGATGGAGGTGGCAGCAGCGGTAAATAACCTATTCCACCTGACCAATAAGTTGCTTGATAAGCAGTTACAATATAGCTTGGAGCATGCGGTTCCTAGCTTGCAAGACAAGAAAATATCGGCAATTAAGTTGCGTGCACAGGTGAAAAAGCTAACTGACGAAGGCGCGTGTTTAAAGCAATTTACCCAGGATGCTCATTGGCTACTAGAGCTCATTAACGCCGGTAGTATGATGACCTTTCCCGATCATACCCGTATGGTGCAGAAGGTATTTAACCATATGGACTTTGATAAATTACACACCCGCACCCAAAAGACGCTAGATAAAATTCACTACCGCCAAGAAGAGATCATCTCTGAAACTGCCAAGCTGTATGAAAAACTGCGCACCCGCAATGGTAAACGTTTTACTCGAGTGTTATCAGGCTCCATGGCCCTGATATCCATCGGTGCTTTGAAGGATATCTTTGATATTCTCAATGGCAGTGAAATGGGCTTTAACATTTCTGGTCCACTGCAAGTCAGTATTGTCACTTTCTTTGGTATGTTGCTGATTATATTGCTTATCAATAAAAATGAAACGGACAAGTAATTGCCAAAAAAAAGCTGACGTAAGTCAGCTTTTTTGTAACTAAAATGGCAAGGCTTAATATTAGTCCGTTAATTTAACGACCATTTTGCCTTTGTTTTTCCCTTCAAACAGGCCAATAAAGGCACTAGGGGCATTGTCTAAACCTTGATAGATGGTTTGCTCCGCTTGTACTTGACCAGTCGCCAACCATTGGCCCATCTGCTGGGCATACTCACCGTAGTGATCCCAGTGTTCAAATACGATAAAGCCTTCAATTTTTAACTTTTTGATAATGATGTTGGCGAGGTTACTTGGCCCCGGTGTCGGTGCAGTGTCGTTGTATTGTGAAATCATGCCACACACAGCAATACGGCCATGATCATTCATGTTATCTAGGGCGGCGGTTAAATGCTCACCACCGACATTTTCAAAATATACATCAATACCTTGCGGCGCAGCTTGCCCGAGAGCGGCGCTAATATCATCGCAAGTTTTGTAGTTAATCACCTTATCGATACCCAGTGCATTAAGGTGGGCTGCTTTTTCGTCACTGCCGACAGAGGCCACAACCGTTGCACCCATCAATTTACCTAGTTGACAGGCAACGCTGCCAACTGCGCCAGAGGCTGCTGAAACAAACAAGGTTTCGCCGGCTTTTAACTCAGCGATGCGATTCAGTCCGGTCCAGGCTGTCATACCTGGCATACCGAGCACACCCAAGAAGTGAGATTCACTGAGGGGATATTAGGTAGCACAGTGTGATCGCTGCCATCACTAATATAGTGACTGCGCCAACCTAACATGCTGCTGACTTTGCTGCCCACAGGAAAATCTGGGTGCTGAGATTCGATAACTTCACCAATCGCCCCACCTTCCAAGACTTCGCCAATCACAAAAGGCGCAATGTAGCTTTTTCTATCAATCATGCGGCCGCGCATATATGGGTCAACCGACATCCACAGGTTTTTAACCAAAAATTGACCTGCTTGAATTGCGGGTAGTTCGACACTATTTTGTTTGAAATGTGCTGCCGTGGGCAACCCTTCAGGGCGTGATGCTAATACGATTTGCTGAGCTTTCATAATTCCTCTTTTTACTTTGCGTGCAAACTAATTGTTGGTTAATCTACATTTAATTTGTGCGCAAAGCAAATGCTTTGTGCGCAAACTAAAATAGCGTACACTAGACTCAATGCAGAACAACTTAACTTGGCTTAGCGAATAATGATGGCTACTATGTGCCTGCAAATGGTTGCGGGATCTGTTGTCAGCCAATTAGCCACAGTGACATTTTAACGATGAAAGGTAGATTTTGAGCGATAACCAGCATGTAGATTCAACAGCGGAAACATTGTCATTATCTGACAATGTTTGTTTTGCGTTATATACCGCAGCCAATGCTTTGGTGCGTGCGTACCGACCACTACTGCAGCAGTGCGATTTGACCTACCCACAATACTTGGTGATGCAGGCGTTGTGGTTGCAAGATGGCGCCAGTTTGACTGATCTGTCACGGGCAACCAAGCTCGATTTGGGAACCTTGACGCCAATTGTTAAGCGCTTAGAGAGCAAACAGCTACTCGCTCGCCATGTTGATGAGCATGATGAGCGCAAAAAACTCATCGTGATCACCGCCGAGGGAGCAGAACTTAAACAGCAAGCACTGGCGCTTAAGCAGGTGTTGTTAAGTAAAGTCTCGGTATCAGAAGCTAAGCTCGATGAGTTACGGGACTTATGTTTGGTACTGACTGAAGATCTCAATCGCTAGTGGTTATAGCTGGGTTGTTGTTGGTAGGGTAAAGCCTATTGCGCCAATCATTTAGCTTAGAAAAACCCTTTTGTTATACATATGAAACACACTGTTTTGTATATGGTTCAGTGATGTTGGCATTTTCCTAGTAATTAAGTTACCAATTTTTGTATAATCGCGACCAATTCGTGCCTATCAACTATGCTTAATGGCATTGTCGAAATCAGTTACTAGCAAGTTTATGATTTCATTACTATTGAGCAGAAAACTATAAACGATAGGTTAAAGTATTCTCTGTTCCCCTTGGAAAACCCAATGCAAAACCACACAGACCTCCTTGATATAGGCGTGATTGGCTTAGGTGTCATGGGCAAAAACCTTGCTCTAAACATTGCTGATAATCAATATCACGTTGCCGCATTTGACCTTGATGCTAATAAGGTTCAGCACCTTGTTGAACAAGAACAGAAAGAGCGTAAAGCGGGCCTCAGACCAAGAGTATTAGGCTGTAGCAATCTTACAGAAATGTTATCCAGCCTCAGCAAACCGCGTATCTTAGTGTTGTCGGTTCCTGCGGGCGCCCCAGTAGATGGTGTGTGCCAATCGCTAATCGAAGCCGGTATTGAGCAAGACGATATTGTGATTGATACCGGTAACAGCTTGTGGACAGATACCGTTGCCCGCGAACAGCAATATGCGGATCAATTTACTTTCTTCAGTTGTGCGGTATCAGGTGGTGAGATGGGTGCGAGGTTTGGTCCATCATTAATGCCAAGTGGCAGCGAGAAGGCCTGGCTACGTATCGCACCGATTTGGCAGGCCATTGCCGCCAAGGTCGACCCAGAAACCGGATTGCCAATAGAGCGTCAAGAGCCGGGTAATCCAGTAACTGAAGGCGAGCCTTGTACCACTTATATTGGCCCTGCTGGTTCTGGGCATTATGTCAAAATGGTGCATAACGGCATTGAATATGCTGATATGCAGTTGATATGCGAAGCCTATCAATTACTGCATGATGGTTTTGGTATGAGCCAATATGAAGTTGGCGATCTGTTTGCCAAATGGAATAAAGGCATACTTAATAGCTATTTGATGGAGATCAGTGCTGACGTATTGCGTCAAGCGGATCCGATCACAGGCCGCCCTTTGGTGGAAATGATTTTAGATAAAGCCGGCCAAAAAGGTACCGGGCTTTGGACCGCGGTGAGCAGTTTGCAGATTGGTTGCCCTGCGCCCACAATTGCCGAAGCCGTATATGCTCGGGCTGTGAGCACTCAAAAAGGCCAGCGCAAGCAACTCTCTAAGTTATTGAGTGGCCCACAGCCACAACAGGTAGATGAGCAAGCTAAGCAGCAGTTTATCGACCAGTTAGAAAACGCGCTGTACTGCGCAAAGATCGCCAGTTATGCCCAGGGTTTTCAGTTGATGGCCATGACAGCAAAAGAAAAGCAGTGGCAGCTCGATTTTGCTGAAATCGCTAAAATTTGGCGTGCAGGTTGTATCATCCGCGCAACGTTTTTGCAGTCAATCACCCAAGCTTATCAGCAAGCTAATCGTCAAAAGCAAGAGTTAGCCAATTTGTTGATGGCCGATACCTTTAGCAATCACCTTTCGGCTAAACAACAAGATTGGCGTTTAGCGGTATCACAAGCGGTATTGAAAGGGATTCCTGCTCCTTGTATCAGCTCTGCCTTGGCTTACTACGACAGCTATCGCTGCGAAACTCTGCCAGCCAACCTATTACAAGGCCAGCGAGACTTTTTTGGTGCGCATACTTTTGAACGTACCGATGCGCCAGACGGTGAAAAATTTCACCTTAACTGGAGTGCAAAAACACGCACACTAGATAAGCTGTAATACGAGACGTTGTTTGAGAAAAGGAGCCTTATGGCTCCTTTTTTAGTGGCTAAAATAGTGACCTTAGTAGTTGAATACTTGTTATACGGCAACTACTCTAGACTGAGAAATATTGTTAGGTCAGGTGCTTAAACCAAGGACGTTACTATGCCGCAAATCACTCAAAATAAACCAAGTCAAAAGATGTTCTTATTCGCTGCAGCTATGGCCGTGCTAATGGGGTGCAATAGTACTGCTAATCAGCCGGCACCCAAAGAGTCAATGGTCGGGGCCGATCGCACTGAGCAAGGCTGCATTGCGTCGGCAGGTTATGCCTGGTGCGATAAGCTACAGCGTTGTGTGCGCCCATGGGAAGTGGCGGATCGCGAAGGGTTTGATAATACTGAACAAGCTTTTAATCAGTTTTGCCAATCAGATAAATGAGTATGCTTAATAATTTCAAGGAAACATGGATGCGTGAATGGAATGCAAGGTGGGTTGTGATGGGAGTGCTACTTTTGAGTGCATTATCCTTACCTGCTTGGAGCAATAGTGATGCACTGGCGGCGAGTCAATCCACTTTATCGGAAATCAAGGCGGTGCAGTTTCATGACGGCAACGTCATCACTGCGGGATTGCCAACGGCTGAACAGATCAGCGCGCTAAGTGAAGCGGGCGTTGATCTCGTCATTAACTTGATCCCCAAGAATAACCCTCATGCCATGGGTAATGAGCAGCAACTAGTGCAAGATGCTGGCATGGCGTATATCAATATTGAAGTCGACTGGCAGCAGCCCAAGTCGAGTGATGTAGAACAGTTTTTCGCCGCCATGGAGCAAAACAAAACTAAGTCGGTATTTGTGCATTGCGCGGCTAATTATCGTGCTTCGGCTTTTTATTATCTTTACTTAGACAAGTTAACGCCGCAGCAGGTGAACCAAGCCGAAATCATGGCACCTTGGGGAGATTTGCAGCAGAGCTTGAAGCAGTATCCTCAATGGCAGCAACTGATTGAGCAAATGCAGCGTCATTAAACTGCATTAAAGAATAGGCAAAATAATCATTTAGTCGTTAAACTAGTGTAAGTAATTTGCCGTTTGTAGGACAAAATGAGGCTCGGCGATGCAACTAATTATTGTGTCCCTGTCATCATTAGCATGCACAAGGAGGCCATAGTGCCACTAAGTATACGAAGCTTTGTATTATCAGGCGTTTGTTTGGCCTTATCACATCAAGCCTTGGCAAGTGAGTTTGAAGCTTGTATGGCTAAACAGATGGCGACGGCCAATGATGAGATGACGATAGGGGAGCTGCGTAAGTTATGTGAGGCTGAAACCCAACTGCAACGTGACGGTACCATTGACATTGACGGCAAGACCATCAAAGGTGGCGTGCTGTCGAAACGTATTATTGCAGAGCGTCAAACAGATCAATCAGAATTTGTGTTAACCCCCCATCACACCAACTACTTTTTACCGGTCTATTCCACCAATGAGATCAATCCGACCGCCTATGGTGAAGATCAGGCTTATGCGGATAACTTTAAAGATATTGAAGCTAAGTTCCAAATTAGTTTTAAGTTTCCATTGAGCTATGGTTCACTGTTATTTGAAGGCGATCGAATTTATGGTGCCTTCACGTTAGAAGCTTGGTGGCAAGTGTATGCCGATGATATTTCATCGCCCTTTAGAGAAACCAATTATCGCCCGGAATTCTTTTACGTAACGCCATTGGGCTGGCATCCGTTTGACGGCAATACTGGCTTAGTTGTTGGCGTTGAGCATCAATCTAATGGTCGTTCTGGTACCTTGTCGCGTTCATGGAATAGAGTCTATGCCGAATTGCTATATGAAAACGGCGATTGGTTGTATTTCCTCAAACCTTGGTACCGTATTCAAGAAGACGAAAAGTTAGATCCCAGCTTGCCCGAAGGCGATGATAACCCGGATATAGCCGATTACATGGGCCATGCTGAGTTTGGCTTTGGTTATGATTTTGGCGACTATGAAATGGTAGTGAGAGGGCGGCAAAATTTCTCCACTAACAAAGGCGCAATTGAAGTGGAATTTACCACACCGCTATACGGTAAATTACATGGTTATGTGCTGTTGTTTAACGGCTATGGTGACAGTTTGATTGACTATAACCATAGCCAAACTCGCCTTGGTGTAGGTATTGCACTAAATAATATGTTCTAGACGTATCTGCCATTACAGCAGGGCTAATCAAGCATTAGTCCCGCTATTATTTAGCCGCCACATTTACCACTGGTATAGCAGCTAGGTTTACGCGGGCATACCGAACCGCGTGAACAAATCAACTTAGCGTCGGTTTCTATGCCACGTTCTACCCAGTTAATATTCAGAATTTTGGCAACACTTTTAAGGTCAGATTTAATGGCTTTTGGTATGGCTGAAGAGCCGCCATTATCAACGCAGGCAGCCTTTAGGGCCTGGGCGATGCCTTTGGCGTCGCGCCCCTGTGCTTCAGTGGCGGGGTTGAGGTCAATTCCGGCGCAAAGTACATGATCGTTGCCCGCTAAATCGGCCACCCGTATTGACTCACAGGCGTAGATTTTTGGCTCCTCTGCGACATCCAAAATCGATATTTGTGCTGAGCTGCCGGTATTGGTTTCACTGAGCTTTCTGAAAACCGCCCAATGCTGACAGGGATCTTCCACCTGACGCATATTGCCCCAAGGCAATGGAATGCCATTGCCACGGTATACCGCTTTAAGCTTGCCGGGTGAGTAAGCATCAAAATAGTGCCAATGGGAGTAGGGGGAAACTGCGGTCATTCTGCGCATGGCCACAGAGGCAGAGACCCCTACTTTTTGGTTAATGTCTATCTCGTAGCCATGGCGATCTAACAGTTGTCGGTAGGGCACTTTAGGGCAAAGTAATGCGCCAGCAAAGAAGCTACTTTCAAAGTCGCGCCAGGCGTGCAGAATATCTTGAGCATCAACAGTGGATGAGGTGGGGTGAGTACTACTGTCGTCAGCCAAACTGGTGCCATGACTGCGCCCCGCCACCATCACGCTGCGCATACCATCTTTGTTGTGTAAAATGCAGTGGCCAATATGTACTGCTAAGTCGTATTTAAGGCGGTGCTTATGGGACTTAAGTAACTTATTAAGATAAATATGATTTTTAGGCTCAAAGTAGGAGGTAACAATATGCTGTTCGCTAATGCCTTGTTCATCCATCACCGCTTGTGGCAAGCGTTCAAACCAATGTATTTTCATGCCTAGCTGGGCGACGATATCCAGCAAATCATCAAGGCTAAGCGGCATCCGTTTGAGGCCAACTTCTTCAGCTGCACGTTCTAAATCAGGAAAGTGGTTTTGGTGATGCTCTTGGTGGGCTCGGATCAGCAAATGAGCAAATTGCCTGCCTGTAATCCCGGTTTGCGACAGCATTTCAGGGATGGCGATTTGTAAAATCTCATTCGAGAATAGAAAGCTTGGCTCCAAGGCCATACCGCTAATACCACCACGGGATCCTTTTACCGGGGTAATGGCTTGCTCTTCTGGGGCATCATCTAAAAACCAGTCAACTTCTTTTTGAAAAACCGCGGCGATGACCGCTAGCATCGCGGCACTTGGCACACGCTTACCGCGCTCAATCATTGATAGGTATGACACAGAAGGTGCTGAGTTCGCATCGACTCTGATACACCGTGCTGACAAATCTTCCATGGTTAAGTTATTGCGTTTACGCAAGTTTCTTATTTTTGTACCAAGGAAATGTGACTTTCTCATCAAGCTGCTGTTGTTTTTCATTTTGTAAAATTCACACTGTGAAATTTTTATTGTGAAATTGTAATGAAAAATTGGCTAGACTACAAATTAAGCAATCGGGACAGGCTTTATTGTGAATACTGTGACAGACAATGTCAGATTAGAAGCAACAAGTGACTGTGTTAAAGATGCTGACAACCATGAATCGCTATAAGAGGAAGCAGCTATGAATATGTCAACAGAACAACACCAGCAAATTGATCAGAGTATTTACAACTTCATTAAGCAAGTGCTTCCAGTGGCTGCCGCTGAGCAGACCTTAGGCAATACAGCCTTAGGCGTCGAACAGCAGCGCATGGCCTCTATGTGTTATGCCAAGCAAGTGCTAGATACTTACTTTCCATTAAGCCAAGGCTCGCATCAAGATGTGCGTAGTTACGTTGTTTACTACAACCAGCTATTAGCTTTCTTCAATGACGGCACTCAAAGTGGCTTAGCGCAACCAAAGCAGTTTGTGGCACTGTGTGGTCACAAATGTGAGCCTAGCTCGATTGTACTGAAGAACAATGGTTTCCATATAGAGATATCGATAGACCCACGTGGTGAATATGGCAGCCGAGATTGCGCTAACATTGAAGATGTGCAAGTAGAAGCGGCACTAATGACCATAGTCAATACTGACCAACCTCAAGGGCAACACAGTTGGGCGAGTCTAGTTAAAGGTGGGATTGGTCGTGGTGATAAGCAGTTTACCGCAAAAGATGGCAGTGATTACAGCTTGTAATAGCCATCGCTAAAATTCAAAGCCGCGCCGACATACCATGTCGACGCGGCTTTTTTGTGATTGCGATTAGCGAAACTAATACAATAACGTTTTAGTGACTGGCGACTTGGACCACAAAACCAACACTAAATAGGGTACTGAAAATCATGGTTAATTTTGCGGTTCTACCCAGTAACGGGTTTAATTCAGCACCGGATGTTTGGCTGAAATCACCATTAAGTTTACGTGCCAGAATGAGTGCTAATCCTGATAGTAGGGTTGGCCAGCCAGGCAACACGCCTAAAAGAAAACCGCCGATAATTAACGCAAATGGAATGTAAATAAAAGCTTGGTATAGCACGCGAGCTTGAGACAAACCAACACGAACGGCAAGGGTGTTTTTGCCCGCTTTGGTATCGGTATCAATGTCTCGGGTGTTATTGACTAGCATCACTGCGGCATTAAACAAACCGATAGCACTGCCAAGTATCCAAGCTGCAGTAGTGGTGTGGCCTGCTTGCAAATAAAAACTACCCACTACCGCAACTAAGCCAAAAAATACAAATGCAGCGACTTCGCCTAACCCATGTGAAGCTAGCGGGTAGGGGCCGCCGCTGTATCCTAACGCGCCTAAAATAGCGGCGACTGCGAGTAACGCAATCGGCCAGCCACCGTGATAAATCAATATAGAGCCCACCACTAGCGCTGCGATTAAGCATAGAATCATGGCATTTTTGACGGCGCTAGGTGCTAACAAGCCACTTTGGGTGACTCGCACGGGGCCAAGGCGCTCTTCAGTATCGACACCGCTTTTAAAGTCAAAGTAGTCGTTGGCTAAATTAACCGCAATTTGCAGCAAAATGGCGCACAGCATTGATGCAAAGGCAATCAATAGACTGAATGACTCTAGCTGTAATGCCAGTATGTTACCCACCAAAAGTGGGCCGATTGCAGCGGGCAGAGTGCGCGGTCTGATGGCCAAGATCCAAGGGTTCATGGTTGATTTCGTTGTCTTTAGTGTGTGAACAGCCAAGTAAACTGGCTGAGATCGTCATTTAATTCGCTAGCATAGCAAAATTAGCCTAATGGATGAAGGGTTAGCGATTTAACAATTTACCAAGCATGAGCTAGGTCAAATGCTTCTTTGTTACAGGTGACGGGGGATGTAAGCAAAAGCTAATGTAAATACGGTCTTAAAAACCATATTTGATTGGCAGGTTTTCATCGTTTAGATTTTTGACCTGGCGCACATTTTTGATTAAGTGCAAAAGCGAATATGCAGCCACAGTCAAAGAAAAGCCGCCAAGAGTGTGATGATATAAGTTTAACTTAACTCAGTGTTGTTAAGGATTGGCTCAATATTTTTGGAGTCGTAAACCACATACAGTAGGACGGTACTATGCGCTTTGATGAACAAGTCGCAATCGTGACTGGAGCAGGTGGTGGGCTGGGTCGTGCCTACGCGATTGCTTTGGCGGAGCGTGGTGCTCGGGTTGCATTGATAGATAATGGTGAAGCGGATACCCAGTCGGGTGAGCCCCGTGGAACGGGCCTGAAACAAAGCCATCAAACCCTAGAGCGTTTGGGTGCTGCTGCTTCAATGTTCTTAATTGATGTGACAGATGAGCATGCCGTCAGCGAAGTGGTTGAGCAGATTTATGCCACTTGGCAGCGCATCGATATACTTGTTAATAACGCTGGCCATCATCAGTCGAGTGCATTCGATCTTTTAGACAGTGCGCTGTGGCATCAGCATATGGATGTCAATGTAAACGGGAGTTTTTACTTTACCAAAGCGGTTTGGCCGCTAATGAAACAGCGAAGCTATGGCCGCATTATCATGGTGTCTGCGTCGAGTGGCTTATATGGCAACATGCATGAAACGGCTTATGGTGCTAGCAAGATGGCGTTGATTGGCTTAGTGAACAGCCTCAGTCATGAGGGACGTGACATGAATGTACACGTCAACACATTAGTTCCTCATGCGTTAACCAACATGACAGCAAAACACCTTGCGCCTGCAGTAAAACCCATGTTTTCGAAAACATCAGTGAATGCCGTAATGCTATTTTTAGCGCACAATGACGCGCCAACGGGTCAACATTTATTGGTGGCTGCCGGCAGTGTCAGTCATGGGCAATTTACCGAATATGATCCACTGTATTTTACCTCTGAACAATGTAAACCGGAAATGATCAGCCAACAGTGGCCGCAGCTATATCGTGCATTGCCTGTTCACTTTCACGAAAGTGGCGAAGCGCAGGTATTAGCTTGGTCCAAACGTGGTGCATCGCAGCGAAAAATTCGCATCGAGTAACAAAGCGTAAAACAAGTACTGGTCGATGTAGGAGTATCTAAGGTAAGCTACATGATTAAGGTTTAGCACAGCCTAATCAATACGTAACCGGATAGATATAATCATGAGCCAAGTATTAGATGATTTACTCTCACTATTATCACTTGAACAAATTGAAGAAGGGCTTTTTCGTGGTCAAAGCCAAGATTTAGGCTTTGGTCATGTGTTTGGTGGACAGGTGATGGGCCAAGCCCTCAGCGCGGCCAAGCAAACCGTGGCGATAGATCGCCAAGTGCACTCATTTCACGCTTATTTTTTACGTGCAGGTGATGAAAAATTACCTATCGTCTATGACGTGGAAATTATGCGCGATGGCGGCAGTTTTAGCGCACGGCGAGTCAAAGCGATTCAAAAAGGCAGACCAATATTTACTATGACTTGTTCATTTCAGGTAGTGGAGCAAGGGTTTTGTCATCAGGCACAGATGCCCGATGTTCCGGGACCGGAAGGGCTACTCAATCAGCAAGAGTTGGCGATGACGCTACGGGATAAAGTGCCGCCAAAAATGCTAGAAAAATTTATGGCTGATGCCCCAATTGAGATGCGTCTGGTTAATCCTAGTAACCCGCTCGTGCCTAAAGCCACTGAACCCAAAAGGTATGTATGGATACGTGCCAATGGCCAAGTCCCCTCATCTCACGCGGTGCACGAGTATTTACTCGCCTATGCATCAGATTTTAATTTTCTGGTGACGGCCGCTCAGCCCCATGGCGTTTCTTTTCTTACCCCCGGTATGAAGATGGCGACGATTGATCATGCGATGTGGTTCCATAGATCATTGGATTTAAGTCAGTGGTTACTTTACAGTGTCGATAGCCCCAATGCTGGCGGTGGGCGTGGCTTTGTCCGCGGTGAATTTTTTAATCAGCAGGGGGAGCTGGTGGCCTCTGCAACCCAGGAAGGATTGATGAGGTTGTCCTAGCCTCATTTGATATGCAATAGAAGGTTTATGTTTATGATGGCAAAATTAAAAGCGCTGGTTGTTGGTGCAGTGGTATTAATGCTAGCGGGATGTGTGACAGTAGAGCCTGAGCCGCCGGTGATCGTCAATGGTGCAGCGGGGTATTTGGAAAAAATTGCCTTACCTCAGGGAAGTGCGATTACGATTGCGGTGATTGATTTAGATACACCGGGTGTCATCATTGCCCAGAAAAGCTTTGATATAGCCCGCGCTCCGGTGCCGTTTAAATTTACTTTTCCGGCCGATACCATTGATGAGAGTATCAACTATGGTGTGGTGGCGATGATTCAGTATCAAGGTCAGATAATTTTCCAGACCTATGATCGCTTTCCTGTGATCAGCAACAATAAATTCACTACCGAAGTGCTGATGAAAGCCGTGAAAGGTCGATAGTCGACATTTTCTTGCGAGCATATAAGAGAAAAAAGGAGCCAATGGCTCCTTTGTTGATCGAGTGGCTAAATCCTTGTGCGAGTTACCTTTGTACCAACCAAAGCCAGTTAACTTTGTGCGCTAGATGAATATTTCTCACGTCATGTTGCTTGAATGTTAATTTTAAATTCAATACTCTGAAATATCTGTATTTGAGAGAATTATCTATGTCATTTTTTGGAAGTCATCAGCTATTTCATACCGACCAAGGTGAGCCACAAGCCGCCAAGATCAGCGCATCGGCCAAAACATTATTGGCAGTCGGCCTTGTGTTAATCACTTCAGCGATGTTCTTACCTGGCTAAATTCCTTAGATTTCTTACCTGGCTAAATTCCTTAGATTTGTTACCTGTCTTAAGTTTGCCTGCAGTTTTGTACAGTGATGTAAGCTGATAACCGTTTGGTTCTATGTAGCTATTTACCCATTCAGTATCTGAGCCTCCCCCTAGATTTGGGCCGCGACATTAACCATGAAAGTTGTCCTCAAAAACCGCTACAATGAGTCTATCGAGTTCAAAAGACTAAAAGTACAGAGACTTGAGTACCCCTAATCGATTAAGTCCTGCTCCTTGCGAGCAGCCCTATGTTGAGCAGTTAACCCATTGGTTAAACAGTGACGAGATTCGGCTTGCAGCACTGCAAATGGTGGCGCAGCTGAATCTTCCACAAGGTATGGTTGCTGCCGGTTTTATCCGAAATTTAGTTTGGGATAAACTGCATCAATGCCACTATCCCCTTAATGACGTTGATGTCATTTACTATGATGCATCCGATGTCAGTATTGCTGCTGAACAAGCTTACTGTGCACAGTTGCATCAATGGCAGCCCGCTTTGCCATGGTCGGTGAAAAATCAGGCAAGAATGCACCTACGTAACGGTGATGAGCCATATCAAAGCTGTGTTGATGCCATGAGCTTCTGGCCTGAACGTGAAACGGCAGTGGCGGCCAGTATCAATGAACAGCAGATTGAGTTATTCACTCCATGGGGATTAAGCTCTCTATTTCAGCTGTTATTGACGCCAAATTCTCGCCGCGATCGGCGTATTTTTCAGCAGCGTCTTGCCAGTAAAAATTGGTTACAACGATACCCAAAACTACAACTCGTCACGCCCTAAAATCGCCATCTCTCATGTTGCTAAATTGTTGTGTTGCGCAGGTCGTTATTTAAGCGATAGTGCGCGCTATGTGCGGGTAAAGCTCACTCAATGGTGATCTGTATCGACCTTTTTAAACGTGCATTATCAATGTTTGTTTAAAAAGCGTGATTTTGATCGCCTATCGCTACTTATTTATAGGTATTACTTGGTTTTATTGATTTGGATCAATTTGTCACATTTGGCTATCTGGCAGGATACGCGCAAATGTAAGGAACTTGCTAAGAATAACAACCAATGATGTTGTATTAATGGAGTAGTATGATGAGAAAAAATATCCTATCTGGTTTGATTGCCACCGCCCTATTAGCTACCGGTTTTACCTCTTCTGTTGCCGCTCACCAAGCCGGTGATGTTATCTTCCGTGCTGGTGCTGTCATGGTATCACCCAATGAATCTAGCCAAGATGTGGCTGGGTTTGGTGAGTTTGGTATTAGTGACGACACCCAAGTCGGTTTGAACTTTGCGTATATGGTAACTGACAACTTTGGTATTGAATTGCTAGCAGCAACGCCTTTCAGTCACGATGTGTCGTTAAACCTAGGGGACGGCAACGGTCATACTAAGATTGCTGAAACTAAGCACCTACCACCAACCTTAGTGGCCCAGTACTATTTCGGTTCTTCAGATTCTAAACTACGTCCATACGTAGGTGCAGGTGTGAACTTCACTAACTTTTTCGATAACGAATTTACCAATGACCTAGGTGGCGCACTGTCTGACCTAAGCTTATCGAACTCTTGGGGCCTAGCGGCACAAGTAGGTCTTGATTACCAAGTGAATGATAAATGGTTAGTTAATGCATCTGTATGGTACGCACAAATTTCCACTGATGTTAGCTTCAATCTGGGTGCTGATCCTGTGACCATTGAAACTGATGTTGACCCATGGGTTTACATGGTGAGTGTCGGTTACAAGTTCTAAGCTTATTGAACATGAAAAAGGCGCCTTAGGCGCCTTTTTTGTTATCAGTTATAAGCTCAATCAAGCCATTACTGCTGTTGTTTCTTGGCTGCTTTTTCGGCTTGTCGCTCGGCTTTAGTACGCCAATGGCGAGTGTTATAAATGAACTCGGGTAGCAATTTAGTTAACCAAGCCACTAGACGCCAACGTTTAGTGACGTAGACTTTTCGTTTACCTTTTTCCATTGCGCTGACCACCTGATTTGCCACTTCTGCCGGCGGAGATAGCCATAAGCGACTTTTTTGCATGGCGGCTTTGTCGAGTAAACCAAGCTGAATGTCGGTAATGGTGATAGGCAGTTTTAAGCGCTGCGCATGCATGCTCAGCCCTTCAAGGTAGTTGCTGGCAAAGGCTTTAGATGCATGATAAGCCACACTCGGACCACCACGCAGACCGGCAATTGAGTTGATTGCAGCAAGTTGGCCATAGCCTTGATCTGCAAACAGTTTAAAGGCGGTATTGCATACGGCGGAGAAGCCCTGCACATTAACGGTAATAATGTCCTGTTCTGGCTGCCAAGGTAAGGCGGCATCGTAACTGTTCAGTCCGGTGTTGACTAACACTAAGTGCGCGCCCCCTAAAGACTGCCAAACTTGTTCTAAACTGGCGATAACACTCTGGGGATCGGCGATATCTAATTGATGCAGGCTTACTTCAGTTGGCAAGCTAGTGGCGAGATCTGACAAAGAGTTTGGGTCTTGCGCAAAGAGCGCCAGTTTTACCCCTTGAGAGGCAAGTTTTTTGGCAATTTCTTGGCTGAGTAGTGAGCTAGCGCCCACAATAATAGCTGTAGCTTTGGTCATGAAGGTATTCGACATCAAATGGGTAGCCTATGATATGAATATCTGGGTCTTAGGACAAATTTTTATATAACAGACGTATGGACATCTAGAGGTCTTGATGTATGATTAGGAGCATTAATATGAAAAAGTGGTTAACACCTGTATTGCCATTAATGATGGCTGCCAGTGTATTAAGTGGCTGTGCAACGCCAAATGCGAGTGTGGCGATACAGGGAGAGGTTTGGTACAAGGAACGAATCGCACTGCCACCACAAGCAGTATTAACTGTTCAGGTGAAAGATGTATCGCTGATGGATGCACCGGCAGTGGTGATTGCAGAGATAGAGCGCAGTGGCGTCACGACACCAGCGCCATTTGAGTTTGTGATTAATCGGGATCAATTTGAGTCTGGGCATACCTATGCCATTGGGGCGAAGATCATGCTTGATGACCAGCTTATGTTCATTAATACCCAAGCCTACAATATTGATTTATCAAGCCAAGAACCGCTATCAGTATTGGTACAAAAGGTGGGCGCAGGACGATAGTCATCGCGCCGCACTCGACAGACAGTAGGAAGTTCGAAAGAGCTTCCTTTAACCTAAGAGTATAAGGGCGCTCAATGCCAGTAAGAATTCCAGACAATTTACCCGCAGCCGGGATCTTAGAGTCAGAAAACATCTTCGTCATGTCAGAGACGCGTGCTGCCAATCAGGATATCAGACCGATGAAGGTGCTGATCCTCAACCTGATGCCCAACAAAATTGAAACTGAAACCCAGTTGCTGCGATTATTGGGTAACACGCCGCTGCAAGTGCATGTTGATCTACTGCGCATTCATGACAAAGTCTCTAAACATACGTCTATCGATCACATGGATAACTTTTATCGTGATTTCGAGGCGGTCAGACATAACAACTATGATGGCTTAATTATTACTGGCGCACCTTTGGGGCAAATTGCCTTTGAAGAGGTGAGCTATTGGGACCATATTCGCGAAATCATCGACTGGTCACAGCAACATGTCACCTCAGTACTGTTTCTTTGCTGGGCAGCCCATGCGGCCTTATATCACCTGTATGGATTGGAGCGTAAGTTACTGCCCACTAAGCGCTCAGGGGTATTTAGTCATCAACGTAGTAGCAAGCATTACCCGTTACTGCGCGGCTTTGATGAAGAGTTCTACGCGCCGCATTCTCGCTTTGCCGAAATGGAAGTCAGTGAGCTAGAAGCCCATCCAGAGCTGAATGTGTTGACCCAGTCCCAAGAGGCTGGCGCTTATATGGTGTTAAGCAATAGCAATCGCAACCTGTTTGTAATGGGTCACCCTGAATATCAAAAAAGTACTCTTAAAGATGAGTATTATCGTGATCTCGCTGAGGGGTTACAGCCTGAGGTGCCACAAAACTATTTCAAGCATAATGACCCGGGCCTTGAGCCTATTGCGCGTTGGCACAGTCATGGCAGCCTATTGATCAGCAACTGGCTTAATTACTATGTTTACCAGTTAACACCGTACGATTTGGCGGACATGAGCGCCATAACCCCTTGGGAGAGTGACAATTAGTTGTCATGCTAACCCTAGGCTGTTTTAAGGGCTTGCAATTGTGGTCGATACTGTTCGGGCAAGGTAAATTCAATGCGTTTGCCGTCGGTCGGTGAATTAAACGCAAGAAAGCAGGCTGTCAGTTGCAGGTTAGCGTCATCACCGCTGGCATGACCATGTTGGCGGTCGCCTACCACAGGATAGCCACTGCTCGCCATATGAATGCGGATCTGGTGTTTACGGCCGGTTTCTATTTTTACTTCAACTAATGTGCGTTGCTGCTCTGAATCGTAGTGCAGCGCGCGTGCATGGGAACATGCCGGTTTACCGTCGACATCCGTGGTTAAGGTTAGCGGTGTGTCGGGAAATTGGCCTTCGACAATAACTTGATAAACTTTCTCCGTTTGGCGCAATTCAAACTGTTTGGCTATTGCAGCCGTTGCCGACTTAGTATGGCCTAGTACGATCAAGCCCGTTGCCGCGCGATCTAAACGGTGAATAATATTTGCCGTGCGCTGTGGCGTGAGGTTGAGCTCGGCAAAACGATTAATGGTGGTATGGTCGCTCCATTTGGAGCCTTGGCAAAGCATGCCATAGGGTTTATACCAGATACTGAACTGTTGTTGATCGCTCAGTAATATCGCGTCGTCGATCTGTTGGGCCAATACCGCCTCATTGTAGTATATATGCAGTGTATCACCGGGCTTTAACGGCTTTTTCGCGCGTCTTAATCTGGCAGTATATTTACCTCGTGTTAGCCATACCGCACCTTTGGCCATGGCTTGTTTTACCTGTTGTTTGGATAACGGGCATTGGGCGGCTAATAAGCTGGCTGGGTCAGTCTCTGGCTGGCCAATATCAAGATGTTGTTCAAGCTTTAATGGTGTAGTTGGCGCAGACACGATCGCTCCCGATTTTACCCTGCATGGTTAGGCGTTGGCTGACTAGTTTACACTAAATAGCCTGTGGATTAGAGCGTTCTGGCAGACAATCATGCTAATGGCTGTAATTTAATCAGCCAATGCAAACCGATGGATAAATGCAACGTGGGCTGAGGTTAATTTGCTTAAAAACGTGGTAAGAATGATACAATTGTTAGCCGCGGCTCATTTTTGCGGCTAAGTGTTAAAAGCTCAGGTGGTTAACGAATTGCAATAGGGATAGAAGTGATTGCCAATAAACTAAGTGTTACGTTGACCACCGCACTGCTGACTGTTTGCCTTTCGCTGGCGACAGAGGCTACAGCAGGTGAAAAGGACCAGCAAAAGCCGGACGAGGCCGAGGTGGGTGAAACTGCAACCCAAGCGCTAGACCCTTGTGATGCCGGTATTAACCCAGACGAAATGATTGATATTGCCTATCAATATCTCAACACCAAGTTTTGCCAGCCGGCTTTATGGTTCGACAGCTTTTTTCTTGATGATCGCGTTGAAGAAGATTCGCGCGCCGGTACCCAAGTGCGCTGGGGCAATGATTTTTCTTACTGTGGGGTCGATGGCTTTAAGTACCGTGCGCAACTCAATGCCCGATTTCATCTTCCCGGTGCCAGTAAAAAACTCAAACTCATTATCGACTCTCAAGGTGATGACGATCCGTTTGCTTTTCTAAGAAGCCCCGATGATGACGGTGAACGCGACATTGGTTTGCGCTATGACTGGTATTCTAGCGAGCGGGTGAGTTTTAATATTAAGGCAAACCTACAACCCAAAATTGAAGCCCGTTGGGGATATACCTACCCGCTATCAGAGGCGACCACCACTCGACTGACGCAAAAATTGTATCAAAAGAAAAAAGTGACCGGCGAGTCAACAGAATTCGATATTGAGCATGTGTTTAATGACTACTATTTACTGCGTTGGAGCAGTGTGGCGCAATATGAAACCCGCGACAATGGTTGGGAGTTTGGCAGTAGTTTACGCCTCTATCACTACATAAGCCCAGTGCGCGCCTTGAATTATATCGCCAGTATTTACGGGGTAGATACTCCCTATCACTATGTCGAAAACGCGCGTATTGCGGTGACCTATCGACAGCAATTTTTACGTGAGTGGTTATTTTTTGAGATCACACCAGAATATAACTGGCATAAAGAAGTCGATGAAGATCGGGTTGAACAGGTTATCTTAACGTTAAGGCTAGAGGTGCTGTTTAAAAACTTTTGAACAGGCTCCGTTAATTATTTTCGGCCGCTGAATGTCTACTGACACTATGCTGTCAGTAGGGGCTATTTATACTCTGTTTTGTCATCTTATACAGCGATGACGTAAGGAACTAAAGTTAAATTTCTATAAGGAGCAGAGTATGTTAACCCACACACCTTTGGTTTGGGGTGAAATCCCAGTAGCAGATATGGCCCGCGCAACCGCTTTTTACCAGCAACACTTTGATGTGGAGTTTAAGCATCAAGACAGTGATGATATGCAAATGGCCATTATTGCGACACAAGACCCGCAAGCCGCCAGTGTTGGCTTGGTGAAACACCCAATGATGCAACCCAGCGGTGATGGCAGTGTCGTGTATCTACATTTAAGCGAGCAATTGTCACCATTAGTGGCTAAGTTAACCCAAGCAGAGGTCAATATTGTATTGCCAGTGATGCCGATCAATGACGGTGAATGTGGCTACATTGCGTTGTTTGTCGATAGCGAAGGTAACAAAGTCGGCCTGTGGTCAGCACAGCAATAGTAAACTGCCGGCAGTAATTGCAAGCGCCGATTATCTATAGCACAAGGAAAGGAGTCGATATGCAACCTATTACTTTGACAGCCAAGCAAATTGTTGGCCATATGGTTCGTACTGATAATCAGTTGGAAAGTCAGCAACCCAGCCAAAAAATCGCACCAATGTGGCAAGGTTTTATGAGTCAGTATGGCCAAAGCTTGTATCAGAAACATGAGGTTTATGGCGTGTATTTTGATTATGAGTCAGACCATACAGGCAGCTACAGTGCAATGGCTGGTGCCGCGAGCGGTGTGATTGAAGGCAGCGAGCTGCATCCTTGTGCAATAGCCCCAGGCCAGTACCTTAAGTTTACCGCCCAAGGTAAGATGCCTGATGTTGTGGTCAATTTATGGCAAGATGTTTGGCAGTATTTTGCCGACGCAGAGTGTCAGTATCAACGAGCATTTGATAGCGATTTTGAATGCTATACCAGCACCGATAGTGTCGATATTTACATTGGGATCCACTAGTACGTATGCCGCTAACGAATAAGGTTGGCGGCATTAACTCGTTTAAGGCAGGTAGGTAATGGGCGAACGCTCGTTATCATCTTGCCATTACACCATTTATTGAGGTGAGCATGCGTCGAGCAGACCGCCTGTTTCAAATTGTGCAATTACTGCGACATCGGCGGATGATGACAGCGCAGCAATTGGCGCAGCGATTAGATGTCTCTGTACGCACCATATATCGTGACATTCAAGACTTATCCTTGTCGGGCATTCCTATTGAGGGTGAGGCCGGTGTGGGCTATTTGTTGCGTCAAGAGGTCAATGTGCCGCCACTGATGTTCAATGAACATGAGCTAGAAGCCATTCAGGTGGGGATGCGCATGGTGCAAACCTGGGGCGGTAAAGAGTTGGGCCAGGCCGCTAAGCAGGCCATGATCAAGGTTGAAGCTGTGTTACCTGAGCGTTTGCAGGCATATCAATCATTGATGTTCGCCGTAGACTATTTTGTGGATGACAGTGATTTTAAATATCTCGATATCTTACGAACGTCAGCGAACCAGCGTCAATGTATTGAAATCGAGTATCAAGATGCGCAGCAAGCTAACAGCAGCCGTCGCCTGAATCCATTGGCAATCTATTTCTGGAAAGGGACGTGGACGCTACTTGCTTGGTGCCTGTTGCGTGATGATTTTCGTAACTTTAGAGTAGATCGTATTGTCTCAGTAACAGCCACGCAAACCCATTTTACGCCAACACCGGGGCAGGAATTGTCAGACTACCTTGCCAGTTTACAAGATAGTCATCATTAACCGAGTTCAGTTAACTATTGGCTAGCTCAAGCAATGCCGGTAGGTAAGGATTAGCTTGCTTAGCAATTTGGGCTTGCTCAATCAAGACTTGCTGCAATATCTCATCTGTGGTTAAAGGATTCGCCAATACCACTCTAAATACGACTGATTTTAAATCTTGAATGATGCGTTGTGGTTCTGGGTTGATACGAGTACGCGATACAAACGAGGTGCCTTGTTCACGTTGACGCTTTTGGATGAACTTGGTCAGGCCATCAAGCAGTTGATGATATTGCTTAAGCAAATCGTGATCTTGTTGTTGCCGCGCCTGTGCCATTGCTTGCTGCACGACACGCGGTACATAGCGATAGGTTAACAAACACAGCTCTGGTTCGGTGATTAACTCAAAATCCGCTTGGGCGTGGATCATGTCGGCAAATCGTCGCGCTTTTTCAAGGCTGTTGTTGATTAAAATCTCATAGCCGTCTCGCCCGACTACATTTAAGCAAGCGTGTACCAGCATTGCCATGCCTGAGCGCGAACCTTCTAAGGTCTGGCTACCTAAATCTTTTGAACCTTTACGCAAAATATATTCAGCATGATGCTTAATGGCGTTAGCAAACTCGGGATCTTTAAATAACACCATACCGGCGCCCATTGGCACATACATCTGCTTGTGAGCATCGATGGTAATCGAGTCGGCGTGTTCAATACCGCTCAGTAGGTGGCGATATTTGCTCGACAATAAGCTCGCGCCGCCCCATGCTGCGTCGACATGGAAATGGCAGTCGAGTTCTTTAGCCAGCGTGGCAAGCTGCTGCAGCGGATCAATACTGCCGGTTTCTGTGGTGCCAGCAACACCCACAATGGCCATTACTTTGATGTTGTCTTGAGCCAGTTTTGCGGCGGTTTGGCGCATCAGTTCGACATCAACTTTATTGTTATTGTCGGTGGCAACTTGAATGATATTGCTGCGACCAATGCCTAATAGATCTGCGGTCTTACCCAGCGAATAGTGACCGCGCTCAGAGACCAATATTGCTAAATCATCATAGCCATAATGACGTAAACCACGCACTAAGCCATCTTGGGCCACGCCGTTAAAGTCGCCATCGGCGGCTAATAAGCGGTTACGCGCAATCCATAATGCGGTGATATTAGCGATAGTACCGCCGGAGCAAAACGCCCCAAGAGAGTGGCTGGCACTGTGCATCCAGTTTTGATAGAAGTAGTCACTTTGGCCATAAATCATATGGTGCATCATGCCGAGCACTTGGCGTTCAAGTGGCGTGAATGCTTTAGAGGTTTCTATTTTGACTAGGTTTTGATTGAGCCCCACCATCATTTTCGATAATGGCAGTACAAAATAGGGTAATGCTGAGGTCATGTGGCCGATGAAGCTTGGTGACGACGTATGGACGCTGTGGGCCACTAACGTTTGCATCATGTCATCGGCGTAGTCTGAGACAAAGCTTGGAGATTGTGGAATTTGGTGCGCTTGAAAGTCTTTTTCAACTTCCGATAGCGGCTTTTCAACGGCAACGATGCTTTCTTTAAGAAAACCCATCAAGTTTTCGGAAATATTTTTCTCAATTTTTCCAAGGGTTGAATCGGGCGCTTCCGGCAGAGTAAATATCCGCATTAGCGCTTCTTCAGAAGCTGTTGCTTGTCGTTGTTGTTTGGCAGCCATCAAGACTTATTCTCTCACACAATCCGCTCACGCCCTTATTCTGAGCATGTAGTCTAAAAAAAGGAGCTAACTTTACTTTATGCTTTATATCGCATCAAGGGGAAAAGTGAAATGGCTTTGTAATAAATAACCCCAGAGGTCAGCCACATGATAGGCTCAATCTCTGGGGTTTAATCTACAGCTCTAGGCGGTGCGAGTGAGCTGACGCGCCTATTTTTGACCGAGCTGATACATTGCAGCGACATTCACAGCCGTAGAGTATAAGTTGTGTTTTGCCCCCGCTAATACCTCGGCAAGTGGCAAGCTACGTGGCGTCACTGAGAATATTGCTTTAAAACCATGTTCAAGCAAAATGTTGGCATCTTCACTGACGCAACCTGCGATAGCGATCACTGGGATCTGTTGCTGACTGGCTTCACGTAATACGCCCATGGGGGTTTTACCGTGCAGTGTTTGGCTATCTAATCGACCTTCTCCGGTGATAACTAAATCAGCACCGTTAAGTTTGTCTGCTAGCTCAACGGCGTGCATCACAATGTCGATGCCAGGTTTAAGCTCGGCATCTAAAAAGGCCATAGTGGCCAATCCCATGCCGCCTGCTGCTCCGGCGCCTGCAACCTGTCGATGGTCGATCATATCAGCTTGAGCAATGATATCGGCAAAATGGCCTAACGCAGCATCTAGCTGACTGACCATGGCAGGACTGGCCCCTTTTTGCGGGCCAAATATCGCAGATGCGCCTTTTTCGCCGCATAACGGATTGTCGACATCACAGGCGATTTCAAAGTGGCAGTCCGCAATAGCAGGGTGAATATTACGGCTATCAATGCGATGTAAATCAATTAACGCTGCGCCGCCTGGAGCAAGCGGTGTACCGTTTTGGTCGGTGAGATGGACACCTAAGGCTTGCAACATACCAGCACCGGCATCGTTTGTGGCACTGCCGCCTAGACCAATAATGATATGACGAATACCGCGATTGAGGGCATGACAGATCAGCTCACCAGTACCATAACTGGTGGTGATTAATGGGTTGCGCTGCGTGTCACTGACATGGTGCAAACCCGATGCAGAAGCCATTTCAATCACTGCGGTGATCCCGTCACCGAGCAAGCCATATTGCGCGGCCACGGGCTCGCCAAGGGGGCCGATAACGGTCACATCAATTAGTTGGCCATAGGTGGCATCGACCATTGACTGTACCGTGCCTTCACCGCCATCTGCGACGGGAACTTTCAGGTAATCTGCCTGGGGAATTATCTGCCTAAATCCGCGTTCTATCTCGTTGGCGACATCCATGGCGCTAAGGCTTTCTTTGTATGAGTCTGGAGCAATGACGATTTTCATTGGATGTTCCTAACAGAGCTAATTAATAATGTCGAGAAAAACCCCCGCCGATATTATCGGCGAGGGTCAACGCTCTAAAGTAAGATAAGGCTTAGAATGTACACCAACGTCATGGCAGTTAGACCTTGGATTAAGGTCGCCATGGTTTGGGCTTTATAGGCTTGTTTAACGCTCATGCGGCTAAATTGAGTCACTACCCAGAAGAAGCTGTCATTGGCGTGAGACACAGTCATAGCACCTGCACCAATGGCCATTACCGTTAACACGCGGCCCATATCGCTGGCTAATCCAATATCACCTAACATTGGCGCGACTAGCGCAGAGGTTGCCACTAAAGCAACGGTTGATGAGCCTTGGGCTGACTTAAGCGCCGCCGCGACAATAAATGGCATGAAGATGCCAATGCCTAATGCTGACAGTGATGTGCCAATCACGGTACCGATATCGGCCGCTTTTAGTACTGCACCAAATGCACCGCCGGCACCGGTGATCAACAAAATAGGGGCTGCAACGGTTAACGCCTGAGTAATGCGCTCGCTAAACTCTTTGCTCTTGTCATCGGCTTTAAGTAAAAACAATGACAGCAGTAGGCCGACCAATAAGGCATTAACTGGCTGACCGAAGAACGCAAACAGCTCAAAGGCAAAGCCTTCACCGATAGGCGCGGTAGGGAAGTTGGCGATAGAGCCAAAACAGATCAGCAAAATTGGAATGAAAATAGGGGCAAAAGCACGTGTTGGTGATGGCAACTTGCCATAGGTGGCTTTTAGTTTTTCAAAATCTTCTACTTTTGACTTAAGCTCTTCTGCGCCTTCACCGTCAGGTTCAACATTTTTAAAACGGTTGGCCCATAAGGTACCCGCCAAAGCAGCGGTTGCGGCAACAAACACACCAATGAAGATCACTAGGCCCAAGTTCGACTCTAAACCGAGATTACCTGCAGCAGCAATAGGGCCTGGTGTTGGCGGTACAAACGTATGGGTCGCATACAGACCGGTTGCCAGTGCCACACTCATGGCGACGCTAGAAACTTGCATGCGGTTCGCCATTGATTGTTTTAGTGAGTTGAGAATTACAAAGCCTGAGTCACAAAAAACGGGAATCGATACAATATAACCAATGATTGACATGGTGAGTGTCGGGAAGCGTTTACCGAGGACCTTGATGACAAAGTCTGCCATGGTAATGGCGGCACCACTTTTTTCAAGAATGGTTCCGATAATGGTACCCAGGACGATAACTAGACCAATATAGCCTAGAATCCCACCAAAACCGGTGGCGATAGTTTTGGCAATTTCAGCACTCGGCAAGCCATAGGCAAATGCGGCAATGAACGAGGCAAAAATTAGCGTTAAGAAGGGGTGCAACTTGAATTTTGAGGTAGCGATTACAATAAATGCAATGACCGCTAGTAGGATCAGTACTAAGCTCATAGGGTGTCCCTGTATGGGTATTTTTAGTTAAATTGTTCTGTTTGCTGAACAGTGGACCCAACTCAAGAGGGACAAAAGTCCTCGATGCTGAGCACATTGGTATTTCAGGCTTGGGCTATTATCAACACAATCGACAAGCTTGGCTTCGTGTTATAGAACAGATATGACTAAAATATCCTAGGCATCTTTGTGCGTATGCACAAAATTGCCTGGACTGGGGCAGATATTCATCGGTTTATTGTGCTTTAGTACATAGCTAGTCAGCGGTTTTTTGCCCGCTAAGTGCCATTTTGAGATAAGTTTTGGCCGACGTATAGGCGCAGTAACCCATCTAAAGATTGTAGGTTTATTCCGGTGAGTTGCTCAATTCGCTCTAGTCGATATCTAAGGGTATTACGGTGAATGTATAAGCTCTGGGCGCAGGTTTGTAAATCGCCAAAGTGCTGCAAATAGGCCCGCAGCGTTTTATCTAGCTGCTGGTTTTTGTCTGAGTGCAGTAAACGTTGATAGGGAGCCAATAGCTGATCGGCTCGCCAACTGTCCTTTAACCCGGCTAACAACACTAAAAAAGAGTAATCTTCATATAAATGCTTGCTTTGGCTTGGCTCAATTTGGCTGCCGATGCGCAGGGTTTCTTTTGCCGTTTGATAGGAGCGGTTGATATCTTTACTGGCCGTAAAGTAATGACCCAGTGCGATTTTGCATTTGGTCGACATCTCAGCAGGCAGGCGTTTTAATAATTGATCAATGCGCTGGCTTTCCGCTTCTGCGTCCCACTGCTTGCCATCCAAAAAGGCCGGTTTTAGGATCACCAGCTCGGTCATTGAGGTCAGCGCCACCAGATTCCCCCGAGGTGGATTTTCCAATAAATTGACCAAGTGTTTTAACAATGAGTCAGCAAAATCTTGTTGGGTGTCCTCCTCAATGGCGATCACCGCCGCTACCCGAGGCAGGTTTAGGTCAATATCTAGTCTGGCCGCCCAGTCCTGTAAGCGTTCAAAATCGGGCCGTTTTTGCCGAATAAGTTGCAGGATGAACTCTTCTTTTTGGCGATTTTGCCACTGGGCGAGCTCAATAGAGTTGGACTGTTCAACAATCATCTCTGCGGTCATTTTCAGCAGTTCGCCATAGGCACGTAGGCTATCGGGTTCGCCAGTAATACCAATGACACCGATAATCTCGCCTTTATAATGCAGTGGTAAGTTCATGCCGGGCTTCACGCCTTGCAGACTGCGTGCGCTACCACTGTCTATTTCTACCGTTCGATTTTGACTGATTGCCAGCAGTGCACCTTCATGGGTAGAACCAATACGCGCAGGCTCGCCGGATCCTAAGATCACCCCTTGATTATTCATGACGTTGATATTGTGACCAATGATTTTAATGGTGCGATCGACAATTTGTTGGGCGATGTTGGCGTCTAGAAAGTACATGGACTGCTCATGGTTATTGACTGACTTGGCTTAGCTTATGCGCTTGCCGGCAAATAGCCTAATGTTGATGCAAACTTCGCAACCGAGATCACTGCCTCAGCTGCGATGCGGTTTTTTGCTGTTTGTTTTCAAATAACCTTTGGTCGGCAGTCACAATAAGATTATCTAGTGACGATTTTGCCCCGGGCTTGATGGTGGTGTAACCCACTGAGTATTCAAATTGTGGAACGCCAACATCACTGGCAGCAAGTGCTTGATTGAGCCTGTCGGTGTAAAGGGTAATACAGTGCTCATTTTCGGCATGCAGTAACACCAAAAACTCATCGCCCCCCCAACGGGCGACTAAATCACAGCTACGACTGTTATCTTTCAAACTCTTAGCAAAGTGCTGTAACAGGCGGTCGCCAACATCGTGGCCATAGCCGTCATTGATCTGCTTAAAGCCATCTAAATCAAAATATAGCAAGATCAACTGTTTGTTCAGACGGTGGGCCAAATCTTGGGTGGGGGTCATGAGTTCACTAAAACCACGTCGATTATAGATCTGGGTTAACGGGTCGGTGTAACTGAGTGTCAGCAGCTGGTTTTCTCGATACAGATGTTTGAGATCGCTGTTAATGATCTCTTTGATTAGATCGAGTGTGTCTATGTATTTTTGTGGATAGTTGGTGGTCTCAGTATCGAGTACACACAAGGTGCCAAATACTGAACCATCGGGCCAGCAAATCGGCAAGCCTAAATATGAGACATAGTTATCTTCGGTATACTCAGGGTTATCGGCCCAGCGCTGTTCACCACTGGCATCTTTTACGTATAACTCTTGGGAATTTTTTACCACCTGATGGCAATATACATTGGTATTGAAGTCGGCATAGCCGCCAGGCTTATAGTGGGTATCAGGTGTCTGCGAGGCGATGAGCACTTCAATGCCTTTTACATTGGCTTGAGTGATAAAAGTTGAGGGGGCATCAAACATATCAGCGACAGTATTAACTAGACGTTGCCAGCGAAGCCAGTCTATTTCTTCAATTTCCATATCGAGTATAGAATTGTATGGATAAGGACCAAATGCTGGATTAGAGTCTTCTTTCATCGCTGCACCTTTTTTCGACTGTCTTTATTAGTTTAGCTAAGCAAATCTTTTACGCGAGTTTTCAATTGCGGTAATACCTGCAGTGCAAACTCAGGGTGGCGTTTTAGCCAAATATTATTGCGTGGACTCGGGTGTGGCAACACCAAAGTATCTGGCCAAAATTGTTGCCATTGCTGTACTGATTCTGTCACTGTCGTCGGTTGTTGTAAATGCCAGTCGATAGCATACTTGCCCACTAAAAGTGTCAGTTCTACTTGGGTTAATTGCGCCAATACGGCTTGTCGCCAGTGGTCGGCACACTGTTTTAATGGCGGTTTGTCGCCGCGTTTATTTTGTTCTGCACTGTAGGTACCTGGATAGCAAAATCCCATCGGCAATATGGCAAATAGTTGCGGGTTGTAAAACTGCCCCTCGGTCACGCCAAGCCAATCTCTAAGCCGTTTACCACTGGCATCATCAAAAGGCCGCCCAATATCGTGGGTTTTACGTCCCGGTGCTTGGCCTGCAATGAGTATTTTGGCATGGCTATGCAGTTGCACAATGGGCTTAGTTGCTAACGGCAGTTGCTCGTGACACAACTGACAGCGGTTTATCTGCGCTATCAGCTGTGTCAGGCTCAGTTGTGATGGGGTTGGCACTAGATATGTTGGCTAAATTGGTACAGCCAATACCCTATGTAGCCATAGCCCCAAAGTGCAATGCCATGTGCAGCAATTTTGATGGCGATGTGTTTGGCATTGAGGGCGGCGACATGGGCGCAGGCAATAGCAAATAGGGCGATAGGGGTGAGGGTGTATGCTGCCAGCATGAGTAACACGGCAGCCATCAGCAAGGAAGCGGTTGCCCAACTCGGTTTACTTTTGTCGACATTGACTAAATGCATTGGCAGCAGTGCCAGAGATACCGCCACAATGACGACGCCCAGATTAAGCATAATGGCGCCAACACCTTGTAAGTATATCAAGGCTATAGCCAGCGCGGCTGCGGCAACAAACAAACTGATAGCCATGTGAGCCTTGGCAAAACCGCGACTGCTGTACTGTCCGGTGAAATGAAACAAGCCAATTAACAATAGGTTAAAAATACAAAAGCCACCTAAGCCAATGGCCAACAACAGGATATTGGTGGTGTCTGACTGAAAGGCGAATGCCGGTAATGGAAAAAGTAGGGCGGCGAGGGACAAGCGTCGTATTAAAGGAGATTGGCTTTGCATCGGGTGTCTTGATAAATAAATTTGTGGTTAAGATCGCTTAAACTTGGGGAGAGTTCAACTTAAATTGCCGCCCAATGTTTAAAATTGCAAGCTTGACCAGTTTCACCACCCAGCAGCCTTGGCAAACTAGGGGAGTTGTAGCGCCTAGGCGGCGGATAAAGGTCAATATGGCTTGGTTAATGACAGAGTCAATATCGTTGCGACATTGTTCTTAAAGTTAATGATTGCTGGCTTGGTTAGCGATGTTGGCGGCGTATCTTGAAACAATTTCATTGAAGAAACTGATGAGTCAATAAGGTGGTGCTGATCTGTAAGTTATTGTTTTTAAATTTATAAATAGCTTTATGTGGTCACGCCAGCTTAACTTGCTTTGCTTGTTTTTGAGCCGGATGTGGGATATGTTATTGTTCTAAAAAAAGAATAATAACGACCTTCTGTTTATGGCTAAATTTTCTGCAGTATATAAAGTCGGTAAAATCGAGGTAGATCCCAAGTCAGATCAGTTGCGCTGCGGTGATCAGCTTATTGAAATTCAATCTATGGTGATGAAGGTACTGGGGTATTTTTGTCATCACAGCGACCGCTTGATAACCCGCGACGACTTAAGGCAAGAGGTATGGCAAAACACCGCGACCTCCAACCACACCATCAATAATCATATTTACAGTTTACGTCGTCATATCGCTAAGCTTGATCCGAGTGTTAAATATATTCATACCGTCACTGGTGGCGGGGCAAATGGTTATCGGCTATCTGAGCCTATGATCTACTGCGACCAGATGAGCGATGATGGTGATGTTAACCAAAACACTGCCGATATTGCAGGCGATAGCAGTGCAGCAAATACAGATAATGTCGACGCAACAACCAAGCATACAGCTGATAACTCGGCGACCCAAGTTGATAGCAAACAGTGGCAGCGGCATTGGTTCAAGTTAGGTTTAGCATTGATAGGATTGGGGGCGCTGCTAGCCGCCATTGGGTTGTATCTGTCTTCTGACCCCATCCGCTATGACAATGTCAGTTTACTATCTGCTCAACCAGGGCGTGAGCAATCGCCCAGTATTTCAGCTGATGGTCAGATTGTGGTTTATGCGAGTAAACACACTCAGGATGATGTTTGGGAGCTGTATGCCTCAAAGTTAGATTCCTCCTTTAGTGGGGTAAAGGTCTTTGCCGGCAATGATAACTATGACAACTTTGCTAGCCTATCACCCAGTGGAAATAAGCTTGCGTTCCATCGTTTACGTTTTGGCGAGGAGGGCATTTATGTTGCAGACTTCGACCGCGATACGCTAACTGCAACCAATGCCCGTAAGCTAGTTAGCTTAACTCGAGATAATTTATCGCCAGCGATCAGTTGGTTGGACGAACAGCGCTTTTTCTACAATGCACAAGAGGCTTCTTGGGCGCCAAAGAAAATCTACCTATATGACATTAATACGGCTAAGAGTGAGCAAATTAGCTCGCCAGCCATCCAGTCCAATGGTGATTTTGCCAATGTCGTATCCCCTAATAAGCGATGGTTGGCAATAATGCGTGCCTCTGAGGGGTATGACGGCGTCGAGTTGGTTTTGTATGATATTGATGCAAAAAGCTTTATTAATACTGAGGTTAAACTCACCCATACGCGGCTGAATGTCAGTTTTAGTGATGACAGTGAGTTGGTGTACTTTATTGACGATGCGGGATATTTAGCTCAGTTTGATTTGGCACAAGCGCAAGTCACGCGAATTTCTAGCGCCGTCGTCAATGGTTATTGGCCACTAAAAGTACCGGGTAAGTCGCAGTTTATATTGCAACAAGATTGGGGCTTGTCCTCTCTGACCACTGAAATTGTTCGCTATGCTAATCCGCTGCTGGGCGAGACAAGTCGCCCGCAGGTTGTGGTCAATAATGGCTTATCAATACGGGCAATAACTGGGGTGGCCGATAACGGCTTTATTTTTGTGTCTGTCAACCCGAATCATCAGATTGAACTGTGGCGGTATCAAGCTGGCAAGGCCTACAAACTTGAGGAGTTTCAGCAGCAAGCTTCCTATCGGTATCCGTTGAGCTTAAGTTGGCTTGCTGGCTCGGATCAAGCGCTATTAAGTGTTAATGGGACCTGCAGAGTGATTGATATTAATACCGGCAAAGACACACCTTTGTGTCCTAAAGGCGAGCTGGTCTACGCTGGTACCTACTCTGCCGATGCGCAGTCTATTTACTTTGCAGCCTTTGATGATAAGTACTCTAAGGCCGTCAATATGGGTATGAGTGGCTACCCTCTGGTTGATGTACCACAGATGGAGCGTGCCAATATGATACAAGATAGTGGCAATGGCTTATTGTACTATCGGGTTGAGCCTGGTACCGATATTTACCAGTATGACGCCAGCACTCATCAAACCCAAAAATTGATATCAAGACACTACATTGCCAACGGTTATACCACCAATGATTTTGTTGTTACGCAATCCGGTATCTATTTTATGGATAGGCCTAAAGGTGGTCGAAATGCCGTTTATTATTATGATTTGGCCACACAGGTGACCACTCACCTATTTGATACCCCCAACCTTTATCCTAATATTGTGCTTAGCGATGACCAGCGCCATATATATTTGATTCAATCGGCCCATAACGATACTGGCTTACTGTTGGTCAAATAGCGCTTGAGTCATATTGATCCATTAATAGCAGTCAATAGCTGCTATTAATGGATTGCTCAATGTCATACTGCCAATCATCAAAACCTCGATAGCGATAAGGCGTTCAGCATCTTTTTCAAAAGCCCCCTTGCTGCGTTACCTAATAGTGTTATCTAAGCGGGTTACTTAGCCACACCTTCAAGGCTGAATCTTGTCATGTCAGTCATCTCGATGAGTCACGATTTATCATCTGAATCTTTATTGATCATTTCTTGGTTAGGGTCATAGAAATGAAACAAAGAAGCTAAGCTTATGTTTTAAAAGGTTTGTTTGTGTTGTTTTTGGCGCCATTTTGCTCAAGTTGGCGTTTTAGCCTCCCTTGTTGGCTGATTTAATGCGTGACTAGAATCCAAGTGCTTATCTTTTGTGCACAGCAAAAGGCTTAAGTTTTATATCTCAGGTTTTAGGTGGCATCAGTCACCACTGCGCCGGAGTTAAGCATTGCAATTTAAATCAATGGATTACCATATTCTGCAGTTTAGAAAATAGTGAACCGCTTTGTCTTTCAACATGGAAAGCGACATATGAACAACAATAATAAATCTAACCGTGCGGCCAACAAGCTTACGAGAGTGACAAGTAAAACTCGTATAGCGAGTACCGCTTTACTGGCGTGTTTTTGGGCGAGTCATGCCAATGCGCTATGTGATATATCACCCGATAATCGCTACGAATTTATCGAGAGTATCAGTCTCGATGGTAGTGAATTGACCGATAACGCTGAACTCAGTAGCTATCCGACATTAATTTTACAGCCTGGATATAGCAGCTATCGATATAGAGAGTATTGGAGTATTTGGATTGACTTGAATAAAGACGGTGACTTTTCCGACAGTGGCGAGTTGCTGTATCAAAGCCAAACCGCCAGCAATGAGTCGGTTACCGTGCAACTACCTATCACTGAGCAGATGACAGTTGACCAAACCCAAATGCGAGTCTTGTTGCATTCCGATGCCGTTGCCAGCGATTCGTGTAATTACGATGGTTATGGCGATGAGCAAACGGTGACAGTAAGCATTAATTCACATACAGCGCCCGGTGGTGGTGATAGCAATTACCAACTTGAGATCACACCCAGAGGTGGGTCCAATGAGCACATTGCCAGCATTACGTTAGGGCAGGAGCAACGTGTCTCAGGCGATAACAGTGGTTATGCGGATTTTACTAGCAGTACAGTGCTTAATATTGCCGATGGCGACCAAATTGCTTTGCAGCCCGTTACGAGTTGGAGTACCGACTGGGCCGTATGGATTGATAGTGACGCGAGTGGCAGCTTTGATGTTGATGAATTGGTATTTAGTGGCCAAGGACGCCGAGATGCGACGGTGCAAGGTTCGCTCGACTTGTCCACCATCGCAACGGGTAGGGCAAGGATGAGAGTGGCGATGAACGGTGACGGTACCGCCTTAGCCAGTGGTTTCCGCTATGGTGAAATTGAAGATTATAGCGTCAATGTTGGCGATGGTAGTGGCAATGATGACGGTAATGATGATAGCAATGAGCCACCGGTGGATCCCGGCGATAAACTCTATGGCTCCCACGTACAATGGCTGCACGACTCGGTGAAAGTCAAAGTGTTCAGATTTGAATTTACTGATGCAAAACTGTCTTGGACTGTTAATCGCATCGAGTCCGAAATGCAGGAAATCATCGATTACTTTGATGAGCAATCCTATGGGCGTTTTGCCGTGAACTATGATATTTACGACTCGGTAGTACAGGTTGGAGAGAGTGTTTCGCAATGGGACAATCGTGACCCCAACGACTGGAAAGCCTACTTCGCAGATAAGTTAGTCGCACTGGGTGAAACCGAGTACTGGAATATTGATGATGACACCATCTATTTGATTTTAGCACCACAAATCTCTGATTGGGGCATTAAAGCTGGAGTCAACCCTGGTGCCATTAGGATGTATGATACAGGTGATACACGCTCACAAGCTGGTGGCCTTGCCCATGAAATGGGTCATGCCATGGGGCTACATCATGCCCAAGGACTAGACGGCCACGCTAGCGTATTTGGGACGGGTGACTATGACAGTGAAATGATCGGCTATGGTAATGCGTTTAGTCTAATGGGTAACAATGCTTGGGACTTTGGTGGCTTAAACCTTTACTACAAAAACTTTTTCAAAAGCTGGAATATTACCGACGAAGTACCACAAGTTATTGAGTCAGGCACCTACCGAATTTATGCCTTAGATCATGGTCAGATTAATGGTGATATCGGTATTCGTCTTAAATCAGGTAACGATCAAGTCACCTACTGGGTTGAATACCGAACTAAAGATGGTGCTGACACTAATGGGGTGCAAATAAACACTGAAGGCTACTTTGCCGATGAAGATGCCAGATCATATTACTACGGCACTTCATTCTTATTAGATATGACACCGAACACTTTCCCTGACGATCTCAACGACGACTATGACGACTTTGACGACTTTATGGATGGCGCGCTAGTGATTGGTAAAAGCTATACCGATAAATGGGGCGCGTTCACCATTACCCCGGTGAATAAAGGTGGGGTAGTCGGTACCGCTTCGGCTTGGATTGATTTGGAGGTCGAGTTACATTAATTCGTATATGAACTTGGCGGCGTGAACTCGTCCACGCCGTTCGATAGTGTGGCCCCTAATCACTGGCTTATAGCGCTATGGGGCGTGACAGATAACATCAGGCTTGGTATTCAAACTTTGAATACCAAGCCTTTTTATTTTCTGCATGGCGCCATGCCGCCATTTAAGCATCACGAGCTAGTCGCCTACCTGGGTCACTGCTGTATTAATGCTGGTGGTATCTGTTTCGGCGTTTATTGGGGTTGGCGTGTTTGGCACTTATCAAGCTAGTTTCACCGAGTTATAGCTAATGGCTTTCTACGTAGCTAATGGCTTTCTATTTAACTAATGGCTTTCCATATAGCTGACAGGTCTATGTTTACTGCCAGTTTTTGCTTGGTTTTTATCAGCGTTTACGTCACCACATGCCTTAAAGCGTAAATCAGCATCAGCTTAATTGACTGCAATGTTGAATCAGCACTTATCAAAATCGCCGGTTAAACCAAGCTGAGTTGAACGATGCTAGTTAGCCACAAGTTGGCTGTCATTGGCCGCATTTCTCAAGCGCACCTTGCGCTAAATGCAACGGTGTTTGTCAGATATATTGCCTAGAAGCAGGCCTGTGTTTCACGACTGGCAACGACGGGGTTAACACAGTCAAATGCCTTTTATGTGGTGTTGCGCCGAGCAGGTATGGCCCATTGTGTACTTTTGGCAGTCATCTTTAATCATAACTCATCATTTAACATCATCTCGGTGCAAATCTGGTCGCAATAGCTGTTAGTTCCTTTTGGTGTGTAAGTTTATGTTGTCTTTTGTTTTCAGTGCTTTACAAGTAAGTTTTATGGTCTTTTATTATCATATATGACCTTGTTACAGATCTGTTGCGATAGCTTTAAAGCTGTTTTTTTATATTGTATAAAATTGGTTGTGAGATGAAGTGGTGTTGCGCTGATAAGTCCAACTGATATGCCTGCATGGGATCAGCTGGTGGCCTGACGATTTATTTAAAACCGCTCTAACAATAACAAAAATTGAAAATAGCAATAAACAAGGAAAATTATGAAGCACGTTAAATTAAAGCCACTATTTGTGGCGATTATGTCTGGCTTAGTGAGTCAAGGTGCTGTAGCACAAGCAGTGAACAGTGAGGAAGTGGCGACAGAGGAAGTGTATGAAAAAATCTTAGTCACCGGTTCTCGGATTGCTAGAGCGGGTGCCGACACCACGGCACCCGTTACCGTGGTTACCGCAGAAGAGCTGGCGATTTCTGGCAGTATGAATCTCAATGAAATGCTGGCGACGTTGCCACAGTTTCAAGGTATCAATGCCTCAACCAATGCCTATAACCCAGAAAATGCGGGTCTATACACAGTTGATTTACGTGACTTAGGTGCTGTACGTACCTTGGTTCTAGTTAACGGTCATCGCCCAACCCAAACCGCTAACTCTTCAGATCTTTTAGTTACCGACGTAGGAAATATCCCGGCTAGCTTAGTTGATAGAGTTGAAATCCTCACCGGGGGGTCGTCTGCGGTTTATGGTTCAGATGCCGTTGCTGGCGTAGTCAATATTATTCTTAAGAAAGAGTTCAATGGCGTTGAAGTGGATCTTTATGGTTCAACAACGGAACGCGGTGATGGCGAGCAAACGGGCGTCACGATTACCGCTGGTAATAGCTTTGATGACAATAAGGGCAACTTTGCCGTTAGCCTAGATTACTTTAAAGAGAACGAGCTGCGCTATGCAGATCGACCTGGTTCGTATGGGCAAACCAATTTTGTAGCCAACAAACTGGACCCAAGAGGTGACATTGCCGGTATTCCCGATCAAATCACCTTAAACAATATTGGCTGGGCAGATTACAACGTGTTGGCCGAGCGTCCGACTATCATGATGGATAATTATGATTACTTTCAGTTTGGTCGCGATAGCAGTGGCGAGCTCAACCGCGGTTTCCTCGCGATCACTGATGCTGAGCTGTATGACTACTATAAGCAGTCTAGTGATGTTAACCCTTATATGTACTCCAGTGTTGGCCCAATCCAAGCTGTGGTGCCAAAAGAAAAGTACAGTGTCTATGCAGATGGCAGCTATGACTTTGACAATGGTCTGCTGTTATCGGGTGATGTGCAATACAGCCGCAGTAAATCTAAGCAAAACCTAGATCCAGAGTTCGTGTTTTCTTGGAACGGCTGGATTAATGTCAATGACGCGCCATTTGATGTACCACAAGCTGTGACAGATACGGTTGCCGACCACAACAATGGCAGCAGCTGGTTTGCCGTACCATACACCTTTAACGATCTAGGTAATCGCACCACAGAAGTCGACAGAGAGTTTATCTCGGCTTCGGTGACGCTAGAAGGTGAGGTGTTCAACGATTGGTATTGGGATGTTTATCTAGCCAGCGGTCAAACCTCGAAAGAGACCACCGCCTATAATCGTGTTAATACCGAAAGGTTCTACGCTTTTGAAACGTTTGGCGAGTGTGAAGCTGACAACAGTTGTCCTGAATTCAATCCATTTATGCCATTGACCGATGAGCTTAAAGATTATGTACGCATTGACCCGTTTACCGATCAAACAACGACATTCCAACATACGCTTGCGGCCAATATAAACGGCGCAGTAATGGATATGCCTGCAGGTGAACTCATGCTAGGCGCGGGTCTTGAGTATCGTCAAGAAGGGCTAAAAGTCGAGCCTTCTGATGTGATGCTATCGGGAATTAACCGTGGCAATACAAAGTCAGCGCAAGATGTCGATCGTGATATTGCCGAGGCATACGTTGAGGTTGTTGTACCTGTGCTCGCCGATATGACGCTCGTAGACAGCTTAGATGTTGAAGCGGCTTATCGTGTGGCAAACTATACCTATGCAGGTACTAACGATAGCTGGAAGCTGGGTATTAACTGGGCGCTGAATGATGATATTCGTCTACGTAGTGTTTACGCAAAAGCGGTTCGCGCTCCCCAGTTGACCGAGCTGTTTTCACCAGAAGAGACTGATTTCTTCCGCATGTCTGATCCTTGTGACATCGATGAAATTCCATTTGCCGACGATCCAGACCTGCGCGCTGCAAACTGCGCGGCGTTAGGTGTACCAGAAAACTTTGAGTCTGAAATGCGTATTACCGGTGGCAGCTATGGTTCAACCAAAGGCAATGAGGAGCTCGACCCTGAAGTGGCACACACACTGACTGCGGGTTTAGTGTTACAGCCTTCAAGTGTAGACAACTTAGTTATCTCACTGGACTATTTCAACATCAAGATTGAAGATGTTATTGGCCGCTTTGGCGCAGAAGAGTTTGCCGAGCGCTGTGTTGATGCTGATTCAGTCAATAACCCATTTTGCGGCCAAATCACCCGTGAAGCTGATGGCAATATTAGCTACGTGAATGACACTTATGTGAACTCCGCACAGATGATTCGTGAAGGTGTGGATTTCCAGGTTAACTACGACATTGAACTCGGGCAAGGTAGCGGTTTAGATTTCGCGTTATATGGAACCTACCTGACTAAGAGTACTTGGCAAGATACCGTTGATACTGAAGAGTATGATTATGTGGGTGTTGTTGGTGTACCAGAGTGGAAAACTAGCTTGAATACCCGCTACACCTTAGCTGACTTCACGGCATCTTGGCAGATTAACTATGTATCAGGAGCCAAAGTGTCACGCACGGCAACAGCTGAGAAGTATGACCGACCTGAATTACCATCATCAATCCTGCATAACGCTCGCTTAGGTTTCGACTTTACCGATAGCGTCAGTGCGTACATCGGTGTGACCAACGTGTTCGACCAAGATTGGCTTGGTATTGCTAGTGCCAGCAGTGGCGGGACAACTTACCCCATTCGCGGCCGTAGTTACAATGCTGGTCTGAACGTACAGTTCTAGCCCCTTGAGCGAGTGTGGTGACCGCCCCTGTCCCACATTCGCTCCTCCTTTTAGACATTGATTCAGGCTTAGCAGCTTAGCTGCATAGGCCGCAACTTTTAATGCCAATAACTTACTAAGGTGACGTTTTTTATCTACTGATAAATCGTCGTATGTTGCCGAGATAACTTAAGGAAAAATAATGAATAACAAACTTAAGCTAGCACTGTTGACCAGTATGGTCAGCACCATACTCGCACTACCTAGCCCCCATGCTATCAGTGCGCCGGCGGCCACGCAGCTTGTTGAAGTGACGCGGCCAGACGGAAGCCGTGTGTGGCTGCGCAAGTGGGGTGACGAATTTGCCCATGGCTGGGAGACAGCCCAAGGTGTACCTGTGGTAAAAGATGACGCCAGTGGTTACTGGTATGTCGCTGAACTGGATGACGCTGGCAGACAAACTCAATCAGCACAGCGACTTGATTTACGCCAGGTACTACAACCTAGCGCACAGCATAAATTAGGTGGCCGCAACCTTAAGCGTGATGCCCAATGGCATGCGCAAAAAAGGCGTAAACAAGCTCATCAGACAAACGTATTTGCCCGGGCATCAGCTAATGGTCCTAGTGCCCAAAATAGTGGTGTTAGCCAGACGGCCATCATGCCGATAACTGGCACGATTGATGTGCCGGTAGTGATGGTCAATTTTGCCGATACCCAAACAACTGCGACACGAGATGAGTTTGATCATTTCCTTTTTCAGGACTCCCAAGGACTCACCGCCTATTATCAAGAGGTGTCATATGGCCATTTGAATTTGGCTGGCGGCAACAGCGGTGTGATTGATTGGGTCAAGCTGCCTAATGATCACGCTTTTTATGGGCGAAACAACAGCGCTGGTTATGATAGCAATATTGGCGTAATGATAACCCAAGCCTTAGATGGTGTTGACCAAAATGTGGACTTTTCGCAGTTTGCTGATATTAATCAAGACTGTCAGGTTGACCTGATTTCCATTATCTATCAGGGCAATGGTGAGCACCAAGCGGTTGGGGCAGCTAATGATATCTGGGCACACAAATACAGCCTATATTGGCTGCAATCTGAGGGTGATGGCGACGGTGTTTATACCACCAATGATACGTGTCTAGCTGATCCGTCTAAACGAGTAACCGTTAACGACTATTTTGTGGCGCCGGAGTTAAGCAATGCTGGACAACGGGCCAATGTAGGCACCTTCGCCCATGAATTTGGTCATGTGTTTGGTCTACCTGATCTTTATGACACGGGTGGCACCAATTCAGGCCAAACTGCTGGTGCGGGCGATTGGAGCTTAATGGCTTCAGGCAGCAAAACCGGCCCTGAGCGCGATGGTGAATCACCAGCGCATCTCTCGGCATGGGGCAAATATACCTTAGGTTGGATCACGCCGACACGCCTAAATGGCATGAATCAACAGCAGGTGACGATTGGTGAGTCGGTCAATCACTCACAAGCCTACCTGTACGAAAACCCTGATAATCCGCAAGAGTACTTCTTAATAGAAAACCGTCAACAACGCGGCTTTGATGCGTACTCTCCGGGTACAGGTTTAGCAATATGGCACATTGATGATGCCCTGGCTGCCCCCGGCAGTAATGGCGAAACACAAAGTGATGTTAATGCTTACCCCTGTGATTTGGGCTATCAGGACTGTTCAACATTACACAACGGTGTGCAATTGGTGAGTGCTGATCACTATTTTGATTTGGAGCATGATTTTAATGACGGCGACCAACATGATCTGTTTGGTGAAGATGGCGATGGTGGCGCAGATGAATACAGTACCGATCAAGACTGGGACACTGAGTTTTCTGATCGTAGCTTACCCAATAACCATTGGTGGGATGATACTGAAAGTGGCTTAAATATTACCAATATCTCTGTTAAAGCCGATCAAATGAGTTTTGATGTAGCGACACCCTCAGAGCAAACCGATGACGAAATTGTGTTAACCAATGGTGTTGAGGTCGTGTTGGGTGCACAACAGAATCAGCAGATCAGTGGTTATATCGAAGTGCCAGCGGGTGCCAGTGAGCTAAGTTTGCTATTGACCCACCTTGATGGCGGAGATGCTGATTTGTATGTCAACTTTGGCACCCTTAATGACACTTCGACCGCCGACTGTTTCCTTAATACCGCTAGCCCAGTAGAGCTATGCAGCGAAACCCAATTGGGTACGACCCAAGCTGGGCGCTACTATTTTGTGGTTAAAGGCTACAACGGTCAGGCATTTAGTCAGGTCAGTTTGGTTGCTAGCTTTAGCCAAGACGATGAGCCACCAGTGGACGAGGGCAACGAAAGCCAGTTTGCAGTGAATGTGGCCAATGGCGAGTACCAACATATAAGCGTATCGGTGCCAGAAGGGACATCGCGTTTAACCATTGCGCTTGATGAGAACAATGGCGCAGCGATGCTAATGGCTAATTACGGCAGTCAAGCAAGTGCCAGAACTTACGATGTGAGAGACAACAACGGTGAGCTTGTTGAAGTTAATATGCCGCAAAGTGGCAACTGGTACATCGCTATTCGAGGGCGAAATAACGGGGTTACCGCAGGAACGCTGACGGTGACCATCGACTGATTTAGCACGTGATTGGTTTGATCTCCCGACCTACCATTTTTCATGCACCCTTAAGTCGTTGATTTTGGCTTAAGGGTTTTTTCGTTGCGATACACTGTCGCCAGCGTCTTATGTCCTATAGGCTTGTATTCTAGCCAATAAAAAACCCGCCGAAGCGGGTTTTTCTAACACACTAACCAGTTACAGCTTATAGCTCATACTTAACATGATTAGGTGGGCTGTGTAGTCTTGGCTGTTGCTGCCAAATCCTACTACGTTCCAAATGCCATCTGGCGCGATATCATTACCGGCGTCATTGTCGCGGTATTTTTCCATCTTGTAGTCAAGACGCAATGCCATTTTTTCGGTGGCTTGGTATTGACCATAGACGTTAACATTATGCGCTTTAGCGTAGTAATCGCCATAGTCACCAGTGATACCTTGAGTGACTTGAGTATTACTGTTTGAATCTGAGTAAGTGTAGTCAATGCCTAAGCGTAACTTCTTCTCCATCAAATTGTTATAGCTAAAGCCTGCGCCAATTACATCCACTTGATCTTCAACTACACCATACCAGTTTGGCGTGCTGAAGTTAGTGCTGCCTGCTTGCTCTGATTCAATGTTTTGACGGCTATAAAACGCATTAACCATCATGTCATCGTTGATCAAGTAGCTGGCGTTGATATCGTAGCTTAAGTCTTTTGACTCAGTTAGACCGATTTGGGTGTCGTTGTAGTCATCTAGCGCGTAGCGTGTACCAAAATCAATAGTCAGTGCATCGATAGGGGTATGAGTCACGCGTGCTTCAACCATAGAGCGTTTACGGTCTGCTAGATTGTATTTGCGCAGCAGATCATTTGATTCGCTCGACGTCCACTCAGAGGCTTGATATTCAGAGCCATCACGTTCGCCATAGCTACCCTTGATCCACATGTCCCACTCGTCGAAAGAGTTTAACCGGAACTTAGTCCATAGCGTATGCTCATCGGTGGTTTCACGGTCTTGGTAGCTACGCTCATCTTGACGGTAATCGTAACCGGCTTCTAGGCGCATACCGCGTGCGATACGATAGTCAGCCCCCAACTTAGCGCGTTGGGTCGTGATGTCGTATGGCGTGTTGTAGGCCACTTGACCTGTGGTAGAGTCGATGCTGATTTGCGTCCATTCTTCCACGTTGGTCTTGTTATCACGGTCGCTATAGTCGTAGCTGGCATTAAGACGCACGCTTGAGCTGATACGAGAAACCAGCTTTAAGTTAACGCCTTGCATATCAACACGGCCATCAAGCGAGTCAGCCGGCATGTCATAGCCATATCCAGAGGTCACAAATGCTTGGTCTTGTGTCATCTGGCCATAGTGGACGCGGCCACTCATGATAGTTTTACCTGCAGTCACTTGACCCATTAATGAAACGGTATGGGCTTCGTTGTCAGGATCCAGTGCCATTGTCCCTTGAGTTTGCGCACCAAAAGTCGGATTGAATGCATTATCAAAGGTTAACTGGCTGTACTGGTTTTTAAAGCTTGAGCCTGAGTAGTTCAAAGCAGTAAACCAGTTGTCGCCGCGTAATTTAATACCAGCTTCAATGGTATCGGTCGTGTAATCAACAGGTTCAGCCAACATCATTGACTGATTGAAGAAGCTTCCTGAAGCCTGCTTAAGGCCGGTTTTATCTTCGCGCTGGTAATTAACGTAGGTGCTCCAAAGCTCTTCACCTTGGTATTCAAACCCTAAGCCTGCACGTTTACGCTTTAGCGATAGTTCTAGCGGATTTAAGCTGCTATAAAGCTGAGTCATATCTTGACTCGAACCTGCGGTTTGCCAGTTATCTGGCAAGGTGAGGTGGTCACTGCCTGCACCTTGATAAGGTGACATCGCTTGGTCAGTTTTATAGGTCGCAATCTGACGATAGTTAAGGTTAAGGTTATACTGTCCAGCCTTACCAGCATTGACATCTAAACGGCCATTTTCCATGCCTAAGTTGTCAGCTTCGATGCTAGCCTGGTAGCCGCTCTCGCTAACATACTTAACGTCAGCATCTAGCTTACCTGCAAACTCGTCTTCGGCAGCAAAGGCATTCGCTGAGCGAATATCGTTGCTGTCGTTGTAGCCCACACCCACGCCTACACTGCCAGATACGCCAGTTTCAACTTCGCAGCGCTTACAGGCCCACTTGTCAAATTTGACTTTCTCGGTATTGGCATTTTGCAGTCCATAACCTTCAGCCATTGCAATGTTTGGCAGTATGACACCGGCATTTGCAAGTAGCGCAAGGGTAACCAAATTGAGTTTAAATTTCATTTTGCTCTCTCCTTAGCGCTGAAATAGCTTGCCAGATGGGTGGTTAGAACCATGGATCTGGTTGTGACAGTTCAAGCAACTACGTCCACCAGTAAAGGCATTACCACCGACACTTGAGCCGTGTTCGGTATTGCCTAGGTAAGCGTTGCTTGCATGGCCATCACTAGCATGACATTGCTGACACAATTGTGGTGCACGGGTATTGAGCATGCCTTCGTGAACGCTACCGTGTGGGTTATGACATGTGACACAGTTTTCAGTGACTGGCGCATGTTCCCACAATTTAGGACCGCGTTTCTCGGCATGGCAAGAGTAGCAGGTCTCATTCACGCTTGGCTTTACCAAGTCAGAGTCACTCATGGTTCCGTGTGGATTGTGACAATCACTACAAACCATTTGTGCCCATTTCATTGGGTGGCTAGAGCGTTTGTTCATGTCCGCTTTTTGCTTGGTGTGGCAACTAGTACATACTTCCATCTCAGTGTTTTTTGATAACACTTGATCTTTTTCGGTATGGATTGAGTGGCACGAAGCACAAGCAACATCAGCATTGTCATGGTGACCGCCACTCCAAGACATACGTTTGTCATCTTGGTGACAGCTCATACAAACACTGTTTTGTTTTTCTGCTGAAAGGCTAGAGTCTGGGCCGAAGGCGATAACAGGTTCATTACCACCACGGTTGTGATTCCCCATTGGGCCATGGCAGGCTTCGCATTGCAGACCAGCCATTGGGCTTTTGCTTGAGTTCATTGAGCCGTGAACCCCTTTGAAAAGGTCCATCACTTTTTCAGAGCGGCGGTGGCACATTAGGCAAGAGTCAGCACCTTGAGGCGAGTATTTACCTTCGGCAAACTTTTTATCTAAGGTGGCTTCGACCTCGTCTGGGGTCATTTTGTCGTCCCACTTGGCTGCAATTGCGGTGTGCGCAAAGCCAAGTGAAAGCACTGCAGTAGCCATTAGGGCTGGCAGCAGAGAGGTTATTTTTTTTATGATTTTCATATTCGGCATCCTAATTCACATCATCAAAATTGAAAGGGGGAGGCGACTCCCCCAATTTCTATTTCAAATGCAAATTACATCTTCACCTGAGTGTGATCGCTGATAGCTGGGTTGTGACAGAAGAAACAGGTCTCTAGTTGAGCTGCATCGTTTGCTTCTTCAAAGCTAGCGTTCACTTTAGCGCCTTGGCTTTCAACGTGTGACTTGAACTTATCACCGCTGTAGCTGTGACAAGAGTAACAAGTTGCTGCGATTGGTGTGGTGTAACCTTCATCAGTGGCTAATGCGCCTTTTGCTGCAAACGCATCAGTATTGAACTGCGTGTGACACTGGCTACAGTTAAGGTTAACAATCGCACCGTAATCACCGTGGCTATGAACCTTATGTAGCTTCATCTCAATCGCGCCTAGGTTTTTGCCCGCAGCGTAAGTGCCATCAGGGGTGTGGCAAGATGCACAAGCGTCAACACCAATGATAGGCAGACCATTTTCATCATTAGTATGAGCAACCTGATCTGACATCACAAAACCTGCATGGTGGCTACCTTTATGCACTTCGAATTCATCACTGTGACAGCTAGCACATGAATCGAAATTCACTGAATTAACGTGACGCATGCTAGGCGCTTCACCTGATAATGTTGCAAAAGCAAGGTCAGCTTTCATGGCAGTGTATTTGTCAGTGTCTGCACGATCAAACTCAGGGTCATCACATTTAACAAACTCACCATTTGCAGAGCACATTGCCCAACCTACGAAGGTGAATGCTGTTTCGTTATCAGCACCAACTTCTGGGTTAAGTTTAAGGTCTTTAGAAGTGGTGTAAACCAACTTGCCATCTTCAATTGCAGCGCCATTAGCGGTGTCGACAATGCCGTTTTCAATTGCGTTGATAGAATCCTTACCATAGTAACCAAGGGTGACGTGGTTTGGACCAACGTTAGTGATGATTTCAAAACGCTGAACCATTGGTAAGATGGAATTAATGTCAACTTCAGCGCCACTTGAATCAACAACTTGGATGCTAATCGTTGCAGCTTGAGAAGCGGCATCGATAGTTGAAGTTGTGTTGATGCCGTAGGTATCAATCAAGGCTTTAGTTGAATTGAAACCACCTAAATGAATTTCTTCAGTCCAGCTTGCGTTGTGGCATGCGACACAGTTTGAATTGTCGTTTTGCTGTGAGTGGCCTTGACCTGCTTTAAAGTCGATACCCGTGTGACAGCTAGTACAAGTTTCCATGGTAGGAACGCGTGACCAGTTGCCCCATTCAGTTAGGCTATCATCGCCTTCTTCTGGCTCAACGTGACAAGACTGACAATTGTTTTGAATCAGCAGTTCAGCCGCTTCACCATTGTACTCTTTGCCATATTTATCTTCGAAAGATTTGGCTGAGTTATGGATATTGTGGATTAGGTGGTTCCACTGAGACTCTTCTGAAAGTGAGCTGCTGTGGCAAGTCGCACAAGTCTCTTGGGTGTAGTAACCGCTGTGACGTGTAGTCAGTGGTTTGCCTTCAGCGTGACAGTTAGTACAAGTTTGGTGTGATACGATATTTTTGGTGTAAAGCGCTTCGTATCCGTTACCGTCGAAATCAGCGACGATTTCACGACGTGGCACGCTGGTCGTACCGTCGGCTAGGGTTGAACCCTCACCACCAGCATAAACGTTATAACGTTGGGTAAGCTCAGCATCAAACGGCTCTGGCTGAAGCTCAAACGTGTAGGTACCGTTTTTGTTGTCAGTATAGTTTTCTAGACCTGAAGCACGAGCGTTACGGGTCCATTGTGCGCTATTACCTGCACCTGTTGCGCCTTGTGGCGTTAACTGGGCACCAGTAATGCCTAAATCTTGTAGGCCAACAATCGGTAAGTCTTCTTCGTTAGTCGCCATTACAGTGACAATTGGCGAGCCATTGTCATAGGTAACTTTGGTGACTTCAAGGTTAAGTGTTTGGATTGCGTCAGCAGCTGGGCCGCCTGGGTTACCATCTTCGCCATCGCTACCGTCACTGCCACCACAACCGGTCAGTGCCATTGAAACGGCACCTGCTGCTAGAAGCAGCTTAAATTTTTTGTTTTCTACGTTCATCATTTTTTCCCTGCATAGGTTTGGCATGTTCTTAAGCGCCTGGGCAGAATCCTGACCGATTATCATTTACATGATTTTCATTATTAGTGTGCAACTTAAGTCAATGCTGGAAAACTAATTCCCCAAGGAAAGGCTAACGTAATAGGGGCAAGAAATCTGCAAATGGCCTTCCAATGTGTGACTCAGATCTGCCTATTTATAAAGAGGTATAAAGTGGTGATGAAAAACAACAATCTAGATCAATAAAATGAAAGTTTTTTGACCGTTCAGCGTAAAGTGATTGCTGGTTAGATTATGACGTAACTATACAAGTTTGATGTGTTATTTACTTATCTAGTTTGCAAAGAATTGGCGATGATTTAACGCGGGGATTATCTGATGGAATTGTTGCAATCATAAGTAAAAAAAGGGAGGCAAAAGCCTCCCTTTTTAGTGATAGTTAGCGAGCTAAACTAGTGGCTACTGCCCCAGTTTGAGTGTGCTTCAAGAATTGATGAATCACTGTGACACGTTGAACAAGTCTCTTGTACATTGAGTGTCTCATAGAAAGATGCAGGGACACCTAAGGTGCTTAGGTCTGCGCCTTCTTGCAGTAAAATACCACCCATAGATTCGATATGACCAGCCGTTGCGTCATTTAAGCCGTAAGGAGGTAGGTGACAACTAATACAAGCAGCGGTTTGCGGTGACACAACAAGTTGTTCTGTATCGTTGGCACCGAATGCTACTGGCGCCGCATCAGCTTTAATCTTGCTAAGTGAGAAGCCATTGTCACCGTGACAAGACTGACACTCGGTTTTCTTAAAGAATAGGTCGCCTGAGCTGTCATACACATAGTGCTTGCTGTGCGCGATGTAAGCTAGGTTAGATGAACCTTCGCCTTTCTTATCGCGAGTGCCGTTGTGACAGCTTGCACAGCCATCCATGTCGTTACTGAAGCGGTGTTTAATCGCTGTCGTGTGACATTGCTGACACGCTTCCATTTCTGCGTGCTGAACGCGTGGAGAGCTGTCAACAACCGCACCGTCAACTGCAAAGTATGCAGTATCTGAACTGACGTAAGGACCTGAGTTGCTAACTGCACCTTCGCTGTCAACTTCACAATCAGCGACGGTACCGCGGCCATCGAAACAGATATGGATTTGGCTGCTAAGTGCAACTGTGACATCTGCGGTTTCCATCACTTCGGCAACTTTAAACTCGCCATCGCTGAAGGTAACGTCGATAGAACCGTCTGCGCCCTCAGTAAACTTGTCATAGCCAACTTTTTGATAGTTAACTAAGAAGTCGTCAGCAACAACACCGTTGAATACGATAGCACTGGTGTAGCCGCCATATTTGTATGGACTAGGATCTATTTGTGCCAGTGTGACAACTGTATCACCGTTGGTGACAGTCATATTCGCCGTAACAGTTTTAGTGTCTGGGTTGTATGACATGCTGTTCAAGGTCAACTTAGAAGCGGCTGCTTGGGCATTGTCATTTTGTAAGTAGTGACCTGATTCGGCACCACGTTGACCACCATTAGGGTCGTTATGACAAGAGACACAGTTTTCTTTGCCTTCGGCAATTTGACCATTCTCACTGTCCCAGTGCCAGCTTGGTACAGCATAAGGACTGTTGTGACAGCTCATACATGTGGCTGTATCTAAGTCCGCTTTCCATGCATCAGCCATCGCGACGGTTTCATCGGCTTGGTGACAAGTTTGGCAATTAGACGCAATTTGTGGGTATACGCCATTTTCATCATAGAAAGAGTGGCTGTGAATGTCATGTGCCATGGCCTTAATGGAGCCATCATATTGCATTTGACCGGTGACAGTGCCATCTTCATCTTTGATGTCTTTCATGTAAGTGTTGTAATCAGTGTGACAGAAAGTACAAGACTCTAGGGTCACATGCTTACCACCGTGCATTGACAATGCACCATCTTGACCTGGACGGTGACAAGATTGACAAGTCTCATTGGCAATAATTGCTTTTGGTTTATCTTGTGCTGTGTCTGAACTCGGCTGCCAGTAGAAGAAGCTGTTGTTGATCAGTGAAGCTCCAGCGTCATTAGCTGCTTTTACACCTAGGTAGATACCGCTAGTTGCATCAGCGGTATATTCGTATTTACCCAAAGTATCAATGGCTTTGTTTAGTACTAGTGTGTAGCTACCGTCGCCATTGTCGGTTAGACAGTCTTCACAGTCTTTACCTTGGAAATATGAAGAACCAGTATAATGGCCATCGCCTTTGTCTTTATTGAAGTAGCTCAACCACACTTCACGTGGTGAACCTTCAAGATCGGTAGTACCAACTTCATCTTCTGAGCCAACATGACCGAAAGAAACCGCACCAATATCAGTTTGCTGTAGACCAAATACTGCGGCACCGTTAGCATCACTTAGGTCAAAATTGACGGTAAGAAAACCATCTTCACTGACACTAGCTGAGGTGACGTTAGCTTGTATTTGTGACACTTCACCGATAGGTGAGCCTACTGGGCCCGGCTTGCCATCTTCGCCGTCTTTGCCATCGTCACCACTACAACCGGAGACCGCTAATGAAAGCACTCCTGCTGTAAGTAGCGCTTTTGAAGCTGCGCTTAAGTTAAAAAATTTCATCATGATTATTCCCTGCAATAGTTTTAATCATCACTGACTGCTGTTGTATTTAAGGATTAGCGTATATGCGACTAATTCTCATTTGTATGCTTATAAAACAACAAGTTAGTGTGTGGAATTGATTTCCATCTTTAAGGCTAACTAAGCAACAACTTTTTAGCAGGTGTTTTGGTGTGGATATGTGACCTCGATCCGACTATTTCTTTAGGGGTATAAACTAGGTCTCATTTTCAGAACGTTTTCAGGCAATATTCAGTTTGGAGGCCGCTAAAATCCCATAAGGTTAATCGCAGGTTGCAGAGGTGTCAGGGGCGTGGTTTTTGTGTTTGGAGGTTGTGATGCCAAGGTAGGTAATTAGGTTGGGTTTGTAGTTGAAATGTGTTGGGTTTCACTGGCTTTAAATTTATAAAAATGGTCAGGTTAGTAGGAGAAAATCGACGTAAAACCGGTGTCTTATATCTTTAAGGTTTATAGCGTTAGCTACATGGCAGCCAACCTTTTTAAGTAGTTGATTTATGGGGGGAGCTAACAAGTGCATAATGCTAGCGGGTACCAAGGGTTACTGTAGGCTAAAAGGGGATGGGAATCTATGTCGATGCAGCCGGCGTTAGGCAATAAAAAAGCGGGGAGCATTCCCCGCTTTTAATCTGTTACTCAATTAGGATTAGTAGTTGGTTGGATGAACCTTATCTACACCCATTGAGCGGCCTTCAGCGTGACAGGTCGCACAGCTTTCTGCACCAGTGTAGGAACCTAGTGGTGCACCAAATACACCGCCATTGGCTTCAACGTGTGGTCCGAAGCTGCTGCTGGTGTGGCAAGATCCACAGGCTGCTGCAATTGGCGAGTACTCAAGAATATCACTACTACCGCCTTCACCTTGGTTAAGTACCGCAGGTAGGCTGGCAGTGTCTGTCATCATGAGCTGACCTTTCTCGTGACACGATGCGCAATCACCGTAGTGTTTAGTAAAGGTAATGTTTTCATTACGGTTACTGTTGACCTTAGTACGCTTATTGGCGTGTAAGGTGTGGATCATCACTTTGTAATCAAGTGAGTTAGTCAGTCCTACTCGACTGCCTTTGAACGCGCCATCAGCGACAGCGTGCAATGCTTGGCCTTTGTGACAACTTACACAGCTACCATCAGTAAGTGATAATGGCTGTTCTTTGCTGTCTGGTGCGTGGCAAGAACCACAAGATGTTCTCGTGTGGAAAGACAGGTCAATGCTATCATCATGGCAGCTTTGACAGGCTTTTTCTGACGCACTATTGAAGCGAGTTTGTGGTACATCACCATTGCTCGCAAATGCAGCAGCATCAGTGGTGACAGTGGCTAGAATATGCTCTTGATCACAAGCAACTTTAGCTTCGGTTTCACGTGATGCACACACATTTAAGTGGCTCATCATTGCACCGCTGCTCATCCCAACACCGAGGTTATTGATGGTGTATTGGAATCCACCATTTACCGCCTCTACCATAATGTCACCCGTCGCAATCGCTTCAGCGTCTGCCAAGTTGATCATTTTGTGAGTAGCCGTTAGATCGCCGCGGGTCATTTTCCAAACGTCCGCAAAGTCATTGTGATGATTCTCTACCACTTGCACGTTCAAGGCACTGATAGCGCTATCTTCATGTGGCGCAGCACCAGAATCACTTTCAAACTCAACGAATACTGACAAGCTATCGTTGTCCGCATTATAGATGCCATCTTGTACGCTGAAGCTGTACGCATCTTTAGCTGCGGTAATTGTCAGTTCTTTATTAAGGTGGAACTTGGCTGCACCCATAGGGTTGCTATCATCAGCGTGACATGCTGCACAATCGCCTTGAGTGTATTGCGGGAACTGCTCAGAGTGGAACAGGCCACGTGCAGTGCCATCCCATTCAGGAGCGGCAAACTTCTCGTGACAGCTTAAACAAGCTTCTTGTCTATGGAAATAGAAGCTATCGGCTTGTGCAGGCGCGCTTTCGCCTTCAATGTGACAAGACTGACAGGCTTTCGCATCTGCCGGGAAAGTCGCATCGCTATAATCATGTGCTTTGCCGCCGTAACCAATCATAAAGTAATCGCCTTTATGGATTTGGTGAAGCATAGAACCAAAGTCAATTGTCGCGCCGGTTTCAGGATCGCCTGAGTAAGTTGTGTGGCACACAACACAGTTTTCTATTTCGATACGCTTGCCGCCGTGAAGCGATAGCTTAGGTGCCCATGCATGTTCGTAGTTGTCATTGTGACAACGGATGCAGCTTTCTTGCAAATCAACAAGGCTACGTGTTTCGTCGGCCGTTGCTGCGCGATCAAGTGCCGGTACAAAATCGTAGTGTGTATTAACGAGAGTGGCATTACTGACTGTGCTAGTCGGTTTTAACTCCAGTGTGACACGATGAGTTAAATGACCGTCGAATTCGGTATTTAGGCCTTCAATTTGCTCATATTCGGTGAGTGCTTTTGAGAAAGTGTAGCGGTATAAACCGTGATCAAGCACTTCGATACAGTCTGTTTTACAGCTAGTTTCGATGTTAGCTTGAATTTGTGGACCTTGGTGTTTATCCCAGCCTTCAGGGAGTTCCTGTCCATCAGCTACTGGTGCTGGGTCTTTTACAGTGTTGATGTAACTGGTCCACTGTGATGATTTTACACCTTTAAAAATTTCTGCTTCTGGGTCAGTCGAATCATGTCCTGGCAGTGGGCGTTCGCGCTTTTGCAGTGCGTCTAGCTTAGCGATACCGAAACCTAGCGCATTAATGTCGCTAAACTCTTCAAGGCCATAAATGGCAACACCATTGGCATTTTCAAGCTGAAAATCGACTGTGACAATACCGTCGGTAATTGTCGCATGCTCAATAGTGGCATTGATACTTGTGGCTTGCTGAATATCAACGCCGACTGGGCCATTTTCACCATCTTCACCGTCTTGACCATCGCTGCCATTACAACCGACAAGTGCCAGTGCACCTGCACCAATAATGGCTTTCATTGCGGTATTAATTGGATACCGTTTCATCATTTTTCCCCTGCATGAGAATTTTTATGAGTTATGTTTTTCAGCAGTACCAAATCACCATATTGCTGATTCTCAACTGCTTTCCACCGTGATTCTACTGAATTTATTCAATCTTCTAAGCGATGGAGCAGAATTATGTGAACTAGTTAAAACGCGCTGAACTAGAGTTGTTAACTCATGTGAAAATCAATATAAAACAATGTCTAACTGATTCTGTGTGGCAGTTTTTGATTGAGTGGTGGCAAAGTCTTAATTGAGTCTTAAATAAATGAGATAGATTGATGTTCTTACTGATGTAGATCAATTAATTTGTCTATATCAAAAGAGGTATTACGCACAAATACTTAACAAGTGGGTAGGTAGCGTTAAGGTATTGTGATGGGAAACAGCATGAAGGTGGGGTGAATGTTTACCCATTAGTCACAATATGCGGGGATGAAAAAGGGAGACAACGTCTCCCCCCTTTATTTAGCTTATATTGGACTCGCTGATGTGGCGCTTACCAGTCAACTGGATGAACAGCATCGACACCATTGGTTTTACCCTCTGCATGACATGTTGCACAGCTCTCACTACCCGGTACATAGGTCCCGCGAGTGTCGCTGGCCGCGCCGCCATTAGCTCGAATGTGTGAGATTAGTGAGTCTTGCTCACCGTGACAACTGACACACGTTGAGGCGATTGGTGAGATTTCCGTTTCATTGCCAGCGTCGTCTATGGTCAATGTGGCAGGCATCATCTCTAAACCAGCCATCGTGAGCTGACCTTTGTCGTGACAAACGGCGCAATTACCATAGTGTTCAGGGAAAGTGACGACCTTAGAAGGTGATTCACCATTTTGCTTAGAACGTTTATTGGCATGGTGCGCGTGAATACGCACTTTAAAATCAATATGATCTAACGCAGTTTGGTTATCCTTATAAGTCGGGTTGTGACACATTTGACACTCGCCTTCAAAGTTGGTGTAACTGCCGCTGTGTTTGAAATCGATGCCAAATTTGCCGATAAATTTATCATCATGGCAGTTAGCACAGGTTTCGTTGCTAACAGGCTGACGCCGCGCCATCACATCCTCATCACCGTTTAGGTTAAAGGCAACCAATTCACCAGTAATTACTGACGGGTTGATTGACTCATCACTACCGGTACCACAAGCCACTGCAGCTAACGTGTCTCGGTCTACACAGATATGAGTTGTCACTACCCCTGTTGCTGATTGCATTGTGTCAGGAGTTAATGTGGTTGCTTCACTGTAGTTGTAAGTGCCATCACTGCCCGATACTGGGGTGATTTCATTTAACTTGTAGTTCTGCTTACCGGCGGTAAAGTCAATATCGTTGCCAAATCCGAAGTAAATATTGCTGTAGGCGATACGCGCGTCAGCGTCGGGGCTCATCACTGCGCCAGTCACACTTGAATCACTAAACTGCACACTAAAGTTAAGCATGCCAGAAGACAAAGACACAGAGCCCGGTACCAGGCTTGCAGCATACTGCGCTTTGACATTGTCTTTGGCGACGGCATCGGTCATATGATGTGCAGCACCGGCTTCACCTTGTTCGGCATGACATGTGCCGCAAGAAACACCCGCATCGATATATTTATCGTGCATGTCATCTTTAATTTGGCCCGCATCGGTTGAATCTGAATGACACGATCCACATGCTAGCGCACGGTGATGCTTAAAGTTAAATGCATCAGCGGGTGAGGTTTCACCTTCCATATGACAAGTTCGACAATCATACATATCAGCTGGGAAGGTGACAGCGCTATAGTCGTGAACACTGCCGCCATAGCCTACCATTAGATAATCGGCTTTATGGATTTTATGCACCATGTAACCCATATCGATTGGCGCGCCCGTTTCTGGATCGCCAGCATAGCTTGTATGACAAACCTGACAGTTCTCTAATGCAAAGCGTTTTGAACCATGAAGAATTAGCTTGGGCGCCCATGCATGACCATAGTCGTCACTGTGGCAGCGCAGACACGAATCTTCCAAAAACTCCACGGTGCGAGTATCAGTACCCGAAACCATCTCGCCAGATGACGGTAGAAAATCATAGTGAGCATTAACTAACTTATTAATATCACCGTCGGCACGTAGCTCCATCGACACCCTGTGGGTTAAGGTTTCGTCATAGGCTAAATCTAAATCACCTACTGCCTCGATTTCATTGAGGTTTAGCTGGAAGGTATAGCGGTAGCTGCCAGCATCAATTTTTTCAACACATTCTTGTTTGCAAGAGGTTTCTATTGAAGGCTGAATCTGTGGTCCGGCCATATCTTCATAGCCAGCAGGAATATCTTCTGTAACAGGTTCTACCATACGATTAATATAGCTCACCCACTGCGGGGTTTTATACCCTTTACCTTCTTGGGGAAGTAGCTTAGCAATGCCCAGACCTAAGGTGTCGACACCTGCGTATGTATCGAAATCTGTTATCGCGACGCCATTGGCATTTTCAACGTTAAAGTCAACGGAAATTACCCCGTCGCTAATATCTACCGCGGTGATGGTAGATCTTAATTCGTTGGCTTGGGAGACAGAAAAGCCCACTTCGCCATCTTGGCCATCTTCGCCGTCTTTACCGTCGCTGCCGCAACCAAATAGCAGTGCAGAGCAGGTCAAGGCCAAGAGGCTATGTGTTAAACCTTTTCTTTGTAGTTCCATAATTTGCGTTCCATATTTTCTTTATATTGCTATTAGTTTGGCCTCGAGTTACTCACCTCGAGGCCTTTGACGGTTAGTTGATGGCATGCACCTCTAGCACATCAATACTTGCCCCTTTGCCGTGACAGGTAGCACAGGATTCGGTGCCTGCTGTGGCATCTTCATAAGTGCCCATAAACACGCCGCCTTGTTGGGTCATATGTCCTTTAGCGCTATCACTATTGTGACAGTCACTACAGATAGCGGTAGTCGCGCTGGTATAGGTGCCATCGTCCAGTGACAGCGGTGGAACACCACCGTATAAGGGCAGTGCAACGGTTAAGTCACCGGCTGCATCTTCTGCATGACATTGGGCGCAGTTGGCGATATTGCCGGGGTAGTTGATGGACTCGTACCCTTCGCGCTGACCGTTATGAATGCTATGAATCATATGCTTATAGTCGGCGGTAGCAATCGACGGGTTAGCCGCTTGCGCATCGGCGGTCATGTTAGGGTTGTGACATAGCTGACATTGCTGAGCTAAATCGTTGCGAGAGCCGTGGTAATTTAGCGCTTGGTCACCATGACAACTGCCACAGGTTTCATTTGTGACCACGCTACGGCGGCCCATGTCTGCTATTGCGTCGCTTGCAAAGAATTGGGTTGATGACTTGATATTGACTTGGGCATAACTGTCATCGTCGCAATCTCCTAGCTGACCATCGGCGGCACAGACTTTACCTTGTATCGCCAGTGTACCGGTATCGGTTTCAGTACCAGCGGGAACAGTTAACCCTGCGATAGAGTAGCTGTAGTCGCCATTACTGCCACCGTTTGGCGTTATTTCGGTCAACTTGATAGAAGGGGCAGAGCGGGTTGCATAGTCAAAGCTGTTACCCCAGTTAGCATAAACTCGCAAATCATTGACAAATGCTAGTTCATCCGCGCTTGCGTTATAGTTTTCACCAGTAACAGGGTTGCTTAGCCTAATAGTGAAGTTGACTGTATCATTGGCAAGGGCTGCCTGAGTGATGGTTGCGCTAAACTGTGCCAATGCCTCGTCATTACCGCCATCATTGTGGGCGCTCATCGTCCAATCTGAATTATGACATGCCACACAGTTGCTGTTGTCGGCTTGGGCTGGGTGGCCTTCACCGGCAGGGAAGTTAATGTCGGTATGACAAGAACCACACGCTTCCATGGTAGGCACTCGCGCCCAGTTGAGGTGCTCTGTCAGTGTTTCATCTTCCGCATGACAGGTTTGACAGTCAGCCAATGAGCCCGGATATCCCACCAAATGTTTGCTGTGGACCATTTGCGGGAAAATATTGTCATTATTACTCACGCGGCCTTCGGTATGGCATGTAACACAAGTTTCAATTTCATTGTACTTGCTGCCGTGGAAAGCCAAGTCGTTATGGCAGGTATTACAGGTCTCTATGGTCACGATATTTCGGGTATAAGCCACTTCGCCACTATCTTGCCAATCGTAATGCTGATTGGTGGTCGGTAGGGGCGTACCGTCCGGTAAACTATCACCGCCGACTTTTATCACCACACGTTGCGTGGCACCAGCCATGTAACTCACCTCATTCATACCATCAAAAGCGGCGCTGAAAGTGTAGCTATAACGACCATTTCTATGGTCGGTAAATTCACCTGGGCAGTCCGGTGAGCATGATTCAGAGGTAAAGTACTGCCATTGGCTACTATTACCGGCATTGGTGTAACCCTGTGGTAGCAGTTGAGTGGCGATATATGTACTACTGGCAATGCCCACTACAGGTTCATCGTCTTGGTTAGTTACACGGTAATTGACCGTTGCGACACCGGCATTGAGTTGTACTTCGTTAACTTCAACAATTAGCTGCTCGATTTCGCTCGCTGGCGGCCCACCAGGTTCGCCAGGATTACCGGGTTCGCCATCATCACCGCCACATGCACTGAGCAATGCTGCAACACACCATGGCAGATAACGTCGTAGAGTATGACTCGTGGTTGATTTCATGTTGTCTTCCTTGGAATTCATCTGTTATACCTCGCTCTACAGCTGATAGCTCAGGGTTAACCCGAAATAGTGAGCACTATAGTCATGACCTAGGTCGCCAAATGTCAGTACATTGGGGATGGCATCTGGCGCTAAGTTAGCGTTTTGCCAGTCAGCGTCTTGATATTGCTCGAAAATCCAGTCAAACCTTAGACCAAACTTGTCTGAAAATTGATAGTCAGCGTAAGCGTTTACGTTATGACGTTTAGCGTAATGATCTTGATAAGGTGTTGAAATTCCTTGCGTGACTTCAGTATCGCTTTTACCGTCACTAAAGCTGTAATCCAAACCTAAGGCGAGTTGCTTATCGAGTAAGTTGCTATAGGCCATACCAGCCCCTAGCACTGTTGATTCATCCGAAATGGTGGCGAACCAATTTGGGGAAACAAAGTTGCTGGTACCCGCTTGATCACTGTCACGCCAATCTTGGTTAACAAACGCATTAAAAGTGAGATCATCATTGGCTTGGTAGTGCATTGATACGTCATAACCCAAGCTATCCACTTTCGTTAAACCAATTAACGTGTCGTCATAGTCGTCTTGCGCGCCATGAATGTTGGCGCTTGCTGAAAATGCACTTTCAGAGGCAAAACTGGCAAACAGTGCATAGTAGGCATGCTGGCGATCAGCTAAGTAGGTTTTTCTAGCTAATGGGTGGCTAGGGTTATCTGTGGTGTCTACCGGCACATAGGCGCCGCCACTTCTATCGGCAGCTTTGGCTTTTAACCATAACTTCCATTGCGGATTAATGTTGTAGTTGAGCTTAGCGTCAATGATTGATTCGTTGAGCTTGTTGCGGTCTAAGTCGCTATAAGTATTGTGGTCATAGCGGTAGTCAACATCTAAATAGACGGCACGACTAAAGCGATACTTGGCGCCTAAATTCGCTTGCTGGCGAGTTCGATCATAGTCCAAGTTGGTTGCATAGCCGCTGAAGTAGCTATCGGTCACCACCTGCGGGTAGCTAGCTGTTTGAGTTTTATTATCACGGTCCCGGTAGTCGTAACTTGCACGAATATTAAACTCGTTGGTAATGCGCCCAGTATATTTGAGCTTCATCTCAATCATGTCGACCTGACCATCGAGTGATGCTTGTGGCAGCTCCGGAGTCGGGCCATTGATGGTAGCGGGTAAAAACTGTTGATCTTGAGTAAAACGGCTAAAGCCAACATGCATAAGCATTTGATTGCTGCCGGATCTAAATTGGGTATTCCCCGCGATTCGATAAGCTTTATTGTCAGGTGCAACCGCACTTTGGCCGCTATATGCCGCACCAAATGTGGGAGAAAAGGCATTTTGCCAGCTTAAAGCTTGGTGATCATTTTTATATTGGCTGACTTGGGTGTTTATGCCTGCAAGCCATCCATCACCATTAAAATAGAGCTTAGCACCTAAGGTATCGCTGCTATCGTCTATTGGTTGTGCCAGCATGGCACTGTTGGTCAACATGTTGCCGCTAAACTTGCGCTTTCCTGAGCGTTGCTCGTATTGGTAATCGATGTCGGCTTTATAAAAGCTACCCTGATAATTTGCAGCTAAGTTAAACCGATCGCGTTTAGTGCCCAGTTCGACCGGTTTTAAGCTGGCATCGAGCTCAGTCATTTGTCCGGTTGTCGCGCCCGTTTGCCAATTATCGGGCAAATTGAGCGACCCAGAATACGGTGTTAGCGCACGGTTGGTGTCGTAGTTGGCTAACCCACGATAACCCAACGCGATGTTATATTGACCTGGGCGGCCGGTTGAGACTGATGCGGAACCGGTATCGTAGCCCAACTTATCTGCTTCAAAGTCAGTTCGGTAGCCGCTTTCGCTGATATAGCTGCCGTCGGCTTGTACAAAGCCGGTTACGCCATCTTGATCTGTTCCGGTGGTATTAGCAAAGTGTGGATCAGAGCCGTCATTGGATGCAATGCCTGCCCCAACACTGCCGGTAAGACCCGGTTCAACAACACAGCGCTTACACTCCCATTTGTCTAGCTTGACTTTATCTCGCTTAGCATTGGCCAAACCATAACCTTCAGCAAAGGCTGGCGACATGCTTGCAGAGATTGCCATGGCGATTAAGCTAAGCGACATGGGTAAATTAATCCTTTTCATCTTAGACACTCCCTTTTATCGCTGAAACAGCTTGCCCGATGGATGATTAGAACCATGAATTTGACCATGGCAGTTCATACAGCTTTGTCCGGCATTAAATGCATTAGGCGAGTTACCAAATACGGCGTTAGATGCGTGGCCATCAGAGGCGTGGCATTGCTGGCATAATTGCGGTGGTTTACTAATAAGCATGCCTTCATTCACGCTGCCGTGTGGATTGTGACAAGTGGCGCAGTTATCAGTGACCGGAGAGTGTTCCCAAAGTTTTGGTCCGCGTTTTTCTGCATGGCAGCCATAGCAGTTTTCATTCACGCTCATTTGCTTAAGATTGGCATCGCTCATTGAACCGTGTGGATTATGGCAATCGCTACACACCATTTGTTGCCACTTAAGCGGGTGTGATGAGCGTTTGTGCATGTCGGCTTTTTGCTGAGTATGGCAAGTGGTACAAACTTTAACTTCTTGCGCTCTATCGGCGATGGGGTCGTGTCCAGTATGTACCGAGTGGCAATCGCTACAGGCAACGTCAGCGTTGTCATGGTGATTTCCGCTCCATGCCATGCGCTCATCATCGTTATGACAGCTCATGCATACGCTATTCAGCTTTTGTGCTGGAACTGGGGAGTTAGCGCCAAAGGTGATCATGGGCTCTTTACCACCACGGTTATGTTTACCTTGTGGTCCATGGCAGGCTTCACATTGAAGGTCGGTCATGGGGGAGCCGGGCACATTCGGATTACCGTGGACGCCATCAAAAAGTGCCATGACAGTTTCACTGCGACGGTGGCACATCAGACAGGAGTCAGCCCCTTTCGGTGAGTAATTTCCTTCAGCGAACTTCTGGTCGAGAATAGCTTCGACCTCTTTAGGGTCTTGATCATCCCACGGGGCGGCGGAAAGGTTTAAGCTAAATATCGAAATGATAACAAGGAGGCAAGCGTATGCCGCTCCTCTATTCCAAGTAGATTCCATTTTCATCGTCACACATCCTGAGCGCTCTAATACAGCTATTAATAGTTATGTTAGTAATTACATGAATTACTAATCTCTAATAATAGATGACTTTTGTGATATAGGCGTACAAAAAATGTGTCATTTATGTTGCTAAATTCGTGACTTATAAAATGTATTTTTAAAAGTGTGATATTGATCACGTTAGGAAAATAAGCTTAGTGTTTTTAAATGATAATCGAAATCATTTGCAATAAATATTTTACTGTTTGGGAGTTATGTCACACAATACAGAACACAATTGAAAACTATTATTATTTGCAGTTGTAAAAGTTGATCTAGGTAAAGTTATTCAGACAGAAGCTTAGTTAAAATCGGCTTAAAGCTGAACTTAGTATGCCTTTATAAAGGTAAAAGGGAACCATGAAATTAAGTGAACTGAAACCGGGTGATAGTGCGAAAATTTCCCAAGTCGGTCATATCGAATTACCTGCCGTTGTAAAACGTAAACTCTTATCGATGGGCATCACCCCAAACACTTCCTTTACTATGATACGCAGAGCACCGATGGGCTCAGGTATGGAGCTAGCCATTCGGGGAAGTAAATTATGTATGCGTCAAGAACTCGCTGAAGTCATAGAGGTAGAGGTTGCTCATGTCTAAACAATTTCATTGCGTAACCGTTGGTAATCCTAATGCGGGGAAATCAACCTTATTTAACGCGCTTACCGGGGCTAACCAGCAAGTCGGTAACTGGTCAGGTGTGACCGTAGAAAAGAAAACTGGCCAATTTACTCTCAATAATACTGATGTTCAGCTTACTGATTTACCAGGAATTTATGATTTGCTGCCCGCTGGGAATAGTTGCGATTGTTCATTAGATGAGCAAATTGCGCAGCTGTATCTCGCAGAGCAGAAAATTGATGGCATCATCAACCTAATTGATGCTACCAATATTGAACGCCATTTATACCTAACTGTGCAGCTTCGAGAGATGGGTATCCCAATGGTTGTGGTGGTCAATAAAATTGATGCCGCGAAAGAGCACGGTATCGAAATTGATACGCAAAAAATGGCTGAGCAACTTGGTTGCCCAGTGATTGCAGTATGTTCTCATGTAGCTGATGATATCGAGAAAATAAAATCTCAATTCGTTGACCTTTTAGCGGGTAAAGTGTCTGAAGAGGCCTTAGTGCTAAATTATGACGCTGAAATTGAGCAAAGTATTCGTGCTTTGTTTGAAAGGGATAGCGGCCTCAGTCGTGGCCGTGCATTGGCGATGTTAGGCAACGGTCTTGGCTGCGGCCAGTGCCAGAATGGTCAATTGCTTAATGAAGTTAAACAATGCACTGAACACCTCTCTGACCAAGGCAAAGATATTGAAATTATGGTCGCCACTACGCGATTTGATTTCGTGCAAAAAGTGTATAACGGTGCGGTGACAAATGGCGACGTTGAAACTGTCAGCGACCGATTGGATAAAGTGATTCTTCACCCATTAGCTGGTGTGCCTATCTTCCTATTTGTCATGTACTTAATGTTCATGTTCAGTATTAATGTGGGTAGTGCATTTATTGATTTCTTTGACATTGCAGCCGGGGCCATTTTTGTTGATCACTTTGGCGCACTGATGTCGAGTATGGGCTCGCCTGATTGGCTGGTGACTATTGTTGCTGGTGGTATTGGCCAAGGTATCCAAACCGTTGCGACATTTATTCCCGTTATTGCCGCACTATTTTTGGCGCTTTCTGTACTTGAAAGCTCGGGTTATATGGCTCGCGCGGCCTTTGTGGTTGATGGCTTGATGCGCCGTATTGGCCTACCGGGTAAGTCTTTTGTGCCGATGATTGTGGGTTTTGGCTGTTCAGTTCCAGCGATTATGGCAACCCGTACCCTAGGCAGCGAGCGGGAACGTATCGTGACTGGCATGATGGCGCCTTTCATGTCTTGTGGCGCACGTTTACCGGTTTATGCATTATTTGCAGCAGCCTTTTTCCCTGAGTCGGGGCAAAACTTAGTCTTCCTGCTTTATATCATCGGCGTATTTGCCGCGATTGGAACCGGTTTATTGCTTCGCAGCACAATTCTACCGGGTACCAGTAGTGCTGTAGTGATGGAGCTACCTAGCTACGAAAAACCAAAATTTAAAGCGGTTATGGGTCGTACTGGCAAGCGCACTAAGAGCTTCATTATGGGCGCAGGTAAAACGATTGTTATTGTGGTCACGCTGCTTAACTTTGTAAATGCGATTGGTGTTGACGGCAGCTTTGGTCATGAAGACAGTTCAGAGTCGGTATTGAGTGTAGCCAGTCAAAAAGTGACTCCGCTGTTTGCACCTATGGGTGTTGAGCAAGAGAACTGGCCGGCCACTGTGGGTATTATTACCGGGATTTTTGCTAAAGAAGCCGTTGTGGGTACCTTAAATAGCTTGTACTCATCTGCAGCGGGTGACGATGAAGAGTTAGCGCCATTAAGCGAGACCTTTGCTGAAGCTTGGGCGACAATTCCTGAAAACCTACTAGGAATTGCACCAGAAGATCCGCTGTCATTAGATGTGGGTGATATTGAAGATGTGGCAGCAGCCTCTGAAGAGCTAGAAGTTGATACCTCTACATTTGGTGCATTACAAGCCGGATTTGGCGGGATTGCAGCAGCGTTTGCTTACCTGTTATTTGTCTTGCTTTATACACCATGTGTTGCAGCAATGGGGGCTTTAGTCGGCGAGTTTGGTTCTCGCTGGGCGGCATTTGCCGGAGTGTGGACTTTTGCGCTTGCATACGGTACGGCGACGGTATTTTATCAAGTAGCCACCTTTGCGGCTCATCCGGTTCAGTCCAGTATGTGGATTGGCTTCTTTAGCGGGGCATTGATTGCCTTCTACCTATGGTTGAAACGCAAAGCTAAGCGCGATGAGTTGATTATCCCTAATGTGCGGGTCATTAGTTAGCTCAACAGCAGTAGTTAAATAGCCTCAAACTAAGCAGCGATTCGTCGCTGCTTAGTTTTTTTATCATTTTGTCATGAAATTTTGCGTCATAGACATTGTATCGGATGGCGATCTGTAGGAATATGCAGGTTTACTCTATTTTCACCCTGATAGCCCTCCCGCTATTGGGGATTTAGCAAAGTTGGCAAAGAGGAATTCCATGAGTCATATGGACACTGAAGTACGTCCTAGCAACTTCATTCGTAACATTATCGATGAAGACATCGCAGCGGGTAAGCACGCGACCGTGCATACGCGTTTTCCACCTGAGCCTAATGGCTATCTGCACATAGGACATGCTAAATCGATCTGCTTGAACTTTGGATTGGCGCAAGACTATAAAGGTTTATGTAACCTTCGTTTTGACGATACCAATCCTGAAAAGGAAGATATCGACTACGTCAACTCGATTCAAGAAGATGTGAAATGGCTTGGGTTCAACTGGGATGGCGATATTTGCTATTCATCGAATTATTTTGATCGCTTGCACGGCTATGCTGTGGAGTTGATTGAAAAAGGCTTAGCGTATGTTTGCTTCCTTAATGGTGAGCAAACCCGTGAATACCGCGGAACATTAAAAGAGCCAGGAAAAGACAGTCCTTATCGCGACACAAGCGTTGAGGAGAACTTGGCGCTGTTTGACAAAATGCGTAAAGGCGAGTTCAAAGAGGGCGAATGCTCGCTACGTGCAAAAGTAGATATGGCATCGCCATTTATGTGCATGCGCGATCCAATTATCTATCGCATTCGCTTCGCTCACCATCACCAAACTGGTGATAAGTGGTGCATTTACCCAATGTATGATTTTACTCATTGCATCTCAGATGCGATTGAGAATATCAGCCACTCACTGTGTACATTAGAGTTCCAAGATAACCGTCGCATTTATGATTGGATCCTTGATCATCTTGATGATTTTCAAGCACCAAACCGCACGCGTCAGTATGAGTTTTCGCGCTTAAATCTTGAATACACCTTGATGTCTAAGCGTAAGCTTAATGATTTAGTAGTGCGAGGTTTAGTTGCAGGTTGGAACGACCCTCGTATGCCAACGATTGCCGGCTTACGTCGCCGCGGCTATACACCTGCATCTATCAGAGAGTTCTGTTTGCGTATTGGTGTCACCAAGCAAGAGAACATGGTTGAAGTGGCTATGCTTGATGCTTGTATCCGTGAAGAGCTCAATGATAATGCACCGCGCGCAATGGCAGTAATTGATCCGATTAAGGTTATCATTGAAAACTATGCCGAAGGCGAGGTCGAAACCATCTATGCCCCTATGCACCCATCTATAGAAGAGATGGGCAAGCGTGAATTAGCGTTTGGTCGAGAGCTCTATATCGATGCGGCTGATTTTCGCGAAGAGGCGAATAAGAAGTACAAGCGTCTTGTACAAGGTAAAGAAGTTCGCCTGCGTAATGCTTATGTCATTAAAGCAGAGCGTTGTGATAAAGATGCGGACGGTAATGTCACCACGATTTATTGCACCTATGACAAAGATACTTTAGGTAAAAACCCTGCCGATGGTCGTAAGGTCAAAGGTGTGATCCATTGGGTTGAAGCGAGTACGGCCAAAGTCGCAGAGTTCCGTTTGTATGACAAACTGTTTATAGATACTAATCCAGCTGCAGCTGAAACTGTTGATGAAGTGTTGAACCCTGAATCATTGGTGGTCAAACACGGTGTTGTAGAGGCTAACCTGGTTAATGCAGAAGCAGAAAAAGCTTATCAGTTTGAGCGTGAAGGCTATTTCTGTGCCGACAATGTAGATTCTACAGCTGATAACTTAGTGTTTAATTTAACAGTGGCGTTACGCGACTCTAAATAGCATTTAAACCTGATGCTGTGGTACTAAAAAAGGCGCTAATTAAGCGCCTTTTTTGTTGCTGGGAGAGCTTATTGATACATTGGGCCAAAGCCCATGCTCCATAAGATCACACTAGATGCCATTAAGGCTACCAGTAATACCAGTCCGGCTGTCACAACTGAGCTAGCATAAATGAAGCCTTTCTCTTCTGGTATATTCATGATTATCGGCACCCCCGTATAAAGCAGGTAAACCGAGTACGCCAAGCCTGCTAGGCCAACGACCATAATAAACCAAAGCGATGGGTACAAAGCGGCAAAGCCGACCATAAATAGCGGTGTAGCTGTATAAGCTGCTAGTTCAAGTGCTTGGGTAAAGCTTGGATTTGCATCAAAGGTTTTTGCCATCCAAAAGGCGAGATAAGCTAGGCCAAATACACCGGCGATTAAGCCGAAGTACATGCCAACAGACATCATTGCTGCGCTGTTACCAGTTAAAAACAGTGGGTCTGAAACACCTAAGTCCCAGCCGAATTGTGTAGAAGCAAAATAAGTACAAATTGCAGGAATAAGCGCAATTAACAGGATATGACTGAGACTGCTCTTTACTGCTTCGTGATTTTGCTCAATAGTCTGCCACTCTTCTTTTGGATGAGTGTATAACCCCATTAAGTGATTTAATATCATTATTGTTATCCTTGTTTAGCTTGATCTTGTGCTCGCCAAACTTCAGACGAACCTCTTTTGCCTTTTGGTCATGTCCCAAATAGACCAGTTAGGCTCCAATACAGTTACAAAATTGTTAACTGCTATGGTTTATTTATTGAACAAAAAATCACCCTAGTCAAGCTAACTTTGCCACCTAAGCACGGAATAATAGGTTTACAGCGAGAAATGCTGGTAAAATACTCTACCAAATCAGCTTAATACCTTGGGTTTATCATGCAGCAACTTTTAGCCCCTATCGAACAGTTTTTAGCCTGTTCGACCCCGGATTCTTGGATAGAAAAGGCCAAGCAACCACAAAACCTCACCACCTTACTGATCGACCACTGTAATTGTGAGTTAAAGGCAGCCCAGACGGCCATGTTCTTGGTGCGTAAATACGCTGTCGACAAAGCCAGTGCTGAGCAGTTGTTGTTATGGGCTAAGCCATATGAGGATTTTGTGTATAAAAAGGAACGTAATATTGAGCGTTTTTTAAACCGGGATGTGAAAAAGAACGATTTAATTGGTGAGCTAACCTGCCGTACTGATTTTGCCCAAGGGCAAGACTTAGTGAATAAGATGGTGCGCTTAATCAAGGAGGAGTTTCACCACTTTGAGCAAGTCTTAGCGATTATGCACAGCCGAGGTATTGAATATGAAAATCGTCGTGCCGGTCGTTACGCTAAAGGGATGATGAAGCAAGTGCGCACATACGAACCCGCTGCGTTAATTGATAAGTTGATTGTCGGGGCATTTATTGAAGCTCGCTCTTGTGAACGGTTTGCTAAGCTTGCGCCACATCTGGATGATGAACTGAATCGGTTTTACGTATCGTTATTACGCTCAGAAGCACGCCATTATCAGGATTACTTAGCCTTAGCTAGCGATATTGCGCAGGATGATATTAGTGCGCGAGTGGCAGATTTTGCTGCGACAGAAGCCGCGCTAATTAGCAGTGAAGACAGTGATTTTCAATTCCACAGTGGTGCGCCGATCGCATAAGATCGCAAGTATGTTCAAGTTAGCGCCGCGGTGCGCTATTTGCTTGCACAGTCCAAAGCCCCAGCAGTTAAGGCGATTCCAGTTGCTGAGACGCTCAATACGCTGCTTTGCTCATACCAGTCTCCAACAACAATACGCTGTTTGTGTTGTGTGAGTTGGTGAATAGCTGGTCGATGGGTATGGCCATGGATCATGTTTATGCAGTGTGTGCTGGTGAGTAATTGATCAACCGCATCCGCTTCGACATCCATAATGGTGTAACTTTTATGCTGATTACTTTGCTGACTCTTTTGTCTGAGTTTAGCGGCAATGTTAAGCCGTGTGGCACTGGGCAGTAGGCGATAAAGAAATTTAACCCAGGGCCAATTTCTAAAACGTCTAAAGCGCTGATAGCTCTTATCTAAAGTGCATAAACTGTCGCCATGTAATATCACGGTGGGGGTGCCATAGAGATTGATGACACTGACTTCTGGGAGTAGGGTCATATTGGCGCGTTCAGCGAACGCTTTACCCAATAGGAAATCGCGATTGCCGTGGATAAAATAAACCGGGATGTGCTGACAACTTTGACTAATTTTATCAGCAATGGCCAAAGCAAAAGGTTCTGCGATATCGTCACCCACCCAGACCTCAAACAGATCACCAATAATATACAGGGCTTCACACTCGCCCAATTGGGTATCGAGAAAGTGATAGAAAGCTTGGGTGATATCGGGGCGATCAGCACTTAAGTGCAGATCGCCAACAAACAAGGTTTGTTCCACTCGCGGTTATTCAGCGATGATGGCTTTTTCAATAACAACAGCTTCAAGCGGGACATCTTGATGCATGCCACGGTTACCCGTGCTGACTGCTTTAATCTTATCGACGATGTCCATGCCCTCAGTCACCTTACCAAATACGCAGTAACCCCAACCTTGGCTGGTCTCTGACTTAAAGTCTAAGAACGTATTGTCGTTAATGTTGATGAAGAACTGAGCAGTGGCTGAATGTGGATCTGAAGTGCGTGCCATAGCAATAGTGCCTACTGCGTTTGAAAGGCCATTGTTTGCTTCGTTCTTAATGGTTTCCTTTGAGGTTTTTTGCACCATATCTTCAGTGAATCCACCACCTTGAATCATAAAGCCATCGATTACACGGTGAAAAATTGTGCCATCATAAAAGCCTTCTTTAACGTAGCTTAGGAAGTTTTCAGCGGTGACTGGCGCATTTTCAGTATCAAGTTCTAGAACGATGTTACCGTGGTTAGTTTGCAGTGTGATCATGTTTTTAATTCTCAACATAGTTTGTCTTTCAAGATAGCTGGCGATTTTAGCCTAAATGATTAGTAGCATAAAGCGCTAACTGGCATTCATATCGCCGCAGTTGCTTTAGAAGCGGCAAGAATATTTTTATAAAGCCTGTGAACTAAGGTAAAAAACGCGTACATGTTGGCTGTATCCGCTGGAAGCGGCTGATTTCAGGTGATAGACTGAAGTTCTTTTTTATCAATGCAAAACAATAGAGAACGTCAATGTTGAAGATATACAACAGTCTTACCCGCCAAAAAGAGCAATTTAAACCATTACAGCCAGGAAAAGTTGGCATGTATGTGTGCGGGGTAACCATATATGACTTGTGTCATATCGGTCATGGACGCACTTTTGTATCTTTTGACATGATAGTTCGTTATTTGCGTTATCGTGGTTATGAAGTTAACTTTCAGCGCAATATCACCGATGTCGATGATAAAATTATCAAGCGTGCTGCTGAAAATAATGAATCATGTGAAGCATTAACAGAGCGCCTTATTGGTGAAATGCATGCAGATTTTGATGCCTTGAGCATGAAGCGTCCTGATTTTGAACCTCGTGCAACGCTACATATTCCTGAAATCATCGAGATGGTGGAGCTGTTGATTGCACGTGATCACGCCTATGTTGCCGCCGATGGTGATGTACTCTTTAGCGTGGCTTCATTCCCAGAATATGGTCAGCTATCAGGTCAAAACCTTGATCAACTACAGGCGGGTGCCCGCGTTGAGGTTGATGAAAATAAACGTGACCCAATGGATTTTGTGCTTTGGAAAATGTCAAAGCCGGGTGAGCCTACTTGGGATTCGCCTTGGGGACCGGGCCGCCCTGGCTGGCATATTGAATGTTCAGCAATGAACTCAAAGCACTTAGGCCAGCATTTTGATATTCATGGTGGCGGCTCTGATCTGCAGTTCCCGCACCATGAAAATGAAATTGCCCAGTCTTGCTGCGCCCATGACACCCCGTATGTTAACTATTGGATGCATACAGGCATGGTGATGGTCGACAAAGAGAAAATGTCCAAGTCATTGAATAACTTTTTCACCATTCGTGACGTGTTAGGTCATTACGATGCCGCGACTGTACGCTACTTTTTGTTGTCTGGGCACTATCGGAGCCAATTGAACTATTCTGAAGACAACCTAAAACAAGCCAAGTCAGCACTAGAGCGATTATATACGGCACTGAAGGGGCTTGACCTTACTGTTGCAGCTGCGCCCGCTGAAGCTTTTGTGTCTAAGTTTACTCAGGCCATGGATGATGACTTCAACACGCCGGAAGCCTATTCTGTGCTATTTGATATGGTACGAGAAATTAACCGCCTTAAAGTGGATGACTTAGCCAGTGCTTCGGCTCTTGGCGTTGCGTTAAAGCAACTTGCTGACGTGTTAGGCATATTAGACCAAGAAGTTGACGCGTTCTTTAAAGGCGAGGGCAGTGACGATGAAGTGGCTCAGATTGAAGCACTGATTGCAGAACGTAACCGAGCACGCGCCGAGAAAGATTGGCCAGCCGCGGATGTGGCTAGAGATGGTCTTAACGCATTGGGTGTGGTACTGGAAGATGGCCCAGAGGGCACCACTTGGCGTAAGAAGTAGTGACGCGAAATGTAAACAAAAATGCCTGCTAATTAGCAGGCATTTTTTATGGCGACTACATTATGCATTGCACGTTAGTCGTGATATTGCTCCGCCGCATATAAGGTGTTTTCAAGTAGGCTGGCAATTGTCATCGGCCCAACACCACCTGGAACAGGTGTAATGTGACTGGCGTTTTGCGCTGCAACATCATATTGCACATCGCCAACTAACTTACCGTCTTCTAAACGGTTAATGCCCACATCGATAACGATGGCACCGGGTTTTATCCATTCGCCAGGAATGAAGCCGGGTTTACCGACAGCCACAACCACTAAATCAGCTTGGCGAACCTTTTGCTCAAGGTTTTTGGTAAAACGATGGCAAGTGGTTGTCGTGCAACCTGCAAGTAATAGCTCTAGAGTCATTGGGCGGCCAACAATATTGGACGCGCCAACCACTACAGCATCTAGGCCATAAGTATCCACGCCGGTCGATTTAATTAGCGTAATAATGCCCATTGGTGTACATGAGCGTAATACCGGAATACGTTGTGCAAGACGACCAACATTGTAGGGATGGAACCCATCAACATCTTTGTCTGGACGAATACGCTCAATGACTTTTGACTCTTCAATATGCGCTGGCAGTGGTAGTTGCACCAAAATGCCGTCGATAGCGTTATCTTCGTTGCACTTATCAATTAAGGCTAATAGGTCTGCTTCAGTGGTATCACTGGGTAGATCAAATGATTGAGAAAGAAAACCCACTTCTTCGCAGGCACGTCTTTTGCTACCGACATAAACTTGTGAAGCCGGATCAGCTCCGACAAGAATTACGGCTAAACCGGGGACGCGTTGTCCTGCCTCTTTGCGGGCAGTGACTTTCTCAGTTAGCTGTTTTCGAATGGATTGGGCTATTGCTTTTCCATCGATAATTTGGGCTGTCATGGGGGTAGGCTATCCTTTATCTGGCGCGATAATAAAAACGGCGCTATTTTAACAGGGCGCATAGCAACTGTCATTTAATTACCTGTGCAACAAACCGTTTTCATATGCGGATAATCAATTTTGCGACCGACTGCAATATAGATGGTGATAAAGGCGAACATATTTGGGCCATGTTGGCTAATATAAGTGTGGCTCGGTGATTACAGCGCAATTATATTGCGATTAGTCGGTAAATTGAGCAAGCGAGTCAGCTTTATCAAAAAAGTCATTGACGGGTTTTATGTGAGGGGATAAGATGCGCTCCGTTCTCAACGATGGTAGCATCGTTACAGTAGAATGACTCGGTGATTAGCGCAGCCCGGTAGCGCATCTGGTTTGGGACCAGAGGGTCAGAGGTTCGAATCCTCTATCACCGACCACTCATTTTTAGATAGTGATTTTATATCGGTATCGAAACACAAAATTCGGTGATTAGCGCAGCCCGGTAGCGCATCTGGTTTGGGACCAGAGGGTCAGAGGTTCGAATCCTCTATCACCGACCAAATTTTAAGATAATGCAACGCGTTATCTCGCCCAGTTAGGATATGAACTTAGTTCATAACGAAGCGCCCGTAGCTCAGTTGGATAGAGCATCCGCCTTCTAAGCGGATGGCCGCAGGTTCGAATCCTGCCGGGCGTACCATATCAGTGGTGATTGTAGCTCAGTTGGTAGAGCCCCGGATTGTGATTCCGGTTGTCGTGGGTTCAAGTCCCATCAGTCACCCCACTTCTTTTGAAGAAAATAAAAAAAGCGACCTCTGGTCGCTTTTTTTACGCCTGTTATTGGCCATTTGAGGTCGACTCCATCAAAAAGCATCGCTATAATGTCGCGTCTTGATAAATTACAACACAGAGCGATGACTGCCAAAATTCAGTATTGATAGGCATTCTAGTCGATTTTTAAGATCAAGAAACGAATACCTGAGTAGTTGATGATTCGACTATTCCTAAAGGACGTTTGACATATTTCGAGGTAAAACAATGCAAGTTTCTGTTGAAACAACCCAAGGTCTAGAGCGCCGTCTGACCATTTCTGTTCCTGCTGAGCAGATTGAAAAAGCTGTAAGCGATAGTCTTAAAAACGAAGCAAAGCGTGCGCGTCTTCCTGGTTTCCGTCCAGGCAAGGTACCTGTTAGCGTTATCAACAAGCGTTATGGCAAGGCAATTCGTCAAGACATCACTGGTGAAGTGATGCAGCGTAATTTCGTTGAAGCAATCATTGCTGAAAAACTAAACCCAGCTGGTACACCAACTTTCGCACCAGGCGAAACTGAAGGCGAAGACTTTAAGTTTGTAGCGACTTTTGAAATCTACCCAGAAGTAGAACTAAGTGGCCTAGACACTATTGAAGTTGAGCAACCAACTGCTGAAGTGACTGAAGCTGACGTTGATGCGATGATCGAAACATTGCGTAAGCAACATGCAACGTTTGAAGCTGTTGAGCGCGAAGCTGCAGAAGGCGACAAAGCAAAAATCAACTTCGTTGGTTCTGTAGACGGTGAAGAGTTTGAAGGCGGCAAAGCTGATGACTTCGAACTTGAGCTAGGTAGCGGTCGTATGATCCCAGGTTTCGAATCTGGTGTTGAAGGCCACAAAGCAGGTGAAGAGTTCGAAATCGACGTAACTTTCCCTGAAGATTACCATGCAGAAAACCTAAAAGGTAAAGCGGCTAAGTTCGTTATTACCCTAAACGAAGTTCAAGCTGCTAACCTACCAGAAGTTAACGATGAGTTTGCTTCTCTATTTGGTGTGACTGAAGGCGGCCTAGAGGCGCTTAAAGCTGAGATCCGTAAGAACATGGGTCGTGAACTAGAGCAAGCACTAAAAGCAAACGTGAAAGAGCAAGTACTAAATGGTCTACTTGCTAACAACGAAATTGAATTACCAAAATCATTGATTGATGGTGAAGTGAACGTGCTTCGTCAGCAAGCTATGCAACGTTTTGGTGACCAAGCTGCTAACATGCCTGAGCTACCAGCTGACCTGTTCACTGAGCAAGCAGAGCGTCGCGTTAAAGTCGGTCTACTTCTTGGCGAAGTCATCAAGACTAACGAGCTAAAAGCTGAAGATGAGCGTGTTCAAGCATTGATCGCTTCTATGGCTTCTGCTTACGAAGATCCAAGTGAAGTTGTTGAGTATTACAACAACAACCAAGAGCTAATGCAGAACATGCGTAACGTAGCGCTTGAAGAGCAAGCTGTAGAAGAAATCCTAAAATCTGCTAAATTGACCGAAAAAGAAGTCAATTTCGAAGAATTTATGAACAAGGCTACCGCTAGCGCGTAAGCTTCGCTTGGCTTAAATGGCAGTTAGCCATTTATAATGGCTCGTATGAGGTTCCTCATGCGAGCCGTTTTTATTTAGGGAAGTCAATAATGCAAAATGCACCAGAGTCAGTACTAAATGCACTTGTTCCTATGGTTGTTGAACAAACAGCTAAAGGTGAACGTTCATATGATATTTATTCACGACTATTAAAAGAGCGCGTTATCTTTTTAGTTGGTCAAGTTGAAGAGCATATGGCGAACCTTATTGTCGCTCAGTTACTGTTTTTGGAATCAGAGAGCCCAGATAAAGATATTTATTTATATATCAACTCGCCAGGCGGCTCTGTGACAGCAGGTATGGCAATTTACGACACCATGCAGTTTATTAAACCCAATGTCAGCACAGTGTGCATTGGTCAAGCGGCAAGTATGGGCGCATTCTTATTAGCGGGTGGTGCAGAGGGCAAGCGTCATTGCTTACCTAACTCTCGAGTGATGATTCACCAACCGCTAGGTGGTTTCCAAGGACAGGCATCGGATATTGCTATCCATGCACAAGAAATCTTGGGCATTAAGAACAAGCTTAATAAAATGCTTGCTGAACATACAGGCCAACCTCTAGAAGTGATTGAGCGCGATACCGACCGCGATAACTTTATGAGTGCTGATGAAGCGGCTGAATATGGTCTTGTTGACTCTGTATTGAGCAAACGAGGCTGATATTTGTTTATAGCTGGGCTATGATTCAGTAATAAGCAATAGAAATGATTTAAGCAGTTTCGGTGACTGCGCAAGAGGTAGTGTAATGGGTGACAACAAAAGTACGGGTGATGGTGGGAAGCTGCTGTATTGCTCTTTTTGTGGAAAGAGTCAACACGAAGTAAGAAAGCTGATTGCTGGTCCTTCAGTGTACGTTTGTGATGAATGTGTCGAATTGTGTAACGATATCATTAGGGAAGAGATTAAAGAGATCTCACCTAAGCAAGAGCAAGATAAGTTACCAACACCACACGAGCTAAGAGCGCACCTAGATGATTACGTCATAGGTCAAGAGAAAGCCAAGAAGGTGTTATCGGTTGCAGTGTACAATCACTACAAGCGATTAAAGAATGCCTCACCTAAAGACGGGGTAGAACTCGGTAAAAGTAATATTTTGCTGATTGGTCCAACGGGTAGTGGTAAAACGCTGCTTGCTGAAACGCTAGCCCGGTTCTTGAATGTTCCCTTTACTATGGCTGATGCGACAACGCTAACCGAAGCAGGCTATGTGGGTGAAGATGTAGAGAACATCATTCAAAAGCTGCTACAAAAATGCGACTACGATGTCGAGAAAGCGCAGCGTGGTATCGTCTATATCGATGAGATTGATAAAATCAGCCGTAAGTCTGATAATCCTTCGATCACTCGCGATGTTTCCGGTGAAGGTGTTCAACAAGCACTGCTTAAGCTTATTGAAGGCACAGTGGCTGCAGTACCACCACAGGGTGGCCGTAAGCATCCACAGCAAGAGTTTTTACAGGTTGATACCTCTAAGATACTTTTCGTGTGTGGCGGCGCATTTGCGGGCTTAGAGAAAGTGATTGAACAACGCTCTCATGTCGGTACCGGTATCGGATTTGGTGCCGAAGTGAAAGGCGAAGATGACAAGGCGACCATTTCAGATACCTTGCTACAGGTTGAACCTGAAGATTTGGTTAAGTATGGATTGATCCCAGAGTTTATTGGCCGTCTACCTGTATTAGCCACCTTAGCAGAACTTGATGCCGATGCATTAATTCAAATTTTGTCTCAACCTAAAAATGCACTGACTAAACAGTTTGCGGCGTTGTTTGAGATGGAAGACGTTGAACTAGAGTTTAGAGAAGATGCGCTTAAAGCGATTGCTCAAAAAGCCATGACCCGTAAAACAGGTGCACGTGGTTTACGTTCAATTGTTGAGGGTATCTTGCTCGATATCATGTATGACCTACCGTCAACGGATAACGTGGCCAAAGTGGTTATCGATGAGTCCGTGGTTAACGGTGAGTCATCGCCAATACTGATCTACGAAACAAACGATAATCAAGCTGCTGGCGCTGAGTAAACTTTCGCCAATTGATTAGCAGATAGATAAAAAGGAGTCCTAGTGACTCCTTTTTTCATTTTTACCATTGAAACAGCGTAAATCATCCCAATATACTTCTAAGTATTGTTATCAAACGGAATCGAGCTATGACCTTAGAGCGTGAAGCGCGAATCGAACTCCCCGTACTACCACTGAGAGATGTGGTGGTTTATCCCCATATGGTTATTCCGTTATTTGTTGGACGGGAAAAATCTATCCGTTGTTTAGAAACGGCAATGGAGCAAGATAAGCAAATTATTTTAGTGGCTCAACGTGATGCAGATTTAGATGAGCCCACCAGTGACGATATTTTCGAAGTCGGCACTGTCGCATCGATTTTACAACTGCTTAAGTTACCCGACGGTACCGTTAAGGTATTGGTAGAAGGCGGCCAGCGTGCGCGCATTGAAAAGTATACTCAAGAAGAAGAGTTCTTTGTTGCTACGGCGCAGTATCTTGAATCTGCGCAAATGGCTGACAAAGAAGAAGAGGTCCTTGTTCGCTCAGCCGTGGGTCAGTTTGAAGGTTACATAAAGCTCAATAAGAAAATTCCACCAGAAGTTCTCACGTCACTCTCAGGTATCGATGAAGCTGCACGCTTAGCTGACACCATGGCTGCGCATATGCCACTGAAACTTGACGACAAGCAGTCAGTGCTAGAGATGGTTGATGTTGCCGAGCGCCTTGAGTATTTGATGGCGATGATGGAAGCTGAAATCGATCTGTTGCAAGTTGAGAAACGTATCCGTTCTCGCGTTAAGAAGCAGATGGAAAAGAGTCAGCGTGAGTATTATCTCAACGAACAGATGAAAGCGATTCAAAAAGAGCTGGGAGACATTGACGAGTCCCATGATGAATTTGAGTCGTTAGCGAAAAAAATTGCCGAAGCTGGCATGCCTGAAGAGGCACAAGAGAAAGCCACTTCTGAGCTCAATAAGCTGAAAATGATGTCACCAATGTCGGCAGAGGCTACCGTTGTACGTAGCTATGTTGATTGGATGATCTCAGTCCCTTGGCGCCAACGTTCAAAGATTAAACGTGATTTGAGCAAAGCAGAAGACGTGCTAGATACAGACCACTTTGGACTTGAGAAAGTCAAAGAGCGTATTTTGGAATATCTTGCAGTTCAAAGCCGAGTCAAACAACTTAAAGGGCCGATTTTGTGCCTAGTTGGCCCGCCAGGCGTTGGTAAAACCTCGCTAGGTCAGTCAATAGCTAAAGCGACCGGCCGTAAGTATGTGCGTGTAGCGTTAGGCGGCGTCAGAGATGAGGCGGAAATCCGTGGTCATAGAAGAACCTACATTGGCTCTATGCCAGGTAAAGTGATTCAAAAGATGTCTAAGGTTGGGGTGAAGAACCCGCTATTCTTACTCGATGAAATCGATAAGATGAGCTCGGACATGCGCGGCGATCCATCGTCTGCCTTACTCGAAGTGCTTGACCCAGAACAGAACTCGGCTTTCAGTGATCACTATCTAGAAGTGGATTACGATTTGTCCGATGTTATGTTTGTCGCAACATCGAACTCAATGAATATCCCAGGTCCGCTGCTTGACCGTATGGAGGTGATTCGTCTTTCTGGCTATACCGAAGACGAAAAGCTCAATATTGCTAAGCAACACTTGTTGCCAAAGCAGGTTAAGCGCAATGGCCTTAAAGCCAGTGAAGTGACCGTAGACGATAGTGCTATTGTGGGTATTATTCGCTACTACACCCGTGAAGCTGGTGTACGTGCACTTGAGCGTGAGTTATCCAAAATTTGCCGTAAAGTTGTTAAGCAAATCTTGTTAGACAAGCAGTTAAAGCATATTGAAGTCAATGCTGACAACCTGAAGTCTTTCCTTGGTGTTCAACGTTTTGACTACGGTAAAGCGGAGTCGAATAACCAGATTGGTCAAGTGACTGGGCTTGCTTATACTGAAGTGGGCGGCGATTTGCTCACCATTGAGGCGACCTCAGTACCGGGTAAAGGCAAGTTAGCTTATACCGGCTCGCTTGGTGATGTGATGCAAGAGTCAATTCAGGCGGCAATGACAGTGGTTCGGGCTCGTGCCGAACAGCTCGGCATTAACCCTGATTTTTATGAAAAACGCGATATCCATGTACACGTACCGGAAGGCGCGACACCAAAAGACGGTCCATCAGCGGGTGCCGCAATGTGCACAGCCTTGGTATCTAGCTTAACGGGTAATCCTGTACGCGCTGATGTGGCGATGACAGGTGAAATTACCCTACGTGGTGAGGTCTTGCCAATTGGTGGGTTGAAAGAAAAATTGTTGGCAGCGCATCGCGGTGGCACCAAGTTGGTGCTGATTCCCAAGGAAAATGAGCGAGATTTGGAAGAAATTCCAGCAAACGTGATTGCCGATCTCGAAATTCGCCCAGTGAAATGGGTTGACGAAGTACTGGAATTGGCGCTTGAGCGACCAATCGAAGGCTTTGAAGTGGTTAAAAATTTGGGCTAACGCAAGAAATTACAGTATTGCCTTAAAAAAAATGCAAAAAGGGGCTTTTTCTAGCCGCTAGCTGTGGTAGCCTAGGTCTGTGGAGAGTTTCAACGCTACAGCCCTTGAGGCTACTGGTTTTGAGGCAAATCCAATTTTATTTCTTAGGTTTTCCTATTTGGCTTGAACTTTGTTTTCAAGCTTGTTATAAAAAGCCTCCGCAGACCGCTCTAGAGAAGGATTTGGTTGCGGCGCAAAAAAATTACATTCAAGGGGATGACATGAACAAATCTGAACTAATCGAGAAAATCGCTTCTGGTGCTGACATTTCTAAAGCGGCTGCTGGCCGTGCACTAGACTCTTTCATTGATGCTGTAACTAACGGCCTAAAAGATGGCGATAAGATTTCTCTTGTTGGTTTCGGTACTTTTGAAGTTCGTCAACGTGCAGAGCGTACTGGTCGCAACCCACAGACGGGTAAAGAGATCAAAATCGCAGCAGCGAACATTCCAGCTTTCAAAGCCGGTAAAGCGCTAAAAGACGCCGTAAACTAAGAATTAGTTTAAGGTGTAGCCTTTGTAAGGCTTACTCGTAAAGCATACAAGCACTGTCTAGACAGTGCTTTTTACGAGTTATAGAGAAGAGAAGTTTGTTTCATTCTCATGATGTTAATCCAAATACGACCACATTTGGATTAGCAACAAAATTACAAGAAGGCGCATTCAGTTATTGATGCGCCTTTTTATTTTTTAATCGCAACGAGCGAGATGTCAGATGTTAGAAAAAATTCGCGAAGGCTCCCAAGGCGTAATAGCCAAAAGTATTCTAGTTCTGGTAATACTTTCCTTTGCATTTACTGGTGTAAGTAGTTATTTAGGATCTTCAACAGAACAAGCCGCAGCGACGGTGAATGGTGAAGAAATTGGCGTCAGTGCGTTAGAAAACGCCTATCAGAATGAGCGTGCACGCCTTGAGCAGCAATTGGGTGAAATGTACCAAGCATTAGCTGCAGACGAAACTTATCAAGCCAGTATTAAGCAAAGTGTGCTTGAGCGATTAGTTGGTGATAAATTGCTAGATCAAGCGGCGACGGAAATGGGTCTCACTGTTTCTGATGAGCAGATCCGTAACGCGATTATGCAAGAGCCAGCATTTCAAACAGACGGTGTATTTGATAATGACCGCTACCAACGCATCTTGATGCAGCTTGGCTATCAAGCGAGTACCTTCAGAGATATGATGCGTGTTGATATGACTCGCCGCCAGTTAGTGGCATCATTAGTTGGTTCAGAATTCGTATTACCGGGCGAAGCTAACTATATAGCTGAGCTACAAGGCCAAACCCGTGATATTCGTTATCACATCGTTGATGCAACGCCATTTATCGGTAATGTCAGTGTGGCTGACGAAGAAGTTAAAGCCTATTACGATGCTAACCAGTCTCAGTTTATCCAGCCTGAAACTATCAGTCTTGAGTATGTTGAGCTTAATGCCGCTGATATAGCTGCTGATATCACAGTAAGTGAAGAAGATGCACAAGCTTATTATGATGAGAACCAGCGCCAATACCTGCAACCAGAAAAACGTCTAGCAGGACATATTTTGGTTAATCTTGGTGACGATGATGATGCCGCCAAAGCAAAGGCTGAAGCGATTTATGCCAAGTTAACCGCGGGTGAAGGTTTTGCTGAGCTGGCAAAAACTGAATCTGAAGATACCTTTAGTGGTGAGCAAGGCGGTCAATTAGATTGGTTTGAGCAAGGTGTCATGGAGCCAGCGTTTGATGACGCACTTTTTGCCCTTGAGAAAGGCCAATACTCAGCTGTGGTTAAAACAAGTTTTGGTTACCACATTATTAAAGCGCTTGATATCCAACAAGGTAAAACCGCGCCATTTGCTGAAGTCAAAGATAAAATCTTCGCTGATTTGAAAAACAAGCAAGCGATTGATAAGTTCTTTGGTTTACAACAAACACTTGCTGATGTCAGTTATGAAGTACCTGATACGCTATCTGAGACAGCCGCTGAATTAGGTGTTCAGGTTAAGACCTCTCCGGTATTTACTCGCGATAATGCACCAGCGCCTTTAGATAGCCCTGATGTGATGAAAGAAGCGTTCTCATCAGCAGTATTGCTAGACGGCATGAACAGTGAAGTGATTGAAGTTGCGCCTAACCATGTTGTGGTTGTACGTATGAAGTCACATACCGCTGCTGGTACCGTTGAATACAGTAAAGTGCGTGATGGTATTGCTCAGCGCTTAAAGCAAGACAAAGCTAACGACAAAGCTCGTGAAGAAGCCCAGACGATGATGACGGCAGTTAAAGCTGGTGACAGCAGTGTTGATTTACAAGCAAAGACTGCACTTACTCGTTTTGACTCAGACATCGACGGTGCGATTGTCAATAAAGCATTCCAGATTGCTCACCCACAAGGTGAGGCTATTGTAGACACGGTTGCGTTAGCGAATGGCTACGCGGTCGTGGTACTTGATGCCGTGCATGCAGCGCAAGATATTGACCAAGCATTAGTGGAATCAATGAAACAGCGTCTTGCTTCGCAGTTTAGTGAGAACGATTACCGCGCAGTAGTAGCAACGCTTAAAAGCAAAGGTAAAGTTGAATATCCGGTTGTTGAATAACACCTTAGGGTTACATGAAAAAGGCCAGCATTAGCTGGCCTTTTTATTTGCTGTTTTTGTCCCGTCCTGAGATAAGTTGACACTTTGGAGACTTATCTATGAAACCTTCAAGCACAATCAGCATTAAACGTACACAACGTGATTACACATTAGGCTTTAAATTAGCCGTTGTCAGTCAAGTAGAAAAAGGCGAGCTAACCTATAAGCAAGCTCAACAGCACTACGGTATTCAAGGTCGAAGTACGGTCCTTACATGGTTAAGAAAGCATGGTAGATTAGACTGGACGCAACCCATGGAGCACTCTCCTATGTCTAAATCTAAAGAAACACCTGCCCAGAAAATCAAACGATTAGAGAAACAAGTTTCTAA
>NZ_JAEH01000009.1 GCF_000518805.1 Shewanella waksmanii ATCC BAA-643
TTTAATCAAGGAATCGATAGAGATTTATAATCAATTACGGCCGCACCTTAGTTTAGGAATGAAAACCCCAAATGAGGTGCATGAAAAAGCCAGTTGGGAATACCAACTGGCTTAATAAAAACCGTCAACCTATTTTAGGACTAGACAACCTCATTAAACTGGGTTATCAATATCAACAAAATGATGAGTTAAGCCAAATTGAGTCGCTAAATGCTCACCCAATGCTTTAATCCCATAGCGTTCGGTCGCATGATGCCCTGCACTAAAATACTGAATTCCCTGCTCTACTGCGCTGTGGTAGGTGCGCTCCGACATTTCTCCACTAATAAACGCATCTGCGCCAGCATTAACCGCGATATCAATATAGTCTTGTGCGCCACCTGTACACCACGCCACTCGTTTGATCTGTTCGACCTCAGCACCAAAATAAACAGGCATGCGGCCTAGGGCATGATGCAGACGTCCAGCAAATGCCTCGGGGGATTCTGGCGTCACTAACTCGCCTTGCCATACTAAACCTTGCGCAACCCCTTCTATTGATGCCGCATTAGCCATTCCCATTTTACGTCCCAGTTCGGCGTTATTGCCGATTTCTGGATGCCCATCGACGGGTAAGTGATAGCCTAATAGATTAATATTATTGTCCATTAAGGCTTTAATACGCCGATACTTCATGCCGGTTATTACCTCTGGCTCGCCTTTCCAAAAGAAACCATGATGCACTAGCAATGCATCGGCATTAAGCTCAACCGCTCGCGCTATCAATGCCTGACAGGCGGTAACACCGGTCACAATAGTGGTTATGTCATTGCTGCCTTCAACTTGTAAGCCGTTTGGCGCATAGTCCTTGTATAACCCTACCTGTAAATACTCATTGAGGTATGCGGTTAATTCTGTACGTTTCATTTACTTTCCTCAGCTAACAATACTTGCTTTAACCCTTTAATTGCTCGCGACCAGCACTGATGTTGGACCGGACACAGACCAATTGGCTAGCGAACTCACTGCCAGTATATAACAGTGTATTGAATAATTAACCTAGCACGAGCAATAAAGCGGCGCGGGTGAATCACTTAGAATAACAGCGCTTTGCACAGAGTAAAAATCCTGCAAGTAGTGGGTCTCATAAATGCAAATTTCAGCGTCTCATGTCACTGAAATGCATTGAATGTTAGTGAAAATTGGACATTTTAGTGCTTTGCGCTATAAAATTAGGCCAAACCTTCAAGTAAACATTATAAATAAACAGGTTATTACTATGTCAAAACTGACCAAAGAAGAAGTGATCAGCGCACTGGAGTCAGCCCTTTCTAAGCAAGAAGGAAAGGCTGTTGCGATTGAGCAAAAAGGTAGCTGGTACAAAATCGATGGCGGTAAGTCGCTACGTTTTAGCGAACTTGAAACTATGCTTGCAGAAATGGGTGGTGAAGCACCAGCGGCTAAAGCTGAACCAGCTAAAGCACCTGCTGCCAAAAAGAGCGCTGCAAAACAACCAGCAGCCAAAAAAGCTGCAGCTAACAAATCTGGTGGCAAAACACCTAAAGAGCTATGGCGTGAAAAGTTGGCAGGTAAAGGCCAATTGCCACGTGGCTTTTAATCATTAGCAACAGAAAATATTAAGGAGCCAGATGGCTCCTTTTTTTTGCCAAATAACCCTCCAAATAGCTAACAGCGTTCAAATATCAGAATAAACTGTCACTTTTATTTGCTTTCCCCCTGCAATCAAAAATCGCGGTAGCAAAGCACCAGCGCAGCATTACCGATAGTGAAACCAAGCTCACAGTTTGCCAACAACGCCGCCAATATGTGATTAGTATTATTTGTATCCGGGCCGCATACTATTATCATCCGCACTCAAGTTGGCTAACTGTCGGCTCACTATCGTGCAACTGAATCAAGGTAATACGCGCAATGAAAGGCATCATCTCTATTCAATCTCATGTGGTATTTGGTCACGCAGGCAACAGCTCGGCAATATTTCCTCTGCAGCGCATGGGAATAGAAGTGTGGCCGATACACACGGTGCAATTCTCTAACCACACTCAATACGCTCAAGGATGGACTGGGCGAGCTTTTGCTGCTAGCGATATCGATGATCTCGTCAATGGCCTGATCAATATCGACCAACTGCGCCACTGCCAGGCGGTGATAAGCGGCTACCAAGGCAGTGCTGAGCAATGCCAGGCCATTATCAACACCGTTACCAAGGCTAAACAACACAACAGTGATGCCATTTATGTTTGCGACCCAGTTATGGGCGATCCACAAAAAGGGTGTATTTTAGCTGATGGGATAACAGATGCGCTGATAAAGCACGTGATGCCCATCGCGGATGTGATTGTACCGAATCAATTTGAGCTGGCTCAATTTACTAAAATGGCCATTAATAACTTAGAAGATGCTCGAAAAGCGTGTGATAAAGCCTTGTCTTTAGGCCCTAAAGTCGTGCTGGTGAAGCACTTACACAGTGTATCAGATACACATTTTACAATGATGCTAGCCACGCAGGAGGGGCACTACCTCATCCAACGTCCTCAGCTTACCTTTGACAAACAACCCGTTGGAGTGGGAGATCTCATTACCGCCCTTTTCACTGCGGCGTTACTTCAAGGCCAAGATACCGTTGCGGCATTTGAACACGCAACCAACGCCAGCTATGGAGTATTAACTGAGACGCAAAAACGACAACAATGGGAATTACAAACCATCGCCGCACAGCAACAATTGGTATCGCCAACGGCAAACTATCGCGCTGAACGTTTGTAATCTGTTGTACTGCGTCTTAGCTGACTAAATCACTAGCTAGTAGCCAGGCAACTTTGCGGCTTACATCGCCATATCAACCCGTACGCCGCTGGCTAGATACACCACTCTCACCTCATCTCCGGCATTAAATATCATGCCGGGGTCTTTGTCTTGGATCACCATCACTCGCTCATCATCTTCATAGCGGATCATCAACTCTACCAATTGTATTTGTTGGTAATAGCTTTGACCTGAGCGATGGCCTATTCCGCCACCCAATATGGCACCTAACACGGTCGCCACATCTTGGCCGCTACCGCCACCAAACTGATGACCAATAACGCCACCAATTAATGCGCCACCAAAGGTGCGCCAGCCCTGATTACGGTCTTCAACCAGCTGGCTTTCGGTAATATTGCGTACCGACTCAACTGTGCCATATTCGACTTTTTGCACTGGCTGTGCAGTATTACGATCATAATTGGCCGATACGTTAAAGATACAGCCAAAAATTAACCAAACATAAGCAAGTGCATGTACTTGAGGTTTCAACATCGCTATTTTTCCGCTAACTTATTAGTAGGCCCTATAAGGAATTTTACTCAAAAGTGAACTCTCTGTCTTATTTAAATAATGACCTCGCCCCCTTCCCCTCACCTGAGCAAGCCCTCAGGGATCCAAATGGGTTGCTGGCCATTGGCGGAGATTTACACCCAGACAGGCTGTTAAGCGCTTATTACAATGGAATATTTCCTTGGTTTAATGCCGATGACCCTATCTTGTGGTGGTCACCGGATCCACGTGCCGTATTTGTGCCTGGCAGTTTGCACATCAGCAAGAGTTTACGCAAATTTGTCCGTAAACAAGCTTGGCGCTTTACCATTAATCATGCCTTTGATGATGTCGTCAAAGGGTGCGCAGCACCAAGGCCTGATCAAGATGGCACTTGGATAACGGCCGACATTGCCACTGCCTATGGTCTATTACACCAACAACGCCAAGCCCATTCACTAGAGGTGTGGCATGAAAAAGAGTTGATTGGTGGCTTATATGGAATAGCCATTGGCCAAGTGTTTTGTGGTGAATCTATGTTTCATCGACAAACCAATGCCTCAAAAGCCGCCATGATGATGTTGCATCAATATTTATTGGCCAATCAATTTAAACTGATTGATGCACAAGTTGTGAACCCGCATTTAGAGTCTTTGGGGGCGAAAGCATTAAAACGCAGTGATTTCATTTCTCTATTAAAACGTTTTCGTGATAATCGCGTCGCCGATGATGTCTGGCATCCCAAGGAGATATTCCTTGACCTCTAAGTCACAAACCATACAACTTGGTATGACTGGTACCTTCGCCTGTAGTTATCTGCCTAGCAAGCAAGAACAACTGCTAGTACTACAAGAAGATCATCTGAACGATAATTTGTTTGAGCATCTACTGGCGCTTGGCTTTAGGCGCAGTGGCGGCACGATATATAAACCACAATGCCCTCAATGCAATGCCTGCTTGCCGATTCGTATTCCTGTTGAGCAGTTTGTGCCTTCTCGGCGTCAAAAACGTACCATGCGCAATAATCGCGACCTAAGCTGGCGTATAGCCGATGCCCACACACCTGCGCAATACGCTTTGTATGAGCGCTACGTAAACGAGCGCCACAAAGACGGACCAATGTACCCAGCTACACCGGAACAATACCAACAATTTGTGAAAGCGAAATGGACCTCGCCAATCCTGATAGAAATATTGCATGAAGATGAACTGATTGGCGTCGCTGTCACCGATGTACTGCCTAACTCGCTTTCGGCAATCTATAGTTTTTTTGCCCCTGAGCAACATAAACGATCATTAGGCAATATGATGATTTTGATTCAGTTGCAACTGGCGAAACTGATGCGCAAATCGTTTATCTATTTAGGTTACCAGATCGATGAATCTCGCAAAATGAACTACAAACGCAATTTTCACCCCTACCAGGTTTTAACCCAACAGGGATGGTTGCAAAGTGAAATAGACAAGTAATACCAATCAGTATAAGAATTTGATCTACTCAGCGCGCTTTTGGCAAACTAATTCAAGGCCGGCTAATTCAAAGTGAGTACTGAAACAATGGTTGCTCCCTTGTGAGGTTATTCAACGCAGAAGTAGGTAGCCAAAAACGCGCCAGAATGGCGAGTTTTAGCGATTCTGATGCTGTGTTAACGAGCTTAACCGTAGAATAACTATGCTCTTCACTCGTTGCCTTGCCTCAGAACCGCTAAACTCTCGCTGAGTGACTAAATGTTTATGCTGATTGGTATAATCATCACTTAAACGCTAAGTTTTAGCTGCGAAACTTAACCTGAGCTTTACAGCGGCTTGATTTTGCGGCATGATACGCCCGTTTTTAATATTTGAAGGCTAACAGGATAACTGATTAATGGCGAAAGAAGACAACATTGAGATGCAAGGCACTATTCTTGAAACCTTGCCAAATACAATGTTTCGAGTTGAGCTTGAGAATGGACACGTAGTAATTGCCCATATCTCTGGTAAAATGCGTAAAAACTACATCCGTATTCTAACGGGTGATAAGGTCACAGTTCAGCTGACCCCTTATGATCTGAGCAAAGGGCGCATCGTCTTCCGTTCACGCTAAGTTAGCTAACGACGTATTATTAAAAACCAGCTGTTCGCTGGTTTTTTTATGCCTGATCTCAACAAAAAATAAAAAACCGCTTACTAGAAGCGGTTTTTTCATAGCTAAGTTAAATCAGTTTTTAGCTGGTGACCTTTTCCTGGCTGTGAGTTTCAATCACAATCTCATCGCCGTTAGCATCGACATGGGCTACGCCACCTTTTTCAAGGTTGCCGAACAAAATCTCATCGGCTAATGGGCGCTTAATCAGCTCAGTCACGACTCTTGCCATTGGGCGTGCCCCCATGGCTTTGTCATAGCCTTTCTCAGCTAATAACGTCCGTGCTTCATCACTGACCTCTAAAGTTACTGATTTATCGTCCAGCTGCGCCTGAAGCTCTACTAAGAACTTATCAACCACTTTAGCAATAACTGTCATATCAAGATGATTAAACCAAATGATCTCGTCGAGTCTATTTCTGAACTCAGGAGAGAACACCTTGTTGATCTCAGACAGAGCATCTTGACTGTGATCTTGCTGTTTAAAGCCAATTGATTTACGCACGGTTTCTTGCACACCGGCGTTAGTGGTCATCACTAACGTCACGTTTCTAAAATCAGCTTTGCGGCCATTATTGTCAGTCAAGGTACCGTGATCCATCACCTGCAATAGCAAGTTGTACACATCTGGGTGGGCTTTCTCAATTTCATCGAGCAATACCACACAATGTGGATGCTTAATTACGGCGTCAGTTAACAAGCCACCTTGATCGTAACCCACATAACCTGGCGGTGCACCAATCAGCCTTGAAACAGTATGGCTTTCCATATACTCCGACATGTCAAAGCGCACTAAATTAAGCCCTAGGCATGATGACAATTGATTAGTCACCTCGGTTTTACCCACACCTGTCGGTCCAGCGAACAAAAAGCTACCTACGGGTTTTTTATCGACCCCTAAGCCACTTCTTGATAACCGAATAGCGGAGCTTAGCGCTTCAATCGCTTGATCTTGACCAAACACCACCATCTTCAGATTGCGCTCAAGATTCTTAAGCATATCTTTGTCGGTAGCCGACACTGACTTCTCAGGAATTCGCGCTATTTTGGCAATAATGGCTTCAATTTCTAGCTGGCCAATGGTTTTCTTGCGGCGGCTTCGCGGTTGCATCGCCATACGCGCCCCAGCTTCATCTATCACATCAATGGCTTTGTCAGGCAGGTGACGGTCGTTAATATGCTTATCGGACAATCTCGCTGCAGTGCTTAACGCCGCTTGTGTATATCGCACGCTATGGTGCTCTTCGTATTTAGACTTCAGCCCTTGCAGGATCTTAGTGGTTTCTGCAACCGAAGGCTCATTGATGTCTATTTTTTGGAACCGGCGTGCTAAGGCGCGGTCTTTTTCAAAAATACTTTGGTATTCTTGGAAAGTCGTCGAGCCCATGCAGCGTAAGTTACCACTAGATAGCAGCGGCTTTAACAGGTTAGATGCATCCATCACCCCGCCTGATGCGGCACCAGCGCCAATGATGGTATGAATTTCATCAATAAATAAAATGGCATGCTCATCATTTTTAAGCTCTTTAAGTAACGCCTTAAAACGTTTCTCAAAATCACCACGATATTTGGTGCCGGCTAGCAATGCGCCTAAATCCAATGAATAAACAGTTGCCTCTAGCATCACTTCTGGTACTTCTTCATTGACAATGCGGTACGCTAGCCCTTCAGCTATAGCGGTTTTACCAACACCAGCCTCCCCCACCAGTAAAGGGTTATTCTTACGGCGACGACATAGAATTTGAATCGAGCGCTCAATTTCATCAGCTCGGCCGATCAAAGGGTCAATATTACCGGCCTTAGCTTCTTCATTAAGGTTGGCGGTAAACTGGGATAACTTGCTCTTTTCCTCTTGCGCCTCGCTTTGGTCCTCTATTTGCTCTTGCTCTGATGGCGAGTCGATTTCATCTTTGCCCACCCCGTGGGAGATATAATTCACCACGTCTAATCGTGTGATTTCACCATTGCGCAGTAAATAGACCGCTTGTGACTCTTGTTCGCTAAAAATAGCAACCAGCACGTTCGCGCCAGTCACTTCGTTGCGCCCAGACGATTGCACATGAAAAACGGCGCGCTGTAGTACTCGTTGAAACCCCAGCGTCGGCTGAGTTTCGCGGTCATCTTCTGGATCGGAAATAATTGGGGTTGTTTGTTGAATAAAACTGGAGACTTCTTCGCGCAACTTATCTAAATTGGCGCCGCAAGCTACCAAGGCTTCTTGCGCAGCTGGGTTATCGATTAACGCCAACAATAGATGCTCTACTGTCATATATTCATGACGCGCGTCTCTGGCTTGTTGAAATGCCAGATTCAAGGTGACCTCAAGATCTTTGTTTAGCATAAGCACCCCCTAAATGAACTACAAAACTCACAAATTTAGGCTTTCTCTAATGAACACAGTAACGGATGTTGGTTTTGTCTGGCAAATTGATTTACCTGCGCAACTTTAGTTTCTGCGATTCCAAAAGGAAAAACACCGCAAATCCCTTTGCCTTGATGATGAATGGCAAGCATGATGTTGGTCGCTTCTTGCTCATTCTTCTTGAAAAACATTTGTAAAACCTCAATGACAAAATCCATCGGGGTGTAATCGTCATTATTCAAAATGACTTTGTACATGGAAGGCGGAGTGACTTCTGCTTCAACTCGTTCTTCAACATGTTCAATATTTCCTGCTTTACCCATTGTTAAATATTAGCCTCTAGTTTTGGCTTATTCCAACTGTTAGCCATTACAACTAACAATTACCCTTTATGTCTACATCTAAAAGTGCAATTGATACAACTTTTTTGTTTAATTGTTGCTTTTTTGTTAACTAAGTCTTGACTTATTCTTGTACTGCTTTCATTCTGTTCAATAGACGGTGAATATTTCCCGTCATTATAAGTTTTACTATCTTACTGGTAAGTAAACAACAGAAGGAAGTGGAAGTATGGCAAACGGAACTGTTAAATGGTTCAACAACGCCAAAGGTTTTGGGTTTATCTGCCCTGATGCTGGTGGTGAGGATGTTTTTGCACACTATTCTACCATTGAAATGGAAGGCTATCGAACTCTAAAAGCAGGCCAACCGGTTCAATTTGAAGTAGAACAAGGTCCAAAAGGGATGCACGCTTCAGCAATATCGCCCACAAAATAGTCGGCGCGATCATAAAAAGGCAGGGACATTACCCTGCCTTTTTTATGTCTGCAAGATAATTATCACCACTATATATCCACTTCCATTATCAACATGCTATTAACCTAATATCGAAAATAGCCTAAGCCCTCTTCAGTCAACACGGTTAAATATACCTTATCCAATTTCAGTTACACATTTGAATAAGCAGATTTATGCTGATTGATATTACACCGCAAGCAAGCTTAAAAATAAAAAAGGGAGCCTTAGCTCCCTTTTACCATCATAACGTATGTATTAGCTAAACAAGCTGTTCAATGTCGCACTTGGGCGCATTGCCGTTGAGGCTTTAGCTGCATCTAGTCGGAAATAACCGCCTAGGTCAACCGCTGGGCCTTGCGCGCCATTTAGCTCGGCAACGATTTTAGCTTCATTCTCAATTAACGATGAAGCTAATCCTGCAAACTGGGCTTTTAAGTCAGCATCGGCATCTTGCGCAGCTAAGGCTTCAGCCCAGAACTGTGCTAGATAAAAATGGCTACCACGGTTGTCAAGCTCACCTACACGGCGTGAAGGTGAACGGTTCTCATCTAAGAACTTACCAATCGCACTATCAAGCGAATCAGCTAACACTTGGGCACGTGGGTTATTATTAGTTTGGCTTAAATGCTCTAGCGAAGCCGCTAATGCTAAAAACTCACCCAATGAATCCCAACGTAAATGACCTTCTTTCTCAACCTGCTGAACATGCTTAGGTGCACTACCACCAGCACCGGTTTCAAATAAACCGCCACCATTCATTAGCGGGACAATTGACAGCATTTTAGCACTAGTGCCAAGTTCTAAGATTGGGAATAAGTCAGTTAGATAATCACGAAGTACGTTACCTGTTACTGAGATAGTATCTTTGCCTTCTTTAATGCGCGCTAGCGAGAACTTAGTCGCGTCAACAGGCGACATGATATGCAGCTCAAGGCCGCCAGTATCATGATCTTTTAGGTAAGTATTTACTTTAGCAATCAGTTGCGCATCGTGAGCACGATTTGCATCTAGCCAAAATACCGCAGGTGTATTCGACAGGCGTGAACGGTTAACCGCTAATTTAACCCAATCGCGGATAGGTCCATCTTTAACTTGGCACATTCTCCAAATATCACCCTGCTCAACGCTATGCGATAGTAATACGTTACCTGCAGCGTCAATCACTTCAATGCTACCGTTAGCCGCAACTTCAAAGGTTTTGTCGTGGCTACCGTACTCTTCCGCTTTTTGCGCCATCAGGCCAACGTTTGGTACGCTGCCCATTGTGGTTGGGTCAAATGCACCATTTGCTTTACAGAAGCTAATGGTTTCTTGATAGACACCAGCGTAACTACGATCAGGGATCAAGGCTTTAGTATCTTTAAGCTTGCCATCAGGTCCCCACATTTGACCAGAAGAGCGAATAGCCGCTGGCATAGATGCATCAATGATCACATCGCTTGGTACATGTAAGTTAGTGATGCCTTTGTCTGAATCGACCATGGCAAGTTCTGGACGCTCGGCATAAATTGCAGCGATATCGGTTTCAATTTCCGCGCGCTTAGCAGCATCAACATTGGCTAGTTTGGCATAGACATCGCCAAAACCATTGTTAACATCAACACCTAATTGCTCAAATAGCTCGCCGTGCTTAGCAAAAAGCGACTTATAGTAAACTTTAACTGCATGACCAAATAAAATGGGGTCAGACACTTTCATCATGGTCGCTTTAAGGTGCAGTGACAGCAATACATCTTCATCTTTCGCTGCAGCAATTTCGCGCTCTAAATAGGCAACCAATGCTTTGTTGCTCATCACAGCGGCATCAACAACCTCACCTGCAAGCAGCGCTAAACCAGATTTAAGCGTAGTTTGTTGGCCATCGGCCTGCTTAAGTACGATATCAACTTGGGTATCAGCAGCAAGGGTCAATGATTGCTCGCTACCATAAAAGTCACCGCCATCCATATGGGCAACGTGTGATTTAGACTCGCTGCTCCAGGCGCCCATTGAGTGTGGATTTTTCTTGGCATAGTTCTTAACTGAACCTGGTGCACGACGGTCAGAGTTACCTTCACGCAATACTGGGTTTACTGCGCTACCTTTAATTTTGTCGTAACGAGACTTCACCTCTTCTTCCTGAGCATTCTTTGGCTCATCAGGATAGTTAGGCAGATCGTAACCTTTAGCTTGTAGCTCACTGATACAAGCTTTGAGCTGCGGAATAGAGGCGCTGATGTTAGGCAGTTTGATGATGTTAGCTTGAGGCTGCTTAGCTAGCTCACCGAGTTCAGCCAATGCATCTGATATACGCTGCTCAGCAGTTAAACTCTCTGGAAAGTTGGCAATTACACGGCCAGAAAGTGAAATGTCGCGTGTTTCAACACTTACGCCTGCTGCTTGGGTAAACTTTTGAATAATCGGTAAAAAAGAAAGTGTTGCTAGCGCGGGGGCTTCGTCAGTTTCCGTATAGATAATCGTTGGCTTATCGTTCATTTTGTGTCCTACGTGTTTTATAAAATAAAGCGTTAATAATTAATAAAAATCTTCTAATTCTTATAAAGTTTCGATGAGGGTCTACGCCCTTTTTTTGGCGAGTAACGATGAGAACTGGTGTATTGATGGGCCAGCAAACGCATTACTACGCGCGTTGTACATATCAAAATGGGTTAATAACTTGCTTTAGATCACATTTTTATGGCGAACATCATAAATGATCCACAGTAATATTCAAATTCCACTAATGGCGAATGCCAAGTACAATAGTCGAATCAATCCTCACTATGCCAGAACTTAATTGCCTTGACTGCATCAAATTGTTCCAAACCCAAAGGTCAAAACGGCCGCAAAACATCGTGGCGAAACAAGCAAAGACCTGCCGCTAGCCAGAGTAAGGCTGCGCCGCAGCGACGTGGCAAACCTAGTCGCGCCAGTACCAAGCCGCGCAGTGACAATCCGGTTATCGTATTATTCAATAAGCCATTTGATGTGCTGTGCCAATTTACCGATGAGCAAGGCAGGCAAACTCTAAAAGACTACATACCGGTCGAAGATGTCTATGCCGCTGGCCGACTAGACAGGGACAGTGAAGGTCTACTGCTGTTGACTAATGACGGTCAGTTGCAAGCCAAGATTACTCAGCCAAAAAAGAAAACTTTCAAAACTTATTGGGTGCAGGTCGAAGGTGAACCGACAGCCGAAGCTCTTGAACAGCTAAGAGCAGGCGTGACCTTAAAAGATGGCCCCACCCTGCCCGCCAAAGTCAATGTGATACACGAGCCTGCGGTTTGGCCACGGAATCCCCCCATTAGAGAGCGCAAGAATATTGCGACCACTTGGTTGTCGATTGAGATTTGTGAAGGGCGAAATCGTCAAGTAAGGCGGATGACTGCCCATGTGGGTTACCCGACCCTCAGATTGATTCGTTATAAAATAGGCCAATGGAGCCTAGATAATCTAGACAACGGCGAATATCGCGTGTTGGCGCAATAAATAGGAGGCAAGATGACAGAGCGCTATAAACCTAATACTACCGTTGCTTGTGTCGTTCACTGCCAAGGGCGCTATTTAATGGTCGAAGAGATCATTGATGGCCAACTGCGCTATAACCAACCTGCTGGTCACCTTGAAGCCAATGAATCAATTATCGATGCCTGTGTGCGCGAATGTTTGGAAGAGACCGGATTAACACTAAGCCCTGATCACTTACTGGCCATTTATCAGTTCAGCGCCAATGACTGCTTAGCCTTTGTGCGCTACACCTTTGTTGTTGAGCTAAATGAGCCATTAGCATCGGCACCTATCGACACCGCAATTAACCGCACTTTGTGGCTCAGTGCGGCGGAAATTAACCAGCGGGCCGATAAATTACGCAGTCCGTTAGTCATGCAATCGATAACAGATCATCAAAATGGAAAACACTTTCCGCTGACGCTTCTCAATTCGCGCTTTCTGTAGTTAGCCCCGCGTGATAATGCATGATAGAATATGCCCCCGCTAAATGCGGCAAACTGAAATCTTAACTTGCTCTCGGGCCGGTAGGCTCAAGCGGTCATGATTTCGCTGTAAAGAATTAAACGGTTTTTAGGATCTATGGCATTAATCGAACCCAATCCAAACGGTAAAAAAGTCATCGTCGGCATGTCTGGCGGTGTGGACTCTTCTGTATCTGCATATTTATTGATGAAACAAGGCTATCAAGTTGAAGGCCTATTCATGAAAAATTGGGAAGAAGATGATACCGACGAATACTGTGCAGCAGCTGAAGATCTAAAAGATGCACAAGCGGTATGTGACAAATTGGGCATTACCTTACACACGGTCAATTTTGCTTCGGAATACTGGGACAACGTCTTTGAGTACTTCCTCGCTGAATATAAAGCAGGCAGAACACCTAACCCAGATATCATGTGTAACAAAGAGATTAAATTCAAAGCGTTTCTAGACTTTGCTGACGATATTCTCGACGCCGACTATATTGCCATGGGCCACTATGTCCGCCGCAGCGATGACACAGGCCAAAGCCAAATGTTACGCGGTGTAGACAACAATAAAGACCAAAGCTACTTCTTATATACACTTAGCCATGAGCAGATTGCCCGCTCGTTATTCCCTGTTGGCGAACTGCAAAAAAGTGAAGTTCGCGATATTGCTAAAGAGATGGGCTTAATTACCCACGATAAAAAAGACAGTACGGGTATCTGCTTTATTGGCGAGCGCAAGTTCACCGATTTCCTCAGCACATTCTTGCCGGCACAACCGGGCAAAATTGAAACCGCTGAAGGTGAAGTTATCGGCGAACACCAAGGGTTGATGTATCACACGCTGGGCCAACGCAAAGGCTTAGGCATTGGTGGCATGAAAAACAGCAACGATGATCCTTGGTACGTGGTCGATAAAGATCTTGACCGCAATGTGTTGGTTGTAGGCCAAGGTGGTCAACATCCACGCTTAATGTCGGTTGGCTTTTATGCTGACCAACTGCACTGGGTCGATCGCACCGGACCGGCAACTGGGGCAAAAATTACCGTTAAAACCCGCTATCGTCAGCGCGATGTGGCATGTACCTTAACCATTGAAGGACCTGATCGTATTAAGGTGTTGTTCGATGAGCCCGTTGCAGCAGTAACACCTGGTCAGTCTGCCGTATTTTATGATAACGATGTCTGCCTCGGTGGCGGCATTATTGACAGCCTAATAAGAGAATAATCTGTGAGCGATCCGATTTTTGACCGCACCATGGCGTTTGCTGGTATTTTACAAGCCATCGCCCAAGTACAATATGTTGCTCGCCACGGCCGAACTGATACCGACCAATTAGCCGCGGCACTCTCAAGCATACTCGTCACAAATCCTGATAACACCACCGATGTCTATGCCGATAAAGTCGCCTTAAATAAAGGCTACCAAATGATCGTGAATCAACTGGGCGATGACAAATCAAAAGACGTTGAGGTCACCCGTTACTTAGTGGGCATTTTAGCGTTAGAGCGCAAGTTAGCGCGCGCATCAAACGCCATGGGCATGCTGGCTGAACGGATTAACCAAGTTGATCGTCAGCTGCACCATTTTGAAATTACCGATGAACAGGTTGTCGCCAATTTTGCTGGTATCTATAGCGATATCATCAGCAATTTAGGGCCAAAAATCCAAATCTCTGGCAATCCAGAGTTTCTAAAACAACCTCAAGTTCAACAAAAAATCCGGGCGTTATTGCTGTCTGCCATGCGCAGCGCAGTATTGTGGCGCCAACTCGGAGGCAAACGTAGACACCTTGTCTTCGCAAGAAAAACAATAGTCGATATAGCTAAAAAAAGTCTTACCCTATAATAAGCCAAGTTCATTAAGGAGCTTCTAATGGAACTTTCCGCACTAACTGCTATCTCTCCCGTAGACGGTCGTTATGGTAGTAAAACCGCCTCTCTTAGAGAGATTTTCAGCGAGTACGGCCTGACAAAATACCGTGTTCAAGTCGAAATTAACTGGTTAAAGCTGTTATCTAGCTGCCCAGAGATTGAAGAAGTTCCACCCTTTAGCGAAACCGCGCTAGCTTTGCTTGATCAAATCAAAGACAACTTTAGCGAAGCAGACGCACAGCGAGTAAAAACCATTGAAGCGACCACCAACCACGATGTAAAAGCGGTTGAGTACTTCATTAAAGAAAAAATTGCTGACAATGCCGAACTTGTCGCCATTGATGAGTTTGTTCACTTTGCTTGTACTTCTGAAGATATCAACAACCTATCTCACGGTTTGATGCTGCTTGAAGCTCGCGAGCAAGTGTTAGTGCCATATTGCCAACAAATCGTTGATGCAATCAAAGCGCTAGCCACTGAATACCGCAGTGTACCTTTGATGTCACGTACCCACGGTCAGCCTGCTTCACCATCAACCTTAGGTAAAGAGATGGCTAACGTTGCAGTCCGTCTTGAGCGTCAGCTTAAGCAGATCAACAGCGTTGAAATCATGGGTAAAATTAATGGTGCTGTAGGTAACTACAACGCTCACCTTTCAGCCTACCCTGAAGTAGATTGGCACACGCTATCACAACGTTTTGTTACTAGCCTGGGTCTAAACTGGAACCCTTACACCACTCAAATCGAACCGCATGACTATATTGCCGAACTATTTGATGCTGTAGCTCGCTTTAACACGGTACTGATCGACTTTGATCGTGACGTATGGGGTTATATCGCACTGGGTCACTTCAAACAAAAAACCGTTGCGGGTGAAATTGGTTCATCAACCATGCCACACAAAGTTAACCCAATCGATTTTGAAAACTCAGAAGGTAACTTAGGTATTGCTAACGCGTTAATGCAGCACCTTGCCGCTAAGCTTCCAGTATCAAGATGGCAACGTGATCTTACCGATTCAACTGTATTACGTAACCTTGGTGTGGGTATGGCGCACTCATTAATCGCCTACCAAGCAACATTAAAAGGTATTGGTAAGCTACAAGTTAATGAAGAGCATCTACGTGCTGAACTGGACCAAAACTGGGAAGTATTGGCTGAGCCAGTACAAACCGTTATGCGTCGTTACGGCATTGAGAAGCCATATGAGAAACTCAAAGAGCTCACTCGTGGTAAACGTATCGATGGCGAGCAATTAGCTATCTTCATCGATAACCTAGAGTTACCTGCAGATGTTAAAGTTGAACTGAAAAAAATGACACCTGCAAACTACATCGGCCGTGCTGAAGCATTGGTTGATGAGCTAAAATAATCTAAGCGATTATTTTGCTGACAAAGCGGTAGTTTTTCTACCGCTTTTTTATTGCGCCTACGGAGCCTTATCCATGTACCAAGTCAATTTCGATATCGCAGATTTCTTAACGAACTATTGGCAAAAAAAGCCCGTCGTGATTAAACAGGCTTTTAAAGATTTTCACGATCCAATCAGCGCAGAAGAACTGGCTGGCCTCGCTTGCGAAGAAGAAGTGGCGTCGCGTGTCATCCTTACTGAACAAAACCAATGGCAGATCATACCCGGTCCTATAGAGGATTACAGCGCCTACGGTGAGCAAGATTGGCAGTTGTTAGTTCAAGCAGTAAACCACTGGTTTCCTGACTCTATTGCGCTGGTTGAAGCCTTTCGTTTCATTCCAGATTGGCGATTTGATGATCTTATGGTGTCGTTCGCTACACCCGGTGGTGGCGTGGGCCCGCATATAGATAACTATGATGTGTTTTTGCTGCAAGGCAGTGGCGCTCGCCGCTGGAAAGTGGGTGATATCGGTAAATACCGTCCCCGCAATGGCGACACCCATACTGCTCTGATTGATGATTTTGACCCGATGCTAGAAGTCACCTTAGAGAAAGGTGGCATGCTTTACATACCACCAGGCTTCCCCCATTGCGCCAAAACTCTCAGTACTGCGTTGAGCTACTCTATTGGTTTTCGTGCCCCTAGCCAGCAAGAGCTTTTTAGTAGTTTAGCTGACCAACTAATTGATCAAAATACCGGCTTAAAACGCTTCACATCCAACGGTGAGCCCACTTCACCTAGCTGTGTATCAACGGCGCAACAACAAGGCTTACAGGCCATGTTAGCGGAGCTCATTGCTAATGAGACCACCATGCAACCGATATTGGGCCAGCTGCTCAGTCAAAACCGTTTTGAATTAGATTTGTGCCCAGCGGATGAGCCCTACACCAAAGAGATGTTAATCGAAGATATCGGCCACGGCGCGCAGCTATGTCGAGTGGGTGGTTTAAAGATTATTCAGCTAGAAGCAGATCCATTAAATCGACTATTTATTGATGGTCAAAGCCATACTCTGCCGGAACACCTGCAACCTTTGGCAACGCTACTCAGTGACAATATTCACTTAAGCCAAGCGCAAACATCTACGCTGCTTGCCGAGCCAGAGTTAGTCACACTGATTGTTGAGTTGATCAACTCAGGTCATATGTACCTAGCTGAATAAGTAAAAATCCGCTTAGGGATACTTCAGAGTAATTATCAGACTAAAAAGGCACCTTGAGGTGCCTTTTTTAATGGTTAACTAGCTCATCGTTCAAATGGCCTTAGCCCCAAAGTTTATCATCGCTCTGAATTTTGTATAAACTTTCAGCGCGAGAAACTAAAAGCTCGGCAAATTTAGCTTGAGTCGGATCTTGAGTTGCACCAGACTGAATTAGGTTTTCCGCTTTCATTTGCCACATCATTGAAAAGTGACGTAAAGCTTCTCGAGCAGTGCCCGCCACTTTGACATCGACATAGTCTGACGGTAGATCACCTGACATTACCCAGTAAGTATTTTTGCTTGGTTGTTTAGACTCAATTTTCCAAACCGCCACATAGGGGGCTAAATAGCGACATTCATCGACCAACACATTACTTGGAATCACCCCTTTTTCAGCTAAAAAGCGATTGGCCTTCTGGTAATGTTCTTTAATCCACTGCTGGCGCAGTTCCTCTTGTTGTTGTGCTTCTTCTGGGGTGAGTTCGACTGCTTGCTCCGCCATACTTCTTCCTAATCTTATTGTTATAAACCGCTTGGATATGCTGTTCGCTAGCGCAAATTGGTGAATAAAACAACGATCAACTTTACGTTAACGTAAAGTGGAAACCAAAATTGCCACGCGGATCACATTTAATCCAAATCTTTACTTTGTTGAGAGTATCGCTAAATGCTATCGTTCTGCAATAAATATAACAAGCCGCCAGAACTGGCTACTTAAGCCCTTTGGCGATTAAATTCCCACAGTGGAGAAAAAGTACGTGGCAGTATTCAATCATATCTCTTTTGACGACCATGAACAGGTTGTCTTTTGCCAAGATAAAGACAGTGGTTTAAAAGCCATTATCGCAATCCATAACACCAATTTAGGTCCTGCGGTCGGTGGTTGCAGAATGTGGAATTACGACTCTGATGATGAAGCACTTAACGATGTGCTTAGACTCTCTCGCGGTATGACATACAAAAACGCCCTGGCTGGCCTCGCCATGGGCGGCGGTAAGTCGGTGATTATTGCTGACCCTAAAACCACTGACCGAGAAGCCCTATTTCGTGCTTTTGGTCGCTGTATCCATACGCTAGGTGGCAAATACTATTCTGCAGAAGATGTAGGAGTGTCAACCAGCGATATTATGATTGCCCATCAAGAAACCCCCTACATGGCAGGGCTTGAAGGACAAAGCGGTGACCCATCCCCCTTTACGGCTTTAGGAACGTATTTAGGCATTAAGGCTGCGGTTAAACACCAGCGCGGCGTAGACAGCCTTAAAGGCCTTAAAATTTCAGTTCAGGGCGTGGGTCATGTAGGTTACTACTTATGCCGTCACCTGCACGAGGAAGGCGCTGAGTTAATCGTTACTGACATTCACCAGTCATCGTTAGATAAGGTGGCAACAGAATTTGGCGCAACCGTTGTCGCACCGCAAGATATCTATCATCAGGAAGTAGACGTATACGCCCCGTGTGCCTTAGGTGCAACCATCAATGACACTACCATTCCGCTACTTAAAGCGACGATTGTTGCGGGTTGTGCCAACAACCAACTTGCTGAAGCGCGCCATGGTGAGAAGCTAAAAGAACTGGGTATCCTATACGCGCCAGATTATGTGATTAATGCCGGCGGTATCATCAATGTGTCGTTTGAAAAAGACTACGATGTGGATGCGTCAACCAAAAAAGTGGAAGAAATTTATAACACCTTGTTACGTATCTTCACCCAATCTGATGAGCAAAATCGCACGACTGCAGATGTGGCTGACGAATTAGCTAAACAGATCATTGAATCTGCAAAATAAAATCCAATTAAGCTAAAATTTTAAAGCCAAAACGGTCTCGTTTTGGCTTTTTTTATCGCAAAATTTATTTTTCCTTTGCCAGCAAACAGATAGTATTTAGACACAGTTTTTTCATCAAACCGTACTGGAAAATGTCATATTCCTCTGCTTGAATTAGTCACTCGTCACGCACAAACAGGAAGTCAGTATGGTGAGTTTTAAATACGATCTCAATCAAGACTTTATCGAACTACAAGCCAGCAATTGGAATGGATTAGAGCGTGTGTTTGTTAATGGTAAAATGGTGTCTAAGAAGCTTAACTTTAGTAAAAACAGTGAACACCACTTTCAACTAGACAATGGAACATCCTGTAAATTTCAATTACTTATAGACCCTAGTACAGAACAGTTAGTCTGCCGTATTTTTAAGAAAAATAACCTAGTGACTAGCCTTAAACAGGGCAAAGATAACCTCTTAGCCAGTCAACATGCCATGCAAGGTATGGTGTTGTTTAGCTCAATCGCAGCATTAGCCTTGGTATTGGTGAGTTAACACGCCATCAGGCCCCATCGCTAAGCTAGCAAGCTTTGAGTGTATTAGCTTCAATACACACGAGTTGACTCATTTGATAGTTACCACTGCCGGCTGTTGCTGTTGTGATAGCCAGTTTTTGCTTATCTTCACCATTTTCTATCAGCACCGCCTTAATGATGGTGCCATCGCGACTAAAACTGATCGCCTCAACAAAGTCACCAACGACAATATCGCGGTATAATTTCACTGTCATACTGCCAATAGAGCGTGGCTCTAACCGCCCTTCTGTCACCACTACTGTTTGTCCATTGGCTAACGGGATGGCTTTGGCATAAACACCCGATGCCTCAGGAACTGGCACGTCTACTGGTGGTGTCGCACGATTAACATTAACTGAGCAGGCAGCCAAGCTCATGCTTGACAACAAAATGAGCAATTTTTTCAACATAGCAATCTCTTATACCAATCAGTATAAACATTTAGTCACTCAGCGAGAGTTTAGCGATTCTGAGGCAAGGCAACGAGTGAAGAGCATAGTTATTCTACGGTTAAGCTCGTTAACACAGCATCAGAATCGCTAAAACTCGCCATTCTGGCGCGTTTTAGGCTGCCTATTTCTGCGTTGAATAATTTCACAAGGGAACAACCATTGTTTCAATCATTCGCCTTGAATTAGTTTACCCAAAGCGCGCTGAGTAGATCAAATTCTTATACTGATTGGTATTATACTTGTGACTTAAGCAATCAAATTAAGACTGTAATAATTTAACTGACTAGGCGCAAATCAGATCGTTTGATGGCAGGTTTAACTAACAGCAGAATGAACATGCGCAACTATGACGCGTTGCCATCACTGCGTTGGATCTTGTTTAGGATATGCATAAAAGCACCGCGCTCGTCATCATCAAGCACCGACAAGTAGCGCTCGTTAACTCTCTCCGCTTCTCGGATCAGATCTTGTTCGAGTGCTTTGCCATTGTCGGTTAGATAAATTTTAAATGCACGCCGATTTTCCGCTTCTTGATGGCGGGTAATTAACTGCTGCTGTTGCAGTTGATCAAGCAAGCGGGTCATGGTGTAGTTGGCAACATCACAGCGTTTTGATAACTCTGTTTGGGTCACGCCTTCTTCCTGCCATAAACTAAATAGCACCGGCCATAACTTGATGTCTAATTGGTAGCGTTTAAGGCGTTGGTCTAAAGCATCTTGAAGTTCATTATTCAAATGCGAAACCAGATAGCCTAAGCTTTCATATTGTTTCAATGCTTACCTCCAAATGAACTCGCACCTTGTATTAATACTACCACTTGAACAGTAAGAAACTAGCCGTTGAGGTAACAAATTGTATTCAAGTGAAGCTAATTTAGCTTCACTTGCTGCACGACTCATCATCAACTAACAGAAATTGTTCAATAAATCGATAATAACAACTACGAGAAAGTTTGGCGCAAAGATCACCAGGCAAGATTAATTTTATTTCACTATCGCTAACAACAAACTGTTTCACACTTTCGAGCTGCCATTGACGCTTGACCGAACTCGTCACAGTGACCCGCCCCGTATCATCCAATTCATAATCAACGATGATAAATGGATATTGCTCAACATCGACCAAACAGCGCTCAACCGGTGTTTGTAGGCAATGGCCATCACCCTCGGCATGATTGACTAAAATCGTTGCAAACAAACAGGCAAACTTGTCCGGCAACGGCGAGTGTTGATAATACCACTGCCCTTGCCGATCAATTTGAAATCGCACTTGCTCATCACACAGTTCCACCGACTGAGTTAGCTGCTGAAGTGCGGATGCCAGTGCTTTGCTATCGGCCATCAACTAAACCTAATAATGCCTCAACCGGATGTTTAGGCTTAAACCCACCAAAACGCTTCACTTGGCTACGGCACGAATAACCAGAGACCAAAATCTTATCTTGCGGCAGCGATTTAATGGTGTCATCCCATGACATCTGGTACAGGGTTTGCGAGCGTTCAATATTGTCTGCTTCATGGCCATAGGTGCCAGCCATGCCACAGCAACCCAAACTAACTGTATTTAATTTAGCACCAAAATGACTGAATATCTGTTGCCATTCGCTAGCTGTTTTTGGCTTAGCGGTCGACTCGGTGCAATGACTAAACCAAGTAAACTCAGCTTGTTGCTCATCGCCTGTGGCTGTAGCGGGAAGGTTCACTATCGCCGACAACAACCATTCGTTAGCCAATTGCACATTAAAGTCACCGCGGTCACTGCCCAGCACTTCTTGATATTCATCGCGATAACACAGCACCATCGCCGGATCTACGCCAACCATCGGCATATTAAGCGCGAATACTTGATTCAAGAAATCCGCACTCGACTTAGCGGTTTTGGCAAATTTATCTAAGAAACCTTTAATATGAATAGGCTTACCGTTAGGTTTAAACGGTAATAGCACAGGCTTGTAACCCAGCTTTTCAATCAACTTAATAAAGTGATAAACCGTGGCTGATTCATAAAAACTATTAAATGGATCTTGCACCACAAGCACATATTGCTCTCGGTCTTGCTGCGGTATCGCTTTTAGTGCATCTAAATCATAGCCTCGACAGGCGTGGCCATCTAAGCGCTGTTTTAGTGTCGGTACCGACAATGCGGGTGAGTCAACATAACCCAATGACTTCTTAATCACCCATTGGCTTATCGGATTTTGAGACGCTAAATTTGTCGCTCTAGGCACCATCGCCATATACGGCAGCGCATCTTCAATACCGGCCACCAGATAATCTTTTGCCGGGCGCAGATAACGCTGATAATAGATATTGAAAAATTGCGCTCTAAACTTAGGCACATCAACTTTAACCGGACATTGAGCACTACACGCTTTACAGGCTAGACAACCTTTTAGCGAATCCATCACTTCGTGGGAATAATCATATTCGCGATCTTTCTTTAAGGTGTTCTGAGTGCGCTGTAACCACCCTAAAGGTTTGGCTTTGGCTAACGCTTCAACATCCACATTTTCAGCTTCCAATAGTCGCAGCCATTCACGCATCAATCCAGCTCGTCCTTTTGGCGAGTGAATACGATCGCCCGTCACCTTAAACGACGGACACATAGGCGAGTACACACTGTAATTAAAGCATAAGCCATTTCCATTACAGTTCATTACATCGGGAAAAGCATCACGGGTGTTAACCGGAATTTGGCGATCGAATGCACCACGCTTGGTGCTATCAACATTGTATTGCAATTCACCGGCATCAATTGGTGCAACCAGTTTGCCCGGATTAAGTTTATTATGGGGGTCAAACAAGGTTTTTACCTGTCTAAGACTTTGGTAAAGCGTGTCACCAAATACTGCTGGCCCATATTCGCCGCGAACACCTTTACCATGCTCGCCCCACATCAAACCACCGTACTTTAAGGTCAGCGCTGCCACTTGATCAGACACGGTTTTCAGCAAACGCTCATCTTGCGGATCGCACATATCCAATGCGGGTCTAACATGAAGTACACCAGCGTCCACATGCCCAAACATACCGTACTGCAATTTATGGCTATCGAGCAGCGCACGAAACTCCATAATAAAATCGGCTAACTTTTCTGGCGGCACAGCGGTATCTTCGGCAAAAGCTAACGGCTTACGTTTTCCTTTAGTCGCACCCAACAAGCCTACCGCTTTTTTACGCATCGCATAAATGGTATTAATACTGCTCTTGTCAGCAGTAACTTGATAGCCCAGCAAACCAGCTTCACCGCCAGCTAACTGCTTATCTAACATGGCCGATAGTTTGGCAACGCGAGACTCTACATCATCGGTCTCACCGGCAAACTCCACCATATTGAGACCATCAATAACACCACCGGGTACCGCTTTAATTAAATCTGACACTGAGTGCCAAATAATGTCTTGCTGCGCCAAATTCAGCACTTTGGAGTCTATCGTTTCAACGACGGTTGCATTGGCTTTCACTAAATCAGGTGCATGGCGAAGCGCTGATTCAAATGAGTCATATTTGATATTGACCATCATCCGGGTTGTCGGCAGTGGCGTAATATCTAATTTGGCTTCGGTGATCACCGCCAATGCGCCTTCTGAGCCGGCAATAATGCGCGATAAGTTAAATTGCTGTAGCGACTCATCCCATACATTTTTAAGATCGTAGCCGGTCAAGAAACGGTTCAGTTTAGGAAACCTTGCTTCAATCTCATCGCGCTGTGCTAAGGTCAATGCCGATATGGTTTGCTGCAATTTAGCGGCAATGCCCGTTGGCTGTTGTTCAAGTTGCTCTTGTAACTGCTCACGGGTAACCGCATCGGTTTCTAGGACTGAGCCATCGTGCAATACACTGGTGAGTGCTAATACATGATCGGATGTCTTGCCATAAACTAACGACCCCGCACCGGAGGCGTCGGTATTAATCATACCGCCTAGCGTTGCGCGATTAGAGGTCGATAAATCGGGACTGAAAAAGAAACCATGAGGACGCAAGGCATCATTTAACGCATCTTTGACGACCCCAGCCTCGACTTTAACCCAGCGCTCCTGCGGGTTAATCTCAATCACTCGGTTCATGTAGCGTGACATGTCCAAAATGATACCGTGGGTCAGTGATTGGCCGTTGGTACCTGTGCCGCCACCGCGCGCGCTAAACACCACCGATTTAAAATCGGGCTGCGAAGCCATTTTCATCACAAGTCGCACATCGGCCTGGGTTTTCGGGTAAACCACCGCTTGGGGAAGAAATTGATAAACAGAGTTATCTGTCGCTTGGGCAAGCCGTGCGCTATAGCGCTTATCAATATCACCAGTAAACTGACTGCTGGCCAACGCGTCTAAAAATTGCAGATAAGTTGGCTCGAGTGTTTGTTGATGCGATAGCTTAGGGAGCATGTTGGTGTCTAATGTCGTTATTGGATTTATAACGCCATTATAAACAAAAAAAAGCCGCTAAAAAGCGGCTTTTTTGAGATTAGCTTATTCTTTTTAAAGAATAATTAACCGTGTTCTTTACCTAGGTATAACCAAGTGTCGATTACGGTATCAGGGTTAAGTGACACAGTATCAATACCTTGCTCCACTAACCAAGCCGCAAAATCGGCGTGATCTGATGGGCCTTGACCACAGATACCCACATAGGCACCTTTATCTTTTGCAGCTTTAATCGCCATGGCTAGCAATACTTTAACTGCTTCATTTCGCTCATCAAATAGATGACTGATAATGCCTGAGTCACGGTCAAGACCTAATGTCAGCTGAGTTAAGTCGTTTGAACCAATCGAGAAGCCGTCAAAATGCTCTAAGAACTGTTCAGCAAGTAGTGCATTTGATGGTAATTCGCACATCATAATAACGCGCAAACCATCTTTGCCGCGCTCTAGGCCTTGCTCTTTCAGCAGTTCAATCACCTGCTCAGCTTCGCCTAAAGTACGTACGAACGGAATCATAATCTCAACATTGGTTAGACCCATCTCGTTACGTACACGCTTAATTGCTTCACATTCTAGCGCGAAACAATCACGGAATGATTCAGAGATATAACGGCTCGCACCGCGGAAACCAAGCATTGGGTTCTCTTCTTCTGGTTCGTAGTGCTCACCACCGACTAGGTTGGCATATTCATTTGACTTAAAGTCAGACATACGCACAATCACTTTCTTTGGATGGAAAGCAGAAGCAATAGTTGCAATACCTTCAACCAAACGTGCCACATAGTATTCAACCGGTGATTCGTAGCCAGCAATCATCTCATGGATTTCTTGCTGAAGCGCCGCATCTTGCTGATTGAACTCAAGCAATGCTTTAGGGTGAATACCGATCATGCGGTTAATGATGAACTCAAGACGAGCTAGACCAACACCTTCATTAGGTAGACGGGCAAAGTCGAATGCACGATCAGGGTTACCCACGTTCATCATAATCTTCATTGGCAGATCAGGCATAGAGTCAACACGTGAAGACATCACTTCAAACTCTTGAATACCGTCATAAATGAAACCAGTGTCACCTTCGGCACAAGATACAGTCACTTGTTGACCATTTTGGATACGGTCAGTGACATCACCACAACCTACAACTGCTGGAACGCCAAGTTCACGGGCAATGATGGCTGCGTGACAAGTACGGCCACCACGGTTGGTAACAATCGCACTGGCACGCTTCATGATTGGTTCCCAATCAGGATCGGTCATGTCTGTTACCAGTACATCACCTTCTTTGATTTGGTCCATATCATCAATTGATGCAAGTACCTTAGCCACACCGCTACCAATCTTATGACCAATAGCACGGCCTTCACTCACAACCTCACCTTTAGTCTTAAGGTTATAACGTTCAATCAGCTGAACATCTTCGCGTGAACGTACGGTCTCTGGACGGGCTTGCACAATATAAAGCTTACCGTCGTTACCATCTTTAGCCCATTCGATGTCCATTGGACGACCGTAGTGCTTTTCAATGATCATGGCTTGCTTAGCAAGTTCTTGCACTTCAGCATCGTTAATAGAGAACTGGCGACGGTTGTCAGCGGGTACGTCTTCAATCTTAACTTGCTTGCCGTGGCTAGTATCATCGGAGTAAACCATCTGGATAAGCTTGCTACCAATATTACGGCGAACAACAGCCTTGTGACCGGCGGTTAAGCTAGGCTTATGCACATAGAACTCGTCTGGGTTTACGGCGCCTTGAACAACCATTTCACCTAGACCAAATGATGATGTGATAAATACCACGTCGTTGTTACCTGATTCTGTGTCCATGGTGAACATAACACCAGAAGCAGCAGTATCAGAACGAACCATGCGCTGTACACCGGCAGATAACGCTACGCCTTTATGGTCGTAACCTTGGTGCACGCGATAAGAGATAGCACGGTCGTTGAAAAGTGAAGCGAACACGTGCTTGATAGCCACAAGTACTGCGTCATAACCTTTCACATTCAAGAATGTTTCTTGTTGACCAGCAAATGAAGCATCAGGCATATCTTCTGCAGTCGCTGAAGAGCGAACCGCAAATGAAGCGTCTTTTGTTTCAGATGAAAGCTGGTCATACGAATCACGTACAACCTGCTCGAATTCAGGGTGGAATGGGGTATCGATAACCCACTGTCTTATCTGTGCACCGGCTGTAGCGAGTGCGTTCACGTCATCTACATCTAGAGATTCTAGAATATCGTATATCTTCTGGTTCAGTCCGCTTTGTTCAAGAAATTCGTTGAACGCAAAAGAGGTGGTCGCAAAGCCACCAGGCACTTGAACACCTGCATTAGCTAGATTGCTGATCATCTCCCCAAGAGAGGCATTCTTACCGCCTACCTTGTTGACGTCACCCATGCCTAATTCTTGATACCAGAGTACATATTGCTGCACAGTTCTATCTCCGCAAGTTTATTTCAGTGTGGCCCCTTCACATGAGGGCAGCGGCATTTTACACTCCATCGCAACAAGCGTAAATCTATAATTTTATTTGTAATTTTATTACTACAAGAGGTCAAAATGTTACGTAAAGTCTTTTATATCTCAGATGGGACCGCGATCACAGCTGAAGTGTTTGGCCATGCCGTTCTTTCACAATTTCCAGTTGAATTTGAATCACTTACAATTCCGTTCGTTGAGACCACACAGCGAGCTGAACAAGTTAAAGCGCAAATAAATGATAGTTTTATTACAACAGGTGAGCGACCTTTGGTTTTCCATTCTATTGTCAAACCTGAGATCCGGGACATTATTTACAGCAGTGAAGGCCTAGATCACGATTTTTTGAACACTTTTGTCGCGCCACTGGAAAAACAACTGGGTGTCACCGCCGCTCCAGTGCTTCATCGCACCCACGGTAAAGCCAATGACAGTTACGAAGCGCGAATCGACGCCATTAATTTTGCCATGGATAATGACGATGGCCAGACACTCAAACATATAGATAAAGCCGATCTGGTGTTGTTGGGCGTATCGCGCTGCGGCAAAACGCCAAGCAGCCTCTACCTTTCAATGCAATTTGGTATAAAAGCAGCAAACTATCCTTTCATCGAAGATGACATGGATAACCTTAAATTACCTGAAGCATTAAAACGGAATAAGCAAAAACTATTTGGTCTAACTATCGATCCTGTACGCCTACATGAGATCCGCCAAAGTCGCATGGAGAACAGTCGTTACTCATCACTGCGACAGTGCCGTATAGAAGTCAAAGAAGTAGAGATGATGTACAAACGCGAGCGTATCCCCTTTGTAAACACCACTAATCATTCAGTGGAAGAGATTGCCACTAAAATACTCGATGTAACCGGATTAGAGCGTCACATGTTCTAATTCTTAAGTGTACTGAAGTCGACTTTTTGGCATTTTTGTACACTAAAAGGCACAGTTGCTTAAAATTTGCTACAAAATAGCTGTTTTAAGCGCTGTGTTACAGCGCGCTATTGGTTATAATCCGAGGTAATACGGCAATATGCCCATACGAACGCTCGGTAGAATGAATGACCATTAAAACAGACGAACTCCGTACCACCCTGCTTTGCAAAGCAATTTCACCTGCAAAGTTGGCCGCAGAATATCCGCTGACCCAAGAAGCTGCAGACTACTTAGTACAGCAGCGACGTGAAGTTGAAGCCATATTAACTGGTGAAGACAAGCGTCTACTTGTCATTATCGGCCCATGTTCAATCCACGATACCGAAGGCGCTATCGATTATGCCAAGCGCTTAGCTAAGCTCCACGCTGAGCTAAAAGATGATTTATGTATCTTAATGCGGGTATATTTCGAAAAGCCGCGCACGACGGTAGGCTGGAAAGGCTTGATTTCAGATCCCGATCTTGATGGCAGCTTTAATGCCAATAAAGGTCTACGTTTAGCCCGTGAACTACTGCAACAGATAACCGAGCTTAAGTTACCCATTGCGACTGAGTTTCTCGATATGGTGAACGGTCAATATATTGCAGATTTGATTACTTGGGGAGCGGTTGGCGCTCGCACCACCGAAAGTCAAATTCACCGAGAAATGGCATCAGCCCTCTCTTGCCCAGTTGGGTTTAAAAACGGTACCGATGGCAATATTAATATCGCTGTCGATGCTGTGCGCGCGGCAAAAGAGCCACACATTTTCTATTCGCCAGACAAAGACGGTGCCATGGCGGTATACCGCACCAGTGGTAACCCCTATGGCCACATTATTCTTCGTGGTGGCAAACAGCCAAACTACCATGAAGCCGATGTACAAGCAGCAGCCGATAAACTCGACCAAGTTGGTGTGTCACATCGCATGGTGGTTGACTTCAGTCATGGCAATAGCCAGAAGCAGCATAAACAACAGCTTAATGTGGCAAAAGATGTCATGGCGCAGATCGAAAAAGGCTCCACTGCCATTGCCGGTATTATGGCAGAAAGCTTTATTGAAGAAGGCAATCAAAAAGTCGTTGCTGGCGAGCCGCTTTGCTATGGTAAGAGCATCACCGATGCCTGTTTGCATTGGCAAGATTCAGAGCAGCTTATTCGCGATCTGGCCAAAGCGTCGCGTGTACGTATTAATAAACTGAGCAAATAGCCCAACAATTAAGTCAGCTAGTAATTAAAAAATAAAAAGCCAGTCCCAATAGGACTGGCTTTTTTATGCCTCGCTAACGTTATTAGCTATGGGGGATCGGCTGCATCATTTTATCTAACAGCTGATCAAACCGCGCTTGGCGTTGCTCACCGCTTTGCTCGAAATCAGTAAAACCTTGCGCTAACACTCGCCATATAGGCTGGATTTGATGGGGGTTAAACACAGCAATTAGCACTGAGCCTTTTTCATATTTATCATGATCGACATTTTGGGTCGACAAACCGGGAACTAAACCGGCTCTTTTCATTATTTCGGCGTCACTCATTTCCGCTTCAAGGGCAAGCCCGTAGCCAATCAACATGGCAGGTGACGATGATAATGACACCAACTGGTAACCTTTTTGGCTCATCACCTCATTGATGGCTTGTTGCATATGTGCCTTTACTGCCACCTGATCAATCCGCTCATCAGCCATCACGTTATCGACAGATGGATGCCAAGCATAGGTATTTTTTTGCTGTGGTACTAAACTGATATCACCACTGGTGACCATCGTAGTGCGAGACAAAGGGTTGCTAACACTTTCTTGTGTGGCACAACCAACCGTCAACATCAAGATAGTCGCAGCTATACATTTCTTCATCATAATCAGTCTGTTTCCTTATTTGATGAGATCCCTTGGTGGATGAATTCAATATATCAGTGACTAGGTTAACCTAAGCTGACTCATTTGTAATCAAAACAAAAAAGCACCGACCTAAGGTCGATGCTTTTGTTTAACAATAGTGCCTATTGATTACAATTATTGCGCAGTGATGTTGACCACTAAGCTTGCTCCTTGGCTACTTGGTGCGCCATCAGCACTGACATAGTACCAACCTACTGCTGGCGAGTTTACTGTAATTGACTCAGCATTACCGGCATTTTCAGACTTTGCATCATAAGCAGATGCACTTGCCCAGGTTGAACCATTGGCGTAAATATCAACGTTGCCGCTACCATGATCGGTATCTATTTGGATACTCGCTGTCCCTGCTGGCACATAGAAGTAGTAGCTTGAATGATCATCGGCGATACATACTGCCTCACCAAAATTGAGCCCGCCATAACTGTATGGTGCTTGAGTAGCACAAGCATCATCAACATTGCTGACTCCGCCATTGTCTCCACCACCATTGTCACCGCCGCCATTATCTCCTCCACCGTTGGTTGGTGCCGACTCGCTGACCGTTAAGCTAACACCATCGAAAGCAACACTGGCGACAGTAGAGATGTATACCCAGCCACGGTTGGCCACAACACTGATTAACTCTTCATTGCCCGAAGTCGCTGACAATGCTGTGTAACTTGTGGAGCTCGCCCAGGTATTTTGATTAAAGTACAAATCAACATCACCGTTACCACCACTGGTCGAGATGTATAGCTGGGTGTTGTCACTATCAACATAGGTATAATATGAGTTTCTTCCGGTTCCCGCGACACATGCAGTGGTATCTTGAATCAAATTACCGCTACTGATTGTCGCCGTTCCGCAGTGTGCTACCGGATCGCCACCGCCATTATCGGCATCAGCATTGTCACCAATACCATTGCCGTTTTCGTCGGCCCACTCGTTCGGGTCGCTTGGGAATGCATCACTATTATCACCATAACCATCACCGTCACTGTCTACGGTTTCGCTCGCATCATTAGGGAAAGCGTCGGCATTATCACCTACGCCATCACCATCTGAATCTTTGGTTTCACTAGGATCAAACGGGAACGCATCTTCACCATCAACCACACCATCGCCATCGCTATCCACTGGCGTGACAACCCCTCCACTAAGTGGCGTATCGTTACTCGTAACGGTCGTTAACCAAGTGTTCCATTCTGCGTCATATTGAGTGCCGATATCGTTGTCTATATAGGCAAGCCATCCTGCTGCATCACCGCCGCGAGCCAGAACCAATAGCTCATCAACATCAGATCTATGCTGTTCAAACAGGAATCTAACGGCTAGATAGCCCCAACGATAAACCCTATCGGTACCGCTGTTATAGGTGTTGGATAAAATTTCACTGAGACTAAACTCTTGAGTACGTGCAAGGGCCACGGCATCATCATTGCGATTTTGCTGAGAGATGTATTCTGCTAATCCTTCAGACCACCACACCGATTTACCCGTATCAATGTCAAAGTAGTTAAATGCGCCATATTGATTGAAACGACCATCGAGGTAATGCACATATTCGTGGCGTAAATTCCATACCAAAATATCTTCGGTCCACGTCGCTTCATGGGCAATAAAGCGCGCCTGATTACCCACTTGTGATGGCGTCCCTTCTAGATACATCCCGCCGTTATCAGTGCTAATGCCAAAAATCGTACCCGCATATTGGTCATAGTCATCGTAACTATCAAAAATATTAACTTCTAGGTTGGTATTGTTGTCGTCTGCGACTGGCTGATACCCTGTCGCCAAAACGTCGTGAAACAACACTTCTTCTTCACCCATGAGATCGCATGATTGCTGTAACTCAGCATTGGACATCTGTTGAGCACGAATATTAATCGTGTCGCTACAGTTATAATGAATCGATAAAACAGTATCTTCTAATTCCTGTTCCCAATTACAAATACCAAACTGCTCACACTCGCCAGGGTTGTAATAGTCTAAGTATCCGGCTGCATCAGCCCACTGTTTAGATAGGCGCTCAAACTTATTCATGTAGGTTTGTGTGCCAGTGTTCAACTCTGTTTTCAAACTCGCTGGCAGATTTCCATCAGCTTGATATACGTAGAATCGGCCATATTCGTGGAAAGCGTCCGTCGACTCCCAATCATAGGCAGAATTAATAATGTAATCAGAGGTGGCTACGTTTAATAACGCGGCTCTTAACTCACCAAGCTCCATCGCCGCTTGGGTGTAACGGCTTTCCCACTGCCCATAATACAAGGTCGTTAGCGCTTTGGTCATCGCTGTACGATGAGCTGGCACGGCTAAATGCTCAGCATTAAAGCCATCAAGATATTGGGTGATTGCCCCGACTGACTCATAGATGCTGTCAGCACTATCCCAAGCAATAAAGAACTCTTGAAGAGTGTTACCTTGCATCTCACTGGTATCGTTAAACACTGGATTGGCGGTATAAGCTATCAGTAGATCACGTAGTGCATCTGCTGGCTGGCTATTGGCGTATGTCAATGCATCGTTGTAATACTCAATGTAAAACGCACCGCGGAGGAAATAGATCAGGTTAAGCATTTCACTGCCCGTGCTACTGTCATAGCTGGCAGCCTGTGCTTTAGCAAAATTAGCAACATCAATGACATTTTGTGGCTGGTAAGCGGCAACAGCCGTAGCGTCATTATTTGAATACAGTTCTGAAATACAGGCAAAATCTGCGCTGCGAACAAAATCATACAATGCCGCACCCGTTAGATTGTTGAACTGATCGTAACCATTACATGGATCGGCTTCCGCTTCTGGTCCAGCGTTGCCAAGCATACCTAGAGGCGCAGTAACCTTAGCGCGATCGGCTTTATCAGCTTGTTTTAGGCTAGATAAATGACGCTCATTAACGCGAGTCGTTGCATGCTGACCGGGTTGACGGTCAACCAATGATGTTGTGGTCACTGGCTTTACTACAACTGGAGTCACAGCATCCTTGCCGTGTTGTAAACTGTTTGCTAGGGCACCTGAAGCGGGAATTAACGCGGCTGAGCAGGCTAAAGCCAGCAGCGAAGCGCGAAACTTACCGCGAGTGCTTAGCAGGTGTTGAGGTGGATTTTTCATGCTGATTCTCCAATCAAAAAGTCAGCAGGGCCTTCGCCCTGCAGCAATGTTACTCATATCTGATGCTTGATTATTTCTCTGCGGAAATATCTCAAACGGTATTTGTTATTTTTTGAGAACAAAAAGTTAAATTTTTGTTACGAAATTATTTATAACAAATATTGTATGCAATATGCAACATTCAGTCGGAGACAAAATTTCACCATCACAGCAGTCCATTACAAAAATACGATTGATAGCGCTACAAGATCAGTCAGTTAACTTAAACAACATATTTAACGACCTTGGAGCTAAATAACCTTGATACCAAAAAATCTCTGGCTTATCCCGCTTAGGTTAGCGACTATATGCAGCTGTACGGCTACAACGACATTACGGCAGGCATGGAATTTATTATTGCAGTTGCACTCTTTGCATTTTCATCGGGTATCACCCCAGGTCCAAACAACATCATGCTGATGACATCAGGGGTGAATTTTGGTGTGCAGCGTTCACTACCACATTTGTGCGGGATCTGTTTGGGATTTCCAGTAATGGTATTGGCCATTGGCCTAGGATTAACAACACTATTTAACCAATACCCTATTTTGCATACGATAATTAAGTATGTTGGCATTGGCTACTTGCTATACTTAGCTTGGCTAATCGCCAACAGTAGCAGCAAAATGGAAGGGGTTGCGAAAGCTAATCCGTTGACCTTTATTCAAGCAGCAGCGTTTCAATGGGTGAATCCAAAGGGTTGGATTATGGCGATTGGCGCCGTTGCCACCTTTACCTCAATCGAGCAACCTCTGGTGCCACAAGTGGTGAGTATTGCCAGTATTTTTCTTGCGGTTGCCCTACCCTGTGCTTTGGTATGGCTAGGTTTTGGCGTTGCCTTAAAAAGGCTCTTAAAAAATCAACGTCAACAACGGGTTTTTAACATCAGTATGGCGCTCTTGCTTGTTGCCTCTATCATACCTATGATTGCTCCCCAATAACGTACTTAAAAAGATTGTCCATGGATACTGTTGAACTAAGCCCGGCGCAACAAACAAGAAACTGGGTAGAAAAGGTCATCATGAAATACAACATATGCCCTTTTGCCCGCCAAGAAGTGCTGCGTAATAGCATTTGCTACCAAGTCGTTGACGAGCAAGCACTAGCCGAAGTCTTGACCGCCTTTATCAAGGCTTGCCAAACGCTTGATGAAAACCCTCAAATAGAGACTAGCTTATTTATTATACCGCGAGGGTTTGAAGGCTTTTATCAATACTTAGACTTGGTCGATATCGCAACCGACTTACTTATCGAACAAGGCTATGAAGGCACTTACCAGTTGGCAAGCTTTCATCCTGATTACTGCTTTGATGGCGAGCCACAAAATAGCGCTGCCAACTATACCAACCGCTCTCCTTTTCCAACAATACATATCATTAGAGAGACGAGTATGGAACAGGCCTTAGCTGACTATGACGACCCAGAATCGATACCTGAACGCAATATTGCTTTTGCCAATCGTAAAGGCAGTGAGTTTTTTGCAAATCTGCTTCAGTCTTGCGCACATAAGAGCCAATAAACATATAGTCAATTTGGTTGAGCAATAAATTAGTTAACCTAATGGAATAACAATGGCGACAAAATACTACGTAATTTGGGCGGGACGTCAAACCGGAATTTTTACCGATTGGCCTACAGCAAAAGCACAAGTCGACGGTTTTGCCGGTGCGCGCTACAAATCATTTAAAAGCCGTGAAGAAGCTGAATCGGCCTTTAAGCACCGCCCAGCTCCCCAAAAGGCCACATCCACAAAAGCGGCATCAAAAACCGATACCCAAGCCAAGTTATTGGCTGCTAAACCTAACTCTGATATCGATATCTATACCGATGGCGGCTGCGAACCTAATCCTGGAGAAGCGGGCTCAGGCATTGCCGTATACAAAACAGGTCAGTTAGACCAGCTTTGGTATGGGCTTTATCACCCGGATGGTACTAACAACAGTGCGGAACTCAATGCACTCTATCAAGCGCTTCTATTAGCGAAGAAGTATATCGCGCTAGATCTCCAAGTGCATATTCACAGTGACTCTCAGTACTCTCTTAATTGCATCACTAATTGGGCATATTCATGGAAAGCCAAAGGTTGGAAGCGCAAGACTGCTGGGGATATTAAAAACTTAACCATCATTCAGCAAGCTCACGCGCTATATGATGAAATTAAAGAACAAGTCACAATTAGCCATGTAGCTGCCCATATTGGCATTGAAGGTAATGAGCTCGCGGATCGCATGTCTATTTATGCCATCGATGTAAAAGATTCTGCTTTTACGCGTTACCCAGACCCTATCGATGTTGACGCAATACTCGCACTAAGAACAGGCTAGTCGTCAACATTAGCCTATTTTGCTAACGCTAGCGTTGTTAGTCAGCGCTAGCGTTATAATAAGTTTTTCTTAGTGTTTTAATCACAAATCTTTAGCGCTACGAACTAATCAACACCCTGCCTATATTCTAATAACTATATTCTAAGAACTATATTCTATACCTCGGCATAACTCGTTCACTCTAAATATATATTTACTATTAACCAACGAAAGTGCGACATGATACACACTGGCTTTTTCGATCGAACCCCACCCGACAATCAACTGTATACACAAATAGATATAAACCATATTTCCTAGCTTCATTGCTAAATACCTTAAAAATATTAGTCACCCCAGAATAGGATTTATTATTGTTCTGCCGTACTCACAACAAGCGCATTAGCGGTACTTCACTATGGCATAAGGTTTTATTCATAATTAGCTATCGTAAACCCTAATGGTGATAGTAGATACCACCGCATGACTTAAAAAATTGGTAGATTTTATGGTATACATCCCGCCTAGAGAAATTATCATCTGCATCGATAGCGATGAGCATCACTATGGCTTGTACAAGTGCTTTGGGTTACATCGAAGGTTAGTAATCGGCTAAGGAAAGGTAGGATAACCCTCAGGTATTAATATAGACAGCAATACATAACGGATAAATATTATACAAACAGCCCAACTAAATAATTTTAATCGCTAGGGTAACGAATAAATAAGATAGCAATCTAAACAATCAAAAAATACACACCCCATTAAAAAATTAACACAGCAAGCCAAATTAAATAACCACAAAAACACAAAAGAAACCAATTGTATCGACAGTGTTATGCCTCCTGTATAATTTTCGACCAAACAGTAGATTCAACTTGTTAAACAGCTCAACATTTGTATTGATAAACATCAAAAATGTTGTTTAAATGTGCCGGAATGATTAGTGGCAAATAAATTACATCTATTATTTTAGCAAATATACCTTGAGCTAGCGGTATACAAATATATGTAGAGCAACAAAGTATAAGAGTTAAGTTGAGCATAGATTAAATACAAGAGCTGTTAGTAAACCGTACTGAGGTGATATCAGTGCATGGAAGTTTAGACTTGACTGGTGTCATCGTGCAGTCAATATGTTCAACATGGAAAAGTTCACTTAAATCACTCCCCCAGTCGCAATTCCCTAACAGAATATCCAGTTAATTATCAAGCTTTGCTTTGGCCGTAAGTCAACAATTTTTATAGCAAAATTTTTGCCTAAAAGGGACTTATATACTAGTAACTATATAGCTAGGTAATCTACTCGTTAGCATCGGCTTTCAGTTAAAAAGCGGTTACAAAAATAGTAAACCATTGATAATTAATGTTAAACGTTTTGGCTAACGTGATAGCCGCACTACCTGCTAATTCTATTCATAGTTTGAATATTTGAACACGTGAGAAGCTTAGGGCTTAAATATATGAAATTAAATCGCATTAAGATCAAACACCGAATAGCCTTACTCACGCTAGTAGCTATTTTGTCATTCATTTGCTCATTGGTGATCAACAATAATAGTGTTCAGGAAAACGCTGAACGACTCAACCGTGTCAACTCTCAATTGTTTCCAGTGTTAAAACTGGCAACGGTCAATGAAGGATTGATGATTCAGCTGGATCAGAATATTCAATCTGCGGTCACCACCGGCGAAGAAGATGCGCTGATCACCGTAGAAAAAATGGTTGGCCAAATTACTACTAACCTCAACGACATAGCCCGATTGTTGCCGGAAGAAGCCAACGATGCCCAATTTATGCGCAATGAACTTGGCGTTTATCACAACAATGCTAAGAGCCTGGTAGCCGAGTTTCTTAAAGACGATGTCGACTTTAATCGCATCAAAAATCAGGCGGCGGACAATGCTGCACGTTATGAAAAGCTGTTAGGACAGTTTCATCAGAAACAGCTCAATTTTTCAGAACAGTTTGCTCAGTCTATCCAGCAAACCCTCGACAGCTCAGACAGTGCTTCAATTTCGATGTTAACCATTGGCATTATTGCATCGATATTGCTTGTTATCGTCGGATTACTGGTCAATCGCTCAATCATTGTCACCATTAGGAGTGTCAGCGATTCCTTGCAAAATATCTCTGAAGGAGAAGGCGATCTACGCTCGCGAATTGAGTACGATGGCAAAGATGAAATTAGCACCCTTGTGCACTGGTTTAACCAATTTGTGGGCAAACTGCAATCCTCTATTGCTGACACTCAAAAAACCACCGAGAGCTTAGGCCAAGTATCAAACACCTTACTGACAAGCTGTAAAAACAGTGAAATAACCGTGGCTGAGCAAAACCAATCGGTGGAACAAATTTCCAATGCTATGCGTGAAATGTTTGTCAGTGTTGAACACATTGCTGAATATGCAACCAATGCGGCTTCGGAAGCTGAGAATGCTAATCAAGAAGCCCAACGTGGCCAAGATGTTGTTGCCAATGCGATTTCAACTATTAATCGCTTATCGGAAGAGGTGAAAACCACCGCTGTTGTGGTTAATCAGCTTGATGCCTTTACCAACAACGTTAACGACATCTTAGATACTATTCGTGGTATTGCTGAACAAACCAACCTATTGGCACTCAATGCTGCCATTGAAGCGGCACGGGCCGGTGAGCAAGGCCGCGGCTTTGCTGTGGTCGCCGATGAGGTTCGAACTCTCGCCTCACGCACACAAACCTCAACCGAAGAGATCCAGCAAGTCTTACAAGAGCTACGCTCAACTTCAACACAAGCGGTTGAAGCGATGCAGCGTGGCATTGAAACCGCTGACGAAGGGGTACAAAGCACCTCACTTGCAGGCGATGCACTCATTAGCATCACCGACAAAGTCAGCGCAATTGTAGTGGTTAACGAACAGATAGCCGCTGCCACTGAGGAGCAACACAATACCTCTGTTTTGATTCAGCAGTATGTTGCTGAAATTGAAAACAATGCACAGAAAGTAAAAATCACCACCGATGAATTAGGTGGGATCAGTTATGACATCGAAGGCGTGAGTAATCAGCTTGGTGCGATTACTGATCAATTTAAAGTGTAACTGAAAAATAATAACCGTATCGGGGATATATAGAGATGAACGACAAAATCAACTTCAACTTTGCGTTGAAAAGCCTAGCCATGGCGGTTTCAGTGGCATTGGTACCAGCTCAAGCTTTTGCAGCTGACGAGCAAAATACCGATGAGAAAATCGCTAAACTAGAACAGCAAGTCAAAGACTTGCAGCAACAACAAACCGCCAGTTTAGCTGATCGCTTCAAGTTCAATGGCTTCATGAGCGGCGCCTATGTTTCAGCTGACAACAACTCAGGCTATCTGGGTAGCAGCACCTCTGCTGATTTTAGCGAAGAGAGTAAAATGGGCTTCCAAGCTACGTTTGCCATCACACCACAAACCCAAGCGGTCATGCAGCTGATGATGAAAGGCGAAAATGACTGGGACGTCGAGGCTGAGTGGGCGTATGTTTCTCATCGTTTTGACGGCGGTGTTCAAGTACGTGGTGGTAAGTTACGCGTACCATTATTTATGTACTCAGATTACTTAGATGTCGGTTACGCCCAACCGTTTGCACGTCCACCAGAGGAAGTCTACGGCACGGTACCTTTCACAACGTACACCGGTGGCGATATCAGTTATGACATTGACTTCGACGATTCAACCTTAACTATGCAAGCTTTTGGTGGTGAATCTGAGGAAGCTGGCATCGACATCAGCAATATTATCGGTGCCAACGTAAGTTGGACAGATGAAATCTGGACTTTACGGGCAGTATACGGTCAAGCGAGCCTAGATGGCCCAGTGACACGCCCTACCACAATCACAATGGCCGATCCGACCACGGGCCTACCAGTTGATGTGAACGTTAACGTGCGCATTTTAGATCTTGATAGCGAAAAAGCCACATTTGCGGGTGTTGGTGCCAGCTACGACAATGGCCAATTTTTGGCAGTCGCCGAATGGACACGCGCAGAGGTTGCAGGTCAATACTCAGACTCAGATGCAGGTTACATCACGTTAGGTTACCGCATTAACGCATTTACTCCCTATGTCACGGCCGCTTACTATGAAACACAAGATGACGATGAAAGAGTCGTAGTCGATGAAAATAGCGCGATCCTTGCGGCGCTTTTCAACGGCCAACGCACATCGTACAGTGCCGGCCTGCGTTGGGATGCACTAGATAACTTGGCGGTGAAGTTTGATGTAACTTACGCAACCGACTTTGGTGACACTTCAGGTGGATTCCAGACAAATGTGTTGCGTGAGTACGACGATGTGACTGTCTACACTGTTAAATTTGACGTCGTATTTTAAGGAGCGCAGCCATGAACAAGTTATTATCCGTCATCGCGCTTAGCTTAAGTGCAGTCGTATCGGCTCAAGCAGCCGTTGTCGTTATTGGTGCGCCAGGTGCAGCAGACATTTCGGCATCAGATGCCAAAAAGATGTTTCTCGGTAAAGGTTCATCGTCAGCTGTGGTATACGAGCTTGATGAAGGCAATGCCACCCGCAGCGAGTTCCACAGCAAAGTCACTAAAAAATCAGATGCGCAGCTTAAAGCGTTCTGGTCTAAACAGGTATTTACCGGTAAAGGTAACCCACCTGCAACGGTCAATAGCGCCTCTGCGATGAAATCGACCATTGCCAGTAATCCCAACGCAATCGGTTATATTGACGAAGCCGATCTTGATGACAGCGTTAAAGTTATTTTAAAGCCGTAATCGTTATCATGCCGTAGAAACATCAAAGCCACTTGTTATTAGCAAGTGGCTTTTTTCGTGTCATCAGTCAGTTAAAGCACGATAAGTCTCGATACCCATAAGGCACTATTGTGGATCTAGCTGAGTCTGATATAGCAACATCTGTTGTTGCCATTGTGGCGATTGCAATAGCTGCAAAATTAAGGGTTCTACCACTTGCAGCACATCCTTCATCTGTTTAGGCATGAGCAGGTGCCTTGTGTATCTATCATGGGGTTTTGACGAAAAGTGCAACTCTTGATTGGTGTTCAATAACGTCTGGTAATAGATGGTCGTTGCACGCGACACAATGGCGCAGTCAAAGCGCCGTTTAAGTAGCATTTTTAGCAGCCGTGATTCATTAGAGGTATCGATGCGATTTACTAGCCCCTCGGCCACCAGCTTATCGACGGTATGATAACGAAAACCACTAATGCCGCCGACTTGCTTATCATAAAGGGACGCTTTATCGACATATTCGAACGGCTGACTTCGATGCGATAGAAATTCATCTTGGTCTTGCATTAACGCGCCAGTCCACAAATATTTTTGTTTTTCACGATCTTGAAACCACACAGGATTAACACCAATCACCACCCCATCAAATTCATGCTGAGCTAATTGATAATTTAACCGTTTACGTGGAATATAAGAGACTTGGAAATTATATTGTTGCTGATGTTGATTAAAAAAACGCGCCACATCATAAAACAAACCAATTTGTTTTTGCGAGTCGACTACATATGGCGGCATATAGTGATAGGTATACAGTGACACAGGTTGGCGCTGGGTATTGGATGAATACCCATACTCGCTGTAGCATAGCAATACTAACCACACCCCCAACCACTTCAAATGCCACTCTCCTTATTGCCCTCTATTAAAGTTAATTGGGATTAGCTAAGAAGCAAGTTTTAGCCGTATTATTAATATAATACCAATCAGTATAAGTCATCACTAATTTACATTAATTAACGTCAACTTCAAATTAAAGGTTTCCGCACAAAAAAACGCCAGTCATGCGTTCAGCACAACTGGCGTTTTTAACAGTAAACAACATCTGCTAATGACTAAAAGGCACTCTCACCCAACCTTCCATCAATATACGTGCACTGCGACTCATAGAGGCTTGTGTCACTACCCATCCTCTTTCGCTCAAGCTCGTTTTAGCTCCTACTTTTAAGCTACCTGAAGGGTGGCCAAAGTTAATGCTATCTATTGCTACAGGCGATTGCTGCTGCTCAGCATTAGCACTTGCAGCTAGGTTAACTAAGGTACCTGGTACGGCCGCTGCCGTGCCAATGGCTACCGCAGCAGTGCCCATCATGGCATGATGAAGCTTACCCATAGATAGCGCTCGCACATTAAAATCAATCGTGTCCGCCTTTACCGTCTTACCGCTAGACGCTTGATAAGTTGATGCTGGAGCCACAAATGCAATTTTGGGTGTATGCTGGCGACCCGCTGCCTCACTGATATCTTTAATCAATCCCATTTTTACCGCACCAATAGCCCGCAATGTTTCAAACATTGCCAACGCTTGGGAGTCATTATTAATATCATCTTGCAGCTCATCACCGCGATAGCCGATATCCTCAGCATTGACAAAAATAGTCGGGATGCCAGCATCAATCATAGTCGCCTTAAGTAACCCGCCCTTAAACACCGCCTCTGGTAACTCAAGGGTGTCGACCACTTGTCCGGTTGGAAACAGTTTACTCATCTCACCTGCTGCAGGCATTGCAGCGGGGTTATTGAAGTCAACGCCGATTTCTGCAGCTGCAAAGGTAACACCATCAAGCTCAAAATCTCCGGTTTCCTGTACTTGTCCATCGGTAATGGGTACATGAGCTATAATGGTTTTATTGATGTTAGCTTGCCAAATCCGTACCGATAAAATGCCGTTATCAATCATTTTGTCGGCATCAATTAAGCCAGCGTGGACCGCAAACGCGCCTACGGCTGCGGATAGATTGCCGCAATTACCACTCCAATCAACAAACGCTTTGTCTATGGCAACCTGACCAAATAGATAATCAACATCATGATCGGCACGGTTGCTTGCGGCTACAATCACTATTTTACTGGTACTTGATGTGGCGCCCCCCATCCCATCGGTCTGCTTACCGTATGGGTCTGGACTGCCAATCACACGTAACAACAACTCATCACGCGCGGCACCAGCAACTTGTGCGGCGCTGGGCAGATCCGTTAAAGAGAAAAACACCCCTTTACTGGTTCCGCCTCGCATATAAGTCGCGGGGACGCGAATTTGCCCTGCAAACTTTGCCTTTTGAGTCATTAGCAATCTCCTTGCTCAAGGAAATCTTGGGCAAAACGTTGCAGTACACCACCAGCTTCATATATCGACAGCTCCTCTTCAGTATCTAATCGACATTTCACTGCGAAGCTGAGCTGTTCACCACTGCGCCTGGTCATCACCACGGTTAATTGTGCCCCTGGTGTGCGTTCGCCAACAACATCATAGGTTTCACTACCATCAATTTGGAACGTATGGCGATTTTGGCCATTAATGAACTCAAGTGGTAGCACTCCCATGCCCACTAAGTTAGTGCGGTGAATACGCTCGAAACCCTCTGCGACAATCACTTCTACACCGGCGAGGCGTACACCTTTGGCAGCCCAATCACGACTCGAACCTTGACCGTAATCAGCACCGGCGATAATGATCAACGGTTGTTTACGTTCCATGTAAGTTTCAATCGCTTCCCACATACGTGAAACCTGACCTTCTGGCTCAATACGGGCGAGTGAACCTTGTTTCACTTGGCCATTTTCCTGCACCATTTCATTAAACAGTTTAGGGTTAGCAAACGTGGCACGTTGCGCAGTTAAATGGTCACCTCGATGGGTGGCGTAAGAGTTAAAATCTGCCTCAGGTAAACCCATTTTGTCTAAGTAGGCTCCTGCAGCACTGTCGAGCATAATGGCATTTGATGGCGACAAGTGATCGGTCGTAATATTATCCCCAAGTACCGCAAGCGGACGCATGCCCTTCATTGTACGCTCGCCAGCTAAGGCGCCTTCCCAATAAGGAGGACGACGAATGTAAGTACTTTGGGGACGCCAGTCATACAAAGGCTCAGTACGGTTTTCTGCTTCACCGTAGTCGACTTTAAGATCAAACATGGGTTCATATACTTGGCGGAAATGATCCGGCTTAACGCTGGACTCGATCACCGCATCAATTTCTGCATCTGACGGCCAAATATCTTTTAGTGTTACGGGGTCACCCTGACTGTCATGGCCCAACACATCTTGCTCAATATCAAAACGCACGGTACCGGCAATCGCATACGCAACCACCAAAGGCGGCGAAGCTAAAAAGGCTTGCTTAGCATACGGATGAATACGGCCATCAAAATTACGGTTGCCCGACAACACCGCAGTGGCGTAGAGATCGCGATCGATCACTTCTTGCTGAATCACCGGGTCGAGTGCACCGCTCATGCCGTTACACGTGGTACAAGCAAAAGCGACAATGCCAAAGCCTAGCTGTTCCAGTTCGGGCAATAAGTTGGCTTCTTCTAGGTACAATTGCACCGCTTTAGAGCCAGGTGCTAAGGATGTTTTCACCCATGGCTTTCGCGTTAACCCTTTCGCATTGGCATTGCGGGCTAATAGGCCGGCGGCAATCACATTGCGCGGGTTACTGGTGTTAGTACAACTAGTGATAGCAGCAATGATACACGCACCATCTGGCATCAACCCTGGCTCATTTTCAACTTCACCACTAATGCCCGCTTTCGCTAAGTCTTGAGTCGACACCCGTTTGTGCGGATTTGATGGCCCAGCAATATTGCGACCCACAGCCGATAAATCAAACTGCAACACCCGCTCATACTGCGCACTATCTAGCGCATCAGCCCACAAGCAAGCTTGTTTAGCATAGGTTTCTACTAGCGCGACTTGTTTGTCATCACGGCCTGTGAGTTTCAAATAGTCGATGGTTTTTTCATCGATATAGAACATGGCCGCAGTAGCACCAAATTCTGGGGTCATATTTGAAATTGTGGCGCGGTCGCCCAAAGTTAATGCTCGTGCACCTTCACCAAAGAATTCTAGATAGGAAGAGACAACTCGTTGTTCGCGTAAAAACTCAGTAATCGCCAATACGATATCTGTAGCGGTAATGCCTTCTTGACGCTGCCCCACCAGCTCAACACCTATGATATCCGGCAAGCGCATATAGGAAGCGCGGCCTAACATAACGCTTTCTGCTTCCAACCCACCTACCCCGATAGCAATCACACCGAGTGCATCCACATGTGGCGTATGGCTGTCGGTTCCCACTAAGGTATCAGGAAAAGCCACGCCGTCGCGGTCGTGCACCACAGGGGACATTTTCTCAAGGTTAATCTGATGCATGATACCGTTGCCTGGGGGGATCACATCGATGTTTTCAAAGGCCGTTTTGGTCCAATTAATAAAGTGAAAGCGATCTTCATTACGGCGGTCTTCAATAGCGCGGTTTTTCTCAAACGCATCAGGCTCAAAGCCAGCATGCTCAACGGCCAGTGAGTGATCGACAATCAGCTGAGTAGGTACTACAGGATTCACTTTAGATGGATCGCCACCTTTAGCGGCAATAGCGTCCCGTAAGCCGGCTAAATCAACCAGCGCGGTTTGTCCCAAAATGTCATGGCAAACGACTCGAGCGGGAAACCACGGGAAATCGAGCTCACGTTTACGCTCAATAATCTGGCTTAAAGATGCACTCAGTTTATCAGGGTCACAGCGACGCACTAAATTTTCAGCAAGGACTCGGGAGGTATAAGGTAAACCGGCGTAAGCACCCGGTTTAATGGCATCTACAGCAGCTTGGGTATCAAAATAATCCAACGCTGTACCGGCCAAGGGCTTTCTATATTGACTGTTCATATGCAGTTCCACTGGTAAGGCTATTTTTGATGCCATAGCAAGCGCGGCTATGGCATCGAAAAGCAGGGTTAGCGTGTAGCAATCGGCGTGACTTTACGCGGCTCGCTCCCCGTGTAATCAGCACTTGGGCGGATAATACGGTTATTGCTACGCTGCTCCATGACGTGCGCAGCCCAACCCGTCAAACGTGAACAGACGAAAATTGGCGTAAATAATTTGGTTGGAATACCCATGAAATGGTAAGCCGAGGCATGGAAAAAGTCGGCATTACAAAATAGCTTTTTGGTATCCCACATAAACTCTTCACAAGCCACAGAAATATCGTACAGACTGGTATCACCATGCTCCTGCGCCAACTTCTCAGACCAGGCTTTGATGATCACATTACGGGGATCTGAGGTACGGTAAATCGCATGACCAAAGCCCATGATTTTTTCTTTACGGGCTAACATTCCCGCCATTTGCTCTTTGGCATCGGCCGGTGAAGTGAATTTTTGAATCATATCCATAGCCGCTTCGTTGGCGCCGCCATGTAATGGTCCACGCAACGTACCAATAGCACCGGTAATACATGAGAACATGTCAGATAACGTTGAGGCACACACACGGGCGGTGAACGTCGAGGCATTAAACTCATGCTCAGCATAGAGGATCAATGACACGTCCATCACGCGGCGATGCTGCTCTGAAGGAGTCGTACCATTTAGCAAACGTAAGAAATGCCCACCTATTGAGTCTTCATCGCTCACACAGTCAATTTCAATCCCTTCGTGTGAGTACTTATACCAGTAGCACATGATGGCGGGAAATGCCGCGAGCAAGCGGTTGGCAGCTTGATTTTGCTCTGAAAAATCGTTTTCAGGCTCTAGGTTGCCTAAGAAAGAACAACCAGTACGCATCACATCCATAGGGTGTGCATCTTGAGGAATGCGCTGTAACACTTCTTTCAGTGCTTGTGGTAAATCTCGCATATCCTTTAACTGCGCTTTATACGTGGCGAGTTGGTCTTCAGTTGGCAGTTCCCCATTGAACAGCAAGTAGGCCACCTCTTCAAAAGTAGCATTATCTGCCAAATCAGACACATCGTAACCACAATAAGTTAATCCGCTGCCTGATTTTCCAACCGTACACAAGGCTGTTTCACCAGCACTTTGACCACGTAGACCTGCTCCACCTAATTTTTTATCAACCATGACGCTCTCCTCAATCTATTTGTAACCACTAAACTGCGGTGCTATCCATCACATCCGCCTGCTTGGGTCATCTTATTTTGTTGCTGTGTTGCATTTATTTACGCGGCATAGGAGTTAACTACACCGCAGTAGGGCTTGTTCGTTTCGCTAATGATTTATTTATTCTTACCTTCGCTGAACAAAGCATCGAGCTTCTGCTCATAGTCGTGGTAACCCAGGTAATCGTATAGCTCCATACGAGTTTGCATTTTATCAGTGACCGCTTTTTGGTCTCCATCGGCCAAAATAGTGCTATAGACTAGCTCCGCAGCTTTATTCATGGCTCTAAAGGCACTTAATGGATACAACACCATCGCGCATCCCCACTCACCCAGTTGCTGCTTGTTCCACAGTTCGGTTTGACCAAACTCGGTAATATTGGCCAAAATCGGTACATCTAAGGCTTCGCTAAAGGCGCGGTAATGGGCTTCAGTTTTCACTGCTTCAGCAAAAATGCCATCAGCACCCGCTGCAACATACGCTTTAGCACGTTCAATTGCCGCCTCTAAACCTTCCTGTGCAAAGGAGTCGGTGCGCGCCATTATGAAAAAGTCTGGATCAGTACGGGCATCAACCGCTGCTTTAATGCGATCAACCATCTCTTCGCAAGAAACAATCTCTTTGTTGGGACGATGACCACAACGTTTTTGCGCTACCTGATCTTCCATATGTACCGCTGCTGCGCCGGCCTTTTCCATATCACGAATGGTTTTAGCAATGTTAAATGCCCCGCCCCAACCTGTGTCGATATCAACCATTAATGGCAAATCACAAGCCGCGGTGATCCGCTGCACATCCACAATCACATCATTGAGCGAAGTCATACCTAAGTCGGGCAATCCATAAGAGGCATTTGCAACACCACCACCTGATAGGTAAATGGCTTGATGACCTATCTGCTTGGCCATCATGGCCGAATAGGCATTAATCGTACCGACGATTTGTAAAGGTTGGTTATCAGCTAGTGCTTGGCGAAACTTCTTTCCTGCGCTCATAGTGTTGCTCTCTTATGATTTGGTAAGGATTTAGGCTAATTTTTTTTCGATATTATTTTTTGAATAAAGAATATGGCGACGCATTAGCATCTCGGCTAATTCTTCATCGCGATTACTGATGGCTTGCACAATGTGTCGATGCTCATCAAAGGCGGTGGTGACACGTGGCCCCGCCATCCCCAATTGCACTCGGTACATACGTACAAGATGATAAATGCCATTAGTTAACATATTGATAAGATGTTTGTTTTTACTTCCGATAATGATGCGATAGTGAAAATCTACATCACCCGCTTCTTGATAATAAGACTCACCGCTTCTGACTTTGTCAAAATGGTGGTTGAGCAGTGCATTAAGATCGGCGATTTCGGAATCTGACATGTTTTTTGCCGCCAAGCGCGCCGCCATGCCTTCTAAGGCTTCTCTGACTTGGTATAGCTCTATCAGTCCTTCAGTGGTTAACGATGCCACCCGTGCACCCACATTGGCTTTGCGCTCAACGATACGGCAAGACTCTAATCGATTAATCGCTTCGCGGATAACGGCACGGCTAACTTGATACTTTGTCGACAATTCAGCTTCACTGAGTTTAGTGCCTGCAGCAATCTCTCCTTCAACGATATCTTGTCTAAGTTGAATGAAGGTTTTATCGGCCGCTGTAACCGGCTGCTCAGAAAAGAAGCTCATTTGATCTGGCTCACAAAATTAACTAATTGTCGACAATGTAGGTAAATATGACGTTAACGTCAAGCCAAAAACCCGCATATTGTCGACAAAGTTAGTCTTTTACTGTTTTAGTCGCTGCTTAAGTGCTTGCTAACGCCCGTACAATGCACACTTGCATAAAAATTGTACACAACTTAACCAATCATAGACATTAGTCGCATAAGACGCGCCATGGGGGGATCAAAAGATAGGTGTTCGTGCCAAGCTATGGCACAATCCGCGCAATGAAAATCTACCGTCACCTTCATAAAGCCCCTGTGCGCGTGCTTCGTATTAGCCAGCGTCGTTTTTGGCTACGCCTAAAACGAGACATGTTAGTGCTTAAAGATGCGTTATCGCAGGAGAAACAAGAAACCAAAGATATGTTGGTGACTTATAAGCGCTATACCCGCAATCAAGCCAGTAAAGAAGAACTGTCTTTGGCCAATAAGCAGTTAGCAGACTTAGTGAAAGGGCTTGGTTTAGGTGTGTTTGCGGTACTGCCTTTCGCGCCCATTACCATTCCTGTGGTCGTCAAACTCGGCAAACTCGTCAAAGTCGATATTTTGCCCAGTTCATTTAATAATTTGGCGCAACGAAAAGCACAACTCAATCGTCACAAGCAAAAAATTAAGCGTGCTGGACTGTCCAGTGGTGAAAAAGACATCACTAAATAGTCACTGGCTTTACCCTCTACCAATTCCCCTGCTAATCTAGCCGTTAACTTTTGTATGACCTATAAGTGAAGCGCGCAATGACCAGCTCTAAAATAACCAATCTGATTATGCAAGGCAGCGAAGGGATCCCGTTGCTAATAATGGCAAGTGATCAATATGACTCTTGGCTTACCGAGCAGCCTGAGCAAGTAAAAAATTGGCTAACGAACACTCGATTTAGCGGCCAGGGCCACAGCGTTATCCCTAGCGCAGACGGTACAATCAGCCAAGTGATTTTAGTAAACAACGACACTCAGTCCTATTGGTTATGCGGTGAGCTAGTCAACCAATTGCCAGCCGGTGAGTACCTTCTGCACGGCGATAAAGAACAGTTAAAAATGGCGGCGTTTAGCTGGGGGCTAGGTGCATATCAGTTTGACCGTTACAAGCCAAACAACAAAACCTACCCGAGCCTGATTATTAATGATTCAGCATTGGTCAGCGAATGTCACAAGCTGGTGCGGTCTGTCACTATAGTGCGCGACTTAGTTAACACCCCTGCCGCCGATATGATGCCGCAACATTTAGGCGACACCATGACTGCACTCGCTGCAGAATTTGGCGCACAAATCAGTCAAATCATCGGCGATGAACTGCTAGAGCAAAACTACCCAACCATTCATATGGTGGGCCGAGCCAGCGCTAACCAGCCACGACTGATTGATCTGACTTGGGGTGATGAAAATGCGCCTAAAGTCACCTTGGTGGGTAAAGGGGTGTGTTTCGATTCTGGTGGACTGGATCTCAAACCGGGTGCAGGCATGCGTTTAATGAAAAAGGACATGGGCGGCGCGGCCCATGTGATTGGCCTAGCCCATCAAATTATGGCATCAAACTTACCTATCCGTTTACGCGTACTGGTACCTGCGGTTGAAAACGCTGTATCCGCTAACGCGTTCCGCCCAGGCGATGTGATTAAGACCCGTAAAGGACTCACCGTTGAAATTGACAACACTGACGCTGAAGGCCGTTTAGTATTATGTGATGCCCTAGCGGAAGCCAACAATGATAAGCCTGAGCTGATGATTGACTTCGCTACATTAACCGGTGCAATGCGTATCGCGTTAGGCACCGAGTTACCGGGCTTTTTCAGCAACGATGATGAGGTCGCTGCTGGCATCACAGCATCAGGCCTGAATGTACAAGATCCTGTGTGGCGTATGCCTTTACATAAGCCGTACCTTGAACTCACTGGCAGTGACATAGCCGATATTGCCAACTGTGGTAAAACCCCCTTTGGCGGCGCAATCACTGCTGCATTGTATTTAGAAGCCTTTGTCGATAGCGATATTAGCTGGAGCCACTTTGATGTGATGGCGTGGAATAATCGCAAATTACCAGGGCGTCCAGTTGGCGGCGAAGCTTTCGGCATTCGAGCGGTATTTGACTACTTGCAAAACCGCTATGCCAACTAATATCTAACAAGCACAGAAGCACAACAATAGACGCACAACAAAAAACGCAGGCCATGGCCTGCGTTTTTTATCACCACAAATTGCTTTTTAGCGATTTCAGCGCAAACACCCGCCTATTAAAGACCCATGTTTAACGAACAGATGCCATATCTGGCACTATGGTGACGGGATCAAGTCGCATCTGATACCAGTTAATGCGCCAATCGAGGTGCGGCCCGGTCGCGCGGCCAGTAGCGCCCACTTCTGCAATTGGCTCGCCTTGTTTAATCTGCTGACCTGGCTCAACGTATAGCTTACTCAAATGCAAAAAGCTTGAACTGACGCCATAGCCGTGGTCGAGAATAATAGTCCCACCAGAGTAAAACATATCTGCTACCGCTAAGGTAATCACCCCATCTTGCGGCGCAACCACGACGGTCCCCGTTTTTGCGGCTACATCAACGCCATAGTGCGGGTTACCCGGATTGCCATTGTAAACGCGTTGGCTGCCATACACGCCAGATATTCGCCCAGTTAAAGGCCAAATAAAGTCCTGACTAAATGCGTTTTGATCTGAAAAGGTATTGCGTGCGGCTTTAACTTGTTTGCTGTCTTTCGCTGAGCGAGCTTGGGCTTTAGGATCAGGCTTCATGATTTTTTTAGCAATGCCATTAACCCGATCAATTTTATACTCTTTCTCAGTGAGCGTTAGCGGCTTAATCTGAGTAAGCCCATCGGGATACACTAAGGTCAGTTGTTGTGACAAAGGCGCTTGACGTTCGAAACCAAATACAAATTTACCTTCTGGGCTCACATCAATATCGGTATCGTTTAAACGGATTTGAGTGCCAGGCAGAGTTTCCCCGCGAATTAACGCACCCTGCTCCATTTTGCCATGCAGTTGCACTTGGGCAACACTGGCTGTACTGACTACCCCCAATAGGCCTGCAAACAGTGCCTGACCCATTCGCTGAGTCATTTTTTGTGACGAAATTGATAAGCGCAAAGCGGTGTCCTTCTTTTTAGCGACTATAAATAACAGGTTACAAAACAAGAGAAATTAAACGGCTAACACATCATCACTTACATCATCATTTGGCGAAGCTAACGATGGGCACTTAGCCCATCGTAAGCGGCTAACCGCAGTTATGCTTGCGCCCCTTTAACCGCAATCGCACCTTTGCCAATACCCTCATAGGCAATCACTTTATATTCATGCTCTGGGGCCATTTCAACCAAGCTAGTGGCAATAAAATCGGCCAGTAGTTCTACTGTGGTGTCATGGGGAATGATTTCACAGCGCTTCTTAGGCATTGCCAGCTGAAAGTCACCTTGAGGCGCGCTATAGCGGAAACCATAGTGGCTATCGTCAGTGGCTGTGCTTTGTGGTGACAAAGTAAGCTCATCAACCGCGACCACATCCTCTGCAGTACCTAAGTAAATGTCTTGCCAACGTTTAGCCCAGTATTCATCTAACTTGGGCGCCGAAATACCGTTTTCAAAAATGTTAATCGGACTACGGTGGCCGTGGGCTATGCGTTGACAATTGCCGTTGTGCTTTTTCAGGCCATGGGAGTAATGATAAAACGGCGCATCGTGGATTTCGTTGCGTAAGGTCAACGCGATACCTTCTACATTATCGGGTAACACTTCCTTTAACGCCTTTTGTAGAAAGGCATTCACACTATCGAAATCGATAATTTCAGTTGGGATTAACGCAAATGCTTGTGACGGACAAGCTAAGTGCATGCTGCCTTTAAGGCTATTAAAATCCATCCATACACGATCGCCCTGTTGCTGCCAGCGCACTTCAGCGCAAGCAGTCGGAATGAGCAGACGATGATCGGCAACATCATCAATCGTGTCTTTAATGGTGCGCTTAACTTTAGAAAAGTCCAACACCATATTTTGATCGTCTAGGCCACCATCAAGCAGCACATCCACAATCCAGCTTTCGCCTACCATGCCACGAATGGGACAAAGGTAAGAAAAATCTATTACCGTTAAATCTCTAACAAACAGTTGCATCTTTTCTCCTAGGCAGAAAAACAGTCCACCTTAAATACCGCCCACAAGCAACATGCCAAGGGCTTTATGTCGATACTTCGCGAGCCTTCATGCTGTGATGCTGACATGATGAACGCCCTGTGCCGAAGTAGGGTCAAAATAACAGCCAAAGTATACCTATGAAAATGCCAAAGATTAACTGCTGAGGCAAGATAATCACAATCATGCTGTTAATCCCACCAAGTTACCGCTTATCAAACTGCTACTGGCTGAATACTTGTTAAGCAATACCAGTTAAAAAAGGCGCTCTTTTGAGCGCCTTTAATCATCGATGCCGCTGTTACGCTACAACATCTGCACCGCTTATTGGCCGCCCTTTAAGCGACGGTCTAACTGATCTTTTAAATTGGCGGGTACGCCCTTAATCAAAATCGAATCTGAAATAGGGTCATAAATGACCCGCTCACCTAAATGGGCACCGTCAAAACTCAGGGTTACGCCACCGCCAGTGCCAGAGAACTTTTTCAGCTGACGTAATGTGGGCTTATCGCCAGGAAACTCATCTTCTAATTCATAATCGCCGCCTTGGGCAAAATCATAGAAAGAGTCCATGCCAGAATCAGCTAGCTCATCTGCGAGATCTTTTAGCTCAATATCAGCACCGACTTCACAGCGCTCGGTACAATAGTCGAACACTTTTTCCCGCGCTTGCTGACGCTCGTCTTTAGTCAGTTCACTACTGGCAACAAAGTCTTCTACTGCGTTCATCAACTGCTTGTTTTGAACTTTAGTGTTAACGCCTTCAACGCAGCCCATAAAATCTAAGAAGAAGTCGGCAACTTTACGGCCCGCACGACCCCGTACAAAAGAGATATACTTTTTCGACTCTTCATCGGCTTGCCACTCAGTTAAATCGATACGTGCGGCCAGTTGCACGTTATTCAAATCTAAGTGGGTGTTTTGTGACAGCTCCATATCATCCAATACGGTCATGGACGATTTCGCGTTAAGTAGCGACACAAACAGATAGTCACTGGTCATATAGGTGTAGCAAGACAGCAGCAGGAACCCGCCTTGGCTGAAATCATATTTTGCCAGCTCTTCTTGCAGTAATTTACCAGCAATACTGGAAAACTCGACAAAACCGAGTTCACCAGCGCGGTACTCAGTCAGTGCTTCCTTAAATTTAGGGTTAGCTTCACCGTCTTCGCCATGGGTACCAAAGTGGCCAAAGCCTTTACCTGCTTTAGTGGTATAGGTTTGGTGCAACTCATCGAGCATGGCCTCAACCGCTTGACTGTTTAACAGCGGTTGTGGACGCAATCGGCAACTTAGTTGTCCTTCACCATCTTGAGAGATAGCATGAATAATTGCTTGTTCAACGTTGATACTCATAAGCCTCGACTACGATAACTGTGGCTATTATATAGCCAGTAAAAAATAACAAATGCGGGTGATATCCATCGACAAGCGTAAGTCATCGATGATTCAATCTTTGGCCGATATCATACCAGAGATAAGTGATAAATCTATCTTAGGTTATTCGCTAATAATGCAAGCCATATCTGATAAAAACATACGGCATAGCCCCCTAAAATACGCTATCATAGCCAGTTATTTCGTATTACCAGTGAACACTGTTTAAAATTATGGCTATTCAATCAAAATATTCTAACACTCAAGTCGAAACCATCATTGCTGAACTGCTAGCCGTTTTAGCAAAACATGATGCACCAACAGATTTAAGCTTGATGGTATTAGGTAACTGCGTCACCGACCTACTAGAACGTAAAGTCCCTGCTGAAGCGCGCCAAGCGGTAGCCGAGCAATTTGCCAAAGCACTGGCGCAGTCGGTAAAAAGTTAATCGGTTGGCAAAGTAAACCCTAGGTGATTACTTTGCCAGCTATGCATTACTCGCGTACAGTAGACATTAATACGCATAAAAACATCAAGATTAGCGGAACCCTATGATTGAGCGGAAAAAAGAGTTAGGACGTGATCGAGTATCACGCTTAGTGAGTTGGGGGCACTGGTTCGCCCTTTTCAATGGTTTTTTGGCAATGATTGTCGGGGTGCGATTTCTTGATAGCGTAGGCACACCAGATACATGGATAGGCTGGGGTTATTTAACCCTCAGCACCATAGGTCACTTTAGCTTTCTGGCCTTTATCGTTTACTTGGTGATGATATTTCCAGTCACCTTGTTACTGCCTTATTCTAAAATCCTACGCGGGTACGCGGCCGTCGTCGCCACCTTAAGTTTGTGTATCTTACTGTACGATACCGTCATTTATGACGACTACGGACTGCATTTAAGTCCGTTTGTATTTGATATTGCTTGGGAAGATCTTAATGCCTTATTACAAGGCACGTCTTATATCGTCACCCCGATTGGTATTTTAATTCTTGAACTCACTGCGGCTAATTTTCTTTGGAAACGCATAGACAAAATACAGAAGGTCAACTGCGGCAATAAAGTCGTCGCGTTTATCGGGATCTGTTTTGTTAGTAGCCATTTAATTCACATTTGGGCTGATGCTGCAGAAGTCCATGAAATCACCCGCTTTGACGACACCTATCCGTTATCTTATCCAGCAACGGCTAAGACCTTTATGGAAAGCCAAGGCGTTGAGCGCATTGCCAGTAACAACTCTGTGCTGCCGCAACCGACTTTGAGCTACCCTAAAGCCGTACTTCAATGCAGCGTGACAGAGCAGCCGAACATGCTGTTTATCACGGTAGAGAGTTTTAGAGCCGATATGCTCGATGCGCAAACCATGCCGTTTTTGTATCAGTATGGGCAACAAAACCAACGTTTTAATGAGCATTTAAGTGGCGGCAATACCTTCGACAGTGGCATGTTTTCCTTGCTATATGCCATGCAAGGCAGTTACATCAATGCCGAAGATTTAAATTATACCTCGCCCATTTTTACCCAAAAGCTCAAGCAGCAAGGATACCAGTTAGCGCTATTTGGCCCACAAACTGAACCGCGCCCTGCAGCCATATTTAACGACTTCAGCGCCCAAATTAGCCCAGATAACGAAAGCATGGCAGAGACAGACATTATCTCTGTGCAACATTTCAACCAGTGGCAACATCAACAAACGGCACCTTGGTTTGCAATGGTGAACTTAAAATCACCAGAAAACTTTGACACGCCAGTGGGCTTTTTAGGCATTGAAACTGTGCGTCCAAACAGCCCATTACGTCCGGCTCAAAAAGTCTTGTTTAATCAATATCGTCAGTCACTCAACTTTATTGACGGCCAAATTGAAGCCATGCTTGCGGATGTGCCCGCGAATACGCTAGTGATCATCACCGGAGTCAACGGCAAGCTATTTAGTAGTAATCATGCCGAATCACGCTCAAACTATTCACCGGCAAACGTACAAGTGCCGCTAATCGTTAACTGGCCTGGTTATGACAAAGCAAAAGATGTGAACTACCGCACCAGCCACTATGGCATCGTGCCCGCTATCATGACTCAGTTGATGAACTGCACCAATCCTGCAAGGGAGTACAGTGCCGGACGTAGCATCTTAAGCCCAAATAGTGAGACTTGGACTTATGTCGGTAACAACCGCCAGTTTGCCATCTACCAACAAAATGAAATTACGGTGATCGACCGTCATGGTAAGTATCGTATTTATAACCGTGATTACGATAAACGTCTGAAAAAGAAAATTGGCGCGCCAGAGTTAATTCAGGTGATGCGTGAAGGACGACGGTTATACAATAACTAGCCAGGCAGCTTTGGTCATATCGTTAACGCTTTGCTGAATCACACATTTGCTTCAGCAAAGTGCTTTTAACCAGTGACGATTACAAACTAGCCAGTCAGTTAACTGTCAAGCCACAAGCACTTGCGCAACGGTAAATGACTTGCTAAAGTGCTGCCTCATCTGTTTGGACCCCAATGTAAAACCAAATGGATGCGATAAAAATTCGGTATGTAGCGCAGCCCGGTAGCGCACTGTCATGGGGTGTCAGGGGTCGGAGGTTCGAATCCTCTCATACCGACCACATTCTTCAAAAAAGCCAGCTTATTGCTGGCTTTTTTGTGTCAGTTATTTAACAACTTATCAGATACATAGCCTAATATGGGAGAGGTTTTGGTGTTAACACAACGATTGCGTGTAAACGCCAGCGGCTAAAACGCAGCTGGCAAAACTCAGTACTTTAAAGTTCAAACTCAGCACTAGCCTATATGATAAAACGCGGCTTTGGTTTGATACTCGTCGGTAATACATTGCATCTGGTTCACGCCTTGGGCTAATTTTTGTATTTGCTCAGACAGCAAGGTGGCAGTTTCCGCATTACTAACAATTTCATTGCCGATATTAGAGAGTTGTTCGCCCTGTTGCAGGGTTTCATCGGCGACATCGCGACTTAAATTCGCTACTTGTGTGATTTGCTCAGCACGCTCGCCCAGTCCAGATGCGATGCTGTTAGTATGCTCTACATTGTCGCTCGTTCTTTGTTTACCTTCATCCATCGATTCCACGGTTTTTATCATACTTTGATTAAGCCGCGATAATACCGTTTCTATCTCATCAGTAGATTGACTCGTACGCTGCGCCAGCGTACGTACTTCATCCGCCACAACCGCAAACCCACGGCCACTTTCGCCCGCCCTTGCAGCTTCTATCGCAGCATTGAGTGCTAACAGGTTGGTTTGCTCTGAAATACTGCGTATGGCCTGCAATAAGGTCGTAATGGCAGAGACATCATGGGTCAACTCTGTGAGTGACTCTGTCACTTGACTGGTGTTGGTTTCCAGCAATTGCATGTCTTGCATAATGGTCAAAGCTCGCTGCCGATCTTGAGTGCTCGCATCAGCGGCACTTTTGGCCTGCTCTGCCGATTGTTTACTGTTGTCTGTCACTTGATGAAAATTGTTGATCACTTGCTGAGTTGTGTCTGAAATGGCATGGGCTTGATTATGCTGACTGTGAACGGCTTCTTGGGTTAATTCGCTAAGTGATATTAGCTCATTGGCCGTTGTAGACATATTTTTAGCAATCTCACTGTAATCGGTAAACAGTTGATTAAGCTCTTCCAGCATTAAGTTAAATGCTTGTTCGGCCTCTGTGTCTGCGGGGGCTAAGCGCACAGTTAAGTCCCGATTAGCAGATATCGATTCAATGGCATTGGCAATACGCAAGTTCGCCGATGAGTTTTTACGCATAAAGTGGGCAATTCGTACTAAAATAGCCGTTTCTGCAGCAGCAAAAACCGCGTGGATCAGCATAATGCTCCAAGAACATTCCCCCGCAAAAATCATGATGGCCGTACCAAACATACTGCCAGATGATAACTGAATATAAGTAAACAGCACATGATGAATAGCAACAGTTAACAGAGCTGCAACCAGTGGCTGCCAACGCTGATAAATGAGAAACAAAGCCATGGAGGCAAATATATGAAAATGCATCTCAATCATGCCCATTTGCGATTGCACTAACAGGGCTGATACCGTCATCATTAGCACCGCGGCCACAATACCAAAAAGCGATGTCCCTTTAAGCACACTGTAGGCAACTTGTACCAGTACCACTAACGCAATGGCGGCAATAACAGTGAAGGTCAACATCCCTGCACCTAGCAAGCCACTGATGATCAAAATCGGCGCTTGAGCGAGTAAAATTTTGTAAATATAGGCGTCATTTTGCAGTTGAATCTTGTCCGATGCATTTTGGCTCATTACAGCTCCTTAATTGGAGATAATTAAGTGCTTCAATTCGGCTAACATCTTGTCGGTCGATAATTTTTCAGCGGAGTAAATACGGCCAATGGTTCCATTTGGCTTAATTAAAAATAGCTTACCAATGTGATTGCGGGTAGTGCTGAACGATGAAAAGTTTTCGGTAAGGTGTGATGACAAGCGATAAAGTGTTGTTTCATCCAGCTCAGCACTAATGAAACGGGGAGACTGCGCATCAATGACCTGCTGGCGAATTTCTGGCGTGTCATTGTTAGGATCAATAGTGATAAATAAGAATGTCACCGCCAGTGTTTTTAGAACATCATCTTCAGCTATTACAGACTCAAGCTGATGCAACTGTTTAATACGAATAGGACAAATTTCAGAGCAGCTTAAGAATCCGGCGAACAGATAAGTATAAGTGGGTTGAGTAAAGGGAAACGAGCGATGATTCAACTGGCTGTCTTGCCATTCAAACGCCAGCGGCGCTAAAAACTCACCATTGATACCATATTGTGCAGTGGACTTGTCAGAAACGAGCCATTGGCTAGCCCACATAAGTACGGGGGCCAAAATAACAGCCGTAAAAATTATCACTGAAGCTGCAATAAATTGCATTTTTGACTTAAACAACCGCGTCTTACTCTACATATTACCCTGATTAAAACCAGTATAGACAATTGGCAGCAATCCACAGCCTAAAACAGTACGCAGTCAAGTTCACCCAGTAGCAACTTAAGAGTAAGAAAAAGGGGCGAAATGATATTCGCCCCTTTTTATCAATAAATGCCTATTACCGATAAATTATAGCTAGTTGCTAAATGTATTACTCAGCAATCGTTAGCGTTACAGCTGCTATAGCTACGCGCCATAGTGCCAGCGACAAATGCCCGGGTAGTAACAACAGCGTCATCTCCAAGAGCTAATGTTAAGAGCTAATGTTAAGAGCTCCTGCCAAGTGCTATAAGTACTTTATCCAGGCTTGTTTACTTTGGTGCTTGTACTGACTAAAGCGCTTTGTAGGAAAATACAGCAACACCGCCAACACTATGGTCATCAGCCAAACATAGCTCATACTACTGAAGGCATAGAGCTCTCCATAGTTAGGGCCGCATAAATTTAGCGCTAGTTGATACAAGACGAGTAGCAGATAAAGGTGGACAATATAAAAGAACATCGGCGCTGAGCCGAAAGTCGACAATACTTTTCCAGTTTGCAGTTTAACCGACTCTAACGCTCTTAAGCACAGTAGCATTCCGCCAAGAGTAAACAGTAAAAAGGCTAATGATGGCGGGTATTTAGTTAAGTTGAATATCGATTTAATAGTCATCGACAAACTTTCGCCCTGTTGCCAATCTAAGGTTTCACCATAGATATTCAGCCCGCGTAATATGGCAAACAACACAAAACACAATAACCCTAAGCCGATTAACCATCGGTGGCGCTGTTTATCATCAAAACTGGCGCTGTAAATGGGCCCCAACACATAACCCAATAAAATCACACCTATCCAAGGTAAAACCGGATAACTGGCGCGAATGCCGATAAGATCATTGGGCAGAATATTGCCACGTTCATGCAGTATCGCCCATAGGGTGTAGCCCCATTCATCAGGTGCCAAAGTAATGGGAGTCAGCAGATTATGGCCAAACACAATAGCAATGCCGATTGCCGCCAACCAAGTTCTTGGCAACGAAATGAGTGCAGCTAACGCCAACATGCTGACACCGATCGCCCAAATAACTTGCAACCAAATCATCTGATAATTCCCCATCCACTGGAATGTAATCACAGTGCATTCTAAGGCAATTAAAAACAGGCCACGTTTAATTAAGAAACTTCGCGCCGAACGCGGTGCGCCATGCTGAGGGTGACTATATAACCAAGCTGATACCCCGGTTAAAAACACAAACACCGGCGCGCAAAAATGCGCAGCAAGCCGACTGACAAACAGCTCGGTACTGGTTGTATCGAGCGCCATAGGATCGCTCACTTGCTGATGATAGAAAAATCGCTCTCTCACGTGATCTAATAACATGATCAACATGACGATTCCGCGCATGATATCGATACTATCAATACGCTTTTTAAGCACCGAAGGGCTCATAGCATTCATTAATTATAATCTCTTGGTCAATATACTACTGAAAGCTATGCCAGCGCACCCGTCTTATGGTTGCAAAATGCAGCTGGCAAGCCTATGCCTACTCCCCAATGTCATTGACTTGATAGCCGAACAACATGCGGTGATAAATAGGCTCAAATTGGAAAGGTAACGTTAAATATAAACGTTTCAGCAGCTAACCGGCGGTGCCCGACTAAGGTAAAAGGCCGTGTAAACATCATTAAATAAATGATGACTTGGGCTGAGATAAACCGTAAAAGAGTTTACGCTAATCAACTGCAGTGGCTGATAGGGTAAGCCTAACTGCTGTTGATATTTGTGAACACATAACGCGCAGGTGACTAATGAATCACTACTATGCTGCGCAACATGAGTAATGCTATGGGCAGCAGACACAACTGAAACAAACACCATTATGGCCAACAGCCACAATGATATGCTCCGTCGATATCGCGCTAACCTCGTCACCACTGCTCACCTATTTTGCTCACCTATTGTGAGCCCGCTTAAACAAAGGCCACGAGTATAGGTTAATCAAACTAAAAATGTAATTGTGCTGCTAGCAAAAACCGCAGTTAAATGGAGTTAAAGAACATGCCAGCCCCTTGGCAAGCGCCTGATAATGAACTCAATCCCTCAGCCATGTTCTGCAACGTTTAATGGCGCCAAAATGGGGCGCTGCCAACATGAAGTTAGCTCATTGGCTCTAGTAATAAAATCTAATCTGTAATACCTTGATAGCGTTAATAAATTGAATTTTCAGAACCTTTGTTATGGACAACGAATGACCAACGCCACAGGATTAACCAAGCCACCCCAAGCACCTTTACCAACCACTCGCCCAACGACAAGCTTAGCGACCGAACCTCACGCACAGGATCATACGCAGCGCTCAGCCAATCTAGATGCAATTCGTGGTTTTGCCTTGTTAGGCATCTTTTTCATGAATATCTATTTCATGGGCAATAATTTCTATGGCTACGCGCCGCATCAGCCACAAATTGCAAGCGATGTGATTGTCGAAGTACTAAGTAACTTTTTGGTTGAAGGACGGTTTATCAGTTTATTTAGCCTGCTTTTTGGAGTCGGCCTTTATATCCAATGCCAACGAATTGAACTGGATGAGCGACGCTCCATAGCACAAGTAAAGAGCAGACTGCGCTGGTTAATCGTGTTTGGCTTGGCGCATGGCCTACTGATTTTTTCTGGTGATATTTTGTTAACTTACGGCCTTTGCGGACTGCTGGCGCTTTGTTATATCGATTATCAACCTGAGCAATTGTTCCGCAAAGCCACTCAGTTTATTGTGATTGCTTTTGCCGTCATCGCCCTAGTCTCCATTACGATAGAATCTGATGGCTATTACCGCGGCTCTGAACTATTTTTAGAGCAGCTAACCATTTGGACGGGCTCATATAGCGATCAACTGCAAGCCCAAGCAATCATGATGGCTTACATGGCATTAGTCATTCCACTTACCCTGCTGTGGTACAACGGCGCACTGATGCTGATCGGCATTGCCTTGTATAAACGTGGCCACTTCGTCAACGGATTTTCCACCAGCCAGTTGCTTTTGATATTGATACTATCTTGCCTGTTAGCGCTGATAGATACCCTACTTGGTTTTAGCTCATCTGCCGTATTACAAGAATTAGCTAACCTATTTATGATGTTAGGGGCGATTCCTATGGCACTGATTTATATACATGTGCTCATAAAACTATGCCAAAACCGGCACCATTACCTAACATGGCTGCAGCAAGTCGGTAAGTTATCGCTAAGCTTATATATTCTTCAATCAATAGTAGGCATTATGCTATTTCGTCATTGGATGCCTGACTGGCAGCTTAGCTTTGATCGTTGGCATTACATGCTAGTCGCTGTGATATATACCTTGGTACAAATTGGCTTCGCCTGCGTGTATTTTAACTACTTCAAACAAGGACCTTTAGAGTACTTGTTACGTAGGCTCAGCCAGAAAACCAAGCTGCAAGGCAAAAGCACCACATGAGGCTAGCATCGCGGGTTTTACCTGGATTAACAAATAAACAAACAAAATTGAGCAAACATAGATGAATACAATGCGTGTTATCAAACCCCCAATTTTTATCATGCTAAGCCTATGTTTAACGGCTTGTATCAGCTGGGTGACACCGGATGTTGAGCCACAATTGCCTGAGCTGCAGCAAGGTGAGTATCAGCTCGATCCAAATCATGGTCGATTATTGTTTAAAATAGGCCATTTAGGCTTGTCGACTTATGTCGGTCGATTCAATCAATTTGACGCCAGTTTAGATTTTACCCCCCAAAACATGGCCCAAGCTAAGTTGTCGGCCGTGGTAGATATGAGCTCCATTGATATCAATAACACTAAACTAGAAGAGACTTTACGCGGCGGCAATTGGCTTAATGTTAATCAATATCCGCAAGCGGTATTTGTCAGTGACAGCGTGACCCCTATAACTGCCAGCCAATTTAGTTTTAATGGCCAATTGACCTTTCGTGGGATCAGCAAGCCTGTTAGCTTTAACGCCACCTTTCACGGTGGCGCAGATAATTGGATGACAGGTAAATACACCTTAGGTTTTAGCGCCACTGGCACCATCAAGCGTTCTGATTTTGATATGGGCAGTTATGTCCCTATGGTGGATGATGAAGTCACCATTGAAATCTATGCTGAATTTTTGAAAAATCGCGGCTAAAGCCGGATTACCCATCAGTGTCAGTTAGCATTTTCTCGGTTCGCTGTTGCCAACGCAGCAACTCTTTTTGATCCCGAGTAACCGTTTGCCCTTGCAACTGTGCCTGCTGTACATGGTTTGCCAACATCTGCTCGGCATTGAGCTCTAACTTTTCTAACAACTGCAGCAACTGCGCTTGTTCCTGTGCTGTGATCCCCTGCATCAACTGGGTTTGACGTTGCTGCATATGCAGTACAACTTTGTCATATATCAACTGCCCCGCCGCAGTTATTTGAACGGGTTTACTGCGCTGTTTATCTGCACTGGATGCCGCTTCGATATAACCAGCTTGCAATAAGCTGTTGATGGCGCGATTAACTGAGTATGGATCCAGCCGAGACTGATACGCAACATCGGCCGCATTAATGGGACCGTAACTGCCAACATTCAGCAACACCCTTATCTCGCGTGTTTGTAACTGCGTCTGCTGGCCAATTTTAGCATCACGATCAATTGCCAGTAGATTACTGGTTATGGCCACTCGATAAGGAATATGCTGATATAAATCAAATAGTTCCTCATCATTGATAGCTAATTGAAACGCGCCTTGACGCTGATTAGTGGTCATACTTGTTCCCTGTGGAATGCTTTTTACGCTGAATAATTAGACAACACCCTGAACATTGCGCTAAGTTATGTTGCATATGCAACATAACTTAAACAACATTGAGGAATATTATGGCGCTAGTTAACCCCCTAACTCAAGATGCAAATGCAGAAGTCGCTGAGCTGGCGAAGTTTTTTAACGAAACTTTAGGGTTTTGCCCTAACAGTGTGCTGACAATGCAGATCCGCCCTGCCATTGCCCGCTCGTTTATCAACCTCAATAAGGCCGTTATGGAAAATCATGGCCGAGTGACCGCTGAGCTTAAACGCTTAATCGGTTATATCACCAGCGCCAATACCGGTTGTCGCTACTGCGAAGCCCACACGATCCTTGCCGCTAAGCGTTACGGCGGCAGTGATGGCAGACTGAACAATATTTGGCAATTTAGGCAGAGCGATCTGTTTACCTCTGCTGAAAAAACCGCATTTGAGTTTGCTCTTGCCGCATCTAGCGTCCCTAATGCTGTGGATGCCAGCATTAGCCAAGCAATGAACGAATATTGGGATGAAGGCGAGATTGTAGAAATTCTCGGGGTGATCTCACTGTTTGGTTATCTAAATCGTTGGAACGACTCGATGGCAACCACACTTGAAGAGGGAGCAATTAGCGCCGGTGAAGCGCATCTTAAACAAAACGGATGGCAAGTCAGTAAGCACCTATAAGCGTAATTTACACCATAAAAAAACCGAACCCTAAATCAAATTTAGGGTTCGGTTTTGTCTATCTTAACAGCAGTTGTTGAAGGTTACTCTTCAACACCTTTGCTTTTAAGAAACTCTTCATAACTGCCTTTAAAGTCATTGACACCTTTATCTGAGATTTCAATGACTCGTGTTGCTAATGAAGATACAAACGCGCGGTCATGACTGACGAAAATCAATGTGCCTTCGTACATCTCTAACGCGTTGTTTAATGATTCAATCGATTCCATATCTAAGTGGTTAGTCGGTTCATCCATCACCAAAATATTCGGCTTTTGCATGATCAACTTACCAAATAACATACGGCCTTTTTCACCACCAGATAGTACTTTGACCGACTTTTTAATGTCGTCTGAACTAAACAGCATACGGCCTAGGTAACCCCGTACCGATTGATCGTCATCTTCAGGTTTACGCCACTGACTCATCCAGTCGAACAAGGTCATATCATTGGCAAAGTCTGCTTCATGATCCTGAGCATAGTAACCAATAGATGAGTTCTCTGACCACTGAATCGTACCGCTATCTTGGGCCAAATCATGGATTAGGGTACGTAGCATGGTGGTTTTACCCACACCGTTTTCACCCAGTACCGCGATTCGCTCACCAACTTCAGCAATCATATTGAAATTGCTAAACAGCGGGCCTTCATCGAAGCCTTTGGTGAGCTCTTCAACAACCAGCGCATTACGGAACAATTTCTTCTCTTGCTCAAAACGAATGAACGGATTAACGCGGCTAGATGCTTTAACTTCATCAAGTTTGATCTTGTCAATTTGCTTAGCGCGAGAAGTCGCTTGCTTAGCTTTAGATGCGTTAGCAGAGAATCGCGCCACAAAGCCCTGCAGTTCAGCAATCTGTGCTTTTTTCTTGGCATTGTCTGACAACAGACGTTCTCTGGCCTGTGTAGCAGCCATCATGTACTCGTCATAGTTACCAGGATAAACACGCAGTTCACCATAGTCTAAATCTGCCATGTGGGTACATACAGAGTTTAAGAAATATCTATCATGCGAGATGATGATCATGGTGCTGTTACGCTGATTCAACATCTCTTGTAGCCAACGAATGGTATCGATGTCCAAGTTGTTGGTAGGCTCATCCAGCAGTAACACATCTGGATCACTAAATAGCGCCTGCGCAAGCAGCACGCGTAGTTTAAAGCCTGGGGCAATTTCGCTCATTAGCCCGAAATGTTGCTCTAGGGGAATACCGACACCTAATAGCAGTTCACCGGCACGAGATTCTGCGGTGTACCCGTCCATCTCGGCAAATTCCATTTCTAGCTCAGCCACTTTAATGCCGTCCTCTTCGCTCATTTCTGGCAAAGAATATATGCGGTCACGCTCTTGTTTCACTTTCCAAAGTTCAGTGTGGCCCATGATGACGGTATCAACCACGTTGTATTCTTCATAGCCAAACTGGTTCTGGCTCAACTTACCTAGGCGCTCATTGACATCTAATGACACGTTGCCTGAAGTCGGTTCTAATTCGCCACCCAAGATTTTCATAAAGGTAGACTTACCGCAGCCGTTTGCGCCGATAAGACCGTAACGGTTACCGCCGCCAAATTTAACTGAAATGTTCTCAAACAGCGGCTTAGAGCCAAACTGCATGGTAATGTTAGCTGTAGTAATCAATGTGAAAATTTCGCTCTTGGTTATATGATTAAGTTAATCATAGATAAAACAAAAACTAGTAATAGGCGGCTAAGTGTAAAGCCAACACCCTAAGACTAGTCGATGGTTGACGCGCTATCGCATCAAACCCTCAAAAATAAGCGCGACACTATAGCATTTCAGGTTAATTTATCAACTGACAATAGTCGCTTTAGCCGACAATTCACTGAATCTTAGCAAGATAATTACTCCCATAAATCCGCCGCGGCTAATGACACATTTAAGCCATTAGCCGTGAACATTTTTTAGCCTAGCTTCACGCTTCTTAGGCGGTTGGCATTGCTCACCACGGTAAGCGAGGACAGCGCCATCGCCGCACCGGCTACCACCGGACTGAGTAGCATCCCGGTAAACGGAAACAGCAACCCTGCAGCAACGGGAATACCTAAGGTGTTGTAAATAAAAGCACCAAATAGATTTTGCTTAATATTGCGCATGCTGGCTTTGGCCAACAACAGTGTCTCTGCAATGACCATTAGACGCGATGACAGCAAGGTAAAATCAGCACTTTCTATGGCCACTTCTGTGCCGCTGCCCATCGCAATGCCAACATCAGCGCTCATAAGTGCGGGAGCATCATTAATACCATCGCCTACCATCGCCACAATTTCGCCTTGCTGCTGCAGTTGTTTAACATGCATTTGCTTATCTTCTGGCAATACCTCAGCTAACACTGTGGTGATGGCCAATTGCTTTGCCACAGCTTCTGCAGTTTGCTGATTATCGCCACTGAGCAATATGACATTGAGTCCGGCTTGATGCATCTTTTGCACCGCCTGCTTGGCATCTGGTTTGATTGGATCTGCAATGGCGATAATAGCAATAAGCTGCAACTCGCGAGCCACAAACACTGGTGTTTGCGCTAACAACGCAAACTGCTCAGCTTGCTGATGCACGTCCGCTAAATTGGCAATGCCCACCTGCTGCATCAAACTGGCGTTGCCGATACTGTACTGGCTATCATTCACGGTACCGATAATGCCTTTACCAACCACATTAGTGAAAGATTGCGGTTCGATAAGTGCAACATTTTCCGCCTTGGCTTTGTCAATAATGGCATCAGCTAATGGGTGCTGTGAATGTTGTTCTAAGCTGGCGATATTGCTCAATAAATCTAATTCATCAAGCTGCTGCAACATTACCAACTCGGTAACTTTGGGCGCCCCCATCGTCAAGGTACCAGTTTTATCCAGCACCACAGTGGTGACCTTGCTAGCGGTTTGCAACGCTTCGCCATTACGTACTAACACCCCCATTTGTGCGGCTCGGCCAACTGACACCATAATCGACAGCGGTGTGGCTAAGCCCAGCGCACACGGACAAGCGATAATCAACACACTCGTTAACACCACCAGTGCGTGAGACAACGCCGGTGCTGGCCCGGTTAAATACCAAAGCAGAGATGCAATTAGCGCAATCACAACCACCGCGGGGACAAAATAGGCGGAAATTTTATCCGTTAAGCGACCGATGGGCATTTTCGATGTTTGTGCCTGCTGCACCAACTGAATAATCTTCGCTAACTTAGTATCCTGCGCCCCCGCCGTCGCGCGGTAGGTCAACACACCGTTGCCATTCACTGTGCCGGCATTGACTGTATCGCCAATGGCCTTGTTGACTGCAATCGGCTCGCCGGTAAGCATCGACTCGTTGATTAAGCTCTGTCCTGATAGCACTTCACCATCAAGTGCCACTCTATCTCCAGGCCGCAGGCGTAAAATGTCGCCTACTTGCAGCTCAGAAATCTGTACTTGCTCATCACCATCATCGGTCATTCTGATGGCGGTGGTCACCTGCAGCCCAAGCAAACGTTGTACTGCTTGACTGGTTTTACCGCGGGCACGCAGCTCCAACGCATGGCCTAAATTAATTAACCCCAGTATCATGACGCTGGCCTCAAAATAGACATGGCGCGTATCGGCTGGGAACCATTGCGGTGCGATAACCACCATCATCGAGTATACCCAAGCGGCGCTGGTACCTAGGGCGATGAGGGTATCCATATTGGCACTCTTAGCTTTAATGGCTCGCCACATTCCCTGATAAAAGTGACGCCCTGTCAGCAGCATGATCAGTAAGCTGACGGCGCCAACCACACCCCAAGCCATTTGCTGCTGCGAGTTATTGACGCTCATCTCACCACCTAACAAGCCCCACAACATCAAGGGTATACCTAGGCCTAAGCCCACAATGGCCTGTAATAAGCGCACTCGATACTCTTTATGCTCATCACTGTTTTTTTGCTGCACTGCAGCGGCTGCATCGATAACTGGCTCACTGTCGTACCCAACGCTGGCAATCAGCGCCATTGCATCGTTGGCGGACATATTGCCCGCAACTATCACCTGCTTGTCTGCCAAGTTAACAGTGGCTTTTATCGCTTTGTGCGCTGTGCTTGCTTGGTTAAACGCGTTTTCAATTTTTGCTACGCAGCTTGCACAACTCATTTTAGGTACATATAAAATTAGATTAGTCATTAGCCTACATCCTAATTTGTGTCTTGATACAACTAAGGGTAATGTCTCCCATAAGGGGAGAGTCAAAGCCAAATTTGAAAAAATATTAAATCAGCTAAACAGGAGTCGCGATGAAGATAGGCGAAGTGGCAAAACGGGTCGGACTGTCTGTCAAAACAATCCGCTATTACCATGATATTGGTCTTGTTGTCGGCCAACGAGGAGACAATGGCTATCGTGAGTATAGTCCGCAGTCTATTGAGGCGCTGAGCTTCATCCAACAAAGCCGCGCACTCGGGTTTACTTTAGAGGATTGCAAAGCCCTACTAGATTTGCAGAACAATCACCACCGTAAAGCCGCTGATGTGAAAGCCCTTGCCGCACATCACCTTGATGATATCGACAACCGAATAAGCCAATTGCAAGACTTACGTGGCCAACTAGCACGACTGATTGAAGACTGCCAAGGTGGCGAGCAGCCCGACTGTGCGATACTCGCGGGCCTTAAACAAGATAATGGGGTTAAATAGATAATTACAAAACGTGTCAGTTGTCCAAATTATCTATTTTTAGCTCAATGCCTTTACCTGCCGGTTTAAAACCAAAAACCTGACCATAAAAAGATAATTCAGCCCGCAATGCTTCGACCTTATGCTTGGGCTGCTTTAATCCATGGCCTTCATTTTGATAAGTGATCAGCGCGGTCGGTACGCCACGTTGCTTCAATGACTGATAAATTGCATCGGCACGCACGGCCGGGGCAAGAGGGTCATTTGATCCTTGGATCTGCAGTAGTGGCTCTTGTACCTGTGAGAGGTGCGACATTGGCGAGCGCTCGCGATACGCTTCAGCGGTCTTAATGTCATGGCCAATCAATTGGGCAAGGTAACCCTTTTCAAACTTGGTCGTGCGCTGACTTAACGCCTCTAAATCACTAATGGCCGAATACGCCACGCCCGCTTTAAAAGTGTTATAAAAAGCCAATGCCGACAACACCGTATAGCCACCCGCTCCGCTGCCGCGTATTGCCAATTGAGTACCGTCAACCCAACCTTTGTTGACTAAATGGCCGGCCACTCTCACCGTGTCTTCAACATCGGCAATCCCCCACTGACCATACAAGCTTTCGCGATAAGCGCGACCAAACCCTGAACTGCCACGGTAATTAAGATCCATCACTGCAAAGCCACGGCTTGTCCAGAATTGAATATCGCGGCGAAAGCGTAAACTGGCGCGTTTAGTTGGGCCATCATGTAACAGCACCAGCAATGGAGGACGCGTGTCATTGGGGGCGACAAAATTGGGGTTTACTGGCGGATAAAAATAACCATAGGCTTGACTGCCCTCGCCGGTTCTAAAATCAACATGTTGCGCACGGGAAACAAAACGTGGGTCAAGCATGGGTAATTCAGGGGTATAAATTAGCTCAATCCCTGGACCATTGACGCGGTAAATCCCCTGCTCTGGCGTCACTTTGTGGCCAACAAACATCACTTGACCGCCCGCACTGACCACTTGAGATATCTCGCCAAAATCAACGGCAATCGATTCAGTGATCCCTGTATCAAGGAAAATACGGATCAGTTCAGCACGGCCCTGAGTGACGTAACTAGCAATGATGGCGTTGGCAGACTCGAAGGCATAATTATGATTGCCAAACTGCCAATCAGGCACGGCAAATTCGGCATCCATATCTAAAATTTGCTTCAGCTCGCCATTGTCACTTAAATGATAAATATTCCACCAGTTATCAAAATCAGCCACAAAGTAGAGCTCATTTTGTGGGCTGAACATTGGCTGAGATATCGCACCTTGGTGTTGTTTGGCTAGCTGACGAATGTTATTGATGCCCCCTTTGGCATCAACGTCAGCCATCCACAATGTGGTGTTATCCCAAGGCATGTTAGGTTGCTGCCAACTAAGCCAGACGAGTTTTTTACCATTGGGCGAAATGCGCAGTGAAGAGTAAAAATCGCCGCCGCTTACCAGTGTGGTGCCTTCATCGGCAAAATTGAGGTTAATCGCTTCAATGGTAGCGATGACGTCATTGGGATCGCGGTGATCTTCACGAATACAAATTAATTGGGTGCCTTTATCAACGCCAACACAATCGGCGTGCCGGGTTCCCAAAGGCGTAAGCGGAAAAGGCGGCTGATTTGGGGCTATGCGGTATAGGCGCTGATCGTCGGCTTTAGATGCAAATAAGGTATTGCCAATACCTACAAATGGCGAGCCACCATGCTCATGTACCGTAGATTGAACATTAAACTGAGCGTCAACCACATTGGTGATACCCGCCTCACTGAGGCGATAAATACCATAACCACCACCAAACTGAGCATCTGATTGTACAAAGTACAGCGCATCATCAATGCTCTGTAACTCACCAAACTCATCGGCTAAGTCATAGACATCGCTTGCATTGATAGGCGAAGGCCAACTGCCATAACTGGCCACTTTTAAGCCGCTGTGGGCGTCAATTTCAAACTCATCAGAATAAGGTTCGCAAGCCGTTAGACCGAGCAAAGCAATTAGCAAGATCACCGCATACCTGCAAAAACTCATTTAATTCACCTTGTCCACTTGCGTTTAAACCATGCATGCACAGCAGTTTGTTGTTTGGGGGTCAAACCAAAATAGATACAGGCCCAGGGGCACAACAAGAACAGCCAGTTAATCGCAGCCACGTTTCTGCCGCTAAACAACAGATAGAAGAAGCCGCCATATATCACTACTAACCCCATAACCCCCACAACCAACATCATTGTTTTGGTTATGCGATCAAACCACGCCATCGTATTACTTACCTTCAAATATGTCTTTATTGTGATAATTATCACTCATTTATTGGCATTTGTTAAATCAAGGTTCATTGTGCCACAGCCAAAAACAAAAAAGCGGGCTTATGCCCGCTTTTAACGCTTCCAGGTCGAGATTAGATGCGGATACCGCCATCAATTTCAAACACGCGACCATTAACATAGTCGTTTTCAACAATAAAACGCACGGTTGACGCTATCTCTTCTGCTTGACCCAATCGACCCACTGGCACCATTTTCTCTAAACGTGCTAGCGCTTCAGGCTTCATAGCAGCTGTCATTTCTGTTTCAATCACACCCGGTGCAACTGCGGCACTGCGAATATTATAGCGGGCAAGCTCTTTGGCCCAACCCACAGACATGGCGGCAACACCAGCCTTAGACGCTGAGTAGTTAGTCTGACCAATATTACCCGCTTTCGCTAAGCTTGAAATATTCACAATCACCCCAGCTTGCTCCGACTCAATCATCGCAGCTGCCGCTTCACGGCCACACAAGAATGAACCGGTTAGGTTGACATTAATCACCGCTTGGAACTGCTCAAACGACATACGGTCAGTCACTTTGCCTTCTTTGGCTTTAACTAACATGCCATCGTATAAAATACCGGCGTTGTTCACCAATACGTTGACTTGACCAAAGTCTTCCAAAATAAATTTAAAACCAGCAACCACATCTTCTTCATCAGTAATATCAAAAGCGTAGCCTTGCACTTCCGTCGAGTCACCAATATCAGCACAAGCGCGTTCTAACTTGTCTTGATCAACATCAATCAAAGCCAGTTTCGCCCCTTGAGCAGCAAATTCACGCGCCATGGCAAAGCCGAGTCCACCAGCACCGCCTGTTATGACAACGACTTTATCTTTTACATCCATCTGCTTACCCTTTTTTATTAAACTGTTCAAAAATACTTGAGAAATCTCGTTTGCCATTGCCTTGGCGCGCGTGATTAACATATAAACTGCGCGCTAATGCCCCCATTGGCGTACTAGACTGAGATTGCAATGCGGCTTCCTGAGATAGTCCTAAGTCTTTGACCATCAAATCAACCATAAATCCGCCCTGATAATCATTCGATGAAGGCACATTTTCCATTACATCTGGACAAGGATTATATTTATTTAGCGTCCAATTACCACCACTACTGACCTTCATGATTTCAGATAACACGCTGGGATCTAATCCGTGGTCCATGCCCATCTGAATAGATTCACTGGTGGCAACCATCAATACTGACAACAACATATTGTTGCAGATCTTTGCCACCTGCCCCGCGCCCGGGCCACCAGCATGAAAAATATTGGCTCCCATATCTGACAATACCCCGTGGGCACGCTCATAGGCATTATCGCTGCCACCGCAAATAAAGGTTAATGTGCCCGCTGCTGCGCCCGCAGTCCCGCCAGATACTGGCGCATCAATGAAATCTAGCCCTTTATCACTGGCAGCCTGTGCCACTGTTTTTGCGCTATCGGCATCAATGGTTGAGCAGTCGATAAGCAGGGTATCGTTGGCGACGACATCAATAATCCCCTTATTATCGGTATCTCCGATGTACAGCCCACGCACGTGTTTGCCTGCTGGCAACATGGTTACCACGACATCGGCGCCCGCAGCAGCACCGCAAGCACTGCTGGCGGTTAATGCACCTTGCTGTGCCAGTTGATTCATCGCTTCTGGGACCAAATCAAACACTTTTACCGTTTTGCCGGCTTTAAGCAAATTAAGCGCCATGGGGCCGCCCATATTGCCCAATCCAATGAAAGCTACTGTTGTCATGTTGTTGTCTCCTTTGTTGGCTTTGGGCCAGCTTTAAGCTAAGTCAGCTAACGGGTGAGTTTGCTCATCCCATGGCGAAGCAAGTAGTTGGCTTAACACACTCGGTTCAATACGCTCGACATGGGGAAATAACCACTGCGGGTTACGGTCTTTATCAATCAATAACGCGCGTACGCCTTCAGCAAAATCGCCAATCGCACAACATTGTACGCTCAGTCCCAACTCAAACTGGAATGCCTCAGCCAGACTCATCTCAGTCAAGTTGGCCTGGGCATAAATCAACGCCTGACTTATTGGGCTGCCCGCTTTAAAGGTCGCAACCGCACGTGATAGCCATTTTTCATCAGTACTGAGGTCTGCAAGTCTAGCGGCAATTTCAGCCACAGAACCGGCCATTAGCGCATCAATCTCTTGCTGGTGCAGTGCTAATACACTGTCGGCCATCGGGATTTGACAACGTCCAGTCATGGCTTCCAACAATTGATCCAGCTTTTGGTGATTACTCTCAGCAGACGCCACCCAGTCGATGCTACTGAGTGCTTCCAATAGCGCATGTTTATCATCACGATTGAGATAGTGATTACCTAGCCCAACGTAATAGGCGTCACTGCCAGACATGTTGTACGCGGTTAACCCTAAAAACAGCCCTGATTTACCCGGCATGGTATTGAGGAAATAACTGCCGCCCACATCAGGATATAACCCTATTGTTACCTCTGGCATGGCAATCCGTGAATGCTCTGTCACCACGCGATGACTCGCACCGGCCATCAGTCCGACGCCACCGCCCATGACGATACCATCTGCCCAAACTAATACCGGTTTATCATAGGTATGCAGCAAGTAATCTAACCGGTACTCTTGCTCAAAAAAGGTTTGTGCCGCCTCGGTGACCTCCCCCGGCGTGTCGATAGATGCCTGATATAAGGCTCTTACATCACCACCAGCACAGAAGGCTTTTTCACCGCTGCCATCAAGCACGACCATAGCGATATTGTCATCACTTTGCCATTGAGTTAGCTGGGCCAACATCGCTTGCACCATATCTAGGTTCAATGCGTTAAGCGCTTTCTCGATATTGAGAGTCACTACGCCGATCTGTTGGCCTGAAATGGTACCTAAGGTTTGAAAAATCACATCATTGGTGGCTGGTTTCATTAGCAGTTCTTCCATTTTGCTTGACGCTTTTCTAAAAAGGCATTCACACCCTCTTTTTGATCTAGGGTATCGAATAAACCAACAAATAGCTCTCGTTCAAGTGGTAAGGCTTGTTGGCGTGGCATTTGGCGACCCGCTTGGATAAGTTGCTTACATACAGTCACACTCGATGGGCTTTGATTAGCCACTTTTTCGGCCAGTGCAATAGCGCTATCAAGTGCCGTTGCTGTTGCCACTACCTCTTCAACTAAGCCAATTTGTAGCGCTTGTTGTGACTTAATGCGCTCGCCGCACAAAATCATCCGTTTCGTCCAGCCTTCACCGACCAGCGCAGTGAGGTTTTGGGTGCCACCTGCACAAGGTAGCAAACCGACGGTAGCTTCAGGTAATGCCATCACTGCTTGGGTTTCGCACAGTCGAATATCACAAGCTAATGCAACCTCTAATCCGCCACCCATGGCATACCCATTAATCGCAGCAATCGACACACCACGAAAAGCTGACAACGCTTCAAAAGCCTCGCCAAAATACTTTGCCATTGATGCTGCGTTACCTTTGTCGCCATCAGCAAACAGTTTTAAATCGGCACCAGCAGAGAAGAACTTTTCGCCTTCACCCGTTAACACTAGTGCGTAAACGTCAGCATCGTCATTGAGCTGTTCAACACGCTGCTTTAATGCCTGTAATGATTCCGCCGTCCACGTATTGGCTGGCGGATTGCTCATAGTAATGACCGCAGTGTGTCCAATACGTTGCTCTAACAATCCATTCATTTGACGACTCCCTGTTATAGAATTTGGCTGGCTGTTTCATCCAGTAAACGACGGGCGATAATCAGACGCATGATCTCATTAGTGCCTTCTAAAATCTGGTGCACACGTACATCTCTAAAGTGACGCTCTAGTGGATATTCACGTATGTAACCATAACCTCCATGTAGTTGCAGCGCATTATCACAAACACTAAAACCGACATCAGTTGCAAATCGCTTGGCCATCGCACAATATGCGGTTGCTTCTGGGTCTTGCTCATCCAATTTAAAGGCGGCTAAACGCACCATCTGCCTTGCCGCAACCAATTCAGTTGCCATATCGGCGAGTTTGAATTGCAATGCTTGGAATGCCGCAATCGGTTTGCCAAACTGTTTGCGCTCATTCATATACTGAGTCGCGCGTTCAAGCGCCGCTTGGGCGGTACCGATTGAACAGGTGGCAATATTAATGCGGCCACCATCTAACCCTTTCATGGCAAAGGTAAAGCCTTGCCCCTCTTCACCCAACAGGTTACTCACGGGGACGCGAACATTATCAAAGGTGATCTCGCGGGTTGGCTGCGCATTCCAGCCCATTTTGTCTTCTGCTTTACCGTAGCTAATACCGGCACTATCAGCAGGTACCGCAATGGCTGAAATGCCTTTAGCGCCTGCTTCACCCGTACGGCACATCACCACGAGCATTTCGGTATCACCGGCACCAGAGATAAACATTTTCGCGCCAGAAATAAGGTAATCATCACCGTCGCGCACGGCTTTAGTTTTCAGTGATGCTGCATCACTGCCGGCGCCAGCTTCAGTTAAACAGTATGAAGCGAGCTTTGCGCCGCTGGTGAGATCTTCAGACCACTGGCCACGCAGTGTCTCGCTGCCAAAGCTGGTGACCATCCAAGTTGCCATGTTATGGATAGTTAACATCGCTGTGGTAGCGGTGCAACCCATAGCAAGTTGCTCAAAAATGATAGACGCATCAAGGCGAGATAGGCCCATGCCGCCTTCAGACTCTGGTGAGTACAGCGAGCAGAAACCCAGCTCACCAGCTTTTTGAATCACGTCTTTAGGAAAGTGGTGTTGCTCATCCCATTGGGCCGCAAACGGGGCTAACTCATCGGTGGCAAACTGAGCGGCTAGCTCGGCAAATTGACGTTGATCTTCATTGAGGTTGAAATCCATACCGCGAACTCCTATTGCACCTTTAGTAGGCTTTTGTCAGCCTTTATTTAGTTTGTGGTGCTGTTGCTTGTGAATACGGGCCGAGGTTGAGTCGGCCCCAATTGTCTACGTTTAATGGTTATTTTAAGGCAATGGTCATATTCGGTGCTGTTTGCTCTGCATCACCAATTTGTGACTCAAACCAACGTGAAGTGATGGTTTTTGTTTCGGTGTAAAAGCGCACAGCCTGCTTGCCATAGGCATGTTGGTCGCCATAAAAACTTCCCTTCCAGCCAGTGAACGAGAAGAAAGGCAGTGGCACAGGGATCGGCACATTAATACCGACCTGGCCCACTTCAATTTCATGTTGGTATTTACGTGCAGCAGCGCCGCTAGCAGTGAAAATTGAGGTGCCGTTGCCATACGGACTGTTATTGACAATCTCAATGGCTTCTTCAAGACTGTCTGTTTCCATGGTGCACAGCACCGGACCAAAAATCTCTTGCTGATAGATACTCATATCGGTAGTCACGCCACTGAACATAGTGGGGCCAATCCAGTTACCTTCCTCATGGCCTGCGACGGTATAATCTGAGCCATCCAGTAAGCAGTTTGCCCCTTGCTGTTTACCTTCTTCAATTAAAGCCAATACCCGAGCTTTAGCGGCAGGACTAATTAACGGACCGTAACCCGCCTGCGCGTCGTCCCACAGTCCTGGTTTAACTTTAGCTAGCGCCTCTTTTAGTTCAGGAATCCATGCTTTCGCTTCGCCAACAAACACCGCCACAGACAAGGCCATACAGCGCTGACCCGCAGCCCCCACAGATGCACCCACTAAGTTATTTATCACTTGCTGTTTGTCAGCATCTGGCATGATCACACAGTGATTCTTAGCACCGGCAAATGCTTGGCAACGCTTTAGGTTGTCGGTAGCCGTTTTATAGATGTACTGACCAACGCCCACAGAGCCAACAAATGAGATAGCTTTGATATCACGATGAGAGAGTAAGGTATCGACCGCTTCTTTATCACCATGCACCAGTTGCAGCACACCTTTTGGCGCGCCTGCTTCTTCGAACAATTCAACCAAGCGTTGCGGCGTCATTGGATCTTGCTCTGATGGTTTAAGCACAAAGGTGTTACCGCAGGCAATGGCCAAAGGGAACATCCATAACGGAATCATCGCAGGGAAATTAAATGGGGTGATCCCGGCGCAAACACCTAATGGCTGCGTGTAGCTGTAGGTATCAATTCCACGAGCAACGTTCTCGACGGTTTCACCCATTAGTAGCGTAGCAATATTACACGCGTGCTCCGCCACCTCAATTCCACGCCAAACATCACCCTTAGCATCTTCAAAAGTTTTACCGGTTTCTTTTGCTAAAATGGTCGCAATTTCATCATGATGAGCTTTAAGTAGATGCTGGTAGCGAAACATGACTCGAGCACGTTCTGATACCGCCACTTCTTTCCAACTTGCGAAAGCCTGCTTTGCACTGGCTACGGCTTGCTCAACTTCAGCAACAGTTGCAGCATTAATTTGGGCAATAGGCTGATTGTCGGCCGGATTGGTGACTGTGATCTGCTTGTTACCTTGACCGGTGACAAATTCACCATCGATGTAATGTTTAACTTGAGTCGTCATGTTGCTTCCTTTTTACTAATACTGACTATCCATCAGTATTAGTGCTTGTTGATGCCGCTTTATTATTTTATTGATGAGTTACGGCTTATTGCTGTCGCTAATATTGCGCAAAAAATAAGCCCACAAAGTGTTATTGCGGGCTTAACTTTTTAAACTTCGATTGCCATCGCGGTTGCTTCGCCACCACCAATACAAAGAGAGGCGACACCACGGCTGAGGCCTTTGGCCTTAAGTGCATGAATAAGGGTAACTAAAACACGTGCGCCAGAGCAGCCAATTGGATGACCCAATGCACAGGCGCCACCATAGATGTTGACTTTATCTTCATCCAATCCAAGCTCAGAGATTGCCAACATGGTGACCATGGCAAAAGCTTCATTAATTTCGAATAGATCCACATCTTGTTTTTGCCAAGCCACTTTTGCTAATAACTTGTTCATGGCGCCCACAGGAGCGGTAGTGAACATTGAAGGCTCTTGAGCATGAGTAGCATGACCTTTGATCGTAGCCATAACCGCGAGCCCACGTTTAGCCGCTTCGTCGCGACGCATTAACATCAATACTGCAGCGCCATCAGAGATGGAGCTTGAGTTGGCAGCTGTGATCGTGCCGTCTTTAGCGAAAGCAGGTCGTAAACTCGGAATTTTGTCAGGACGTGCATTACCCGGTTGCTCATCAGTGTCGACCACAGTATCACCGCGGCGTGAGCTGACTGTCACAGGTGCGATTTCTGCATCGAATGCACCGGTTTCAATGGCGCTATTGGCTTTTTGTAATGAGTTAAGTGCAAATTGATCCATTTGCTCACGAGTTAAATTGAAATCATCTGCGGTTTTCTGTGCAAACGTTCCCATGGCGCCGCCGGTGTACGCATCTTCTAGGCCGTCAAGAAACATATGATCAAGCACTTTGCCGTGCCCCATGCGCATGCCACCGCGGGCTTTATCGAGCAAGTACGGAGCTTGACTCATATTTTCCATTCCACCGGCAAGCACAATTTGCGCACTGTCAGCCTTAATTAGATCATGTGCAAGCATCACTGTTTTCATGCCTGATCCACAGACTTTATTCACCGTAGTTGCACCTACTGACAACGGCAGCTCTGCGCCTAACGCTGCTTGACGTGCAGGCGCTTGACCAAGCCCTGCAGGCAATACGCAACCCATTAACAGCTCATCGACATCGGCGCCATTGACACCTGTGTCATGCATCACGGCTTGTACTGCGGTAGATGCTAACACTGGAGAAGCGACACTTGACAATGCACCTTGAAAGCCACCCATAGGTGTACGTTTCGCCGCTACAATTACAATATCTTGATCTCGATTTTCGCTTGTCATGATTCACTCCAAACTGACAGAATTTATTCGTTAGGCAGCACATGTATGAATGTGATCTGCATCAAATAATAGCACTCTGACGTTTACGCGAACGTAAAGCAAGTATTGTTTTGCAATTAGTAAAAGATAATCACTGTGTGGTTGTCATGTTGAATTTACACCCGAGCAATGGCTGCCAGATGTCAGCAGCCACACCTAGGTATGGTAACGAGTAAGTAGGCTTAAATTAATACGCAAACTATTGATAATGCGCCAATTAGTAATGAAATACTCTAGCAGTATCAAAGCTAAAACTAGTCATTTAATGACCAAAATAGCGGCTGACCATAAACTTGCTGTTGTCCATGGCTGTAAACAATCACGTCATTATCACTGGCAAGTACTATGGTATCGCTGTGCAATTGATCTACGTGATCATCAGCAAATTGTTGTAGCTTAGGGACTAACGCTTGTGGGTCTGTCACATGGGGAACGTACAGATTAGGGTATAAGCCAAGGCCCGATAGGTCCTTAAGACCAACGGCATTGTTGTCGCCACAGAGCGGCGCAGTTGCAATAGTATCAGTTAACAACATTGCCCCCGCACTTAAGCCAATAAAACTGCCCCCTTGCAGATAATACTGCACCAGTTGTTCGCTAACCTGCCTTTGTATTACACCTTGCAGAAAGCCAAATGTGTCACCGCCTGCCAAATGAATCATGTCGCAGTTAAGTAAGTCACTAAAAGCTTGTTCACTGTAATCTTGGGTAAGTTCGCAATAGGTATCCATCTGCGCCCCGAAAGATGCATACACTTGTTGGGTTGCACTGAAGTATTGGCGCTGAGCTTCGTGGCCAGAGGCCAGATAGCCCACATTAGGTGCCGAAGTCGAAAAGCGCATATGTTGTTGTAAGGCGATGGCGACATTTGGGCTATCAAGGGCACTGAGTAATATCAATTTGCCCAACTGTTGATGACTTGCCATTTTTGCTTCCTGTTAAATTAGCGTCCCATTGATAACTTAAGCGATTCTAAGAGGTTAAGTAAACCGTCTACAGGCGATTTCTGCCAAAACAGTCAACACTTGGGATGGCCTATCACAAAAGCCTACGGCTTTAGCTTGGCTGAAAATTTAACGCCATTTTTTTAATCTGCGCTAAATGGACTTGATGTTGATTGCGCTCAGCACAGAGTTGTTGGTGGCTGGAATCGAGCGGATCACCCACTAAAACAATACGCACTTGATAGCCTAATGCTTTAGCAGCAATTTCGTATGCCATAAATTCCCACAGCGCTAAATTGGTATTGTCGCAAATAACAACAGGCTCTTTGCTTGCTAAGGCTTGTATAAATCCACTAAGGTTTTTTTGATGATATTCAGCCAGTTTATGCGCTTGAAAGCGATATTGTCCTTTATGATAAAACCACTTATCGGTTGAGAAGTAGCCACGCTGGCGTATCGCCAGCGCTTGCTCAATGGATTGCGATTGAATAAATTGCTCAACCCAGTGACTTTTACCACTGCCCGGCAGGCCACGCATAATGATGGCAACCGGCGCAGCAACAGCACGTGTGTCAGTATCCTTTGAAGTCGGGCTCATCTATGCAGTGAGTTCTGTTTCATATTGATCGCTTATCACCTCATCGTTCAAGATACGCTCAACCAAATGCGGCACTAAGCTACTGGCTTTACCCTGAAGGTGATACTGGAACTGACTGTCATTATCTGGTGCAACAATATTGACCTCAACGGTTTGCGCCCCGTGATGATTCGCCGTATCAACAAAACCTGCGGCAGGATAAACACTGCCAGAGGTACCAATGGCAATAAAGAGGTCACAATGATCTAACGCGTGCTGCACTCTGTCTAGACCAATGGGCATTTCACCAAACCACACCACATGGGGACGTAGGCGCTGCGCTGGGATACAGCAAGTACACGTGTGATCTTCACCTAATGGGTCACGCAGTAAAAAAGTTTGACGAGAACGCGGGCAGCGACCTTTAGACAATTCACCGTGCATATGCAGCAGTCGACGCGAACCAGCACGTTCATGCAAATCATCAATATTTTGCGTGACAATCAATAACTCGCCTTGGAACTCTTTTTCCAATTTGGCTAACGCGACATGAGCCAAGTTAGGTTCAACATCGCCACTGTGTAACTGACGCCAGCGCTCATTGTAAAAGCGCTCCACCAGTTGAGGATCGCGAGCATAACCTTCAGGTGTGGCGACATCTTCAATTAAATGCTCTTCCCATAAGCCATCTTGAGAGCGAAAAGTTCGTAAACCAGACTCTGCCGAAATGCCGGCGCCGGTAAGCACTACGATTTGTCGATACATCAGCTTTCCTTTTTAGGTTATTGTTATTTCTAGTCACACTGTAGAGCATGCCCTATCACAAATTAAGCTGCTATTGGGCGTTAGTATAAATAACACTACAAAATGTATGCTTAAATTGCAGCATTTATCGCAGGTTTACCCCACTAATTGACTAATTTATTTGCTAAGCATCTATAAAGGCAGATCAAAGGTTTAAGTTTTTAATTTGTGCCCCTATAATGGGTTACAATATTCACACCATGAACCGTAATTGGCTGTGCTAATGGTTCTGCAATCAAGAGATTCGTAATGACAGATGGAAATCAAGCGCTAAAAAAAGCGGGACTGAAAGTTACCCTACCACGAGTCAAGATCCTAGAACTGATGCAAGGACCCGAGAACCAACACATCAGCGCAGAAGATCTGTATAAGAAGTTATTGGACATTGGTGAAGAAATTGGCCTAGCGACGGTCTATCGCGTACTTAACCAATTTGATGATGCCGGTATTGTTACCCGCCACCACTTCGAAAGTGGTAAAGCCGTATTTGAATTATCAACCAGCCAGCATCACGACCACTTGGTGTGTTTATCATGCGGTAAAGTGATTGAGTTTTCTGATGACGTTATCGAAACTCGTCAAGATGAAATCGCCATGAAACATAACATTAAGCTGACTAACCACAGCTTATACCTTTATGGTGTGTGCACTAATGACGAGTGCGACCACGGCGACGCTTAATACACATTAGAGTTGATAAAAAAACCAGCATTATGCTGGTTTTTTTGTATTGGTTATCCAGTGATTTTAACTTAACTGTTTAAAATACACTTTAACCCCATGACCCATAAACGTTGAATTTTCTCTAAAATGCATCCCCACTTTCTGGGCGACTTTTTCAGACGCATCATTGCCATTTAAAATCAGTGCGATGGTTTGAGTAATACCAAAACGGCCAAATTGATCGAGCGCTGCATTGGCCGCTTCGACCCCAATACCTTGGCCCCAATATTTAGGGAAATAACGATAACCTAGCTCGACTTCATTAAACTCTTCAATAAACTTAGGACCACAAAAGCCAATCACTCGCTTATCGGCTTTATGCTCAACTGCCCAGCGGGTATAACCTCTCGACGCATAGTCTGGCAATAGCACTTCATTAAATAACACCCGCGCCTGGCGAATGTCAGTCATTGCTGGCGTAGGAATATAAGTGAGGATTTTGGGATCACGATTCATATCATACAAAGCCGGTATATCATCTTCGGTAAACTGCCGAATAATCAACCTTTCTGTTTCAGCTATCTGCATACTGCCCCCCGCGGCAACGATGAAATGAACAATCTCGCTCGCTGTAATAGCAACGAGTATAAGCATATTACTCTGAGCGAAAAAAAAGAGCTTTGCAATTATTTTCAAATAACTACAGACAAAACCATGATTAGCAATATAATCAACAATCATAAACTGCACAAACATTGTACGGTTGCCACAAGGAGGTTCTATGACAATTATGCAAAAAGTGTTTTGGCTGATTGCGACTTTAGGTAATGCGCTAGCACTTTACTGGTATAGCACTGTGGGTGGCACGATTAGTGCGTTAGCGTTGTGCTTTAGCGTAGGCTATTCCATTATTGGTTACTACGATATCAAGCACAGCCCGCATACCTTAAACCGCCTCTATCCTGTGGTTGCCTATATTCGCTACTTCCTCGAATCCTACCGTGTTGAAATACAGCAGTATTTTATAGCGAATGACACAGAAGAGCGTCCTTTTAATCGTGAACAACGCTCGCTGGTGTATCAGCGAGCTAAAAACGTACGCGATACCATTGCTTTTGGTACGCAGCGAGACCTACTAGAAGAGAATTACTTGAGTCTGTGGCACTCGCTTGCCCCCCAGACCATCCGCCCAGAAGCTAAACGTGTATCCATTGGCGGACCACAATGTCAGCAAGTCTACCAAGCTTCTTATCTCAATATTTCGGCGATGAGCTATGGCTCGTTAAGTGCAAATGCCATTGAAGCCCTCAATCTAGGCGCCAAACTTGCGGGTTGTTACCACAATACCGGCGAAGGTAGCGCCAGCCCTTATCATTTAAAGCACGGCGGCGATATTGTTTGGCAAATCGGCTCTGGGCTATTTGGCTGCCGCGATGATGACGGTAACTTTCACCCTGAACGTTTTGCCGCAATGGCCACTCGACCTGAAATCAAAATGATTGAGATTAAGCTCAGCCAAGGGGCGAAACCTGGTCACGGTGGTGTACTACCAAAAGCCAAAATAACCGAAGAAATTGCAACAATACGCCATATTCGCCGCGATAGAGACTGCGTATCACCTGCGGTAAACCCAGAATGCACCACGCCTAAAGATCTACTTAATTTCGTTAGTACTCTGCGTGAGCTCAGTGGTGGCAAGCCAATCGGCTTCAAGCTGTGTGTCGGTAATCCGGCTGAATTTATGGCAATTTGTAAAGCCATGTTGGCCACCAATATCCTGCCGGATTTTATCACCGTGGATGGCGCAGAAGGCGGTACGGGCGCGGCCCCAGTTGAATTCACCAACCGATTAGGCATGGTGTGTTTAGAAGGTGTTTACTTTGTCCATAATGTGCTGGTTGGTTGCGGGCTGAGAGACAACATTCGTATCATCGCCTCAGGTAAAACTGCCTCTAGCTTTGATATCTTAAGTAAAATTGCCGCCGGTGCTGATGTAGTCAATGCCGCGCGCACCATGATGTTAGCCTTGGGGTGTATTCAGTCAAGGCATTGCAACACCAACCTTTGTCCCACAGGCATTGCCACTCAAGATCCTGCTCGCTCGAAAGCCGTAGATGCTGAAGACAAAGGTATGCGAGTAAAGAACTTTCATAGTAATACGTTAAAAAGCTTCTACGAATTGGTGGGCAGCATGGGGCTTGACGATCCCGCTAAACTCACAGCGCAAATGATTAAACGCCGGTCTCCATACGGTTTACTGATATCTTCAAGCAGTTTAATTCAGCCGCTTCAAGCCAACGCACTACTTGAGGGCAATATCAGCGATCCGGCTTGGTTGACATGGTGGGACAGCTGCTCAAGCGAACAGTTTTATTGTGAAGATACCTATGTACTCAAGCCAGCTGAATTCACACAGCATCAAAACTAGTGACACATAAAAAAGGCGCCTCAATGGCGCCTTTTTTCTACGTTAAACTAGCGGCTAATTACCAGCCAGTTTTCGTACGTAGTGCTTTACCGATATCAGCAAGTGAGCGAACAGTGCTTACGCCCGCCGCTTCTAGTGCTGCAAATTTATCTTCAGCAGTACCTTTACCGCCAGCGATAATTGCGCCGGCATGGCCCATACGCTTACCTTCTGGTGCAGTCACACCAGCAATGTAAGAAACAACAGGCTTAGTTACGTTAGCTTTGATATATTCAGCCGCTTCTTCTTCAGCAGTACCACCAATTTCACCAATCATTACGATCGCTTCAGTTTGTGGATCGTTTTGGAACATTTCCAATACATCGATGAAGTTAGTGCCTGGGATTGGGTCGCCACCAATACCAACACAAGTAGACTGACCAAAACCTTCGTCAGTGGTTTGCTTAACTGCTTCGTACGTCAAGGTACCAGAGCGTGAAACAATACCAACTTTACCTGGCTTATGAATGTGACCTGGCATAATACCAATTTTACATTCACCTGGAGTGATAACACCTGGGCAGTTTGGACCGATCATACGCACACCAGTTTCTTCAAGCTTAACTTTAACCTGAAGCATGTCTAGTGTTGGGATACCTTCGGTAATACAAACGATCAGCTCGATGCCACCGTCAATCGCTTCCAAAATAGCATCTTTACAGAAAGGAGCTGGTACGTAGATAACTGATGCTGTTGCACCTGTTTCAGCTACCGCATCTTTAACTGTGTTAAATACTGGAAGACCTAGGTGAACCTGACCGCCTTTTCCTGGTGATACACCACCGACCATTTGCGTACCGTATGCGATAGCTTGCTCAGAGTGGAATGTACCTTGACCACCAGTGAAACCTTGACAGATAACTTTGGTATCTTTGTTAATTAATACAGACATTATTTGCCCTCCGCAGCTTTAACTACTTGCTCAGCCGCGTCAGTTAGACTTGTAGCAGCGATAATATCTAGATCAGAGTTAGCAAGAACTTCACGACCTAAATCAGCATTGGTACCTTCTAGACGCACAACAACTGGGACTTCAACGCCCACTTCTTTAACTGCGCCGATGATACCTTCAGCAATCATGTCACAACGTACGATTCCGCCAAAGATGTTCACAAGAACCGCTTTCACGTTTGAATCAGATAGGATGATCTTGAATGCTTCTGCTACACGCTCTTTAGTTGCTCCACCGCCCACATCAAGGAAGTTAGCTGGCTTGCCACCATGTAGATTAACGATGTCCATTGTACCCATTGCTAGGCCGGCACCGTTCACCATGCAGCCAACGTTGCCGTCTAGTGCTACATAGTTAAGTTCAAATTTCGCTGCGTGCGCTTCACGTGCATCGTCTTGAGACGGATCGTGCATGTCGCGAATTTTTGGTTGACGGAACAACGCGTTGCCGTCGATACCGATTTTGCCATCAAGACAGTGGATATTACCTTCGTCGGTAATAACCAGTGGGTTGATTTCAAGTAGTGCAAAATCATGATCTTCAAACATTGTCGCTAAGCCCATAAAGACCTTAGTGAACTGCTTCATTTGAGTTGGGTTTAGGCCCAACTTGAAGCCTAGGTCACGTGCCTGATATGGCTGTGGACCCGCTAGTGGATCGATGATAGCTTTGTGGATTAACTCTGGCGTTTCTTCAGCCACAGTTTCAATTTCAACACCACCTTCAGTCGACGCCATAAACACTACGCGACGAGTTGCACGGTCTACAACCGCACCTAGATAGAGTTCATTGGCGATATCGGTGCAGCTTTCTACCAGAATTTTAGCAACTGGCTGACCTTTTTCGTCTGTTTGATAGGTGACAAGATTTTTGCCTAACCAGTTTTCTGCAAAGGCTCTGATCTCTTCTTTATCGCCGGTAACTTTTACGCCACCTGCTTTACCACGGCCGCCTGCGTGTACTTGACACTTAACAACCCACATATCTCCGCCAATACGGCCTGCCGCTTCAACAGCTTCTTGAGCTGTATCACATGCAAAACCTTCTGACACTGGTAAACCATATTCGGCAAATAGGGCTTTTGCCTGATACTCATGCAAATTCATGATGATCTATCCGTATACTTCTTATCAAATCCAACCAACTCATTTGAGTCAGTAGCGAGGGGTGATGCTCACCCAATGATGAGCATCCAAACAACATCGTCTTACAGGTCGAGTAGTAGACGAGTCGGGTCTTCTAGGAAGTCTTTAATAGCAACCAAGAAGCCAACAGACTCACGACCATCGATAATACGGTGGTCATAAGAGAGTGCTAGGTACATCATAGGCAGGATTTCAACCTGACCATTCACTGCCATTGGGCGATCTTTGATAGCATGCATGCCTAAAATCGCACTTTGTGGCAGGTTCAAAATTGGCGTCGACATTAGTGAGCCAAATACGCCACCGTTAGTCACAGTGAAGTTACCGCCAGTCATGTCGTCAACAGTCAGTTTACCGCCACGGCCTTTAAGTGCTAATTCACGTACGTTACGCTCGATATCAGCAAGGCTCATCGTGTCGGTATCACGCAGTACAGGAGTCACTAGACCACGCGGTGTTGAAACGGCAATGCTTACGTCAAAGTAGTTATGATAAACAAGATCATCACCATCAATTGATGCATTCACTTCAGGGTAACGTTTTAGTGCTTCAGTCACGGCTTTGACATAGAAAGACATGAAACCTAAACGGATGCCATGACGCTTTTCAAACACTTCTTGATACTGCTTACGAATGTCCATGATAGGTTTCATGTTCACTTCGTTAAAAGTGGTCAGCATCGCTGTTGAATTTTTAGCCTCAAGCAAACGGTTAGCAATTGTTTTACGTAGACGTGTCATAGGGACACGTTTTTGGCTACGCTCAGCTAATGGCTCAACGGCTGCAGGTGCAGCTTTGGCAGCAGCTGCAGGCGCGGCTTTAACGAAAGCTTCAACGTCTTCTTTAGTGATTCGTCCACCTACACCAGTACCTTTGATTTGCGCGGCATCAACATTGTGCTCGGCAATCAGGCGGCGTACAGATGGGCTTAGCGCATCGTTAGATTCGTCAGTGGCTTCAGCAGCTGGGCTTGCCGCTTCTGCTTCAGCTTTAGTCACTTCTTGACCTGCTACAGCGCCAGCAACAAACTTAGCAATCACGGCTTCTGCAAGCACGGTATCGCCTTCTTCGGCTAGAAACTCAGTAATTGAACCATCTTCTGGTGCAACCACTTCTAAAACCACTTTATCTGTTTCGATATCAACTAGGTTTTGATCACGTGAAACTTGTTCGCCAGCTTGAACGTGCCATGTGGCAATTGTTGCATCAGCAACTGATTCCGGCAGTACGGGTACCTTGATTTCGATACTCATGGATCACTATCCTTTTTATAAATTGTCTATTACTACAGTTTTAATGCGCTATTAATCAATGCTTCTTGCTGCTTGGCGTGCAACGCTGGATAACCACATGCAGGTGCCGCAGAGGCTTCACGACCGGCATAAGTTAAGGTTGCGCCATTAGGAATCGCCGTCCAGAAATGATGCTGGCTACAGTACCATGCACCCTGGTTTTGTGGCTCTTCTTGACACCAAACGAAATCGTTTACGTGTTGGTAGTCAGCAAGCACTTTTTCCATATCCTCATGGGGGAATGGATACAGCTGCTCTACTCTAACTAATGCAACGTTGTCCGCTTTCTCTTTGCGACGTTTTTCAAGCAATTCGAAGTAAACCTTACCGCTACAGAACACCACGCGATCAACTTTGCTGGTATCGATATCATCGGTTTCAGCAATCACGTTTTGGAATGTACCTTCGGCGAGCTCTTCTAAACTCGATACCGCTAGTGGATGACGCAGCAAAGACTTAGGTGACATGACGACAAGTGGACGACGCATTGGGCGCACGACCTGACGACGTAACATGTGATATACCTGAGCCGGAGTTGACGGAACACAGACTTGCATATTGTGGTTTGCACACAACTGTAAGAAGCGCTCTAAACGTGCACTCGAGTGCTCAGGACCCTGCCCTTCATAGCCATGGGGTAACAACATGGTTAGACCACACAAGCGGCCCCACTTTTGCTCACCACTTGATAAGAACTGGTCAATCACCACTTGGGCACAGTTAGCGAAGTCACCAAATTGCGCTTCCCAAATTGTTAAGCCACTTGGTTCAGCGGTCGCATAACCATATTCGAATGCCAATACCGATGCTTCAGACAAGACTGAATCAGAGATATCAATCGGTCCTTGCTCATCAGCAATGTGGCGCAGTGGTAGATAGGCTGTCGCGTCATTTTGATTGTGTAGTACCGCATGACGGTGGAAGAATGTACCCCTTCCAGAGTCTTGGCCAGTAATACGCACGCGTTTGTTGTCTTCAAGGATAGAAGCATAAGCTAAGGTTTCAGCGAAACCCCAGTCCAATAGTTTTTCGCCATTGGCCATCAAAACGCGGTCTTTGTAGATTTTAGCGACACGAGATTGCAGTTTATGCCCTTCTGGTACATCACTAATCTTGTTAGCAAGATTTTGTAAACGTGCCATTGGCATCTGCGCATTGTAGCCGTCATCCCACTCTTTATTGATATAGGGTGACCAATCGACAGAATGCAGTGTCATTGGGCGCCACTCTCTGACCACACAATCGCCGTGATCTAATGCATCACGATAATCGTTAATCATGGAGGTGACTTCATCTGCTGCCAGCGTTGATTCTGCAATCAGGCGATCAGCATAAATCTTACGTGGCGTTGGGTGTTTTTTGATTTTGGCATACATTAGCGGCTGAGTAGCGCTAGGCTCATCAGCTTCGTTATGGCCATGACGGCGATAACAAACCAAATCAATCACAACATCACGTTTAAATTCATTACGATAATCAACAGCTAGCTGAGCAACAAATGCCACAGCTTCAGGATCATCAGAATTAACATGGAAGATAGGTGCCTGAACCATTTTCGCGATATCAGTACAGTACTCTGTTGAACGTACGTCTTCGGTTAAGTTAGTGGTAAAACCAACTTGGTTGTTAACCACAATGCGAATACTGCCGCCGACTTTAAATGCGCGCGTTTGAGACATGTTAAATGTCTCTTGCACAATACCTTGACCGGTAATAGCACTATCACCATGAATGGTAATTGGCATTACCTGCAAACCGGTATCACAACCGCGGCGATCTAGACGAGCCCGAACAGAGCCCATAACCACAGGGTTAACGATTTCAAGATGCGATGGGTTAAAGGCTAGCGCTAGATGAACATTGCCACCTGGCGTTTCAAAATCGGATGAGAAACCTTGGTGATATTTCACATCACCAGAGCCGAGCGCGTCATTGTGTTTGCCAGCAAACTCGTCGAACAACTCTTGAGGCTTTTTACCTAAAATGTTGATCAGCAAGTTAAGACGACCACGGTGAGCCATACCGACGACCATCTCTTTGGTACCCGCTTGGCCACCGCGATAGATAATCTCACGCATCATTGGTACCAACGCATCACCACCTTCAAGTGAGAAACGCTTAGCACCAGGGAACTTAGCACCAAGGTATTTTTCCATACCTTCGGCTGCATTGAGTCCTTCTAAAATGCGGGTTTTAATGGGTTTATCGTAATTCGCTCTACCTAAGGACGGCTCCAAACGTTGTTGAATCCAACGTTTCTCTTCGGTATCGGTAATGTGCATGTATTCCGCACCAATCGAGCCACAATATGTGGCCTTAAGTGCCTTAACAAGATCACGTAGCTGCATGGTTTCGCCACCATGCGCAAATGAACCTGTATTGAATTCACGCTCCATATCTTCGTCAGTTAACCCATGGAAGGCTGGGTCCAATTCTGATACCGGCTCACGATTCCATAAACCTAGTGGATCCAGATTCGCATTCTGGTGACCACGGAAACGGTGGGCGTTAATCATCTGTAGGACTTTAACTTGTTTAGCATCAACTTCAGGATCCGTCACGCGGGCAGAACCCTTTTGACGGCCTTCAAGAGCTAGACTACGAAAATAGTCTCGTACTTTGGAGTGGGCAGCTTCCGGTACTTCTTTTGACGCACCGTTAGCATAAGGGAGGTTATCAAATACCACCTGCCAGTCTTGTGAAACTGACTGAGGGTCCTCTTGATAGGCTTCATACATCTCTTCTACATAGGTCGAATTCGCACCACTTAGGTGAGACGATTCGAGCCAGGCTTTCATGATGCCTTGGTGCATTTCTATTCCTTTCAAACTTTATACACGTGTTTAGCCAAAGTCTTCAAAATGCAATAGTCGGGCTGCGCCCTGTATTGCAAAATATTTGCCGCCCGAGAGAAGCATATTGATTACCAATACGACACTCTTCTATCCAGAGTCACGGCATTATTGTAGTTCCATTACACAAAAGAGCCACTTCCCCAATTAGAGAAGTGACTCAGCACGAGCTATATGATTATTAAAATTAGCCCGGGATGCTGCATTTATACTGCTCTCTTAAGCAACATAGACTTAATATGTCCAATTGCTTTGGTTGGATTTAGTCCTTTAGGACAGACATCCACACAGTTCATGATACCGTGACAACGGAATACGCTGTAGGCATCATCAAGCTCAGATAAGCGCTCTTCTGTAGCGGTATCGCGGCTATCGATTAGGAATCGATATGCATGCAATAAACCACTTGGTCCAATAAACTTATCTGGGTTCCACCAGAATGATGGACAAGCTGTAGAACAACATGCGCACATAATACACTCATACAAACCATCTAAGTGTGCACGTTCTTCAGGTGATTGCAGATGTTCACGCGCAGGTGTTTTATCATCGTTAATCAAATACGGCTTAATCTTCTCATACTGCTTGTAGAACTGAGTTAAATCTACAATCAAGTCACGTACAACTGGCATGCCTGGCAATGGACGTACTTCAAGCTTCTTGCCCTTGAAGGTCGAAATTGGCGTAATACAAGCCAAACCATTTTTACCATTCATGTTGACACCATCACTACCACAAACACCTTCACGGCATGAGCGACGGAATGCCAAAGTTGGATCTTGCTCTTTAAGCAACATCAGCACGTCCAGCACCATCATATCGGTACCTTCGGCAACTTCCAACGTATAATCCTTCATGTAAGGCTTTGTGTCTACATCAGGATTATAGCGATAAACTGCTATCTTCAAATTCATCTCAAATTCCTTAGTAGGTACGCTTCTTCGGTGGGAATGCTTCACGAAGCTTAGGCTCCATGTTCACCGCTCGGCGTGACATCTCTTCAGTCGCTGGGTCAAACAGGCTGTGACACAACCAGTTATCATCATCACGCTCAAGGTAATCTTCACGAGAATGCGCACCGCGACTTTCTGTACGGAAATTCGCTGCGTATGCTGTCGCAATAGCCGTCGCCATTAAGTTATCTAACTCTAAGCATTCAATACGTTGAGTATTAAACTCAGTTGAGTTGTCTGATAGCTTGGCATTAGCTAATCGATCACGAATCGCTTTAAGCTCTTTTAGACCTTCTGCCATTGCATCGCCACTACGGAATACCGAGAAGTTAAGCTGCATACAAAGTTGCAAATCTTTACGAATTTGTGCTGGGTCTTCTCCGTCTTTGTTGCTTTCCCAACGGTTAAGTCGCGCTAAAGACTGCGCAATATCAGCATCAGTTGCATCTTTTGGTGTTGCCGTCGCATCAAGGGCTTTGCCTAAATGCTGACCTGCTGCACGACCAAATACCACTAAATCAAGCAGTGAGTTACCACCAAGGCGGTTCGCACCGTGCACTGATACGCAGGCAATCTCACCAACAGCAAATAAGCCAACAACATCTTCTTCGCCGCCATCTGCGTTTTGGCGAACAACTTGTCCACTCACTTTAGCAGGTAGACCACCCATCATGTAATGACACGTTGGTAGTACAGGAATTGGGCCATCAGCTGGATCAATATGCGCAAAGGTACGTGATAGTTCACAAACACCTGGAAGACGTGCTTCTAGTGTTTCTTTACCTAAGTGATCCAGTTTAAGTAAACAGTGAGGACCTAATGGGCCATCTAAACCACGACCTTCACGGATCTCTGTCATCATTGAACGAGCAACGACGTCACGAGAGGCTAAGTCTTTGGCATTAGGTGCATAACGCTCCATGAAACGCTCGCCGTCTTTATTGAGTAGATATCCACCCTCACCACGACAACCTTCAGTGACCAGCACACCTGCACCGGCGATACCGGTTGGGTGGAACTGCCACATTTCCATATCTTGCATTTGTACACCCGCGCGCATTGCCATACCCACGCCGTCACCGGTGTTAATGTGAGCATTGGTCGTTGACGCATAGATACGTCCTGCACCGCCTGTCGCTAAGATAGTGGCTTTAGCTTTGAAATAAACGATTTCACCGGTTTCAATTTCGATGGCAGTACAACCAACAATGGCACCGTCTTCGTTCTTGACTAGGTCTAACGCATACCACTCAGAGAAAACCTCTGTTTTGTGCTTTACGTTTTGTTGGTACAAGCAATGAAGCAGTGCGTGACCGGTACGGTCCGCTGCCGCTGCAGTACGTGCAGCTTGCTCGCCACCAAAATTCTTTGACTGACCACCGAAAGGACGCTGATAAATTTTACCGTTTTCAAAACGAGAGAAAGGTAAACCCATTTGCTCAAGTTCGATAATCGCTTCAGGTCCTGTTTTACACATGAACTCAATCGCTTCTTGGTCACCAATAAAATCAGAGCCTTTAACGGTATCGTACATGTGTTGTTCCCAGTGATCTTCGTGCGCGTTACCTAACGCAACGGTGATACCACCCTGCGCAGATACCGTGTGCGAACGAGTTGGGAAAACTTTTGATAAAAGCGCGCAGCTTTTACCTTCTTTTGAAATCTGTAATGCGGCACGCATACCGGCGCCACCAGCACCAATAACTACTGCATCAAATTCGCGTACTGGAATACTCACTTAGACACCCCACACAATTGTAATGCCCGCTGCTAGGTAAGCAAAAGCGGTAACGACGAAAACAAACAGGAGTACACCACGTAGGGCTAGCGGCTTAACGTAATCTGTTAGCACTTGCCAGATACCGATCCAAGCGTGAACTAGAATCGCAACCAATGCGAGTAGTGTAAACACTTTCATAGGCAGCGTGCTGAATAAACCGTGCCAAGCGTCATAGGTGAGAGGAGAACTAGTTGCGATAAAACCCACTAAGAAAATGGTGTAGAGGGTTAAGATTACAGCACTAGCGCGTATAAGAATAAAATCATGAACACCACTGCGTCCAAGACTGGCTGCATTTGTTACCATACCCAAACCCCCGCAATGATAGATAGTGCTGCCGCAATAACAAATGCGACCTTCGCTGAAGCATTTCCTGACTCAAGTTCTTCCCAGAAGCCAGCATCCATCGCAAGATGGCGTAAGCCAACTACAAGGTGATAACCAAGCGCGGTAAGAATTGCCCAGACAATGAACTTAACGATGACATTATCGAACAGGGATTGAATGCCTGCGAAACTCTCTGCTGATGCGAGTGATTCACTCAACAACCAGATAAGAATGCCGACGGCAAACAGCATGATGACACCGGATATACGGTGAAGAATTGACGCAATCGCAGTCGCTGGAAAGCGAATGGTCTGCAGATCTAAATGGACAGGTCTTTGCTTTTTCACGTTCTGCTCACTCTGCTCCATTGAGCATTATTTTTGTTATTTGAACCTCTTTTGTTCAAAATTTGCACATCAGTTTGGCTAATATACAAACTCGCCACAAAAGAAAAGTTTAAACAAACAGTTAATCAATTAAGAAACGACTAATTCAGCATGTAAAAAAGTGGTAACTGAATTGAAATGTTTGTAGCTCCTAAGAGCCGAAGCAAGTATACGCCCGGCAAATGTCAAATACAAACATCACATTATGCAAATTTTGTTTTTTTGGTAAAAAAATCTGCCAACATGCTGTTCTGGCAAGGGGTTTGGTCAATTTAAGACCATGGTCTAAGGAATTTAAACGGTTATTTAAATTGAAATGTGATCTAGATTCACTGTAAAGTATGGGCGTTTGATAAGCCGCACTCACATAAGAATGAAGTAAGGAGAACGGGGTATGGCTGATAATATAGCCAAATTGGAACTGCCAGGGAACGACTCGATTGATCTGCCTATCAAAAAGGGAACGGCAGGATTTGATGTCATTGACATCAGTAAACTCGGTAGCAAAGGTCACTTTACCTTTGACCCAGGATTTTTAGCGACAGCTTCTTGCGAATCTGCAATCACCTACATTGATGGCGCCCAAGGTATTCTTACCCACCGCGGTTACCCTATCGGTGAACTAGCTGTTGAATCTGATTACTTAGATCTTTGTTATCTACTGCTTTACGGAGAGTTGCCAAACAAGGCACAGTACGACGAGTTCGTACACACCGTAAAAACTCACACTATGGTGAACGAACAGCTAGCAACCTTCTTCAAAGGTTTCCGCCGTGACGCTCACCCAATGGCCATGCTATGTGGTGTGACTGGTGCACTTTCAGCGTTCTATCAAGACTCGCTAGATGTTAATGATGAGCGTCACCGCGAAATTGCAGCATTCCGCTTAGTGTCTAAAATGCCGACTATTGCAGCTATGTGCTACAAGTACTCAATTGGCCAGCCATTTGTTTATCCACGTAACGACTTAAGCTACGCGGGTAACTTCCTAAGCATGATGTTTGCAGTGCCTTGTGAAGAGTACAAAGTAAATCCAATCGTTGAGCGCGCCATGGATCGTATCTTCATCTTGCATGCTGATCACGAACAAAACGCATCAACTTCTACCGTACGTTTATCAGGTTCTTCTGGTGCTAACCCATTTGCATGTATTGCAGCGGGTATCGCGTCACTATGGGGCCCTGCTCACGGTGGTGCTAACGAAGCTTGTTTGAACATGCTTGAAGAGATTGGCAGTGTCGATCGTATTCCTGAGTTCATTGCACGTGCAAAAGATAAAGAAGATCCATTCCGTCTAATGGGCTTTGGACACCGTGTTTATAAGAACTTCGACCCTCGTGCTAAAGTGATGCGTGAAACGTGTCATGAAGTACTGAGTGAGCTCAAAGTGAATGATCCACTGTTAGATGTGGCGATGGAACTTGAGCGCATTGCACTTGAAGATGAGTACTTTGTGTCTAAGAAACTTTATCCAAACGTCGACTTCTACTCAGGTATCATCATGAAAGCGATTGGCATTCCAACTAGTATGTTCACAGTGCTATTTGCACTAGCTCGTACTGTCGGCTGGATTGCACACTGGAAAGAGATGCTAGACCAACCTGGTCACAAAATTAGCCGTCCACGCCAGCTATACACTGGTGCTGACGACCGCAGTTTTGTACCACTAGATAAGCGCTAATCAATTGCTTATAACGGCTGAGTAGCCAAGCTATCGAGTCGACATAAAGGCACCCTCGGGTGCCTTTTTTATTGGCAGTTAAACGCCATCAATATGCCGATAATGAACAGTTTGGCAATCGCCTATGAACAGTTTGGCAATCGCCTAATTCGCTAGTCGCAGTTTAGTTCCATGCTACAAATTATTACGACAACTCATGCTATAGCTCGTGCGGTAAAACATGAGATGAAACGTACAACTAAAAGGTAAATAATTTTTACCATTGGCGCTGCCGCTTTAGACTAAATGCTCAAATATCACCCAAACTCTGCCTGTTTTTCTTGCTCGCGCATAAACCTCAATAAGTCATGCTGATCAACAGCGACACAGTTGCAATGTTTTACGCTGTTCTCTTCGCTGACTGGCAATTGCAGGCAGACAATTATTAGCGATGCCGATTGTACTAGTTATACCAATCAGTATAAGAATTTGATCTACTCAGCGCGCTTTGGGCAAACTAATTCAAGGCGAATGATTGAAACAATGGTTGTTCCCTTGTGAAATTATTCAACGCAGAAGTAGGCAGCCTAAAACGCGCCAGAATGGCGAGTTTTAGCGATTCTGATGCTGTGTTAACGAGCTTAACCGTAGAATAACTATGCTCTTCACTCGTTGCAAACCACATGGATGTGGTGAATGTCATTAATGCAGGAGCATTTAAGGACCTTACCTCAGAACCGCTAAATTCTCGCTGAGTGACTAAATGTTTATACTGATTGGTATTAGTGGCTAATTATAGCGATATTACTCTACTCGACTGATGCCACATTTTAGCCGTGCAGTGGATTCATTTTATCCGCAACCCATCGCGTTGAGTTTACATTGTTAAAATCCTCACAATTTATACATTTTCACTACATTTAGTGAAAAATTAACATTCCCAATGTTGGTATGAACACCTAAACCCTTGTAAAAGTTAACTTTAAAAACATGGCACGCATCATGCTTATCTCTAGTCACTGGACTAATATAATTAAGGTAAGATCACATGGACACTGCGGCTAAATTTAAAATCGCTCTCCCCCTTCTGCTCATCTCTGTATTAAGCGCTTGTGGTAATGAAGAACAGGTTAAAGAGGAAGAGAAGTACGCTATCCCAGTAGAAACCACTACCGTCATACAAGGTGATGTTTCATCTTTCTATAGCACCACCGCCACCTTAGAAGCCCCACAAGAAGCACACGTTGTGACTCGTATCGCCGGTTTAATTGAAAACCTTAATGTTGAAGAAGGCGATCGAGTTAGCAAAGGACAATTATTAGCGGTTATTGATGCTAAACGTCAGAAATATGATTTAGCACGCTCGCAAGCAGAAGTTGAAATCATCGAGCAAGAATTAAATCGCTTGAAAAAAATGAGCAACAAAGAGTTTATCAGTGCCGACAGCATGGCCAAACTTGAATACAACCTACAAGCGGCAATTGCCAAACGCGATTTAGCAGCACTACATGTTGAAGAAAGTATGGTGCGCTCCCCCATCGATGGCGTCGTGGCGACTCGGTTTGTTAAAGCGGGCAATATGGCCAAAGAGTTTGAGCAACTATTTTATGTTGTTAATCAAGATGAGCTCTACGGAATTGTTCATCTACCCGAAGCTCAACTTTCTAGTTTGCGCCTTGGACAAGACGCGCAGCTTTTTGCCAACAAGCATACCGATCAGGTGGTTCACGCTAAAGTGCTGCGTGTCAGCCCAGTAGTAGATGCGAACAGCGGCACCTTTAAGGTCACGCTTTCTGTACCCAATGAGCAAGCAAAATTAAAAGCGGGTATGTTCACCCGAGTCGAGCTGCGCTATGACACCCACAGCGATGTGATCACCGTGCCGTACAATGCGGTTATTAACCAAGATAACCAATACGCGCTGTATGTCGTAGAGGGCGAAAACGCCGCCAGACGCGAAGTAACCTTAGGTTACCGTGAAGCAGAAACGGTTGAAGTGGTATCAGGTATTAACGCTGGTGAACAAATAGTGGTTCGCGGTCAGCAAAACTTGAAGGATCAATCGTTAGTTGAGGTGATTGGCGGCAGCCAAATCGCTACAGCTAAACAATAGCAGGGAGTCGCTAATGTCAATCATAAACACATCTGTGAAACGTCCCATTTCGGTGTGGATGTTTATGTTAGCCATCATTTTATTCGGTATGGTTGGCTTTAGCCGTCTGGCAGTTAAGCTACTGCCCGATCTCAGCTATCCAACCATTACTATCCGTACTCAATACATCGGCGCTGCGCCCGTTGAGGTAGAACAATTGGTGTCAAAGCCAATAGAGGAAGCGGTCGGTATCGTCAAAGGCTTGCGTAAAATTAGCTCCATTTCCCGCTCTGGTATGTCAGATGTTGTGCTTGAGTTTGAATGGGGCACTGAAATGGACATGGCGAGCCTTGATGTACGAGAAAAACTCGACACCATCGAACTCCCTTTGGATGTAAAAAAGCCCCTGCTATTACGCTTTAATCCTAATCTTGACCCGATTGTACGTTTAGCTTTGTCAGTACCTGATGCTTCTAGCGCTGAATTAAAACAGATGCGAACCTATGCAGAGGAAGAGTTAAAGCGCAATCTTGAATCGCTCACTGGCGTGGCCGCCGTCCGTCTATCCGGTGGTCTAGAGCGGGAAGTTCATATTCAGCTCAATCAAAACAAGCTGAGTCAACTCAACCTAAACGCAGAAAACATCCGCAATCGTATTGCAGAAGAAAATATTAACCTGTCAGCGGGTAAAGTTGTTCAGGGTGATAGAGAGTACTTAGTTAGGACACTCAATCAATTCAACTCTTTAGATGAGTTAGGACAAATCATCATCTATCGTGATGATCAAACCTTAGTGCGCTTATTCGAGGTTGCTACCATCACTGACGCCCATAAAGAGCGCAATGATATTACCCGTATTGGCTCGCAAGAGTCGATTGAGCTAGCCATCTATAAAGAAGGCGATGCTAATACGGTCGCAGTAGCCCGCAAAGTCACCGCAGAACTGGCTAATCTCAATGCCAAAAGCGAAAAAGCGCAACTTGAAGTCATTTATGACCAATCGGAATTTATTGAAAGTGCTGTAAAAGAGGTCACCTCAGCCGCATTGATCGGTAGCTTACTGGCTATGTTAGTTATCTATCTATTTTTGCGAGATATTATTCCAACGCTGATCATCTCGATATCGATTCCGTTTTCTGTTATCGCCACTTTCAACATGATGTATTTTGCTGGCATCAGTTTAAATATCATGTCACTAGGCGGTATCGCACTCGCAGTGGGTCTGTTGGTTGATAATGCCATTGTGGTGCTGGAAAATATCGACCGCTGTAAAAAAGCTGGCATGAACAAGCTAGAAGCAGCCGTTACGGGTACCAAAGAAGTGGCTGGCGCTATTTTCGCATCAACATTGACGACCTTAGCGGTATTCATTCCGTTGGTTTTTGTCGATGGTGTCGCCGGTGCGTTGTTTTCAGACCAAGCCTTGACGGTCACCTTTGCACTTTTAGCTTCACTATTTGTCGCATTAACCACCATACCTATGTTGGCCTCCAGAGAAGGCTTTAAGGCACTACCACAGCTAATTAAACCTGAGCCAAAACCGAAGCCGGTTGGCAAAATGGCCAAGATTAAACATTACAGTGCCACAGTGTTTTCTTTCCCGTTTATCGTATTGTTTAGCTATCTCCCGTCGTTATTACTCACAGTGGGTTTGATGATTGGCCGAACCATTGCTTGGGCTGCGGGTATGATCATGCGCCCAATTACCGCGGCATTTAACTGGAGTTACCAGCTATTAGAAAAACTATATCACGGCCTACTTAGCCAAGCGTTACGTCACAAAGTCACCACGATAGCGATTGCAGTAGCCATCACGGCTGGTGCGGGCAGCTTAGTGCCGCGTCTGGGCATGGAGCTTATTCCACCGATGAACCAAGGTGAGTTTTACATGGAAGTTCTACTGCCACCAGGTACCCAAGTCAGCGAAACTGACCGTGTATTGCAAACCTTAGCCTTATCCATCAAAGACCGGGAAGATGTTAAGCACGCATACAGCCAAGCGGGTAGCGGTGGGCTAATGACCTCTGATACCTCGCGCGGTGGTGAAAACTGGGGTCGCTTGCAGGTTGTACTGGCAGACCATCAAGCCTTTAACGCTGTTACTGAAGTACTGCGTACTACCGCGATGCGTATACCTGAGCTAGAAGCCAAAATTCAGCACCCAGAGTTATTTAGCTTCAAGACACCGCTTGAAATTGAAGTGACAGGTTACGATCTACCTTTACTGAAGCAAACGGCTGACGATTTGGTGAATGCCCTGTCTGATTCAGAGCGCTTTGCAGACATCAATACCAGTTTGCGTGATGGTCAGCCAGAGCTCAGCATTCAGTTTGACCATGCCAGACTTGCAGCGTTAGGCATGGATGCGCCGACCGTTGCTAACCGTATCGCGCAGCGAATTGGTGGCACAATTGCCAGTCAATATACGGTTAGGGATCGTAAAATCGATATTTTGGTGCGCAGCGAAGTACAAGAGCGCGATCAAATAAGCGACATAGATTCGATGATCATTAACCCCAATAGCAGCCAGCCTATTCCACTAAGCGCAGTGGCTGATATTTCGCTCGACCTAGGCCCATCTGCCATTAACCGCATTAGCCAGCAGCGCGTAGCTATTGTGTCGGCCAATCTTGCCTATGGCGATCTCAATGAGGCGGTTAAAGAGGCGCGTCAAATCCTTAATATGCAAACGATACCTAGCTCTATTCAGGTACGATTTGGTGGCCAAAATGAAGAGATGGAACATTCATTCCAGTCACTACAAATAGCCCTAGTGTTAGCCGTTTTTCTGGTTTACTTAGTGATGGCTAGCCAATTTGAGTCACTGTTGCACCCATTATTGATTTTGATTGCGGTGCCGATGGCTGTAGGTGGCAGTATTTTAGGGCTGTATATCACCCAAACCCATTTGAGTGTGGTGGTGTTCATCGGTCTTATCATGCTGGCGGGTATTGTGGTCAACAATGCCATTGTGCTTGTCGATCGTATTAACCAATTGCGCCAGCAAGGGGTTGAGAAACTGCTCGCGGTAGAACAAGCGGCTAAGTCGCGCTTACGTCCGATTATTATGACCACCATGACCACGGCGTTGGGCTTGGCGCCTATGGCGCTGGGTCTAGGAGATGGTAGCGAAGTGCGCGCCCCCATGGCAATTACCGTAATTTTCGGTCTCACCTTGGCAACCTTGTTGACACTGGTGGTGATTCCTGTGCTCTACGCGCTGTTTGATCGCAAACAATTCGACACCGACCCTCAGCCAGCATCGACTAGCAAGGAGGCGTTAGTATGAATATAACCCGTCAAGCTTTAAAGCGACCGGTCACCACAAGCATGTTTTTTGTTGCCATCTTGCTGTTTGGCATGGCATCGAGTCGTCTACTGCCATTGGAGATGTTCCCTGGTATTGATATTCCACAGGTATTCATTGAGGTGCCCTATTCCGGCTCAACGCCTGCAGAAGTTGAACGTGATATCACTAATGTGTTGGAAGAGTCGTTAGCAACCATGGGCGGCATTGATGAGCTACGCAGCCGTTCTTCACAAAATGGCGCCGAAATTGAGCTGCGCATGAAGTGGGGACAAAATGTCGCCACTAAAAGCTTAGAAGCGCGGGAGAAAATCGATGCGGTGCGCCACTTGCTACCGAAAGATGTTGAGCGAGTGTTCATTCGTCAGTTCTCAACCGCCGATATGCCCGTGCTCACCATTCGAATATCCAGCGAGCGTGAACTATCCGGCGCCTTTGACCTGCTCGATAAGCAGTTAAAGCAACCATTAGAGCGCGTGGAAGGGGTCTCGCAAGTTGCGCTGTACGGTGTTGAACAAAAGCAGATAGAAATCAGGATTAATGCAGACAAGCTCAGTGCAAGCGGCATTAGCGTGCAAACCCTGCAGCGCCGTTTAGGTCAAGAGAACTTTGTGATTAGTGCTGGCTCACTGCGGTCTGCTAATCAAGTATTGCAAGTCTCTCCTAAAGGCGAATTCCTCGATTTAGATCAGATAGCTCAAGTGGTGCTCGCGCCTGGCATTCGCTTAGGCGACATCGCCAGTGTTAATTTTGCCCTGCCAGAGCGTTTTGAAGGTCGTCACTTAGATCAAAACTACGCCGTGGGATTGGATGTATTTAAAGAATCAGGTGCCAATCTTGTCGATGTGTCAGAGCGCGTGCTAAAAGTGATTGAAGCTGCGAAAGAGGACAAGCAGTTTAATGGCATTAAATTGTATGTCATGGAAGATCAAGCTTACGGGGTTAAGTCTTCTTTGACCGATCTGCTCACCGCAGGATTGATCGGTGCCCTGTTGTCCATTGCGGTTTTGTACTTGTTCATTCGCAACCTAAAAATGACCTTAGTGGTGGTATCTTCAGTACCAATTGCAATTGGTATGACGCTGGCCGCCATGTGCCTACTAGGCTATAGTCTCAACATTCTTTCAATGATGGGCTTGCTGCTTGCCGTGGGTATGCTGATTGATAATGCGGTGGTGGTGTGTGAGAGCGTACTGCAGCAAAAACAGCAACAAAACGTCGATAAGCAATCTCTTGCCGACAACCAAAGCGCAGTGCTAAAAGGGGTTAACAAAGTCGCATTAGCGGTATTAGCCGGCACGCTCACAACCGCTATCGTGTTTTTGCCCAATATCTTTGGTGTGAAAGTTGAAATGACCATCTTCCTTGAGCACGTGGCCATTTCTATCTGTATTTCTCTGGCCGCCTCCCTGCTGGTAGCGAAAACCTTAATCCCGTTAATGCTAAGCCGGATGGATTTTGACTTAGACAAGCAAAACCACACGGGCAAATTGCAACATTACTATCAGCAATCGCTCAACTGGGTGCTTACCCATCCTAAAATCTCTGGAGTGATTGCCATTTTAATGTTGGTATCGACCGCCCTTCCCTTAAGTATGGTCCAGCAGGACCAGCAAGATGGTGCCAGCAATAACCGCTTGTTTATTAACTATCAAGTTGAGGGACGTCATAGCCTAGAGGTCACCGAAGCGATGATTAATCGCATGGAAGATTACCTCTACGCTAATCAAGAAGCGTTTCACATTGAATCGGTATATAGCTTTTACTCTCCAGACCGAGGACAGTCGACGTTAATTTTGCATGAAGATACCGATGTCAATATCAATGAGCTCAAACGCACCATTCGTGAGGGATTTCCTAAGTTTGCAATCGCTAAACCGCAGTTTGGTTGGGGCAGCGAAAACAACGGTATTCGGGTCACCTTAACGGGTCGCTCAACTGCTGAACTTATCAGCTTGAGCGAGCAAGTGCTGCCACTATTAAGTGATATTGAAGGGCTCGCTGATGTGCGCTCTGAGCTTAACGGTGCTCAGCAAGAGGTAGTGATTCAAATTGACCGTCAAATGGCAGCCAGGCTTGACTTAAAACTCAATGAAGTGGCGTCAGCTATCTCAATGGCATTACGAGGCAGTCAATTACGCTCATTTAGACATGATCCCAGCGGCGAGCTACGAATTGAGCTTGCTTATGACCGTCAATGGCGTGATTCGCTGGAACGTTTAAAGCAACTGCCCATAGTGCGACTAGAAAATCGCGTCTATACCTTAGAAAGCCTAGCGACTGTCGCAATTCAGCCTAGATTTGACACCATACGACACTATGATCGCCAAACAGCATTATCTATTGGGGCTAACTTGGACGAAATCACGACCGAAGAAGCACAAAAGCAAATAAGCCTAGTGATGGACGCGATTGAATTCCCACCAGGGTATGACTATTCACTGCGCGGTGGTTTCCAGCGTCAAGATGAAGACCAAGCCATCATGGTGACCAATATGCTGCTGGCCATTGCAATGATTTACATCGTTATGGCAGCCCTGTTTGAGTCACTGTTATTGCCTACTGCTATTATTACCTCAATCTTGTTCTCTATCACCGGGGTATTTTGGGCGCTGCTAGTTACCGGCACACCAATGTCGGTCATGGCGATGATAGGCATACTGATCTTAATGGGGATAGTGGTCAATAATGGCATTGTTTTAGTGGACCAAATCAACCAGAAGACGCCGGACTTGGCGGAGTTAACCCAAGCGGTACATCAAGTATGTATCACTCGGTTGCGTCCTGTGTTGATGACAGTGGGGACCACAGTATTAGGTCTTGTACCACTCGCAATGGGCGACACTCAAATTGGTGGCGGTGGCCCGTCATATTCACCTATGGCGATCGCCATTATCGGTGGACTGACCTTCTCTACGTTAACGAGCTTGTATTTGGTGCCGCTGTGTTATCAAGGCCTGTACCGTATGCGTCACCGAGCGGGCATGAAGCTATCGCAAGCCGATGCAACATCAAGACGTTTGTTACCTTGGGTACATCACTAAGCCACAGACATAACCTTATTCTGCACCACAAAAGAAGCGGCTAAATGCCGCTTTTTTAATGCCTGAAACATTAGAAATGGTAATTATTTGCAGCTACGAATAAATGCAGTTAAGTTAAGCGTTAGGAAAATGTTAACGGAACCAATTCAATGATAACCATAAAAACAAAGATTTGGGCAATAGCAGCAATGACCTTGGCCAGCACTGCTTTTTACAGTCACGCGACAAAAGATAAGTATGCTGATGTGGAAATCAAAGCGACTAAGCTATCAGACAACGCCTACATGTTCACCGGTGCAGGTGGCAATATCGGTGTCTCAGTGGGCCCCGATGGCATCATTATTATCGACAATCAATTTGCGCCTTTGGCTGGTAAGATTTCAGCGACATTAGCTGACATCCAACTAGGATTACCTAAGTACATCATCAATACCCACTATCATGGCGATCATACTGGTGGTAACAATACCTTCGGCCAAACGGGGACGATTTTCGCTCACAATAACGTGCTGAAGCGTCTCAGCGCTAACCCATCTTATAAAGATGTGGGTTTGCCAACAATCACTTACTCCACAGACACTTCGATTCACGCCAATGGCGATGTGCTAACACTGATGCATGCTGGCGCTGGACACACTGATGGCGATAGCATTGTTTTATGGCAAAAAGAGAATATTGTTCATATGGGTGATCTGTTTTTTAAAGATCGTTTCCCCTATGTCGATCTTGATGCCGGGGGTTCCGTTAAGGGTTACCGAGACAATGTGGCCAAAGTGATTCGTAAAATCGATGCCGATACTGTGGTGATACCTGGACACGGTTCACTGGCGACGCGCGATGATCTCATTCGCTTCAAGCACATGTTAGATGCATCAATTAACTGGATGGAAAGTCAACTTGCTAATGGTGGCTCGCTGGAAGATATTCAAGCGAAAGGCATGCCTGAGCAGTGGAAAGATTGGGGCTGGCGCTTTATCTCTGAAGAGCGTTGGATAGCAACGCTACACAAAGGACTGTCGCCACAATAATCATCCAGCCCGCCTATATATTGGTTACTTAAAGTGTTTAAGTAACCAATATATAGGGCGTAGATCTTTACCGCCGATGTTTTTAAGCGGTGCCACTATCCAATTCGCCCACTGCCATGCTTTCATTTTAACACGCGCTGCCTGCCAGATAGTCTCGCCTTGCGCTTGTCGATACGCTTCAATTGCCGCATCAACAATATCTTCATGTTCGCCGATATAGCGATATAAACTGTGGATATAAACAAGCAAGTCGCGCACCTGTTGGTCGTGGATATCTTGCTGACTTTGGTTGGCTTCAAAATCGATAAATGCCACTTGCCCATCCTGCCAGCTAATATCTCTTAGTGCAGGCCGGCCATGGGCCAAACCCAATTGATGAAGTTCAGCGAGGGCAATGGCAGAATCGACAACCACTTGCTGTAATTGCACTTTAGGCGTTTTCGGATCGTATGCCCATTGGGTGACTGTGCGGCCCACATCAGCAACCACCAAATAATGGCTGCCGTGACTGACGAGTTGAGGCACTGCAGCACCTTTGGCCGCTAAAGATTGCAAAGTGGCAATCTCTTTATGCAATGCTATATCAGGTTGTTGCTTCAAAAAACGCATTGCTCCGGTGAGTTTCTCGGCCTGTTTCAGCCAATAACGCTTACCTTGGTGCTCAAAACTCACAATACGTTCGCCAGCATGTTCAAGTAATTGCTGCTCAATAACATCAGCTAATGATTGACTCTTCACGCATCGACTCCCTGATAAAATAGCGCTGAATTATGCGCATTTACCAAGGGAAATGCAATGTTATCGGTATGGCAGGAGGGCTTAACGGCGTGAAAATAACCGATTCTATGCAGGTTAACAAACTGATATACGGGCCGATGAGCTTGCACTATTGTAAAGCTCACCAGCTCGATGTATTTGCCGTCAATCTGAATTACGCTTCAGATTGCAGTGGCTCAGCTTTGTTTTCTAATAGTACAGGAATACCATCGTTTATCGCATAAGCTAAGCGGTCAACCTTACAAATAAGCTGTTGTTTATCTTTGTTATATTCTAACTTACCCTTACATACTGGGCAGGCAATAATATCCAGCAATTTTTTATCAAACGCCATTCGGGTTTCCTTTTTTATGCGCTAGTTGATGGTGAATCTTGGCCATCAACGCTGTTTCAAATTCGGTGGATAGCTTGGCACTTACCGGCAAATACCACCAGTTATCTTTTGCAAAATCGCGACATTTAACCGCATCTTTTTCGGTCATGATGACTAAGCCATTATCGCTAACCGCTTCAATGTCTGCGGCAGTCAACATTTGATGATCATCAAAACCATGTTGTTTTCGAGTGTTAAATCCAGCCTGAGATAGGGTGTCAAAAAATCGCTGCGGATTGCCAATAGCGGCGATGGCATGCCAATCCTCACTGAGCGCTGGCGTTGCCCCTTGATACATAGGGTTAACCGGCCTAATGGCTTCGGTCACTAAGCTCATGGTTTCGCCTACTGCGGTGGCGATGCCATTGTTGATCACAAAATCCACGTGTTGTAAGCGCCATGCACCTTCACGCAACGGACCGGCAGGAATTAAACACCGATTGCCTAATTGCCGCTGCCCATCTATCAATACCAGTTCAATATCTCTCGCTAAAGCATAATGTTGTAAACCATCGTCACTGATAACCACATCAATATCATATTCATTGACTAGTGCTTGCGCAGCGGCAACCCGACTTGCACCAATCACCATAGGTACCGACGTCCGGCTTACAATCATTAATGGCTCATCACCCACCTGTTGTGCTTCAGATTGTGGCGTTACATGCCGCACACCCTCAAAGCTCACGCCATAACCACGACTAATCACACCGGGTTTGAGTCCATGCTGACGGAGCAGATTAATAAGATAGACAACCGTAGGCGATTTGCCACTGCCGCCGACTGTGATATTGCCTACCACAATGACCGGTGCATCAACACGAGTGGTTTGTTTGATCTTATAGGTAAACAAGCCCCGCCTTACCGCGGTAATAACGGCAAACAAGCCCGACAGTGGCAGCAACAATAGCCACAATAATCTGGTGCCTGCCGTGGGTTTCCCATACCACAACCGATTGACAAACGCCTGCATCTAACTACCGAACTGCATCTGATATAGGTTGTAGTACACACCTTGCTTAGCCAGCAAACTATCGTGGGTGCCGCGCTCAATAATCTTACCTTGGTCAACCACCAAAATCTGATCAGCATTCTCAATCGTCGATAATCGGTGCGCAATCACAATTGATGTGCGGTTTTGGCGTAGATTATCCAAACCGCCTTGAATGGCTTTTTCAGATTCAGTATCCAGAGCCGATGTTGCTTCATCTAACACCAGTAACGGTGCATCTCTTAATATCGCCCGGGCAATGGCAATGCGTTGACGTTGGCCGCCTGATAACATCACGCCATTTTCACCCACTTGGGTTTGCAACCCTTCAGGTAATTGTTCAATAAACTCCATCGCATTGGCTAACTGCGCAGCGTGCTCTATCTGCTCTTGGCTTACTACACCTGGGTAGGCATAGGCAATATTGGCGGCAATGGTGTCATTAATTAGCGTCACTTGCTGTGACACTAAAGCAACTTGGCTTCGAAGTGATGCTAATTTATAGTCTCGTAAACTGACATCATCTAACGTGATATCACCCGACTCTAAATCAGAATAAAAGCGTGTGATAAGGCTCGCAATGGTTGATTTACCCGAACCTGAGCGCCCCACTAACGCTAATGTTTCACCGGGTTTGACACTAAAATCGACACCATCTAATGCTAAGCCCTCTTGATTATTGTATCTAAAATCGACCTGTTTGAAGCTTAAGTGACCATTGACGCGCTCGGTTTCAAAGCTACCTTTATCGGTTTCCGCCGGTACATCTAATAGTTCAAAAATCGTGGTACATGCCGCGATACCGCGCTGAAACTCAGCGTTAACGCGAGTCAGACTCTTAATTGGTTGTAACATAGCTAACATTGCCGCCAGAATCGTGGCAAACGTACCTGCGGTTAAATCCGCTTTCATGCTGTCTAAGCTAGAGGCGTATAACACAAACGCCAACGCAAATGAGCCAATGACCATCACTAACGGCTGACTGATTGACTGCGCAAGTGCCAGTTTCATCGTACGCGAGCGATTGTCATCATTGACCTTAGCAAAGCGCTTAGATTCGGTATCTTGACCACCAAACACCAGCACATTTTTATGGCCTTTAATCATCTGCTCAGTGACTGACGTGACGCCACCCATCGCCGCTTGAATTTGCTTAGACACCTTACGGAACTTGCGACTCACCACCGCGATAACTAAACCGATCAACGGCCCAACAATCAAAATGCACAGCGACAATTTCCATGAGTTATAAAACATCACCCCAAGCATACCAATAACGGTAATACCATCGCGCACAATAGTAATCAGCGCGCTTCCCGATGCTCTGGCTATCTGCTCGGTATCGTAAGTCACCCGTGAAATCAGATTACCGCTGCTTTCTGAATCGATGTAGCTAACCGGTAAACGTAGATAATGCTCAAACACTTGCTGACGCATATCCATGATCATTCTGGCACTGATATAGGAAATACCGTAGGTAGACAGGAAGTTAGCGAGGCCACGCAGAGTAAACAAGCCTACCACCACAAATGGTGCCATACGCAACACATCGTTGTCGGAATCAAAGCCAGCGCCCATTCCTAGATCTACTGCACTGACTGCACCAGTCGCTGAATCAGGAATATTGCTGGCGAAACCTTGATCGATAAAAGGCTTAATTGAATAAATAAATGTTGCATCGACAAGTCCATAAAGAATCAAGCCGAATACCGACAAACATAGCACCCCTTTTAATGGCACAAAATAAGTTAACAGTCGCAGAAATACTACGCGAACTTCACTTTGAGAAGATGTCGTCATTTAATAATCTATACTTAAGAACAAAGGTAACATTCTACTCGCTAATCTTAATCTCACCAAACTCAAACAGGCTGTTATACCAAAATGGCGCAAAATCTGAGCGATATGCCTTCACTTGCATACCTAAGTGAGTAAATTTTACGCTAACCTGCCCTTGTTCTCCGGCAACAAAGCTCAACGAATCGACGTCATGATAGCGTTCCATGACGGCAGTTTTTGGCAAACCATAGCGATTTTGATAACCCGCTGGCACCAAAGCAAGTAGTGGTGAGATCTGGTTAACAAATTCAGGGGTTGATGAGGTTAAGCTACCATGGTGAGGAACAATCAACACATCTGCTGTTAAATGTGGATAGCGTTTCATTAATTGCCGCTCACTACTGGCCTCAATATCGCCAGTAAACAATACCGTGTACTGGCCATCAGAAAGCAGCAACACGCATGAACCATTATTGCCTGCACGGTTTTCAATTGGCAGCAAAAACTGCAATGAGAGTTGTTGCCAGCTCAGCTTACTGGGTCGACAATGATTTGCTTTACCGTCACGGTTAGCATGACTGTCGCTAATCAAATGTAAATCTGGATAGCGCGCATAAACCTGCTCTACTCCACCGGCATGATCATTATCATCATGGCTCACAATGAGATAATCAACCTCACTTATGCCGCGAGCCGCCAAAAAAGGCAACAGGCTGCGCTCAGCATAGCTGAACTGCCCGAAAGCCGCGCCAGTGTCATACACAATCGCCCGGTTTCCTGATTGCACCACTAAGCTTAGCCCTTGGCCCACATCAAGCATGTGCAGTTGCCAATCGCTTTTATCAGTGGGCACTACGGGCATCAATAGGCTTACTGCTAAAGGGAGCTGTAGCGCCAGCGCTAAGGTTCGCCAGCGCCAAGTTTTGACAACAAAAAGGACAATGACGCCAACTAAACAAAAAATGAGCGCCGCACTTTGCACATCAGATATGCTCCACCACGCACCGGGTAACACTAATAATTGTTGATAAAGATAATCAACTGGCACGAGGAACACATCAATAACTCTGGCCGGCCAATAAACTGCACTCTCAGCGGCGGTAAAGGATACTTCAACTGGACTTGCCAAATGGGACATTGCAAGATCCTGCTCACCATTAGCCAAACCGCTTATAAAGCGAGACCCGCTAAAAACGACTAAAGTCATGGCTAATAGAGCGAAACAAGCCGGAATGATAACTAAACTAAAGTATGGCACTAAGAGTAAATTAACCAGCAAGCTATAGGGCGCGACACCGCCAAATAAAATGCCTTGTAGCACGCTCATTAAGACAGTTAAGCGCCACTGAATCGCCCATAAACGTTTTGCAGCGTCGGTGAGCCTTGCACGCCAATGGTGCGGTTTTTTATCACTGGAATTTAATGAGGTTAATTGGCCAGCATCATGACTTGCTGGCAATAAGTAGTACATCGAAAATATAATGCTAATCGCTGCAAAAGATAACCAAAACCCAGCACCGAGCAAACTGGCGGGATCCACCAGTAACACCAGAAACAGTGCCCAAAGTAAGCGCTCATAGGGCTGACTATAACGCTTGATGATGCCAAGTATCGTGAGCACCAGTAACATAATCAGCGCCCGAGTCGTAGGCAGTGCAAAGCCCGACAACGCAGCATATCCGATGCAAGCCAGTACCATAACAACAGTGGCGATAAACCAATTTCTCATGCCATGGCTAATACTTAGGTATTTGAGTATCAAAAAGCACAAGCCAAAGCTCCACATGGCCACCACGGTCAAATGCAAACCTGAAATTGATACCAAGTGGCCGGTGCCCGATAAACGCAGCGCTTGCCAACGCTCGCTACCTATAGCTGATTTATCGCCAAATTGCAGTGCCTGAATTAAATCGCCTTGTGACAACGTCCTCAATATAGGTTGGGCAAAGGCAAGCAACTCTTGGCGTAACGAGCTAGATTCACCGAGTTTGTGCGCGGTGATTACTCGACCTTTAGCAATTATATGACGATTAAGAAAGTAACGCTGACTATTAAACCCGCCTTGATTCAATACCGACGTAATTGATTTAGGTTTGAGAGTAAACTGCCATTGCTCACCGACTTGTATCTTGTCGGGCTTTTGCCATGAAACCCGCATTTTTTGTGAAGGATGTTGCAAATTTTTTGCATCTAACAGGCGAATATCCATACTAATCCAGTCGCTGTTTTGATTAACTAGTGATATGATTTCCGCCCTCACGACAATCTCACCATTAGTAGAGGTTGACGGTAGAGTTAACATTTGAGTAAAAAATAGACTTAGCCAGCCCAAGGAAAACAGACAACCAGAAAGTATGGGTGCCCTTTTGACGACCACCACGGCCATCAACAAGGTAAGCATTGCCCATAAGTTAGATAATAGATTTGGCCATAAAAGTGAAGAAATACTGGCTATCACGTAGCCGAACATAAATCGATTCATAACAGATAAGTTAAGACTGTAATCCGACGCTATGCCAAAAAAATTCATCGAAAGATTCATGCCAAAACCAGAAACATTGCAGAACCATAAACATCTGCGCATGTTTGGCAAGCTGTTACATAAGCCTAACCTCTGGTCGTTGAATCGCCGTTCTGCTCCCAAAGCATTTGCTGTTGGACTATTTGTTGCTTGGATCCCAATGCCTTTTCAAATGGTGCTTGCCGCGGCATTGGCAATAATGTTCAACTGCAATTTACCCGTCGCTGTGGCCCTCGTTTGGATCACAAACCCAATCACTATGCCGTTTATGTTTTATGCCGCTTATATGCTAGGGGCGAAAATACTCAATCATCCACCACAAGCGTTTGCATTTGAGGCCAGTTGGCAATGGATAGAGGCCTCTATCTCTACCATTGGCCCACCATTTATCGTCGGCTGCTTAGTACTTGGTGCTATTTTTGCGGTGATCGGCTACTTCACTATCCATAACCTATGGAAGTATTCGATTCTGTTTAAATGGCGCGCACGCAATTAGCCACAATTCAATAAGTCATCGCGGTGGCTCACACGGCATTAAGCATAAATCGCTGGCTTTATGAAACTCATCAAACAAATCCACTTTCTGTCCGCAAAATTCAATGGTTAATCCTCAGTCCTATTAGCGGCGAGGCTGGCTAACATGTGATAAGCTTTGCAACATAATGATTACAGGTGTTGCTCGCTTTACTCGGCATTGCTAGCGCATGTGAATGCTCACGATAACATTGAATTCTGGAGTCATCTTGCTTAAACGCCTCAGTATAATTAGTCTATTTTTACTGCCCTTTTTTGCTTGTTCGGTGGCCGGTTTTCAAGGCGATATTAACGAACTAGAGCAGCAATTAAGTACGCTCAGCAGTGATGAAAAAATTACTCTATTACACCAAGCAAGTGACAAGATGACAGTCTGGCCACAAGCAGATCAAGGTCGATACTTTTTCTGGTTGGCGTTTGAATATGACCAGAGCAATCAGATGCAAAAAGCCATTGATTATTATAATAAAGCTATTGATATTTTAGGTCTGTTGCCACCGACTGAAGAATTAGTTAAAAGTCACTCTGGACGCTCTTATGCAACTTATCAACTCACCAATGATCCACAACAATTCTGTCCAGATCGCGAGCAAGCTCTGAGTTATGCCCAGCAACTAGACAATGCTGATTTGCTCGCACAAACCTTAACCCAAACAGCATTTTGCTTTGATCGTATGGGTAACTTTTCTTTAGGGATTCAGAGACTAGAAAAAGCCATGAAACTGGCGCAGGCAAGTCAGTTAACCCCAAATCGACAAGCAATGATATTTAATGCCACAGGCTTACTCTATCGCCGCAACGGTTTACATAGTCGTGCCTACGATAATTTACACAAAGCCTATGACTTGTGGGAAGAAGTCGACGACCGCCAAGATATGTTTAATATGCTGCACTCGCTAACAGGTGAAGCCATCGAATTAGGCCAGTGGAGTAAGACCAATCAACATGTAGAGCAAATGTTTACCATGGCGGAGCAGTCTCCCCAATTTGCCGATTTTGAATTTTTTGCCCTTTACAACGCAGGCCGCAACGCGCTAGCCCAAGGCGACTTTCAATTAGCCATTGAGTACCTTGAACAAGCCATCGCTAAGCAAGCGCTTACCCAAGAGCGATACTTTATTGCAGCAAGCTATATCACACTCGGTATTGCCTACGTAAGAGCTAAGCAAACCGGCAAAGCTGCGCAAATGGCGCAGCATTATTTAACTCACCCCGAGTTTAGTGGCCAGACGGAGCAACACAAACTCATCGCTAATAGCATCGTTGCGTTAAATAATAACGACCCGCAAACCGCGGTGATCTCCCTCTATGAGTTATACGATTTAGAAAAACGACTTTTCTCAGCCAAAATTGATAACCAAGTGGTCTATAGCGCATTAGATCACGCAGCGCAGCTTGCCGAATTTGAAAATTTGCTGTTGGAAAATAAATTATCAATCAATCAACTACGATTGAATACTGAAAAAGATAAACAGCATATCTCGCAACTGACTACGGCATTATTTGGCTTAATGAGTTTAGTGTTGGTGGCTCTCACCGTGTTCTTATTCCAATCTCGGCGCTTTTTTAAGCACAGTGCCCAAACGGACTACTTAACCGGCATAGCTAATCGCCGGTTTACTATGGAAGCGGGCGAGAAAGCACTTACCAGAGCAACGAAAAGACAGCGGGCGTTATCTTTGCTGATTTTCGATATCGACCATTTCAAACGCATTAATGACACCTACGGCCACGATGTGGGTGATAAAGTGATTAAAGCGGCCGCAACCCGAGCCAAGCAAGTGTGCAACACGCAAAAATACAGCACTGTGGGTAGGATAGGTGGTGAAGAGTTTTTGGTTATACTGCCCAATGTTGACCAACAACAGGCAAGGACTCTGGCGCAATCACTTCTACATGCCATTGCAGACCAACCGGTGCAATTAAAACAACAAGCGATTACATTCACCGTCAGTATTGGTGTGAGTACATTAACCGAGGCAAGCAATAGCCTACCTCTGTTAATCAATCAGGCTGACAGCGCCTTGTATAAAGCCAAGCACAAAGGCCGTAATTGTGTCATTGTCGCCGACACTGACACCCCCTTGTAGCGGTTAGCGCCCTGCCAATGCACGTGCTGGCGGGGTTTGACTGGCTTTCCAGGCTGGATAGAGCGTGGCAATTAAACTCATGGCAAATGCCAAACTAACCACAAGTCCCACATCTTGCATCATTAGTTTCGAGGGAAGAAAATCAATAAAATACACATCGGTAGACAGAAATTTAACCGCAAATAATTGCTCGATAAACAGCGCGATTTGACTCAAATTACTTGCCACCAGCACACCCAACCCCGCACCTAATAGACAGCCTAGTACGCCATTTAATGCCCCTTGTACAATGAATATCCCCATCACTGCGACTCGGCCCATGCCCATTGTCAGTAATATGGCAATTTCAGACTGCTTATCTCTGACCGCCATCACCAGTGTTGATACGATATTGAAACAAGCCACAGCAATCACCAGCGCTAGCACGAGATACATTATCGTGCGCACCAATTGAATATCTTGATATAAATGCCCTTGGGTACGAGTCCAGTCACTAAGATAGACATATTGATGCTGACTGTAGCCTAAGTCTCTAATTAATTGCGGCGCTTGAAAAAGATCAGCAACTTTAATCCGTAAACCCGACACCCCGTCGCCTAACCCTAACACTTGCGCGCCATACTGCATGGGTATATACGCCGTGGCCATATCCAGCTCACCGCCTATTTGGAATACACCGGCAACGGTAAAACGATGGCTCTTGGCCGCCCCTAAACGACTGGTCTTGGCACCCATCTCTGGCATATATAAACTTAACGTATCGCCCACTTGCAGTGATAAGGAATCCGCAAGTCCTTTACCTAGCACAATATTATTACTATTAGTGGCTAAACTTTGCCAAGCACTGTCAGACATAAAATCTGCAATATTAGATACTTGCGCTTCATATTCCGGTAGTACTCCCACCACCGACAACCCTTGAAAACCACCCGGATTTTGGATCAAACCTTGAATGCGGACAAAAGGTGCACTTGCTGTAATACCGACAATTTTATTGGCGTCACTGGCAACCGCCGGCCAGTTTTGCAATGGCTCATTCACTCCGGTTAGCTCACCGTGAGAAACCACGCCTAACAAACGATGTTCAAGCTCATCTTCAAAGCCATTCATAGCCGATAACACCACGATAAGCACTGCTACACCAAGTGCAATACCCGCGGTTGAAGCAAACGAAATAAAGCTAATAAACCGATTAGATTGCCGGGCACGATAAAAACGCCAGCCCACCCAAAGCGATAACAATGGCTTCATGCTGGCGCCTCAAGTGCATTGAGTACACCATCTTTCATGGTCAGCTGTCGATCCATTCTATTGGCAAGTTGGGGGTCATGGGTCACGATAACAAAGGCGGTTCCCAATTGTTCACCCAACTCACGAATTAAGTCATACACCGCATCACCACTAGCCGCATCTAGATTACCCGTAGGCTCATCCGCAAGTACGAGCTTAGGTTGATTGATCAACGCCCGTGCTATCGCGGTACGCTGACGCTCACCGCCAGACATCTCTGCAGGTGTATGCTGTAAACGATGGCTTAGACCCACTCGAGTCAGTAATTCGGTCGCCTGCTGTTCAACTTCAGTGCGGTTGCGACCTTCGATTAACCCTGGCATAGCCACATTTTCTAGCGCAGTAAATTCAGGCAACAGGTGGTGAAATTGATAGATAAACCCTAAGTCTTGATTGCGCACGCTCGCCTGTTTCGCGGTCGTTAACTGATAAAGGTCTTGGCCCAGCATTTTTACTTGGCCGCTGCTGGGTTTATCTAGCGTGCCCATAATATGCAGCAATGTACTCTTACCTGAACCCGAAGAGCCAATAATTGCCACCAGTTCTCCGGCAACAATTTCGAGATTAACGTCATGCAACACCTGGGTGTCGATATTGCCCTCTTTAAAGTGCTTACTGACTTGGTTCACTTCAAGTAATACGGCGGGCGTTTGTTGATTATTCACTATTCATATCTCAATGCTGTAGCGGGTTGAACATTTGCTGCTCGCAGCGCTGGGTATACCGTGGCTAAAAAGGTGATCACTAACGTGCCAACAATAATACCGGAAATTTGATTGATACCGATCTCAACCGGTAAACTGGTACCGGCGCCCAGCACCGATACGCCCAACACACTTAAAATGCCATTCAAGTTTAATGTGACAAAAATACCGATGATCAAACCGGCAATTAAGCCCAGAATCGCATTAAGTGAACCTTGGATCATAAAAATACCCATCACGGTGCCGGTTGTCAGCCCTTGCGTCTTGAGTACCGCCACATCGGTCGTCTTGTCTGTCACCATCATAACCAGAGCTGAGACGATATTAAATGCCGCCACCGCAATGATCAGGCTGAGCATCAACGACATCATGTTCTTTTCCATTTTAACCGCCGCAAACAAGTGACCGTAACTATCACGCCAATCGGTAATGCTCACCTGCAGGCCTTGATGCTGATAGCTTTGCTCAATAGCCGATTTAAGTGATGCAGCTTTAAAGGGGTCAGACAAGTAGTACCGCAGTTGGTGAATATTGCCACTGGATTGGCGCATCAATCGTTGTGCGTCTTCAAAGTGTACATAAGCCAGTCCCGCATCAACTTGCGATCCGGTTTCAAATACACCCGCCACGGTAAACTTTCGCTGGCTAGGCACCGGACCCAACGGCGAATAAACCACACCGTCACCACTGAGCACACGTACTTTTTCGCCAACGGTTAAATCGAGTCTGCGCGCCAGTTCATACCCCAGAATAATGCGGTATTTGCCCGCCTCTAGCGCTGAAAAATCATTACTCGTATTGGTGTTTTGTGGCTCAAATTCGGGGTAAATGCCATAAATTTGTGCTGCGCTCAAGCTTTTAGGCGCTTGCAACATCGCTTGGGTGCCAATACTGGGAGTAATGTTGACCACATCGCTCATTTGCAAAGACGGTTGACTGGCAGCCTGCCAATCGACAAGCGCCTGTTCACTGGTAACCGTTAATTGTGGCACGGCACCTAAAATACGTTGCTTTAACTGCCCTTCTAAGCCATTCATCACTGAGCTAACAATAATCAGAGCTGCGACTCCGAGTAAAATGCCTGATACGGAGAAAAACGTAATAAATGACGCGAACGCATTAGCTTTGCGTGCCCGCCAATATCGAAAGCCTATATGAGCTGAAAGGGATAAATTCATGTATTGCCGTCGACTCTTTCGTAATCGAGCCTTGATAAATCATTAAGATGCGCACGATAATAGGGGTAATAGCTATAAAAATACAAGAGGCAATCCTTTTTGAGCGACACTAACGCCTATTTTAATGTTGATCATACCTTTAATGCCTATCTCGAGCCTTGGCCTACAGACCACCCCTTGGCAACAGAAAGTGAATTGATGGCAATGCTACCCGTTGGGCTGCAGCTCATTAGCCAAGTAAAAGCACTTGAAGCAAGTTGCTTAGTGCAACTGCGCCATCTGGATGATGAAGCTAAGTCTGTTGTTGACTACTTAAAGCTGCAATCAAAGAAAATTGATTTGGTATTACAGCACGTTATTGAGCAACAGCAGCAACAAGGTGAATGCTATAAAGGTGTCAGTTTCGGTGGCAGTGGATTGCGATTAGTTAGCCCCACGGTTATCGACAAACAACACTATAAAGTCACGTTGCACATTCGCGAAGAACTGGTCTCCATTTTATGCATCGCCCACGTTGATACCATTACCGAGCAAGATGATGGCCTCTATCGCATTGACCTATCCTTTAGCCAAATCATTGAAGCCGACGTTGAGCAATTGGTAAAAGCCAGCTTAAGTGTGCAGCAAAAACAACTGCGGCAGCGAAAACAACGCAACCACCAGTCTTAAACTAACACCTCATCGCCGAGGCGCTAGGTTGGGTTGGCGGTTTTGTCAGCAAAATCTTGATTAACACAGAGATAAACTGGCACTAGCGTGCACAAGTCACTACAATATCGGGCACATTATTCGTCTTTAGGCAGTGTGTCCGTCTACATGAAACCGTTCTCAGTACTGACTCCTCCAGCAGTAAAAAGTGCTAAAACAGCGACAACGTTAAGTCAGCTTCAGGGTGCTTCTCAAGCGATATCCTTGGCCAATATTGCCAAGAAATACCAAGGGGTCACCTTAGTCGTTACCCACGACACGCCCAGCGCGCTACAACTCGAAATCGAATTAAGCTACCTATTAAAAGGCAGCGATGTGGCCGTACTGCTGTTCCCTGATAGAGAAACACTGCCCTATGACAACTTTTCTCCCCATCAGGATTTGGTGTCTCAACGACTAGAGACACTGTCTAAAATACCGCTGGAGAGCCACAGCGTATTAATTGTCCCCATTGCCACATTGATGGTGCGACTGCCACCACAGTCCTTTTTAACAGGTAATGTGTTGCTGCTTAAACAAGGTGACACTTACCAATTAGAGCAAGTTCGCCAGCAACTGGTAGATACTGGCTATCATAAGGTTGAGCAAGTTTACGAGCATGGCGAGTTTACTGTCCGTGGCTCAATCATTGATATTTTCCCAATGGGCTCAAATAAACCCTATCGAATCGAGTTGTTTGATGATGAGGTCGAATCAATTCGCCATTTTGATCCGGAAACCCAGCGCTCACAAGGTGCCATCAATAGTATTCGCCTATTGCCAGCAAAAGAGTTTCCTACCGACGATGCTGCGATAGAAGGCTTTAGACAGCGATACCGTCGACAGTTTGATGTCGTTGTCAAAGAACCTGAGTCTGTCTATCAAATGGTCAGTCGGCATATTTTACCCGCAGGGATTGAAAATTACCTGCCACTGTTTTTTGACGATACAGCCACCTTATTTGACTACTTGCCTAGCGTGACTCAGCTAATCACTATCGGCGATATTGAGCAGGCAAGTAAACACCACTTAAAAGAGGTGCAACAGCGCTATGAGAACCGCCGAGTCGACCCTCTGCGCCCTTTGCTGGCACCTCAGATGCTGTATTTGTTGACCGAGCAAGTTTTTGAACAGTTTAAGACCCTACCGCGCATGTTGTTTAAAGGCGATAGCTATACCGGCACGGCCCATGCAGCGAATGTCCGCGCCCTGCCTGATGTCAGCTCTAATCACAAATTAAAGCAACCGTTAACCGCACTGCAAGATTACGCCAATAGTAATACCGCTATTTTATTTAGCGCCGAATCTGAAGGGCGCCGTGAAGCCTTATTAGAATTACTAGCTAAAATCGATATTAAACCGACGTTACATGATCATTTTGACGATTACATCGCCGCAAAAGATCAATACGGTTTAATTGTGTCACCATTGGCACAAGGGGCCATATTAACACTCAGTGCTAAGCGTGATATCTCTCTCATTTGCGAAACCGAACTATTCGGCCAACGAATTTCGCAGACTCGCCGCAGAGAAAAACAACGTCAAATCAGCAGTGATGCACTTGTCAAAGATTTAGCAGAACTCAAGGTCGGTCAGCCTATTGTGCATTTAGATCATGGTGTGGCTTGCTATCAAGGCTTAGAAACCCTAGATACCGGTGGCATTGTTGCTGAATATTTAAAGCTCGAATACGCCGGGGGCGACAAACTCTATGTACCGGTCGCCTCACTGCACTTAATCAGTCGTTACAGTGTCGGCCCCGACGAAGAAGCCAAACTCAACAAGCTTGGCAATGAAACATGGGCTAAAGCGAAACGCAAAGCCGTGGAGAAAATTCGCGATGTTGCCGCTGAGCTACTTGATGTGTACGCCAGAAGACAAGCAAGACCAGGCGATGCTTGCCGTATGGAACAGCAAGAATACGCTCAGTTTGCCAATAGCTTCCCATTTGAAGAAACCGTAGATCAAGAAACCGCCATTGATGCCGTGCTCACCGATATGTGCTCTCCCATTGCGATGGATAGACTCGTGTGTGGTGATGTTGGATTTGGTAAAACAGAAGTTGCCATGCGTGCCGCGTTTGTCGCAGTTAACGATGGCAAGCAAGTGGCAATCTTAGTACCAACAACTTTGCTGGCTCAACAACACTATGAAAACTTTAATGACCGATTTGCAGATTGGCCGATAAAAATTGAGGTCATGTCGCGGTTTAAAACCGCCAAAGAGCAAACGGCAGTCATGAAGCAGCTTGAAGAAGGTAAAGTTGATATTGTGGTGGGTACTCACAAGCTTCTGCAGTCCGATGCTAAATTTGAAAATTTAGGTCTACTCATCATTGATGAAGAGCACCGCTTTGGCGTACGCCAAAAAGAGAAAATTAAGGCATTACGGGCCAATGTCGATATTTTAACCTTAACGGCCACACCGATACCTCGCACCTTGAATATGGCCATGTCGGGCATGCGCGATTTATCGATTATCGCTACCCCGCCGGCAAAACGTTTAGCAGTGAAAACTTTTGTTCGTGAATATGACGACGCCACAGTCAGAGAGGCATTACTGCGAGAGATTTTACGCGGTGGCCAAGTGTACTTCTTACATAATTCCGTAGAGTCGATAGAGCGCCGAGCACGAGAAATTGAAGCCTTGCTGCCAGAGGCCAGAGTGATCACCGCCCACGGCCAGATGCGCGAGCGCGACTTGGAAAAAGTCATGTCTGACTTTTACCATCAAAAATACAATGTACTAGTGTGTACCACAATCATTGAAACGGGTATTGATGTTCCCACCGCAAATACCATTGTTATCGAACGTGCTGATAATTTTGGTCTAGCGCAGTTACACCAATTGCGTGGTCGTGTCGGGCGCTCACACCACCAAGCCTATGCCTACTTGATGACACCTCACCCTAAACGTATGACCAAAGATGCACGTAAACGCTTAGAAGCTATTGGTGCGCTGGAAGATCTGGGCGCCGGCTTTATGTTGGCGACACAAGATCTTGAAATTCGTGGCGCCGGGGAATTACTTGGTGACGAGCAAAGTGGCCACATTTCAAAAGTTGGCTTTACTCTTTATATGGAAATGCTCGAAGACGCGGTTAAATCACTCAAAGAAGGCAAAGAACCATCACTTGACCACATGCTAAAAGGCCAATGTGAGATTGAATTACGCATACCCGCGCTGCTGCCCGAAGACTACGTCAGCGACGTTAATATGCGTTTATCCCTGTATAAACGCATTGCAAATTGTGATACCGAAAACGCCCTTGATGAGTTAAAAGTCGAATTGATCGATCGTTTTGGCCTGCTACCGGATGCCACCAAGCACTTATTAGCATTGTCGCTGTTTAAACATCAGGCTACGGCGCTAGGGGTAAGTAAAATTGAGATGCATGCTAAGGGTGGCAGTATTGAGTTTAACGATAACCACAAAGTAGACCCGGTGTTTATCATCAACTTATTACAAAGCCAACCACAAAACTATCGTATGGATGGACCAAGTAAGTTAAGATTTATCATGCCGGCCGAAACAGCGAAAGATAGATTAGAATTGATCAAACTGTTGTTGTCGCAACTATCACAACACCGCATTGGAGAGTAATGTGTTTAAACCTTGTTGGTTCATCAAGCTAGGCTTGAGCCTATCCATACTGGCTAGTTTGCAGGTCAGTGCCCAAGAAGAGCGTTGGTTTGAAGTTGAAATTTATCTATTTGAGCGCCAAAGTCAAAGTATTGAACAGGCGCCCGAAGAGGTCGCGTTGGTATCAACCAACAATGCGATTGATATGATCACACCAGAAATCTATACCGATATCTCCGCTGCGAGCGCTGGTTTGTCAGGCTGCTCGGCGCAGGATTGGTTGAATACCCCCGATGAGTGTAATAATCAATTAACCACCACCACTCTCACCCACCCAACTCACGTCGGTCCCTTAGTCGCAAGTCACGCGCTACAATATGCGACAAGTGGCGGCACCACGGTTTTATTGTCAGAACAACAAAATCAATTTGCAGAGATAGTCAGTAAACTGTCCCGTGAGCCTGGTAACCAAAGCTTACTGCATATGACTTGGCAGCAATCCATGCTGCCTCGCCACCAAACCAAGCCCATTAGGCTCTATGCCGGTAAGGACTTTTCTGAAGCGTATGAGGCAAATGGCTATCCAATTGTGCCCACCACGACATTTGATATTCCCAGTTTTGATTTCCTCATCTCACAGTTTGATGAACCGGAGATCACGCCAGTATGGCAACTCGATGGTCTGATGAATATTTATTTAGACCACTACCTGTATGTGGAAACTCAGTTGGCGTTGCGCCAGGAAGGCATGAAAAAAGCGCTTCCCACACTGGAGGCCGCAACATTGGCTGAGTCGAATATCGAACAAGAGGAAAGCCTACAAGCCACTCCTTTCCTGTTTGCATTGCCTTTAACGCAAAATCGACGCTTACGTAGTGAACAGATTCATTATTTTGACCATCCTAATATGGGGCTAGTATTACAGATCCGTAAAATGGTCCAGCCAGATGAGCTAGAAGAAGTGGATGGTGAGCGAATTATACCGTTAGCTAAATAATACTAAAATCGAGGTAGATTTCCTCTGCCTCGTCTTGCTCCACATAGACAGAATCAACCCTAGCCATCGGCGAGCCTTGTGCTAGCCAATCAAGCAATGCTTGAGCCGCAATTTCACCACCTTGCATCAACACCTCAACCTCGCCACTGGCTAGGTTGCTCACATAACCGGTTAAGCCGAGTTCATTGGCTTTGTCTAAGGTATAACGTCTAAAAAATACGCCCTGTACTTTACCTGTAACAGTCACCCGTAATCTTTGCATGGACGCTTCCTTTTTCTAACCCAAAATTGAAATCACACAGCCTAACCCTATAAAAAGTAGCAGCCTTATCAAGAAAGCAGCAACTTAATCATGGCATTAACTTGGGTCATCAGTAAATTTTGACGGGTTATATCACTCAAAAAAAAACAGCTAACCAAAACGTGTTAGCTGCATCGGGCGACATACGCAAACTGGTAAGAAAACGGATAATCTGGATAAATGTATCATGATGTATCACGACTAATTTACGGCGCTACTTTACACTGGATATCGCAACATTTAAATAGCATTTAGACATAAACCCTGATTTTATCTTCTTACGTGATCCTGATCACTACTAAAGTGCGACTTGATAGGGGAATAATCTATAGAGGTGTTTAAGAGAGATGTACAGATAGAGCATTTAATACAACAACTTAAATGCTCATATTTGTAGAAAAACTAGCAGTTCTTAAAAGATTTGATTTGCGGTAAATGTTGCGCTAGAGAAGCAAACTTATGGTCCTGCTCTTCATCCCAAATAATTTGGTAATAAGGGTCCAACAAGTTGGCTACAACTTGATTGTCATTAACCTGATCGTTTCTGGCGAGAATACATAGCACGTTGTCACGATTTTTTTGCCTAAACTGACTAACACATTTATTGGCAATGTCGGCATATTCTTCAGGCCGGTCAATCTTACCCTGCATATTATCTTCAGGATTTAAATTAGGATTAATCATTACGGTAGGCAACTGATTTAAGAAACCTATTCGTTCAGCCCAATAGGCACCTAAGCCCACACCGACAATCAAGGGTTTGTCATCATCTGTTAACTTAAGCTGCTTACTAACCTCATTCAGTAGATATTGCATATCGTGCCGAGGATGTAAGGTACTGTAACTCACCAATCTTACGTCATCATCGACAAACTGCAATTGGCGCATCTTATCGTGGTTGCCAGGACTGGTGGCATCAAAGCCGTGTAAATACAGAATCATTGTTATACCTGCTTTACCAAAGTATCAATAACTGTAGCTAAGCTTTCTCTAAAGTCATAGCCTAATAGATCACACTTTAAGCGCTTGGATTGTTTCTGCAAGTTTTTTTGCATCTAACCATCGTTGCTCATTGGCAAGGGCGCTGGCGGTTTGGGCTTTATCGCTGCACAACCTCGCGGCCATATTCTCAGGTACGGGTTCAGGCCATGTAAACTCATTGAGCAGCTCGCAAATACCTTGACTGTCATTACACAATAAAATCATATTGCAACCCGCATTCAGCGCAGCTTGTGCTCGCTGTTGATAGCCACCTACAACCCCTGCACCCTTCATGCCCAGGTCATCTGAAAAAATCACCCCATCAAAAGCTAATTGCTGACGTAATACCGTTTGTAACCAATATTCGGAAAATCCTGCCGGGTTAGGATCAACTTGATTATAAATAACATGCGCAGGCATAACACCTTGCAATCGCGACTGCGCCATTAACGTTTTAAATGGCTGCATATCAAGTGCCTCTATCTGTGCTTTGGTACGCGAGTCAACGGGCTTAGCCACATGGGAGTCTGCTTGAACACTGCCATGACCGGGAAAATGTTTACCGACAGCAGCCATCCCGGCTTGGTTCATTCCTTCAATAAAACGATCGGCCAGTTTGGTCACTTCTGCGGGATCTTGACTAAACGCTCTGCGGCCAATCACTTCACTTATCCCATTGACATCTAGCACCGGGGCAAAGCTTAAATCAATATCGCAACTTAACAGCTCTATCGCCATAAGATAACCGAGTTCGACACACCATTCACTGGCTAATGCAATGTTCCCCTGTGCTGCGGGCAGTATGTCTCCCATAGCAGGAATGGCGGTGAAATCCTGCCGAAATCGCTGTACGCGGCCACCTTCATGGTCAACAGCTATCAGAATATTTGGCGCTACCTGCCTGACTGAATCTATGAGCTTACACAGTTGCTGCCTATCTTGATAATTTCGGCTAAACAGGATTAATCCACCCACCATAGGGTGCTGTAATTGACTAAGCTCCAGCTCTGAGGCTTCAGTCCCCAGTAAATCCATCATTAAATAACTCACACAACCCCCAAACAAAGCTAACCATTGAAAAACTGAAAACAAAGTTATAGTACAAAACTAAAACTATAAGACATTAATTAATAAAGATTAACTTATCACTCATTCATAATAAACATGATAACAAAGTATTAATATTTCTAATCTGATAAACGTCATTGAAAAAATCTAATGCCATCAATTGCGACAAACTATGGGATACTGAATGCTAGCTGCAATTCGACTATGACAAGACTAACATAACAGCCCGAGAATACGGTGTATGACGCACATAAATTCACGTATTGGCCTAGAATTGAAGCAGCAGAAACAAATATAACAAAAGAAACAAGCAGGGTTTTATCATGATTAGTGTATTTGACATGTTCAAGATCGGTATCGGGCCATCGAGCTCCCATACCGTTGGGCCAATGAAAGCTGGCAATATTTTTATCAACGACCTATCTGAACATGGTCATATTGACGCCACAGATGAATTGCGTTCGGAACTTTTTGGCTCACTGGGTCAAACAGGTAAAGGCCACGGCACCGGTAAAGCGGTGATTTTGGGCCTAATGGGTGAAGCGCCCGAAACAGTTAACACAGATAATATTGACCAAATCCTTACTCAAGTAGAACAACAACAAACGTTAACTATGGCTTGCGGTAAAACCGTGTTGTTTACAAAAGAGAATGGCATTACCTACCACCGCCGTAAAAGCCTACCTGCTCACGCTAACGCAATGACATTGTACGCATACAGCAAAGGCGAATGTATTTACCAACGCACCTATTACTCAGTAGGTGGCGGATTTATTCTCGATGAAGATGAGATCACCGCACAAGATGCCTCGCCTGCGGCTCCTATCATCTCAGCGCCCCATGATTTTAATAGCGCCAAAGAATTGCTAGATTGCTGCACAGAAAATGGATTAAGTATCTCTTCATTAATGATGGAAAATGAGCTTAGCATCGCCTCAGAAGACGATGTTAAACAACAGTTGTGGCACATTTGGCAAACAATGAAGAACTGTGTCGAACGTGGCTACCAAAAAGAAGGTATTTTACCTGGTGGCCTCAAATTACGTCGCCGCGCACCCGCAATGTATCGCCGCTTAAAAGCGGAAGGCAAGCATAGTGTCGATCCACTTATGGCGATGGACTGGGTCGATTTATTTGCCTTATCAGTTAATGAGCAAAATGCCGCTGGTGACCGAGTAGTAACCGCGCCAACCAATGGTGCTGCGGGAATTATTCCCGCGGTATTATGCTACTACGACATGTTTGTTCAGAAGGTCGATATCGATATTTGCTGCCGCTATCTGCTGACTGCGGCCGCTATTGGTATCTTATATAAAAAGAATGCCTCTATTTCAGGTGCAGAGGTTGGCTGCCAAGGCGAAGTCGGTGTGGCTTGTTCAATGGCCGCCGCGGCATTAACAGAGATAATGGGTGGCACGGTTGAGCATGTTGAGAATGCTGCTGAAATTGGTATGGAGCATAATCTTGGCCTGACTTGTGACCCAGTGGGTGGCTTAGTGCAAGTCCCTTGTATTGAGCGTAACGCCATGGGGGCAGTAAAGGCCATCAATGCTTCACGTATGGCCCTTAGAGGGGATGGTAACCATAAGGTTTCACTTGATAAAGTGATAAAAACCATGATGGATACAGGTAAAGATATGCGCAGTAAATACAAGGAAACCGCTAAAGGCGGTTTGGCGGTAAATATTGTAGAGTGCTAATGACCCCACCCAGCCATCGGGGAAGTCGCGCCCAAGATTGGTAAACTAGACAAATAAAAAAACCAACAAGTCAAACTTGTTGGTTTTTTTGTAGGCTTTAGTCATTGAGCGACGATAGCCCTGAGTGAAAAAAGTCTTGAGTGAAAAAGTCTTGGGTGACGATAACGCTAACCGATTATCTTACCGGCAGCTTGATATCTTTAAACATATTCTCAATCAGTTGTGCATCGCGCAGAGCTACGGCTTTCTCAACCACGTCTTTGGTTAAATGCGGAGCAAAATGCTCGATAAAGTCGTACATATAGGTGCGTAGGAAATTGCCTTTTCTAAAGCCAATTTTGGTGGTGCTATAGCCAAACAGGTGACTTGCATCAATCGCAACTAAATCACGGTCAATCACCGGGTCAATAGCCATAGAAGCAATCACGCCCACACCTAAGCCAAGACGCACATAGGTTTTGAGTACATCGGCACTGGTTGCTGTGAATACCACTCTTGGGTCAATACCAGCGGCTTTAAAAGACTTTTCAATTTCTGACTCTCTATCGAAACCAAAAACATAGGTCACTAAGGGGAATCGGCCAAGATCTTCAATGCTAATATTACTGCGACCCGCCAACGGATGATCTTTGGTCACCACAATTGAGCGATTCCAGTGATAGCATGGCAACATTATCAAGTCGGAATAAAGGTGCATGCCCTCCGTTGCTATCGCAAAATCAGCATCGCCTCGCGCAGCAAGCTCACTGATTTGAGAAGGCGTGCCTTGATGCATATGCAAGTTAACTTTTGGGTAACGGTCAATAAAGCTACGAATAATATTCGGCAATGCATACCGTGCTTGAGTATCGGTGGTAGCAATATTGAGTTCACCTTGATCCGGCTTGGTGTACTCTTCAGCGACTTTCTTAATACTCTCAACTTTACCGAGAATATCGTTGGCGATACTGATCACTTGCTGACCCGCTGGGGTAACATGGGTTAAGTGCTTACCGCTGCGACCAAAAATTTGAATCCCAAGCTCATCTTCTAGCATTCTAACCTGTTTACTGATCCCAGGTTGCGAGGTATAAAGGTTTTCTGCGGTGGCAGAAACATTAAGGTTATGGTTCACCACCTCGGCAATATATCTAAGTTGCTGCAGTTTCATTTTCGATCCTTTCGCCTCACCGAAATTGGCCTTGGACGGAGCTAATTTAGCCACCCAAAGCGCTCAATTAAGTATAATTATTAGTTATAGTACAACCAAAGAATTAAATCAAACTGGAATATAGCACAGACGATTGAGATTTCACACGACACAAGCCACAAAGCTAGTCTAAGATAACTATGCTAGAGTGTTGATTTATAGTAGCATTAACAGAATTGCATAAAAAATGGTAGACCTATGATATTCACCTTGGTTCTTATCCTTATCGGTGCGTTACTTTTGCTGGTCATTGGTATTAATGTTATTCAGCAGCAAAAAGAGCGTGCAGAAGCTGAGCGCAGAACAGAGTTAGCCCGACAACGGGCCATTATTGATGAGACTGAAAATGTCTTATCAAATACTGGTATGTTCCCCTGTTCGCCCCAAACCATATTGGTGTTATATCGCCGTGTACAAGAGGCATTAAAAATTGCCGGCTCATTATCACCCAATCAAGCGGGTGATTATGAGCGCCGTTTGGTTGATTTGCAGGGGCAAATTGACAACTTACAGCAAAACGCAAAATCTGCCCCTCCCATCGAAAGCTTTAGACTGCCGGACAATGACAAACAGATCTTAGTGTTGGTGCAGGTTTTAAAGAAACTTAAAGCCATTTTACGTGCTGAGCATAATAAAGGAAAAGTGGAGCCCGCCATTTTTGCCCAAGAAGAGAACCGCATTGATAGCCTGCAATTGCGTATCAATGTTGATTCAATGTTGTCCCGTGCTCGCACAGCTTGCTTTATGAAGCAATACGGCTCTTCTAAACAGATGGTCACCAAAGCGCTGGCCACTTTACATGCTATTAAGGCGCAAACCCCCAACGATCCTTTTATCGCTAAAAAAGTCGATGAAGCTAAAAATATGCTCGACGAAATCATGGGCGCTCAAAAACAAAATGCGCCTAATGCGCCCAAAGTTAAGCAGGGCGATGAAGATGATATCGATGTATTGTTCCAGCCAAAGAAGAAGTGGTAACCTTTTCAAACTTTACTGTTAAAGTCTCACGCTCGTCGAGGTCGCTAGTCGACCTCTCACTTTCCCGCATCATTTAAGCACTCGATGTTAAACCTAGGCACATAGCAGCTGCAGTGTTAACGCGGTACGAATATGGCTTGCTACTTGAATCGTACAACACTGCCTGATGCTAGGTTAAGCTTGAATCTTTGCGTTATCAGTCGCAACTGCCGCTAGCATGGCTATCCAACCTTGCAAAAAGTCTTTTGGTATAGCAGCCATCAGAGCCTACTCCATCAATATGCTCATCTACACAATGCCATAATCTCAGCTGTGCACTATTTTTAGCTAAACATAAAAAAGCCCTGACATATCATCAGGGCTTTTAAGCAGTACTTTTACCGTGGGCCTAGGCTACTTTTTCGCTTTCGCCTTTGGTTTGGCTTTCGCTTTAGGCTTAGCCTTAGCTTTGGCTTCGCTGACCCACTTGCCATCGATAAACTTAGATGTCCAACCGGTTGCTTTACCATCGACATCAGTAGCAACGTATTGCTCCTTCGTCTTACGGCTAAAGCGCACAGAGGCCTTATTACCTTCATCATCAGTAACAGGTGCATCAGCTAAATACTGATACTTAGGCCATAACAGCTCGCGATACTTCACCAGCTCCTCTACCAATGGCGCGCGTGTTTCTCGTGATTTAGGGAATGTACTTGCCGCCATAAAGATACCGGCAGCGCCATCACGTAACACGAAGTAACCATCAGACTTAGTACACTTAAGCTCTGGTAGGTGGATAGGATCTTCTTTTGGTGGCGCAGCTTCACCGTTTTTGAGCAACTTACGGGTGTTCTTACACTCGCTATTGGTACAGCCGAAATACTTACCAAAGCGGCCGTTTTTCAGCTCCATATCGTTGCCGCAACGATCACATTCTAAAATCGGCCCTTCATAGCCCTTAATTTTGAACTGACCCGCTTCGACTTCATAACCAGGACACACCGGATTATTACCACAAACATGGAGTTTACGCGCTTCGTCAATTAAATAGCTATCCATCGCCGTACCGCAAATGCCACAGCGGTGTTTAGCCCGCAATGCATCGGTTTCAGCATCTTCACTATTTTCACTGATCGCCTCTTCACCAGGTGTCAGATTCATGGTGGTTTTACAGCGCTCTTTTGGCGGTAAAGCATAACCGGAACAACCTAGGAATACCCCTGTCGTACCGGTACGAATACCCATTGGCCGTTCACAAGTTGGGCATTTAATATCGGTGAGAATCATCTCGTTAGGACGCATTCCCCCCTCTTCCGGTGGTAACTCTGCTTTTTCAAGCTGCTGAGTCAAATCACCGTAGAAGCCGTCTAGTACTTTTTTCCACTGCAATTTACCTTGAGCAACATCATCTAATGTCTGCTCCATGTCTGCAGTAAAATCGTAACTCATCAACTCTTCAAAGCTACCGACTAAACTTTCACTGACAATCTCACCCATCTTTTCGGCATAAAAGCGACGATTTTCCACTTTTACATAACCCCGATCTTGAATGGTTGAAATAATAGTCGCGTAAGTTGATGGTCGACCAATCCCACGCTTTTCAAGCTCTTTAACCAGCGAAGCTTCACTGAAACGTGCAGGCGGCTTAGTAAAGTGCTGCTTAGGTGTTAACGTTTCCAGCTCAAGTGCATCACCCTGCGCGACATAAGGTAGGGTGCTTTCTTCGTCATTTTTCTTTTTAATGGCGGTTTGGACACGTGTCCAACCATCAAACTTTAACGTGCGGCCGGTTGCTTTAAGCTCATAGTCACCCGCAGTCACAGTTAAACGTGTTGCATCGTATTTTGCCGGCATCATCTGACAAGCAACAAACTGACGCCAAATCAATTCATATAGGCGCTGTGCGTCACGCTCCATATCTTTTAGGCTAGCAGCTTGTACTTTTACATCTGAAGGTCGGATGGCTTCGTGAGCCTCTTGAGCGCCCTCTTTGCTACCATAGCGATTAGGCTTCTCAGGTAAATACTTATCACCAAACTCATTGCCAATCATATCGCGAACGCTATCTAATGCCTCTTGGCTTAGATTGGTCGAATCGGTACGCATATAGGTAATATGACCCGCCTCATAGAGACGTTGCGCCATCATCATGGTCTTTTTAACACCGTAACCTAAGCGGGTACTTGCCGCTTGCTGCAGTGTTGAGGTGATATAAGGCGCTGATGGTTTACTTGACGTCGCTCTGTCTTCACGCGCGGCAACAACGTAGCTTGATTGCTTTAGTTGCTCAACGGCAGCAAGCGCCTGTGTTTCGTTAACCGGCTTAAAGGCATCGCCCTTAAACTTAGTCACTTCCATCTTAATAGCGGCATTGCTTAAGGTGTTCAGATCAGCATGGATGTCCCAAAACTCTTCTGGTACAAAAGCCTTAATTTCCCCTTCGCGCTCAACCACTAGACGTGTCGCCACCGATTGAACACGGCCAGCTGATAATCCTCGAGCCACTTTTTTCCACAACAATGGCGATACCATAAAGCCCACAACACGGTCGAGAAAACGACGCGCTTGCTGAGCATTAACCATATTGGTATCTAAGGTTGCTGGATGACTAAAGGCATCTTGAATTGCAGACTTAGTAATTTCGTTGAACACCACACGCTGATATCGTGAAGCATCTCCTCCAATCACTTCTTGCAAGTGCCATGCAATCGCTTCTCCCTCTCTATCCAAATCGGTTGCGAGAAAGATATGGTCGGCTGACGCTGCAAGTGTTTGAAGTTCTTTAACCACTTTCTCTTTGCCAGGCAAAGTTTGGTATTTCGCTTTCCATCCTTTTTCGGGGTCGACACCCATCCGAGCCACAAGCGCTTGTTTAGCCTTAGCACTTTTATAGACGGCTTTTTCTTCAGGCGACATCTTGCGCACTTCAGCGGGCGTTTTAGTCGCCACTTTTGAATCGCTGCTCGATGATGTTGGCAGGTCACGTATGTGTCCTACACTTGATTTAACAATGTAATCTTTGCCGAGATATTTATTAATAGTCTTGGCTTTGGCCGGTGATTCGACAATAACTAGCGATTTACCCATATAGTGTTCTGCGCCAAAAAGTCTCAAAAATCTGTAAATTGGCTCCATATATAGAGGGTTGTCTCGATACTTTCAAGCTAATCCCTATATTATTTGCGTTGGTGAGCCACTTTTTAACCGTTTTTGAAAAAAATGTGAAAAATAATATTGCGTAATTAAAAACTAATATTTCATTATTCGCTATCTAGCAAGTAATAGTTATGCATTTCGATGCAAAAATCACAAAAACACACTTTTTGCCCTACCTTGTTAACCCCGCGCGCTCAAGTATACTGAGCGCAAATATCGCAAACAAAAACACACAAAGCATTAAAAAATCTGGTTTGCGCCCCTACTGAAAGGAACTTTCATGAAGCATTTTGAAGCGAATTTTGACGGACTCGTTGGTCCTACCCACAATTATGCCGGCTTGTCATTTGGTAATGTTGCCTCGTTAAACAATGCTGCGGCGACGTCGAGCCCGAAGTCAGCCGCTAAACAAGGACTCAAAAAGGCTAAAGCGCTAGCCGATCTTGGTTTAGTTCAGGGGGTACTTGCCCCTCAAGAGCGCCCAGACTTACATACACTGCGTCGAATTGGATTTTCCGGTACAGATGCACAAGTTTTACAAAAAGCGGCTGAGCAAGCCCCTGCTTTACTTAGAGCGTGCTGCAGCGCATCAAGCATGTGGACCGCAAATGCGGCAACTGTCTCTCCTAGCGCTGATACCCAAGACGGTAAAATTCATTTCACCCCAGCAAATTTAGTCGACAAACTACACCGTAGTATAGAACCTATAACCACGGGCAACATTTTAGCGGCGACATTTGACAACAATCGCTACTTTAATCACCACGCTCATTTGCCAGAACACCCAAGCTTTGGCGATGAAGGGGCGGCCAACCATACTCGTCTTTGCCCTCAATATGGCCAATCAGGTGTTGAGTTGTTTGTCTATGGTCAAAGTGTTACCGATCCAAACGCACCTAAGCCGACCAAGTTCCCAGCAAGACAAACATTAGAAGCCTCTCAAGCTGTTGCAAGATTGCACCAACTCGATGATGAAAGCTGTGTGTTCATGCAGCAAAATCCCGATGTGATTGATCAAGGCGTGTTCCACAACGATGTGATTGCTGTCGGTAACCAAAATGTATTGTTCTATCATGAACAAGCATTTTTACATACCCAACAGAAGCTTGATGAAATCCGTCAAAAATTTAATGGCAGCGACCTGCACTTTATTGAAGTCCCAACCGCTAAGGTATCAATTGATGATGCAGTGCGCAGTTACCTATTCAATACCCAGGTTGTTACCCTGCCAAACGGTGAAATGGCGATTATTGCGCCTACAGATTGCCAAGAAAACCCTGCGGTGTTTGCCTATCTCAATGAAGTCGTGACATTAGGTACGCCAATTAAGCACGTCCACTACTTTGATGTAAAACAAAGCATGCAAAATGGCGGTGGTCCTGCCTGTTTGCGCTTAAGAGTGGCAATGAATGAAGCTGAGGTGGCTGCGGTAAACCCTCATACGCTGATGAATGATGAGTTGTTCAGCAAACTAAATACTTGGGTCGACAAGCATTACCGTGATGAGCTCGCTGTTGCAGACCTAGCCGATCCTCATCTTATTATCGAGTCTCGGACTGCACTTGATGAACTCACACAAATTATGAAACTTGGAAGTGTGTATCAGTTCCAGAAGTAATCGCGCGTTGAAAGCAGTTTGTTTTAACTAATGTCTAGTCCTAAAATAGGTTGACGGTTTTTATTAAGCCAGTTGGTATTCCCAACTGGCTTTTTCATGCACCTCATTTGGGGTTTTCAT
>NZ_JAEH01000010.1 GCF_000518805.1 Shewanella waksmanii ATCC BAA-643
GTTCAGATTGGCGTAGTTTTCTTAAAGAACACAACCTTGAAGCAAGTATGAGCCGCAGAGGGAACTGCCATGATAACGCTGTTGCAGAGAGTTTTTTCTCACTCCTAAAGAAGGATAGAGTTAAGCGAAAAGTCTATAAAACCAGAGATGAAGCACGCTCAGAAATATTTAACTATATCGAATATTTCTATAATCCAGTGCGCCATCATGGTAGTAATAACGGACTGTCACCAATGAAGTTCGAAAAGCAGTATTTTGAGAAACTAGAAAGTGTCTAGATAACTAGGGGCTTACCATTGTGAGCCTATGAATTTGAATCGAAGAGAAAAACTTCAGGTGTAGATACAGTTGCGAGCTTCCAAAACATGGATGTTTTGGCAGAGCTTACAGGGATGTACTTGCAGCGTCTCGTAGTTGTATCTGCACAATAGCCTGCGGCAGGCAACTAGGCTGATACAATCAATGTCAGGTTCACTTACATTTGAACAAAATAAAGCTTTTGGTCGAAAGCTTGGGTGTGGGTAAAGCGCCACGACGTTGATCCAAACAGAGTTTGGAAATCACTCGTATCACACAAATGAAATTGTACACAGGCAAGAAACAAATTTGTGGTGTAGATACAGTTGCGAGCTTCCAAAACATGGATGTTTTGGTAGAGCTTACAGGGATGTACTTGCAGCGTCTCGTAGTTGTATCTGCACAATAGCCTGCGGCAGGCAACTAGGTTGATACAATCAAGACCAAGCAATTCGTTAATGTCACTTAAGATTGAACAAAACACAGCTTTTAGTTGGAAACTGGGGGGGACAAAGCACTACAATGTTAATACCTTTAACTCTGCACAAAAGGTTGCATATCCGCTTCACTAAACGGTAAAACCTCGCCAACTTGCATATCACCGAGTTGAATGTGCCCGACTCGAACTCTGACCAGCCTGAGAGTAGCAAAACCCACTGCAGCGGTCATTTTGCGTACTTGGCGGTGTTTACCCTCATTGATCACAATTGACACCCAGCTAGTGGGACCATGGCGAGCGTCGCGGATTTTACGGCCGCGGTCTGGCAAGTCGGGTACGCTATCGAGTCGCTTTACTTGGCAAGGTAGGGTTTGGTGGGGCTGGCCTTTATGGGTAATACGCACACCTTGGCCTAACTGCTGTATGGCCGCTTGGGTTATCAAGCCGTCAACTTCTACGTAGTACTCTTTTTCAACGTTTTTGCTGCGTACATAATGGCTCATTTTACCATCTGTGGTTAATAAGATGAGTCCTTCAGAGTCATGGTCTAGCCGACCAATGGCCATAATTCCTTGAGGAAAAGAGCCTAAGTCAGCCAATAACGGCTTACGTTTACGCTGCTCGGGGACAAATTGGCTTAGGGTTCCGTAGGGTTTAAAGCATCGAAAATGGGCAACAGACATAATGCACTGTAATTAGCTTAGGGTAGACAGCTAGTGTAACGGCATTTAGAGGGAGCTGCATGTACTTTGGCTTACAGTTAATGGATGACAGCGCTGTCATTTGGGGTTATAGTTATGTTAATAAATGGCATTAACGCTGAGTTAATGCCTGGCATCAGCAGTTACTGAAGCTGGTTGGTGCACTTAGGCGCTTTAGCCACATTCAATCTCCATTTATAGAGTCAACGTTATGCAAATTGTGATTTTAAAAGACAGTAATGAAGTGGCGGCTTACGGTGCCAATATTTTTATCAACCAACTGCAGAAAAAAGCCAACTCAGTTTTAGGTTTAGCCACAGGCTCAACCCCGGTTGCGCTTTATCAAAAGTTGATAGTTGCAGCCACGTCAGGGACGATCAGTTTTAAGGATGTCACCACGTTTAACCTCGATGAGTACTTAGGCTTAGCAGGTAGCCATCCACAAAGTTATCGTTACTTCATGAACGAGCAGTTGTTTGATCATGTTGATATCAACAAAGACAACACTCACGTGCCACCCGGTGATGCCAGCGATCCTATTGCAGCCTGCGAAGGTTATGAGCAGCAAATCGTGGCCGCAGGCGGCGTGGATATTCAACTGCTTGGTATCGGGCGTAATGGTCATATTGGTTTTAATGAACCTTCGTCTGGCTTGATGTCTCGTACTCGAGTGAAAACCTTGACCAAAGCCACCATCGACGATAATGCCCGTTTTTTTGCTGCCGACGAATATCAACCACACCTGTCTATCACCATGGGGATAGGTACGATTTTAGATGCCAAAAAAGTCGTGCTATTGGCTACTGGTGAAAACAAAGCCGATGCTATTTTAGCAACAGTAGAAGGTGCGCTAACGGCATCTTGCCCAGCATCTGCGTTGCAATTACATCGCGATGCGGTTTTAGTCATCGACGAAGCTGCTGCATCAAAGTTGTCTGACTGTGAGTTCTATAAGCACATTGAAAATGAGAACCAGAAACTGCAAGCACAGCTCGCCAAGTTGTAAGTGGCACCTTATCCAAGAAAAGCAGGCTTAGCCTGCTTTTTTTATTGCTAAATTATCTATTCCAACTGATTAAATTGGTTAACTATTTGACGGCAAGCACAGTTAGTTCCTATGGTTAATACCAATCAGTATAAGAATTTGATCTACTCAGCGCGCTTTTGGCAAACTAATTCAAGGCGAATAACTGAAACAATGGTTGCTCCCTTGTGAGGTTATTCAACGCAGAAGTAGGTAGCCAAAAACGCGCCAGAATGGCGAGTTTTAACAGTTCTGATGCTGTGTTAACGAGCTTAACCGTAGAACAACTATGCTCTTCACTCGTTGCCTTACCTCAGAACCGCTAAACTCTCGCTGAGTGACTAAATGTTTATACTGATTGGTATAATAGATAACGTTAACAGGGAATAGACCTCATGCTTAAAAAAGTACTCATCATCTTTGCTGTACTCATTGCGCTGCCGTTTGTACTGGCACTGTTTGCGCCAAAAAACTACTCGGTAGTTACCAGCGTTGATATTGGTCGAGATAACCAAACCGTTTATGACTATGTGGTGTTACTTAAAAACCAAGATAATTTTAGTGTCTGGGCGCAGGTGGACCCACAGATGCAAAAAAGCTATCGAGGCGAAGATGGCCAAGTGGGTTTTGTGTCTGCCTGGAAAAGCGATAATCCGGATGTCGGCGAGGGTGAGCAAGAGATCACCGCGATTGTACCGGGGCAACGCATTGATTATGAGCTCAGGTTTTTAGCGCCTTTTGAGGCAGTGTCACCGGCGTACATGATTGTCACCCCTATTGATGCTGATAATACTCAAGTCACTTGGGGTTTTACTGGGCACCTTGATTATCCGATGAATTTGATGATGTGGTTTATCGATTTTGAAACCATGATTGATAACGATTTAAGCCAAGGGCTGAACTCATTAAAGTCATTGCTTGAAGCGCAATAACGTCTATTTCGGTAGCTTGAATTAACTTGCCATGACCATAGCGAATTGCCATTTCAAGCACAAAAATGCATTTGCTGTTAGTGATTAATTGATAGTCCTTCATCGCAGTTAGCCTATCTAGCAACGCCTCGCTTTCATCGGTTCTAGTAATGCCTGTGAATGATTTTGATTGAGTAAAGCTCTACTAAAATGAGTAGAGCTTTACTGTCGAGTTGCAGGTTAAATTGTTAGCTGTATTTTGTGGTGATGTCTATGGCTTTATACAGGTGAAGCTTTCGGCTTTCTCCATATCGCCAGTGCCATTATAGGTCGCTATTTCAGGGAAAGGACAGAGCGGGCGTGAACGATCTTTGGCCCAATTATTGGGTAGATCTAGGTTTTCTGCGCGGGTATTGGCAATAACTTTTTCTGGTGCTTCACCTCTTTCTACCCAAGCAATAATGTCTTCTAAGATGAAGTTAACTTGGTCAGTAGCTGGACCTTGGCCACAGTGATTCATACCTGGTACTAAGAATAACTTAGCAAAAGAGTCAGCTTTACCCCCATTTGCCTCATCAACGTTTTGATACCAATCAATGGTGTGTTGTACTGAGAATACCGGATCAGAAGAACCATGTACTACAATCATTTTGGCGCCACGCTCTCGGAGCGTATCAAAAGCTACTTCGCCATTTAATCCCATAAACTGCATGGCAGATTCATTGAATTCGTTGGTGGTATGGTTGATGGCAAAATTTGCTTCATCCATATCTAGGTTAATTGAGTATTGATAAGCTTCAATTAATCCAGGATCGCCATAAACATTATAGTCATCAAATTCTGTCGGCGGCACACTAAACACGGTCGCCACAGTGCCTGCATCGCGACTAAAAGCGTTAACCATTTCCCAAGATATCCAGCCATCATAGCCAATACCAATGTCATATGGGAATTGAGCATAAAGTGCTGTGCCATCTGATTTTTGTGGTCCTTGCATTATGTTGTCTAATGCGGTCTTTTGCTCATCCGTTAAACAGGTGCCATCTCGTTCGCCCACACAACTTGGTACATCTCGTTGTATATCAAACGCCATTTGGCAACCCACAATATTATTTACCATGCCATCTGCTGCGCCATCTAAGGCATCACACAGTTTCGTAACAGTATTTGCGATTAGCATATACTCTGCTGGGGTAACTGTTGCCTCTACAGCACTTTTAATCGCCGCAGCAGAGTCCATAGCAGTACCATCAGGGATTAAAGTGGCGAATTGTTGAACACCATATAACTGTGTAATAGCGGCTTGCGGCAGATCGAGTCCAGGGTTAGCGACAAGGTATCCATCATATTGTTCAGGTAGCCGGCTTGCTGCGACCATAGTGTGACGGCCGCCATTAGAACACCCACCAAAATAAGAACGATCTGGCGCTTTGCCGTAGGCTTTCTCGATTAACGACTTAGCCATTGGTGTAAGCTTTTCGACCGCTTGGTAACCATAATTAAGTCGTGCTTGGTTATCTAGCCCGAAGTATTGCTGCCCATACCCCTCATGGCCCGCATCAGAGCTAATAACTGCAAAGCCGTGGTTAAGTGCGCTTTCATCTTTGTGGACAAATCTTAAAAAGGTACCAACGGCTGCATTTACTCGGCCGTCTAAGCCGCCATTGGCTTGATAGTAGTAGCGCCCAGTCCAATCGATGGGTAAGCGCATTTCAAATTTAATTGCATAAGGTTGTTCTGTTGAACCTTGCAGGCCATTACCCAAACGTGATTCCATTTCGCCAGTAATAACACAATGCTCTGGTGCGGTGAAGCCTGAAACTTCACCTGCTTCAACCTTTACCGCAGAAGTAATTGTTGTGTCGTTAAAATCGAATTCGGTGATTAATTCATCGCAGAGTTCAAGCGTTGCAGGTTCTGCCTCTCCGAGAATGGGAAGATTGGTATTTTTATTATTGTCTGAGCTATTACAGGCCGTAAGTGGAACGGATAAAGCAACAGCGATAGCAATAGCATTAAATTTGTACGTCATAACAACTCCATATTTTAATATTATAGTAATTTACGCAGCAGGGGGGGGAGTGGAGCCAGCCAGTTGAGCACTGGCTCCGGGGAGCAAAGTAAGTCTGATGAGGGGCCTACTTCATGATGAAAAGTTACAGCTTAAATTTATAGTAAACGTAGAAGCGAGTATCAGTAAGGTCATCACCTTCTGCGTAACTAACTATTGCGTGGCGGGCTCGAACGCTTAGACCATCAACATATTGTGCTAAATCGTAAGTAACAGAGAAATCTGTTTCGTCAATATCTGTTGCGCTATTACCATCAACTTGATAATTGGCGTAGTTAACATAAGCGCTGACACCACTTAATACTGAGTCCTCGTTAAATCGATAACCAAGTTGAGCGCCATAAGCTTCTTCTTCAGCTCGAGCTGATTGATGAACTTGTTGAATAATGACTTTGTCGTCACCAAATGGCGCAACTACAAAGCCATCGCCAGTTTTCACGTACTTAACCGTGGCGTCAAAGCCATTCCATTTTGTACCTAAATGGAAGCCGGCTTGGTAGGTGTCAAAATTAGCCTCTGTGGCATCTAGGTTGCCAATTGAGTCTTGCTTTAAATACGATGGCTTGAAGTACCATTCAGTCGCTCCAAACTGCTTACTTATGTCGAATTTGAGGTGATATTGACTGTATACATCTTCCATGGAGTAGTACCACAGGCTTGTTTTGGCTTTAACGACATCAGTTGGAATGGTGTAGTTCGCACCTACAGCAATCATTGGGTTGTCATCAAAGTCAATATCAGCAACATTAATGCCATTACGTTGCATCTCACCTTTTACTCCGTCAGCAACAGACACGAACTCTTCGTTAGTCCAGCCCATGTAGTCAGTAATGTACAGTGCAGAGAGTTTAAGGTTATCGAATGATGTATTTTCAATACTTACACCGCGATAAGTAAACGGAATTGCGCGCAATGGGAATGGATTCATCATCGGCGTACGTAGCTCTTGAGCACCAATTCTGATGTTAGTGTCGTACCAATTACCATTAACAAAGTATTCTTGTAGGCGGTTAACTGATTGGCGCTCAGTCACCATACCTGGCGCGCCGCCGCCAACTAGACCATAAAGGCCATCATTGGTTTCCCAAATTGGGTTTGCAGAAGCAAATGAGCCGCCAAAGCTAATGCCGTTTGACTCGCCGGAGCGTAAGTAGAATAGCCCGCCCAAACTAGTATCACGGCGATCGGTAGCCTCACTATCAAAGTCTCTTTGGAAATCAAATAGTTGTAGTTGACCCTTAAAGCTGCCGTCTTTGAATATATTTTCTAATGGGTCAGCAGCAAAGGCAGGATTTACTGTCAAACAAGCTGCGACAATAGGTAGTAATTTAGTTTTCATAACTGTAATCCTTGTTATATTTAGATACTTGGTTTTTTAACCAAACCTTATGGCGTAACTAAATCAAATCGTAAATGACAACTGCCACAGTAGTTCACAGACTCTTCGTGTTGTTTGTGGCAATAGTTACAGTTAGTTTCTGTACCGAAATGGCGATTTTCATGCGGGTTGGTAATAGGGTGACCAGCCGTTGTTTCAGCTAGTTCAGCAGTGTCATGACACTCGATACACGTCGTCATGCGTACTTCATCTTTCATATTGTTAATATGGCAGTCTTTACAAACTAGGCCAGCATCTTTATGCGTTGCTTCAAGTAACTGCGAATCAGCAGCGATTGCTCCCGTTGTAAACAAGCTGAAAGCAAGAGACAACACGATTTTGTGAAGTGTTATTTTTTTCATAGTTTTATTCCATTGTTTCATTTTGAAGGCGCCCGAAATATCGGGCATCAACTTTGTTATTCATTAATGAGTTACAGTTTTGCCACGTACTTACCTGTCAAATAGCCTTCCGTGTAACAGCGGCCTAAAGACAAGCCAAATACAGTGAGTGGGTAATCAACGCCACCATAGAAACCGCCAGCCATATTGCCGGTAACAAATAAGCCGCCAATTGGGTTGCCATCCGCATTGAGTGCTTGTTGATTTACGTCAACTAACATGCCTGAGTTGATGGCGGAGATGCGCATACGGCGGTGAATGCCATAGAATGGCGCTTTGAGTACTGGAGCAAGGCGATTAGATGGCTTCCCAAAATCTTCATCTTGGCCTTTTTTGCATAACTCGTTATAACGCTCAACATTGGCTTTAAAGGTTTTTGGATCGCAACCTAATTTGACCGCAAGCTCTTCTAATGTATTTGCTTTGAAAGTATTGACTTGCGATGCATACACGCCTTTCTTTTCAGTTGGGTCTTCTGGCATGTACTTTTTTATTTCTTCAGGTGACCACAATTTGCCAGGCCAGTCTTTGGCGTCAGTCATATAGTTAGAGTCAAAAATCTGCGAGTAGTAGCCTGCGTCTTCTGCGGTGCGCAAGTAGTTATTCATTAGCGACATATCAACAGTTTCGTTGACAAAGCGCTTACCCTGGCGATTGACTGCTAGGAATGGCATGTCACACATAGAGGCAGGTCCTGCGTCAAAGTCGTGTAGCATTTTGGTATGACCGATTGGCTCAATGACACCACCTGCCCAATAAACCATATTGAAACCGTCACCGGTACGGTCCATTTGCTTGCGCTCAAAGTGTTTTAAGTCTGGAATGAAGAAATCACACATGGCTTTGTTGTTCTGGTAATCACCTGCAGATACGATCACACCTTTTCTAGCCATAAACTTGTGGTATGAACCGTCACGGTTTTGGGCAATAACACCGATAACTTTGCCAGACGGATCTTGGATTAGTTGATTCGCTGGGGTGTTGAAGAAAAATTTAACCCCAGCTTTTTCAGCGACTTTAGCAAGGTCGCGCATGCCATCGCCTGTGGTGTAAGGCTTAGGGCCACAGAAAGAAGTCACAAAGTTCAGTTTATATTCTGTGAGGCCACGAATACCATGTTGAGGCCCTGTTCCCTGATCGACAATACTACCACCGCCCTTTTGGGTACGGTCAATAACCCAAGAAACTGCTTCTCCTGAGTTATAGGCCCACTTTCTTAGTAGGGCTGGGTTGGCACGGTGTGCACTGTCACTTAATAATCTATTGACTAGTGCTTCTACACCCGCTTTATCACAGTTTTTTATATCGAGCCCGGAACCAGTATTGCCCTGAGAAACCACAATGGCTTGCTTTTGAATTACGGCGACTTTTGCACCACTTTCAGCTGCAGATAAAGCTGCTGGCACACCCGAAGCCCCGGCGCCGACAACTACGACATCAAATGTTTGTGTTGAGGATATTTGGCTATCTTTAATGGCTTTAGGTTTCGGCATGAAATCTAATGTTGCACCGCCATCGCTACTTTTCGCTAAGTTTTGGTTGTCGACAGTTTCAGCAAGTGCACTAGAACCCGTTAAGCCAGCAAATGCTACGGCACCGGTTCCCATCGTCGCGCGGGATAAAAAGCTTCGGCGAGATATACCATTTTGCAGTACATTTTTTGTGTATTGATCCATGACCTTAGTTTCAGGTGATTTATTTTTACTCATTTCATGCTCCTTTGCCCCGCGAACTGGATTGGCGCTAATTACCGTTTGTTCTGCTTTAAACTTCGCAAGGTATCTATTTTCTTGTTATAGAAAGTGAGAACGAGGCTGTGTGACGTTGTGCAGCCATCATGTTTTTATAAATATCAAATGTATGACATTTGATATTTAAAATGTATGACATTTGAATTTGGCTGTACACGGAAAAAGTTCCAAGCTGTAAAAAGCATCACATATTGAGTTTTTTTCACGTAGGGTTCACTAAAATCAACAATGGTTTGAGGATTTGCTATCTGTATGTTGCTTTATTGAAAAATCAGCGCTAGGAGCATTGGTGGGAAATAATGGCCGGGAATTAATCGAGAAACTACTACTAATATACGTATGTGATAGAATTATGATCTATCTACTTTGAGGATGTATTTTGACCCCTTTCAAACCTGTCAAACAAGTAAAGGCTTCTGAAGAAGTTTTCAATCAACTAAAGTCGGCTATTTTTAAAGGGCAATACCTTGCTGGTGAAAAGCTACCTTCTGAACGAGAACTCATTGCGACTTTTTGTGTTAGTCGCACGGTAGTCAGAGAGTCGATTAAAGCTTTAGAAGCCAGTGGCTTAGTGCAAATAAAGCAAGGCGCTACTGGTGGTGCATTTATTAAAGAGTTGACCTTTGAAAGACTGACTTCAGCGACTAAAGATTTATTCTTCATGAATCAAATGACGTTTAGTGAAATTTGCGAAGCAAGACTGAACATCGAGCCTATGGTTGCTCGCTTGGCTGCTGAGAACTGTACAGAAGAATGTGCCGAAAAGCTCAGGTTAGCCTGTTCGAAAGAAAATGACTCATTGGAGTATCCAGAAACGGTAATGTTAAGAAGTCATGTTCATTATTTGCTCGCGGATATGTGTAACAATCGCTATTTGACTGCGATCGTTAAATCTATGATTCAACTGGTAGGAAGAATTACCGAAGAATTTCAACCTAATACAGATGAGATACACCCTGCGGGTCTTCATGATGTTATTGTGGAAGCGGTCATTGCAGGTGATGGAGCTAAAGCTGAACGTGAAATGTATCTTCACCTCAAAACGTTTTTAACTATCACTCAAGAAATTGAAAGACAATATAGAGAAAGCTTAGCTAGCTGAACTTTAATTTAATATTGTTCAAAAGCGCAGTAGTTGAACTGCTAAATATCAATATAAAAGGTTTTATATGCCTTAATACCTCTGGTGAATGTTGAGACAATGATTTGCGAATTCCTTTGGAAACAACCTGTATACGGGCTGTGTCGTGAGTATAGGTAGATCGCCAATTTCAGATTAGTTTGCTTTTTTGTCTCTGTTTGGGAAGACTTTTCCATTACTATTCATGCTATTTTCGTATTCCTTACTTTTAATCTATTACTGGTTTAAGAGATAGATAACGGTAAAATTCACTCTATTTTTTATTGGTAATGTTTAATAAATTCAACTGGTTAACAGTTTACCTCCTCATGTTTTTTATATTAGTAACTCAAATGTAAATTTTGTTGAGAGTGGTTATCATTTTCATTAAGATCTTTGGCCTTTTTAGTGTGTTTAGAGACCTGCTAGTGTTACCAAAGAGGCTGATGATGGACCAAATGTTTAAACTAAAATACCCAGGGTTGCTACTTGCGATGTCCCTGACTGCACAGCCTAGCTGGGCAGAAGAGCCAACGACAACTGCTGCGGCAGATGAGAGTGAAATGGAGATCATCACCATTAGTGGTAAAGGCCTGATCTCTTATGTCAGTGCTTCTGCGGCTAAAACGGATATGCCGATTATTGAAACGCCGTCTTCAATCTCGGTATTAACCGAAAAACGTATTACTGACTTGGGGGCAGAAAACGTACAAGACGCCATAGGATACGTGGCCGGGGTCTATAATGGTCCCTATGGCGTCGACACCCGCGGTGACTGGGCACAAATTCGTGGCGTGTCGCCGCTGCAATATCAAGATGGTTTACAGATGATGTTTGGTAACTATAACAATGTCCGTACCAATCCCTATATGTTGCAGCAGATTGAAATTCTTAAAGGTCCTTCATCAGTACTTTATGGTCAAGGCTCAACGGGCGGTATCATTAACTTAGTGACTAAGCGTCCTGAAGCTGAGCAAAAAGGTGAAATTTGGGCACAAGTTGGTAACTACGATCGCAAGCAACTAGCCGCGGACGTAACCGGTGCCATCGATGAAGATGAGACCTGGTTGTACCGCTTAACCGGTTTGTACCGTGACAGTGATACCCAAACCGATCATGTTGAAGATAACAGCTACTTTGTTGCCCCTGCATTAACTTGGTTTGCCACAGACAGCACTAAGATTACCTTACTGGCCAACTTGCAAAAGAATGAATCGGGTTCAAGCACCCAGTTTTTCCCTCATGTTGGCACAATTCTGCCTGCGCCTAATGGCCAGATCCCAAGTGAGCGTTTTGTCAGTGAGCCTGGGTTTGACCAATATGACACGCAGCAGCGTGCGATCACCTTATTAATCGATCAAGAGCTTAATGACTATATGTCGCTACATTGGGCGACGCGATACGTAGACAGTGAATCGACTTACCGCACTATGTATGCTTGGCCATTTGCGTTGCAAGCTGACAATCGTTCGCTATTACGCTCAATTTCAATGAGTGATGCAACGGCTGAGGCATATACTTCAGATCTGCGCCTACAAGCCAAGTTTGACACCGGCTCAGTGGAGCACAACTTAACCTTCGGTGTTGATTATCAAGATGTGGAAATTGATACCGACCGTCTATTTGTTTGGAACGGCGGTGGCTTGATTGATATTTATGATCCGCAATACGGCGTTAACCCAGAGCAGTATCCGACTGATGCGGATATTCCTGATTCGCCAGCAGAGAAAAGCCAGCAACTGGGTATATACCTGCAAGACTCGATTAAGTTTGGTAGCTGGGTGATCAGTGGTGCTTTGCGACACGATCAAGTCGAATCTGACACGGCTACAGAAGGCACTCAAGATCAAAGTGCCACAACCGGTAGACTGGGAATTTTGTATAGCTTCGACTCGGGTATTGCACCCTATGCAAGTTACTCACAATCGTTTCTACCTATTTATGGCTCTAATGAAGTAGGTACACCATTTAAGCCCCAAGAAGGTGAGCAGTATGAGGTGGGGGTTAAGTATCAACCCAGTGGCACTGAGCATCTATTCACCGCATCGGTATTTGATATCACCGACAAAAACCGCAAGCAGTCGGCAGGGCCAGATCTGACTTTACAATTAGGTGAAGTTGAAATTCAAGGTCTAGAGCTTGAAGCGCAGTTAGAGTGGGATGAGATTGATGTCTATGCAAGTTATGCCTATACCGACTCAACCAAACATAGCTCAACGTTAGGTGAAGATGGCGCTAAGTTAGCCGCTATGCCAGATCACATGTTGTCGACTTGGTTAACCTATCGCCCACAGTCTTTCTGGCAAGGCTTCAAAGCCGGTGTCGGTTTCCGTTATGTTGGCGAAACCTCTGATGGCAGTATTGACGTCGTATTGCCTGATGGTACGGTAGCGCATAATGCGTTAAATACGGATGCTTATCACCTGTTTGATATGATGATTGGCTACGAGTTTGACCAATTTGATATTAGCGTTAACGTGGATAATATTACCGATGACACCGTTATTACGAGCTGTTTAGCGCGCGGTGATTGTTTCTATGGTCAGCGCCGTACCATTACCGCTAATGTGAGATATAACTTCTAGTTGCGCTAGCCACTCGCGGGCAACGTAGCGATACAAAAAGGCCATAGCTGACGCTATGGCCTTTTTGTATGTAAACCCTTTACCCGCTAGCAAGGCTATGCGGTTTGCGCTATCAAGGGGCAAGTTTGATTGCGGCCTTGGCTTTTGGCTTGATACAGCTGTTTATCGGCTTGTTCGATTAACTCATCGAAGGCGGTATTACGCAGGTGCCCGTAAGCGAGGCCGATACTGGCTGTAACGGCAAGATCGCTAGCATCAGCGCTGAATCTCAATTGTGAAATGCGCTGGCGTATACCCTCAGCAATGGCCTGAGCTGCTTTCATCTTGGTTTGCGGTAATACGATAATAAACTCTTCTCCCCCCCAGCGAGCGGCGATATCTTGCTGTCGTTGGCTAGCCTGGATCTGTTTAGCAATTGCAATCAATACCTTGTCACCTGTTTGATGACCGTAGTTGTCATTAATCGCTTTAAAATGATCAATATCGATGATCACAACAACTAGGCTCTTATCTGCTTTGCTGGCCTTAATAAACTGTTGGGTTTTCTGATAAAAAGCCCGGCGGTTGTTCAAACCTGTGAGTGGATCCGTTTTAGCCATGTATTCGGCGTGCAGTTTGTCGCGCTCGCTAATTCTAAACTTGTTCGCCAGCGCTAAAGCCAGCAAGACCACATCAATCAGTAAGCCCACTTCTCCTGCTCTAAAGGTCATATTGCTGTAGGGAATTACGCCAATAACAGCAAGACCGGTAGTCGCGGTACCTAACATTGATGATACCGATGCCAGCAGAAAAATTTTCGCGTTGGGCATATTGGCGCGCCATGCAAAGAACCCCAACATCAGCATCAGAAAAGAGAACAACAGCATAAAATCAAAGGCAAGGATCAATGCCATCACCTGGTCGTCAAACAGGTACGCTAAGCCAAAGAGACCAGGGAAACCAATGCAGATAGTACTGATTAACCTATGTAGTCGCGGGTAGAGTTGGCGAATATTTAAAAACCGTAACGCAAACAGCAAGCCAAATACATTGAAGGTCATCATCAGTAGTGGTAAGCCCCACTGTTGCCACATAGGAGTGTTAGACCAGAACCAGCGAAACCCATGGCCAGTATAGGCTAAGTTCATTAGTAAAAAAGAAAACAAAAACAAGGAATAGAGTAGGTAACTGATGCTACGCATACCGATAAACAGCATCAGGTTATAGATCAATAAACAGGTTATTGCGCCATAAATAAACCCGTAGGTATAACTTTCAAACTCCAGCTCGTCTGCCGCTTGATTATGGGTGAGTAAATACATCGGCACGACCATAGGGTCTGGGCTGGCAATATGAAGTAGTAGCTGCGATTTACCCGGCGGTAGCATCAGCATGCTATTGAAGTAACGGCCGTTGTCAGCACGTTGATCAAACGGATATTGGTCCCCCAAAATACGCACTTTAGTCACAGCTTGTTGATGAAACTGGTAAAGCTCGATACGGTTTAACCAGGAGTTTTTGATTTGAAAGAACCGGCTTGTTGGCTTGTCGTTGGGATTGAGAAACTCAACGGCTATCCAGGTTGGCTCCGCCCCAATGCCGAAGTTAATGGTCGGGCTATTTTGTCGCGTAAATTGACCTTGTTGAAACAACTGCCTTGCTTGTATTGCTTGGATGGGCTGTTCGGGGTGATAAACATAGCTGTGCTCGCCGATGGGCTGGTGATATTCATGGCTAATGTCAATCGAGGCAATAGCTTGACGCGCGTTGGCTTGGGCCGCGGTGTAAAAGCTGCTCAACACGAATATGCATAACAAAACGAGTGGTGCCCATCGATGAGTCAACATAGTTAAAGGTCACTTTATATGGAGTTGGCCAAATTATCTGCGCGATTGGGTTGCTTACCGGCAATGATAGTTGGCTAGTTTACAGTATCTTAACATCCAAGGGGCTCGGCTATTGGTATTAATCGGTAAAGTTTTGTTGCGTGCGCAATGAAATTGAGGCTGTGTAAAGCAACTGCTACAAGGATGAGTTATTTTAGCGTTGCTTAGAAAAGCTGATTTTTGTTGTCAGGTTTGCTAGTTTGGGTCATCGTTTATTGGCACTGTTTTAGACTAAGGATTGCGCATGTCAGAGATTCATCACCCACTCACCGATTTTATTAAATACAGTGAAGCTGAGATGCTTACCCGTGCCACTGAGCAATATACAGAAGTGAAGCGCCGGCACAGTATTCGGATGTTTTCAGACAAGCCTGTACCACAGGAAATTATTGCCAAGTGTATTCAGACTGCAGCGACAGCGCCAAGTGGTGCCAATCATCAACCTTGGCATTTTGTCGCCATTAGCGATCCTGAAGTGAAAGCGCAAATTCGCGAGCAAGCTGAGGCGTTAGAGCGCTCTTTCTATGAGGGCAGAGCTGGCGAAGAATGGCTAGAAGCACTGAAGCCGTTGGGAACCGATGCTAATAAAAGCTACCTTGAAAAAGCGCCGTGGCTGATTGCGGTGTTTTCACAAAAACGTGGCGGCCTAGATAACAATGAAGATACGACTAATTACTACGTTCATGAGTCGGTTGGCATTGCCACAGGCTTTTTGCTGCAAGCCTTGCATCATGCTGGATTAGGTACACTAACCCATACGCCTAAGCCTATGTCTTTTTTGAGTAAAGTCTGTAACCGAGACAATGATGTTGATAGGCCTTATATGCTGATAGTGGTGGGTTATCCTGATGACGATGCCACCATTCCTGAGCATTCAACTAAGAAAAAATCGCTGGATGAAATTTGTACTTTCCTATAAAAAAACGGGCATCAATGATGCCCGTTTTTTTCACTCGAACTTGTCAATATTAGAGCGTGGCATGGGGACCAAAAACTTCATAATGAATGGCATCGCTCTGCACGCCCAGCGCCAATAATTGCTGCTGCACTGCGCGCATAAAAGCAACGGGTCCACAAAGATAGAAATCACCATCATTAAGGGGTAATTGCTCGGCTATAGGAGCCAGTTGCATTAGGCCTTGGTGAACCTCAGTACCTTTGATCGAGTCACTGGTTTGCTGCTGATTAAGCCATAGGTGGCAGCGCAGCGGTAATGCTTCACTTAATTGCGCAACACGTGATTGAAATGATAACTGCGCGGCATTTTCACAGGCATGCAAATAAGTGATGCCATGTTGATGTTTATTACTGGCTAAGGTTTCTAGCATCGCCTGCATTGGGGTGATCCCCACACCGGCAGAAATGAGCACAACTGGCTTATCATTATCTTGGTAATGGAAATCACCGGCAGGCGCAAACAACTCGACACGGTCACCCACGTTTACGCTGTGATGCAGATAATTGGACACAACACCATCCACTGCTGACTCGCCTGTTGCAGCAGCATTGGCAGACTCGCGTTTGACAGAAATACGATAGTGAGTGCCATTGGCCTTATCAGATAGCGAGTACTGGCGGATCTCTTGATGTGGGTGACCGTCGGGAGCAACTTTAATACCGATGTATTGTCCGGGTAGGTAATCGGCGACCGCCAGACCATCTTCTGGGCTGAGGATAAAACTCGTGACTAACTCAGATTCAATGACCTTGTCACTGATGATAAACCCCCTTGGGCCCTGCCAACCGCCGGTCTTGTGACTGCTGGCGTGATACAAGCTGGCTTCTTTATCTATAAAGACATTGGCCAGCAGCCCATAAGCTGCGGTCCAAGCTTCTTCTACTTCAGCGGTAAACGCATCAGGTGCCAGTTCTCTTAGTGTCTCAATTAAGTAATGGCCGACGATGGGGTAGTGTTCGGGCTGAATGTGAAAGCTCGTGTGTTTATGGGCAATGCGTTCCACTGCGCTACCTAATGCCGCAAGGTTGTCGATGTGTTTGGCATAGGCCAAAATGGCATTGAATAACGCCGCACTTTGGCCGCCAGAATGTTGGTGGCTCAAGTTAAAAATATCTTTTAGCTCAGGGTTGTGGCTAAACATACGCTGGTAAAAATGTTCAGTAATGGCAGTGCCGGCTGATTCTAGTAATGGCACGGTACTTTTTACGGTATTGATATGTTGCGCAGATAACATCGATATATCCTTTTTTGTTGTCATTATCGGTAGCCAATGCTGACTACCCATATATTAGCCCAATCAGGCCAAGTTGTTGCTTCAGGTGAATAAAGTGTCGGGTTATTCAGGTTTAAGCTTATTTACTGGCCCTTGCCGCTGTGAGAATTGGTATGTAGTGCCAAAGAAATAGCCCAAAAGCGATAATCCAGCAGCCAGCACTGAGTTGCCAGCCAAGTATCGGTTGGCCAACGCTTGGCAATGCGACCCGCGCTACAGCGCCTATCAGCAGCAATGCGAAGGCTGCAATCATGTTGCGGTGGACACTCAGTGCACGTCCGGTATGGCCTAACGAGACCCGTGAAATCATCGCTAAGATCATCGCACCTATCGTGCCGACGGTGATCATGTGTAATGCATCGGCAAAACGAATACTATCGACGTGATAGCTTAGCCCTAAGCCGATTAAACCTATGGCTAAAGCAAAGTATGACGCGTGCAAAGACCACAGCAGAGGGACCTTGGCGGTTGCCAGTGGCGCCCAAAAATACTGTCTCATCAAGTGTAAGGTGCCACTGAGAATCAGCAGACTAGCGGGCGTGAAAGGTAATGGCACAAAATAACCTAGCAGAAAAACACTGGCGCCGATGACTGTACTTATAAGCAGTAACTTATCGAGCATGGGCGTTGCTGTGACCTTGGCATGTTGCGCGCCGCGACCGGTGAAAAAGGGGATAACTCTGCCCGCGACTATGCCGACTAGCAGGCCAAAGACTAAAATTGCCGAGCGAGATAAATGCAGAGCCAGCGCAGTGTTGTTAGCAAAGTCACTGAGCAAAACCCCAATATTGAGCAGCATCATCATGCTTAGCAATGGAATGAATTGATAGTTACGCTGACTTTTAGCAGTGACTACCATCGTCGCGAGGTAGGTGATACTGATTAACCACCACAGGCTTTGCATGCCGACAGTCAGCCATTGTAGTCCGTCAGTGGCAAACCAAATCAGGCCTCTAGCTGCTAGCCAGATCAGGGTCAACGCAATCAATCTCCAGCCATGAATACTCTGCTTGCCGGTCCATGTTTGTGCGGCGGTTAATAAAAAGCCCACAGCGATAGTGGCCCCAAAACCAAATAGCATTTCATGGATATGCCAAACGACAGGCGATAAGCTGCTATTGCTAAGCATTATGTCGTTACCCGTAAGCGCTAACCACCAAGCTAGCATACTGATACAAGATAGTAGGCTGGCAGCGATAAACCATGGGCGAAAAGCCAGCTCCCACAGCGGGTGTTTAGCAATCGTGTTGGTCAATCCAACAGTACGTTGTGGAGATATTTGGCTGAGCTGACCATCACTATTTAGGATAGTTTTGCTATTTAGCTTAATAGGTTGTTTTGCCATAGCCTGCTTCTTGTTATTGAGTTGTCGAGTTGTGAGTTAAGGGGGTTAGTCGTTGGCTAGAGACAGCTAACGCTGCTAACTTGTCAGCGGCCACTTAAAGCTGTTTGTACCCCAGTCCATCTAAGCCGATACAGCGCACCACGTAGCCGATTTTGATAAAGGTTGCGAATAGGATGAGCGCTATATGGCTGGCAACTTGGGCCACTAAAGAGAAATGAGTGGCAAAGGTGTATCCCACCAATATGCTGAGCAACATGCCGATCACGGCGATAGCCATAGTGATGTTGCCCGCCGACTGCACACGCTGATAGAAACTGGGACCTTGAGCGATTTGGGCATGAGTCGATGGCGTCGCGAAATAATCGGGAGTTGTTAAGGTCATGGTTTGCATAGTAATGCTCCTTAATAAGCCATTATCGTGACGGCAATCTTGAGGTGTCGGCGATAATTTATTTTGGGTAACTAACACTGTAATAGCGATAATCGTGCCAATTATAAAAATCACTAATAATCAATTAATTATGATTTTTACATTGAAAAAAAGAGTCTTTATGACTCACTATTTTTGCTGTCAAAAAGACTGCTTGGTATCTTTTTGACTGTGGTGTTAGACTGATATCGCGCCGATTACTTGGCATCGTGCCAAATTAAGCTGTTGAACTAGGATGACAACATGAGCGAAATCTCCTCTGCTGCGCTAATTGCCTTAGCGTTAGATTTGACCCAAAGCTTGGCGGATAAAGACAGGTTTGATCGCTTGCTGAGTACGGTGCGCCATGCGGTGGATTGTGATGCGGTGGTATTGCTACATGTACAAGGTGAGCAGCTAAAACCTTTGGCACTGCAAGGGCTTGCCAAAGAAACCTTAGGGCGACGATTTGAGATTGGTGCCCACCCGCGTTTTTTACAGATATGTCAGTCAACGGAGCCGGTACGCTTTGCTGCAGACTGTGGCTTACCTGATCCCTACGATGGCCTGTTATTGGTTCACGATGGCGATCTGCCTGTGCATGCTTGTATGGGGCTGCCACTGCTGGCCAATGATCAGCTAATCGGGGTGCTGACATTAGACAGCATGGTGCCCAATGTGTTTGATGATATTCCCAAACGCAGCTTGGATATTATCGCAGCTATGTCCGCTGCCACCTTAAATACTGCCATGATGCTGCAGGAGCTAGAAAGTCATTCGCAGCATAGTCAGCAAGTGGTCGCTGAGTTAACCCATGAAGCCTTGGTGAAAGATGGCGGCGAGCTTATCGGTGACAGCGAGGTCATGCTCAAGCTTAAAAATGAAATTGACATGGTGGCAGGCTCTGACTATTCGATACTGATTGAAGGCGATACCGGTGTCGGCAAGGAGCTGGTGGCCAGAACCATTCACACTCGCTCTTCTCGCCGTGATGCCCCTTTAGTTTATGTTAACTGCGCCGCATTGCCGGAAACCCTGATTGAAAGTGAGTTGTTTGGTCACGTAAAAGGTGCTTTTACCGGAGCAGATCGTGACCGTGTGGGTAAGTTCAGCCTCGCCAGTGGCGGCACTATTTTTCTTGATGAGATTGGTGAGCTACCGCTTGCGGTACAGAGCAAACTGTTACGTGCCCTGCAAAATCAAGAGATCCAAGTGGTTGGCAAAGACAGTATTGAGCACGTCGACGTGCGCATTGTAGCAGCGACCAATCGTCAACTTGCCGTTGAAGTTGAACAGGGGCGTTTTCGTGCTGATCTATACCACCGCCTCAGTGTTTATCCGTTGCAAGTGCCAGCACTGCGCGAGCGTGGCGGCGATATCAGCTTGCTGGCAGGGTATTTTATTGAGCTTACTCGGCGTAAGTTAGGAATGGGGCAGTTGGCGATAACCGCAGATGCTTTAGCCTTATTGTCGGCGTATGACTGGCCCGGCAATGTGCGTGAACTTGAGCATGTAATTAGCCGTGCAGCGCTGCGTGCCCGTGGTGATAGTCGCACCGATATTGTGCGTATCGGTTTAACTCACCTAGCGTTGACCATGCCGCAGCAATCCGATACGCAGCCCATAGCAGCCAGCGCAGCAGTAGCTGTTGATACTCAGCTTAATCTCAAGCAGCAAACGGAAGCCTTTCAGCGACAATTGATTATGCAAAAACTGGCTGATCATCAAGGAAATTGGTCTGCAGCAGCTAAATCGCTGAATGTGGATCGTGCTAATTTAAACCGTTTAGCCAAACGCTTAGGCATACAAGTGAGCAAACGGGTAGAGCTAAACTGAGTATTGCTTTAGCAACAATTTATATTCAATTGGGCGAAATCGCTGCGACTTTGCTATAATCCGTGCCCCAAATATGTCGGTTAATCGAGTTTGAGACTAAGTTTATGAGCAGTGTTGGCATCTTTAGACCTAATGAACAGCCCCCGAAAGAGCCGGTTGCGGTGCAATCGAATCGATTGGAGCTGCTGGCACCGGCGAAAAACGCCGATTACGGCATTGAGGCGATCAAACATGGTGCGGATGCCGTATACATAGGCGGTCCTGTGTTTGGTGCTCGTGCGACAGCGGGTAACAGCGTTGAAGATATCGCCCGCTTATGTGAATTTGCTCATCGTTACCATGCGCAAGTGTTTGTCGCGATAAACACGATTTTGATGGATGAAGAATTACCGCAGGCGCAACAACTTATCTGGGGTGTTTATAACGCCGGTGCCGATGCGCTGATTGTGCAAGACATGGGCATATTGCAACTGGATATTCCGCCAATAGCACTGCATGCCAGCACGCAGATGGATAACCGTAGCCCAGAAAAAGTTGCCTTTTTAGAGCAAGTCGGCTTCTCTCAAGTGGTACTCGCCCGTGAACTAGGATTAACCCAAATCCGTGAAGTGGCTAAAAACACTAACATGCAGATTGAGTTTTTCATTCACGGAGCCTTGTGTGTGGCCTATAGCGGCCTGTGTAATTTGAGCCATGCTTTTAGTAATCGCAGCGCTAACCGTGGTGAATGTTCGCAAATGTGCCGTTTGCCAGGTGAGCTTAAAACCCGTCAAGGCGAAGTGTTAGCAGAAAACGAGCATCTGTTATCGCTAAAAGATAATAACCAGACTGACAACCTTGAGGCTTTGATTGATGCTGGCGTGCGTTCTTTTAAAATTGAAGGCCGCTTGAAAGACTTAAGTTACGTGAAAAACGTCACCGCCCACTATCGTCAAGCACTCGACAAGATCATTGCTAAGCGTCCAGAGCTTAGCGCCTCATCCCATGGTCGCTGCGAGCATACATTTACCCCAGATCCAGAGAAAACCTTCAACCGTGGCCGAACTGACTACTTTGTCAATGAGCGTAGCCAAGGCGTGAGTGACTTCCGTTCGCCTAAATACATAGGTGAAGAGGTCGGTAAAGTTATTTAGTTAGGCAAAGACTTTATTGAAGTCAGCTCAACTGAGGTGTTTAACAATGGCGATGGCTTAGCCTATTTTCCGCCTAATTACACTCAAGCAAAGCAATCTGATGATAAGTTGCAGGGGTTACGAGTTAACCGTGCTGATGGGCTCAAGCTCTATGTCACAACCATGCCTAAAGACTTAAAAGTGGGCGCGACGCTTTATCGAAATCACAACCAAGCATTTGAGATGGTGTTGGCAAAAGAGTCATCTAAGCGAATTATCCAAGCGGACTTGTGCTTAACCGATAGCGAAGACGGGGTCAGTTTGACCATTACCGATCAATACGGTCATCAGGGGACGGCGGCCATTGTGGTTGAAAAGCAATTGGCCAGTGATATTGAAAAAACCACTAAGAATATCCGCAAGCAATTAAGTAAATTAGGCAGCACCGACTTTAGCGCCCGTGAAGTGCAAATTAATACTGAGCAGATGTGGTTTATGCCGGCCTCGCTGCTTAATGGTTTACGTCGTGAAGCTGTGAGCGCACTGGAAGCCGCTAGAGTGAATGACTATCTGCGTCCCACAGCCTGGAAACACAATCAAGATGCGGTGTATCCAGTGAAGCATTTAAGCTTTATGGGTAATGTGGCTAATGAACAAGCCAAAGCGTTTTATACTCAGCATGGTGTGATTGAGATAGAAGACACCTATGAGAAAAACGGTATTACCGAAGATGCGCCCTTAATGGTCACTAAGCACTGCTTACGATTTAATTTTAATCTTTGTCCAAAAGAGGTACCGGGAATTAAAGCCGACCCTATGGTGCTAGAGATTGGTAAAGATGTGCTTAAACTAGTATTTGATTGCCCTAAGTGTGAAATGATGGTTGTTGGTGCCAATAGACAGGTATAAGCTAGCTGGGTCAATACACTAAAGGATTAAGGAATCGATCATGGGACTACTCGACTCGCTGATGGGCAATGCCTCCGAAGTAAACTTAGAGGAGTTAGCCGCAGAGTTAGCACCTATTATGGCTGACGGTGAGAGTTTATCACTGGCTTATAAAGTCATTAGGGACATGTTTGTGTTTACCAACAAACGACTTATCCTGATAGATAAGCAAGGCGTGACGGGTAAAAAAGTCAGTTATCATTCAGTGCCATACAAGTCGATCACCCACTTTGAAGTGGAAACCGCGGGTACCTTCGATATGGACTCGGAGCTAAAAATCTGGATATCTGGACAAAAAGATCCTTTAGTCAAAGAGTTGAAGAAAGGCACTGATGTGGTGGGTATTCAAAAAACCATTGCCAACTATTCACTGAAGTAATTTAAACAGCCCGAGTATCAGCTCGGGCTGTTTGCTTTTGATAGCTTGAGTTATCGTTGCCTGAGCGTTGATGCACGTTACCAAGGTGACGTTGAAGGATATTGATTAAACCTCGCGACGGTTAAGCGATAGCGTATCGTTTAAGTTATACCAATCAGTATAAGAATTTGATCTACTCAGCGCGCTTTGGGCAAACTAATTCAAGGCGAATGATTGAAACAATGGTTGTTCCCTTGTGAAATTATTCAACGCAGAAGCAGGCAGCCTAAAACGCGCCACAATGGCGAGTTATAGCGATTCTGAAGCTGTGTTAACGAGCTTAACCGTAGAACAACTATGCTCTTCACTCGTTGCCTTACCTCAGAACCGCTAAATTCTCGCTGAGTGACTAAATGTTTATACTGATTGGTATTAGTTCATGTTCGCTAAGATTAAGGAGGTAGCTTGCGCATTGTCATTGCCACGGATATTTTTGGCAAAACTCCAGAGTTCAGTCGTTGTCTTGAATCATTTCCCTTTGCTTATCATCTTGTCGACCCCTATCAGGGCAAGTATCAGTCTTTTGCGGATGAGCATAGTGCCTATCAATATTTTATCAACAATGTCGGTATCAATGCTTATGCTGGCCATTTAGCGCAGGTTATTCAAGCTGATGAAAGCCCCACGGTGGTCATAGGTTTTAGTGTCGGTGCTGCCGCACTGTGGCAAGTCTCAGCCATGAGCGCTATCAAACACGTTGTGGCGGGGTTTGGTTACTATGGTTCGCAAATTCGTCATCAAATTGAACTACAACCACAGTTTGAACTGCAGTTGGTGTTTCCGCGAACAGAACCCAGTTTTGATGTCGGTGAACTTGTCACGCAGTTGGCTACTACGGCTAAGGTCAATGCTGTGCAATGTCAGTATCTGCATGGCTTTATCAATCCGTTGTCCGTCAATTTTCATCCTAGAGGCTGCGCCGATGCACTTCAATATTTAACCAAGCAGGTAGGCCGTTTAAGCGACTCAATGACTCGCATGTGACCGTTCGCACTAGAGCGCTGTAGTAATAATGATTATGATGCTAGCAACAGGGCAAACCGTGTTAAGCATATCGACTCGAATTGAAGGTGAATTAAGATGAAAAAAGTGGCTGTTATTTTATCTGGTTGTGGCGTATTTGATGGTGCAGAGATCACTGAATCGGTACTAACCTTGCTGCATATTGCTAAAGCTGGCGCAAGCTATCAGTGCTTCGCGCCCGACATTGAGCAAATGCACACATTGAACCATCTAACCGGTGAAGAGATGAGCCCCAATCGCAATGTGTTAGTCGAATCAGCGCGTATAGCGCGAGGCGACATTAAGGCGTTGGGTGAACTTAACTGTAATGAATTTGATGCGTTGATTTTACCCGGTGGCTTTGGTGCCGCTAAAAATTTGTCAGATTTTGCGGTCAATGGCGCCCAAGCCAGTGTGCAAGCCGAGGTATTAGCCTCTTGCCAAGCTTTTGCTGAGGCGAAAAAGCCTGCTGGCTATATGTGCATTGCTCCGGCGATGCTGCCTTTGGTTTATGGTAAGGGAGTGAAAGCAACCATAGGCAATGACGCCGAAACCGCCGCCGCGATTGATATGATAGGTGGCGATCACCAAGACTGCCCTGTGGATGAGATTGTGATTGACCAAAACCACCGGGTGGTCAGCACACCGGCCTATATGTTGGCGAGTTCAATTGTTGAAGCCGATGCCGGTATCAGTAAGTTAGTTAATCAAGTACTCGCGATGACCTAATCCATCAAACTAGCTCGACCACAAAACCGCCACATATTTGTGGCGGTTTTTTTGTATTTGATTGCCATTACCTCAGGCTATTTAGTTTTGAGCACCATTAGCCTGCTGGCAAGCAATGGCGTGAATTAACCGCTCGGGCTGATCGATGCCGAGATAGACTTGGCGGGTATCGCCAATGGGTTGCTTAAGCTCAATAGCGAGGTTAGGCGTGCCAGATAGGTTATAGCGCTTTGCATGTTTGCTACGAGGGATAAATTGGCTGTTAGGTGTGATACTGGCAATATTGGCGATATCAATGCTTAAGCTTGGGTATAAGCCATAGCGAATGATGAGTTGCTGATTATCGATGCTAATAGGCCGTTTGGCTAAAGCGCGGTACTCAGCAATGAAAAACAGCAAGATTAGCAAGGTGAGACCGCTAATGATATTGGCGGCGAGGGGTGACCATAAGAAGTGCAGCAATAGGTGCATAAGAGGGAGTTCAAAGGCAATAATTACGATGAACCCCAATGTGTTATCGCGGCAACCGTCTTTATTGTGATAACTAAAATGCTGCTGTCCACGATAGTATTGAGGCTGGATACTATCGTGGCACAGCAGGTAGCTCCATAGGCGTAAGTCAAAGCTCAGCAGTGTGGCTAGCGGTTGATAATGGGTCAGTTTGGCAATGGCATCTGCTAAGGCGTCATCAGGGTCGCTAGCTGCGTTTAACGCGCTTTTGACAGCCAAAATCACCAGTGCAATGCTAAATAGCTCAATGGCCAATATTACTGCTAACACCACATAGCGCAAGGGAGATAATTGACTAATTAGCACCTGTTGTTCGGTGGGAATTATCAGGCTCCCTATCAACAGCATGAGTGCGATATAGGCCAATGCCTTGAGGGTGGCAGTGCGTTTATCGCCGATAGCCCAAAAGCAGATGGCGGGCAGCACCAGCAGAATATCCAATAGATATAACCACTCTAATTGTGCGAGGCCTGCATCATTGAGCGGTGATGGAACATGAAAATTGAATGCCCAACTGAATGCCAGCAATAACATCACTGCTAAGGGGGCGTAGGGTTTGTACTGAGCAATACTTTTCAATGGTTTCTCCTTGGCCTAAGGCCTTGTATTGGATTCAGATTGACTGCTGGCTGGTGACGCAAAACAATACGCTGCATTCACCTTCGCCTGCTGCGTGCACACTAGAGTAAAAGCTGCAATGACTCGGCAGCTCGGCGGCGATTTGCTCGTTTGCTTGCTGATATTGATTCACATCGATTTGTCCATGGGCTAAAAGCAATGCAGCGCTGATGTTAGCCCTTGAGTTCGCTCGTAAAAAATCGACGGCACTGTCCAGTGAGCTAAAGGCAAAAAGGTGCGCACTAGGGTCACTAAATAATCGTAAATCAGCCACATCAAGATTGTCGGGCATTGTCTTACTCACCAACTTGGCTTTAATGTTGCTGGCTACCGTTCTAGCAATGTGGTCATCATTGCTCGGGTTGGCAATAAATAGCACCGGGCAAAGATTTATCCGGCAGCGCATTAAGATTTCTTGCGCTTGCGTCATATTAGCACCGGTGACAATCAATAGATCACAACCATCCAGAGCTTGGGGCGATAGGGCGATGATGTCTGCGTTCTCGCGGCAACCTTTTGCTAAGTTATCAAAGCGAGTCATGACAATGTTAGCAGGTGCTAGCTCATCAATAGGGTGAAAATTTAAAGACAACCCAATGTACTCCTAATCAGTGGCAACAGTTGCCCGTTGCTAAGCCCAAGTGAGGTGTTGATGTTAAAGTAGTTTCACTATGGCATAACAGCCCAATACCCAACTTGCATTGAAGAATGCTCTTAGTAGCCAGGGTTGATTGCCGTAGGTGATGTTGAACACTTTGGTGGCAACTACGCCTAGACCCATTAGTGAAAACCAAGGGGTTAAGGGCCAAACAAATTGCGCTTTTAGCAGTGAAATTGCTAAATCATGCAGCGCGCCGCTGACGGTAAAAGTGGCGATGATGGCTAACGCGCCGGGCATCACTTGCCTGCAAGGCTGCATGATAAAGCGGGCCAAATAATAGCCCCATATGGGATTCCAGTAGAGCCAAAATTGTGCAAACGAGGCTGCCCCTAGGGAGTTGTGGAGCATATTGCTCAGTGAGCCTGCAGCGCCAAGGGCAACGCCATTTCGCTTTTTAACGTATTGCGCTAATGTCATCTGCGGATGCTTCAACTTGCCTCCTTGTGCTTTTTGCAGCGGTAGCTTGGCTATTGCCTTAAGCTAACATGTTGGTTGTGGTGATCATACTTATCACCACGCTGCTGTTAGGCGATACTCAGCGACAGCATACAGAGCCACAGCAGCTGCACACCATAGGATAGCCGCTGTTGCAGCCCCGGGTTGGTTTGTTGTCGCACGGCGATAACCATCTTATATAGGTAGTAGACAGTGATAAGCACTGCAGCTACCGATATCAGTCGTATAGAGATGGGGGTAATTAAAGATGTTGGCCCCAGGGCGACACAAATTGGCGCGATGAGTAGCGACAGTAACATGATAAAACCTGCCCAAGAGTGGATCTTGCAATGGCGACTGGGCGTTTTAGTATAAGGGTCGGCATCCATAGGGAAGTAGCCTGCCACCCATGTCCCTATGCCATGCAATCCAATCAGGTAACCGGCCACGTGCAGTGAGATATGGGCGTTATCAATAGAGATGACATGCCAGCCACACAGCAAAAATAACAAGCCTAATGGGTAATTATTGATCCGTGGTGATAGCTTTTGAGTAGGGCTGCCAACGGCGCCCAGTTCACTGCAAAATTGCCGTTGGTGGCTATAGCCAGGGTAATACCTAGCAGCAATATAGACACCCAGCACGATCCAAATGCTGGCAATGATCCCTGAATAAACACTGAGAGTATGTAACAACGCTGCTGTCCTTGCGTGAATTGATTTATGTCTAGTTAACTCATTTATGGCTGAGTGATTTTTGCATGGGAATACAATCTAAGCTGATGCCTCTTGGCGACTGGTAAGTCGCAATTTTGTCTCCAACAAAACCGCAGCTACGATAAAAAGCAGCGGCGTTGAGCGTGGACTCTAACATCAGCTGAGATAAACCTTGTTGCTTGGCCTGTTGTTCTAAAAAAGCCAGCATCTGGGTAGCGATCCCTTGGCCAAAGTAGTCAGGGTCAACAAAAATAGCGTCAATCATGGTCGTATCTACGGTCAGCATGCCACAACCAACCACCTGTTGGTTAAGCTCTGCCACGTAAAATGCGTTAATAATGTCCTGTTTTATGGCCTCAGAGACTTCACCTTCGGTCCAAATCGCTAGCTGCTCAGATGAATAGAAGTCGCTACATTGGGCTAATATTGCCCGCTTGCGTAGTTGACATATAGCGCTGATATCAGCAGCCAGGGCTTTTCTTATCACCATGTGCTACTCATCCTTGATTACTTAGAATAGGCTAATTTATATCATGGCAGTCAATTGAAATCTATCAGGATTATTTCATATTTTACATTCATTTAACTTGTGTGAGTAACAAGATTGACGTTAGCGGTTGTGATCGTCAAAAGCACTACTTTTCTCATTGGGTGCCAAATTAATTCACTCGTTTAAAGCGGTGTATTTTAATCGATTTATTTTGTGCTGCAGATGTCGGTATCGATTGCTTTTTTTCACTGCCAATTTGTTGTGCTTAGTGTTTTATCACGCAGTTTTTCGATCTCAAAGTTGGCTATTTGACTGTTTGCATACGTCAAGATATTGCCAGTTGAATTAGCTCAGTTATGTCGTGATAATCGCTGCCAGTTCAATAGCGGAACTATCTAAATTTATTAATAAATAACAATTTTTCAAAAGGAGTTGTTTGCTGTGAAAAAGTCAATTTTTTCGGTGTCGACAATCGCTACTGCGCTGTATTTTTCTGTGCCAACAACCGCAATTGCCCACGGTTGGGTAGAATTTCCCCAGGCACGCCAATCTATCTGCTATGAACAGGGCGGCATATGGACTGGTAATCCGCCTAATGCAGCATGTAAGGCTGCGCTAGAAGTGTCAGGCACTTATCAGTTTGTGCAGCGTAATGAGGTTGCGATTAACATTCAGGCGCCGGATTATCTTGATGCGCAAAAAGTCAGAGCAGCAATTCCCGATGGCAGCCTTTGCTATGCCAATGACCCACAAAAGCGAGGATTAGGTGTTGAGCATGGCGACTGGACCCGCACAGAGGTAGCGCCGGGCACTTTTGAGCTCGTGTTCAACGCCACGGCGCCGCATAATCCGTCATATTGGGAGATTTATCTCACTAAGCCAGGTGTCGATGTGTCAAAGGCGCTCAGCTGGGATGATCTCGAGCTGATCCAAGAGTATGGCAATATTGAAGTCGGCGCCGACAAGAAGTATCGCATGAGGGTTACGATTCCTGCTGAGCGCAGTGGTGAGGCAATACTATACACCCGTTGGCAGCGTATCGATCCAGTGGGAGAAGGCTTCTACAACTGTAGTGACATAAACATTAGTGGTGACGAGTTACCGCCAGTCGACCCTGATGAGCCGTATCTACATAAAGGTGAACAGTTTATACCCAATGACGTCTCGTTACAGACACCGCAAATTGGCGAGTCTGTTAAGTATGATGTGCTCAATCGATACGGTGATATTCACACTAGCTTTAGCCTAGAAATTACCGAAGATAACCAGCTAGATTGGGACCGTTTGTTAGCGGCTAAGATCAGTGGTTATTATGAGTCTAATCACAATGGCAATGTGTTTATTGGTGATTGGCATGCTGAAATGAACCACTATATGTATTTCAGAGATAACCTCTACGCCAACTATTTTAATGCCAAAGATGAACGAGCATCTGGAGTGTTTAGTATTGTTGCTGACGAGGTCAATCCGGGCTTAACTGCTGTCATTACCCCACAAACATTGCAAGAGATTCAACTGGCGGAAGTGCAGCACGGCACGGTGGTGGTGCTCAACCCGTTAAACACTACTGGTGACTATGACCAAGTGGTTTGGCAACAATTGAGTGGCCCAGCTGTTAATACTGATCAAGGGCGCTACGATGAATTAATCATTGATACGGACGCTTTATCGGGCGGTCAAGACCATCAGTTATCCTTCCAGCTTACTGTGGCCAATGTCCAAGGCAGTGATAGTGCGGTTTACAGCTTCACGGTGAAATCTGGCGATGATGAGATACCAAGTGATGGAAACTGGTTGGCTGACAAAGTGTATGTTCAGGGCGATATAGTGACTTTTGCTGGTCGTAGTTGGACTGCACAGTGGTGGACTCAAGGTGAGCAACCTGGTACTACCGGTGAGTGGGGAGTGTGGCGTTAGTAGTGATAAAATCTGTTGGCCTAGAGAGTAACTTAAGATGCTGATTCTATGAGCTTATTTTAGACGTTTATGCTAACAACTTAATCTATTGACTCACGGATTGCGACTTGGCTAAACGGGCGAGTAATAGAGGCTAAATCTAGGCGCAAGGGTTTTAATATAAGCGCTTGCGCCTTGTTATCTTAATGCTGCTCTCGCACTGCGGTGACAGTGATTTCAATGAGCACATCGCCCTCTAGTGCCACACCGACACACGCCCGTTGTGGCCAATGTTGCGGGTCGTCTCCCAGCCAATCACACCAGAGCTGATCCATAACGGGTTTGTTTTTCATATCACTAATGTAAACCTGCGCCGAGACTATGCGGGTTTTATCGCTACCCAGCTCAGCTAAGTTTTGCTCTATGGTGGCTAAGGTCTGCTGGGTTTGCTCAGCGATATTCAACTGTGTATCCGCCGCTGTTGCGACTGTCCAAACCAAATCCTGATAGGCCGTAGACTTATTGCGGCCGATATATCTGCCGCGTTGACGTTCAATCACCATTGTATTCCCTGTTTTAATTGCGTATCTATTTGCGCTTATCCCAGTACTGCTGTTAGCACCCTTTGCCAGTTACCGCCCATGATTTTGTCTCGTTCTAGGCCGCTAAACCCAGCGCCGGCCAAGGCATCATCAATACGCTGCATGCGGTTAATATGATTAAGCTCTGGCACCACTACGTGTTGCGGTTCAACATCAAAACCTAATACGCCACGTGCGCGTAAACTGTGCCACCAATCTAGGTACTGTTTAACGCCTTGCGTATTGTCATTATCCAGTGCCTGTAACTCTTTGTGGCCTCGTAGTGGATAATCATTGGCAATGGCCACCGCATCGATGCCAGCGACATTGGCGACATGTTTTAGGTGAGCTAGATAGTGATCAGTTGTCGGTGGGTTATCTTGGGTCAACCAAAAAGTCATCATGAACACCCCGAATAATCCACCCGTACCCGCGATGGCTTTAAGCACATCGTCAGGGGTGCAGCGTGCATGGTTTACAATCGATCGCACCGCGCCATGGCTTTGTACTATCGGGGCTTTTGACAGCTTTGCGGTGTCTAGGGCAGATTGAGGACTGGAGTGACTGACATCAATGAGAATGTTGCGGCTATTAAGTTTAGCAATCAGCTGTTCACCCGCGGTAGTTAGAGGCAAGTTGAGGCCTTGTTTACCATTATTATCTAGTGCACCGCCAGCAAATAAATTGCCGTAGTGGTGGGTTAATTGTAACGCGCGTAACCCTTTATGATAAAACTCATCGACTTGATCCAGCCCAGAAGTGATGCTTTGCTCAACACAGTCGGCGCCTTGGATTTGGAAAAATACCGCGGTGCGTTGGCTGTCGATCGCTTTGTTTATATCGCTGCCAGAGCGCCCTAATAATAGCTGTTGTGGATTTTGGTTTACTCGGGCTAGCGCAGCAGTGATGCTGTCCATGCAGGCTTTGTAAGTCCGTTTATAGTTGGTGGTGCCATCGGGCTTTTTGATGGCTTCTATGGCTGAAATGTCGCACAAGTAAGCATCAAGTTTAGATGCGGCTAAGTCGGCGAGATCGTCAGGTAAGAAAGATAAGCCGTCAATGTAAACCCGTTTTTTAGGGCTGTTGAGGCTATAGGCTAATGGGGTTTGTGTCAGTAAAACTCCGGCTGCCATGGCTTGCAGTATCCGTCGTCGTGAAACTATTGCTGAGGCAGTTGCTGAAGTTTTAAGCACACTATGCTCCTATTATGAGTGTTTGCAATAAATGCTACCAGTAAACAAGCTAAAAGTAGAACAAAGTATCTAATGCAATATCTTGAATATTGTTTGATTATAATTTGTTGATATTTAAATATAAAGTAAGTATTTTAACTGGCGTATTAACACATTCAGGGATAGTTTTGTGATTGAAATTCGTCAGGCAACGGCTGCAGATCTACCGCTTTTTTTCCAATATTTAGCTAAGCAGCTTGAGGAAAATGGCGCCAATAATACTCCTCTTTTTCAGCCCTTATCTCGCTCAAAAAGCCAATTGAGTGATGATATGCGTATTCGTTTCGCTGAAGGCATTGTCAGAGAACGCGACCAAGCTGGTTGGCGCCAGTTGTGGATTGCCATGGATAACGGTCAAGTTTTAGGCCATATCGATATTCGCGCCACCGATGAGCCCTATACCGAGCACCGTGCATTAATGGGAATAGGGGTGGATGCCAGTGCGCGCCAACAAGGGCTTGGTAAGCGTTTGATTGATCATCTGTTTAGCGATTTAGCTTCGCAACTTAATTTTGGTGACAGCATTGTTGAGCGTATTGATTTGTGGGTACTGAGCCACAATCAAGCGGCGAGGAATCTGTACCTGTCGATGGGCTTTAAGTTATGTGGCGAGTTAACGGATATGTTCCGCATTGACGGTCAATCACTGGATCACACCTTGATGTCGCGACTCGTTTAAGCTGCATGTTTAACTGCAATGCGCGCCAATAATAGCGATTCCATTCAAAAATTGTGATTTTTTGTGCGCTTGACAACCCCGTCTGCATAGGTAAATATCGGAGCACTTTTAGTAAGTTGTCGGTATTAGATGGACGTGATTACCAGCATAAAAATAGTGTCAAATTGGTGGTCCTTAATACTGTTTACTTAATCAATATCAGGAGCCTGTTATGATTCGTAAGCTATGTTCGATCGCATTGTTAGCGGTATTATCACTGCAAGTACAAGCTGAAAATTACTCTATTGGTACCGGTGGACAAAGTGGTATTTACTATCCTTTTGGTGGTGCGTTAGCCAAAGTGTGGTCCGATAATGTTGCAGACGTTAATGTAAAAGCAGAAGTGACCGCAGCCTCGGTAGAAAACACCATTAAAGTGGTACGTGGCGACATGATTGCTGGCATCGCCATGGGCAATGTCGTGCTGGATGCCTACAAAGGTGAAGGCAAATTTCGCAGCGAAATGCCCGTGAAAACCTTGTTCGCGCTCTATCCGAACTTAGTGCATGCTTTGACCTTAGAAAAGTCAGGCATTACCTCGCTATCACAGCTTAAAGGCAAACGTATCTCCTTGGGGGCACCGGCAAGTGGCACGGCTGTTACTGCAGCAGCGTTACTGGCTTCTATTGGTATCGATGTTAAAAAAGATATCGACGCGGTTTATCTTAATTATGCGGAAACTACTAATGCGCTGGCTAACGGTCAGATTGATGCTGGTTTCATTGTGGGTGGCCAAGGTGTTGGTGCTGTCACTCAGGTAGCATTGACTCACAAGATTAATATTATTGATATTAGTGCCGCAGAATCGGCCGCTTTTATCAAGCAATACCCAGCATATAGCAGCTACAATATTCCAGCCGATGTGTATAACAATGTTGATGAAGTCTCGACATTGAGTGTGTGGAATGTATTAGTTGTTAGCGCCAAAATGGATGATGACATGGCGTATAACCTCACTAAAGCCGCCTATGAAAATATGGATGAGGTACGTAAAGTGGTTAAAGTGGCCGATGCCACCACACCAGAAAATGCCTCACGTTTAGCCGGAGTGCCTCTGCATCCTGGCGCGCAAAAGTATTTAGATTCTATTGCTAAGTAACTCCATTAGGCCGTGTTAAACACGGCCTAATCTATTTGTGGCGGCAGCCGTGTTGTTCATGTGCTGGCGCCCATGTTGTAAATGACTATTGAGGACAAGATATGACAACACGTCATGAAGAACCTGTACTCAATCCTCCCCAGAATGAGCCGCCAGCACTGCAGCAACAAGATAAACTTATTAACACCTTTGGTTATCTGATATTAGTGATTGCAGTGTCTCTTAGCGCATTTCAGATCTGGCAGGGGATCACTTCTACTATCTCGGCAACGTATTTTCGTCCGGTGCATTTATGCTGGGTGTTGGTGCTGATATTTCTGCATTACCCGCTAATTAAAACTCGTCAAAGTGTACTGTACATACCCGGCAGATTAGTCGATTTAGCCTTATGTGCGGTCACGGTTTATGCGGGTTATCGCATGTCGATATTTGACTATAACGATATTGACCATCTGCTGTATGGCTTAGGGATCGAAGATCTCGTGGCAGGCTGCGCGTTGCTGGCCTTGCTGCTTGAAGGATGTCGACGCACTGTTGGCTGGGTGATGGTCTTGATTGCTGGCTTATTTCTCGCTTACAGCGCGTTTGGCGATATGTTACCCAGCGCAATTGCGACCAAGGCATACAGCTTACAAGAGCTGATTCAATTCCAGATTTATTCGGCTAATGGTGTTTTTGGCTCAGCCTTAGGCATTGCAGCAACCACAGTATTTATTTTTGTGTTATTTGGCGCTTTTCTTGAAGTCACAGGTGCCGGTAAGTTTTTTATTGATTTGGCATTTTCCATTGCAGGTCGATATCGCGGTGGCCCCGCAAAGGCGGCGGTATTAGCATCAGCCGGGTTAGGATCTATCTCAGGGTCTGCCATTGCCAATACGGTCACCACGGGCTCTGTCACCATTCCCATGATGAAAAAATTGGGCTACAAACCGCAGCAAGCTGCGGGTATTGAAGCTGCCGCGTCTACAGGGGGGCAGATCATGCCGCCAATTATGGGCGCTGGGGCTTTTGTGATGGCGCAGTTTACCGGCGTGCCCTATAGCGAAATCATGCTGGCGTCCATCGCACCCGCCATTTTGTATTTTTTCTGTACGCTGCTGTATGTCCATCTGATGGCCTGTAAATTGAATTTACAAGCGGTGAGCCGAACAGAAGCGGTGTGGCAAGTAATGAAGCAAGGTGCCCATCACCTTATTCCTTTGGTGATGATAACCGTGCTGCTAATGATGGCCTACTCGCCACTGTTAGTGGGGGTTGCGGGTTGTGCGGCGATTATTGTGACCGCCGGCTTACGTCGACATAGTCGTATAGGGCTGAAAAAATTCATTGCAGGCATGAAAAATGGTGCCTTACTGGCGTTGCCAATATCGGTTGCCTGCGGCGCCGCAGGGATTATTGTTGGAGTGGTTGGCCAAACGGGGATTGGTCTGCAATTTACCCAGTTTGTGATGGAGTTTTCTGGCGGCTATATGTTAGTGGCGCTGGGCTTAATCAGTATTGTTGCCTTGGTACTGGGGATGGGATTACCAGTTACGGCTGCCTATATCGTACTGGCGGTGATGGCGGTTCCGATGTTGGGTGATTTTGGTTTGCCATTGTTGACGGCACATCTCATCGTGTTTTGGTTGTCGCAGACATCAAATGTCACTCCCCCAATTGCACTGGCCGCCTTTGCCGGGGCTGGTGTGGCAAATGCCAACCCAATGAAGTCTTCGGTAGAAGCCTTTAAGCTCGCAGGTGGGCTGTTCATTATCCCGATTATGATGGCCTATACCGATCTGCTCAACCCGCAAGCAAGTACGCTGGAGTTTGTGTTTGCCATCGTACAAACCGCGGCGATAATTTTGGCCATTGCTATCGCTATTGAAGGGTTCTTGATGCAGGCGTTATCTAAGTGGGAGCGCATCATCGCAATTGTGACGGTGCCGTTTATTCTGCTTAACCCGCTGAACCTCGGCATGGTGGCAATTGGTATCATTGTGGTTTTGGTATTTTTGCAATGGCGCCGTGCGCCGCAAGCGAAGGTACAGTCTCAGCCCTAACAGCCAATATTCTCATCGATGATGCAAAAGGGAGCATTGGCTCCCTTTATTTTTGAACTCTGCCGGTAATTCACCGAGATTTCACTGATGTTCACTCGCTGAAACCTCATACTGAGCCGATATTGATGAGCGCATGTAAACGTCACTCGATTAGCATGCGAGCGCGTAGCAAATATGAAAAGGAATTCAAATGAAGTATTTAGGGTTGGCGGTATTACTGTTGCTGTCTATGGCGAGCCATGCCAAACCTATCCACAGCGACAATCGATTACTGCCAAATGAGCCACTGGTAAATGCGCAAGCTCGCTTGTACGACTTTACCGCAGTTGCGAAGTTACAACCTTTAGTGGCCCAACTCAAACAGGGGCAAACGGTGAGTGAGTCCCAATGGCAAGCCTTATATGCGTTGCCGGCTTATCAACTCATTTTTACCATTTCTAGCCATCGCCCTGAGCAGCTAACTAGGCGCTATCAAGTTGCTTTTAATCCGAATGAGCGTTCAGCATTTGAGGCTTTAGCTGAGTCTGAGCAGTTTGAGGTGTTACATCTACGTCAAGCTTTTGATGACCTCAGTTGGTTGCCGCAGTATCAGCATTGGTTGGTTGAACAAGATGCCCTAGCGCGCAGTAAAGCACATGCCTTAGCCTTGCTGCCCTCGTTTGATGCGAATGCTTATGAGGTGCGGTTTATGTTTGCTCTATTTGGCCAAAATGCCCATGCGGCGGAAATTGGCGTGGTGATGGACGCCTATATTGGTTACTTGAGCGATCAGCAAGCGCCGTTTGAATTGGCAGGGCATGAACTGCATCATTTTTTCTACGGTATTATTCATCCTGTGGCGCCGTTGGATATGAGTAACCCATTTGAGCGGGTGTTGTACCATGTGCAAAAAGAGGGCGTGGCAAACTTAATTGATAAGCATAACTTCAGTGATGCTGACTCGCCTTTTGCTGAAAGCCTTAAACAGCAGTTTGCCAAGCAGATGAGCTTAGCGCCAGATCACCTGGCCTTGCTTGATAGATTGCTCACTGCGGCGCTAGATGAGCCCCAGCAAGCGGATTTTATGACGTTTCAACAGGCACTACCTTTTTGGGGGCATACGCTGGGCTGGTACATATGCCAGACCATTGTTAAAGCCGGAGAGTCAGAGGCGCTGATCATAACCTTAAATCAGCCCCATCAGTTATTTACGCTATATAACCAAGTGGTTGAACAACATCAGCTGACTCAGCCGCGTTTTTCCCAAGCAGTACTCGATTACTACGAGCTATTATCGCAGCAATAGCCTGTTATGAGGTTAATAGCATGGGGCAGTGCGGTGGCAACACCATATCTATGGCACCCGGTTTGACACTTACACTTAATTCGGTGGTGCTAATTGGTTCACCGTCGAGGTTAATGGGCATGGCTTGTTCGGACTGCCACACTGCATGGGTGGTTTTGTGGCGTTTAACAAACTGACCCGACTCGATGTTGTCATCGAGCAATTCTGCAACCACAGTGCTGAGTTCGTGGGCGGGGAACGCTTGTAGCGAGACCAAGTCAATAAGCCCATCGTTTATGTACGCATGCTTAGCTAGCTCTTGGCCTCCGCCAGCCATACGTCCATTGCACACGGCGCCAAATAAGATACTGCTGCTATAGGCTTGATCTTCAATGATCACATTGCCGGGAAACGGCTGAAAGTTAAGTGCTTGAACTAGACCTGTTAGGGTATAAGCGCCGCCGCCAAGGAAGTTTTTAAGTTGTACCGGTGTGGTGGCGGTGACTTGAGCGCCGAAGCCGCCAGTGGCCATATTAACAAAATAGTGCTCATTGGCTTGGATGATATCAATCGCATAGGCCTTGCCACTCACGGCCAGTTTAAGTGCGGCTAATGGCTCTGAGTCTATCTCGCAGGCCGTCGCAAAGTCGTTGGCGGTGCCAAGGGGCAATATGGCCACTTGTGGACGCTGTTCAATGGGATGATGCATTAGTGCGCTGGCAACTTCATTGACTGTGCCGTCACCACCCCCGGCAATAATGCGCTGGCAACCCTGTTGAATGGCCTCATCGACAAGGCGTGCCATATCACCGCCTTCCCAGGTGACCCTGATCTCTAAATCTGTGCCTTGCTGCCGAATGGCATATACCGCATCTCGAATGGTTTCTAACGCGGCTTTTTTACCATTGAGGAGTAATCTTACTTTCATTGCCACCACCGTAAATTGATTGGTATAGCTCACAGTAGCATAGCTGGCGGCGCTTAACCCAAGTAAAAACAAGTTACTGTTAGGCGGTATGATAATGTCGGCCTAGTCCTGCTATATCGCCACTGACTGAATCGTTTGTGCAACGGCCAGCAAACCGTTAGTGCGAGAGGGGCTTAACTGACCTGCAAGGCCTAAGGTTTCAAAGAACTGATTGAGGTCAAAGGCCTGGATCTGCTCAGCGGTCTTACCGTGGCACGCAATAAGCAATAAGGCTATGAGTCCTTTGACTATGCGCGCATCGCTATCAGCGACGAAATAGTGTTGTTGGTCAATCTGGCGGTGATATAGCCAAACTGTGCTCTCACAGCCTTTAACTTGTGCTGAGGCGACTTTTAATGATTCATCCAGTTTAGGCAGTTGCTTGCCAAGTAGCATGATTTCACGGTATCTAGTCTGCCAGCCGTCGGCTTGAACGAAGCGTTTTAGAACGGCTTCGCTATCTAAATTTAGCGCTAAAAACGCGGCAGAATCAGGTTGGGTTGCAGACATGGCGTTCTCAATATTTAAATTAGTCAATCAGCATAGCTTTAACAGATGATAAAGCCTCAATAAAGCGGTCAATATCTTCATGGCTGGTATAAACGCCAATAGATGCACGGCAGCAACCGCTAATTTGCAAGCTGTGCATTAACGGCATCGCGCAGTGATGACCACAGCGAATAGCAACGCCTTGTTGGTCGAGTAAAATGCCCACATCTTGATGATGTTCTCCGTTGAGATTAAACGCTACCGCACCACAGTTGTCATTATGCGCAGCATACAGGGTGATACCACCGAGTTGCTGTAATTGCGTTTGCAGGTAGTTGACTAGTTCTGCCTCGCGCTTTTGGGTGGCGGCCTGAGGTAGGTTAGCAATATAGTCTATGGCTGCGCCTAGTCCAATAACTTCTGCAATTGCCGGTGTGCCGGCTTCTAAACGATTGGGTAGCGTATTGAAACTGGTGCCATCAAAACTGACCTGCTCAATCATCTCTCCACCCGTAAGCAGCGGCGTCAATGTATCAAGCTGTTGATATCGGCCGTACAAAATACCTACGCCGGTTGGGCCATACATTTTATGGCCGGAAAATACATAGAAATCGCAATCAATCTCCTGCATGTCGACACGTTTGTGTGCGACGGCTTGTGCGCCATCGACCAAAGTCAGCGCTCCGGCAGCCTTCGCTTGTGCAACCATAGCTTGAACTGGATTGACGGTGCCTAACACATTAGATACATGGTTGATGGCGACGATACTTGGACTTTGCGCAACTAATGCTTGGTAAGCCTGCTGATCGATTCTGCCATCATCGGCCAATGGAATGGCTATGACTTTGGCACCCGTGCGCTGCGCCAGTTGTTGCCAGGGAACAATATTGGCGTGGTGAGCTGCGGTGTCGACTAAGATGACACTGTTACTATCAAGTTTTTGATTCAGGCCCCATGCTACTTGGTTGATCGCTTCGGTGGTGCCATGGGTGAAAATGATCTCTTCGCGGCGTTGGGCATTAACAAATGCCTGCACTTTATCACGCACGGCTTCATATTTGGCTGTTGAACGAGCTGAGAGTTGATGCGCAGCACGGTGAACATTGGCATTATCATAGCGGTAAAAGTCAGCCATCGCATCTAGCACTGACTGGGGCTTTTGACTGGTAGCAGCGGTGTCGAGATAACACAGCGGATAGCCGTCAAGCGTCTGTTCTAAGGCGGGAAACTGTGCGCGCAATGCGAGAAGTTGCATCTATAAAACCTGATAAATTAAGAAGCCAATATAAAACGCCCAGATCTTCGGAGATCTGGGCAAGTATTGCAAGTGAGTTCTATGACTTATCTTAGCCTAATTTGACTGATTAAGCTGATAGGTATTATGGACAAGGCATACGGTATAACTGGCCAAGCTCTTCAAGCCGTTGCATCAGCTCATCAGATAAGCTGACTTGCAGGCTGGCGATGTTGTCGCTAAGTTGCGCTACCGAGGTTGCGCCAATGATATTACTGGCAACAAAACTGCGTTGATTAACGAACGCTAACGCCATTTGTGCTGGATTAAGTTGAAACTCTCTTGCGAGCTCAACGTAAGCGCGGGTCGCTTCTATTGCCATGGCTGAACCTGTGTAACGAGCAAACCGTTTAAAGAGAGTTAATCGCGCTCCTTCAGGCCACTGGTTGTCTAAATACTTGCCACTTAACGCGCCAAAAGCCAAGGGGGAGTATGCCAGTAGTGGTATCTCTTCGCGGTGCGCAATCTCAGCCATACCCACTTCAAAACTACGGTTGAGTAAGTTGTAGGGATTCTGCACACTGACAACCCGAGGAAGTCCATGCTTCTCAGCCAGTTGCAGGTATTTCATCAGCCCCCAAGGGGTTTCATTCGATACCCCTATGTAGCGTATCTTTCCTTGACTCACTAAATCGGCCAGCGCCTCAAGCGTCTCGATTATCGGTGTCTGCGCAGCGGTTTCATCGTGTTGATAGTTTAGGTTACCAAAGAAGTTGGTATGGCGATCCGGCCAATGGACTTGGTAAAGATCAATGGTATCGAGCTGTAATCGGCTGAGTGAATCGTCGACAGCTTGATGAATATTGCGCCAATCCAGTGCCATGTTGGGGCGGATATAGTCGCCTTTCACCCCAGGAGCCGCCACTTTACTCGCAATGATTAAATCGTCTGTGTGACCACGCGCTTTAATATACTCGCCGAGAATACGTTCTGTTTCACCTTGGGTTTCGGCGTCAGGAGGAACGGGGTACATTTCAGCGGTATCAATAAAGTTAATGCCAGCGCCGATGGCATGATCGAGTTGTTTGAAGGCTTCGGCTTGGGTATTTTGCGCCCCCCAAGTCATCGTGCCCAGGCAGATCTTACTGACATTCAAAGAAGAGTGCGGGATGCGGGTATATTCCATTAAAATCTCCCGGAAAAAATGAGTTAATTTACCTTGAGGCTATCAATGTTTAGGTCAAATAACTAGGGGGTAGCGCCACTTGTGCTGGATTGCTAAGCACAAAGCCTCAAAGTGTTAATAGCATAGGCATTTCACAAGCATCGTGGCCGGTGCTGCCCAGAGGTGCATCAAGGTGAACAAAGCCAAGTTTTTCATACAGACGCACAGCTTCGGCAAGCACTGCCGTGGTTTCCAAGTAACAGGCTTGATAGCCTTGATTCTTAGCGAAAGCGATGGCTTGGCAAGCTAAGCGCTTGGCAAAACCTTTGCCTCTTAATGCGGAGCTAAAGTACATTTTTTGCAGCTCGCAGGTGCCGGCAGCGCCGCTGAGTGGCGCAATGCCTGCGCCGCCAAGGATTTGTCCCTCTTTTTCTATGACCCAATAGCAAGCCTGTTCATCGGCGTAGACTTGGCTAAGATGATCTAGACTCGCATCAGCAACACCGTAGCCCTTATCTGGTGTTAAACCGTATTCGGCAGACACTTCGCGGATCACTGCCGCCATGGCGGCATCGTCATCGGCCTCGATGATTCGCACACAGTAGTCTTGCTGCAACTCGGCTAAATCTATTGCACGGGTATAGCCTGTTAAGGCGGTTTCTAATTCAACGATGGCTGCATCTGACAGTTGTGCCAAAATCTGTTCAAACAATCGATTTTGTTGCTTATTCAATTTGTTAAGCAAGCGTTTTCCCTGCGGCGTGAGCTGGCATAAAGAGCTACGGCTGTCTTTGGGATTATTGCGGGTGCGCGCAAAATGCTTTTCACACAGCTGGCTAATGGCACGGCTGGCATTGGACTTATCAATATTGAGAATCTCGCTGAGCTGTTTAATCGACAACTCTTGGTGATTAAGTTCAATCAGTGTGTGTGCTTGCACTGGCGATAAGGGCAGGTCGCCTAGCACTGAGTCGAGCAGGCCTAACTTTCGAACTAGACAACGAGATAAGCTTCTTAGGGTTGAGCAGGTTTCATCGGTATCATCCTGACAATGATAACTCGGACACACTTGTGAATTGTCTTGGCCGCCAAATGCTGCATCGGCACTCGTTGAGTCTAGCTGGTTTGATTGTTGAGTATCGACGTGGTCAAGGTCAGTATGTTTCATCCAAGAAGAAGCCATTTTGGTTGCGATTTACATCTAAGTTAGAAGTCTAGGGCAGAAAATGCAAGCCCAGCTAGCCTAAGCCTGGACTTTTTTTGCGCAAGACGGGCATGGGCTCCGTTTTGGCAGAGTCTGTTTCCTAATGAGTTTACAGGGGCAGGTAGTAGGCCTTGCCCCAAGGCTTAGCAGCTATTTGGCGTATTGTTGTGGATGTAGTAAAGGTGCCATAGCTAACGTAAGGGCTTGGGTGTAGGTACTCTCCCTAGTCGCTTGGCCATTGGTTAATAAACCAATGGCGCCGCCTTTTTGTTTGATATTGTGGGTATTAAACACCGAGTCCATCACATCGCCTAATTCTTGACCTTGTTGCAGCGCCTTAAAAATTGCGCGTGGCAGGGGCAGTTCACAGCTGCGCCCTAAGCTCATTTGTTGTTCACCATAGCCGATAACAACGTAAGCAAAGGTGACTGCGCCATGTTCAAATTCATCGACTCCACCTTCCATAGCAACAAACAGATCTAATACGCCTACTGCTTTCTTGGGGCCATGGGCACGGCAATACTGCATGCGATTGATGGCACCTTGTTTAGTCTGTTGATTGGTCATTGGTTGATCTGGCACTAAAGAGGGGGCATGCATTCCGTGGCATTCAATCACTAAATCTGGGAAAAACGGACTGATGGCATGTTTAGCCGCGGCAATTTTTACTGGGTTAAGTGACCCAACGGTTAGGCGAAGTTGCTGAATTTGATTGTCTAGTAAGTTCATAGTGTGATTGGACATTGAGCTGTGAAGTCATTCTGCCATAGGGCATACGCTTTGCCCACAAGCTTTACCCTGTGCATTAGATAAAGCTTATTTTTCGTTTTGATTAAATTTGAGCAATAACAGCATTTCTCAATAGGGCGAATGCTTGCGCTATCCAGCAAGCGGTAACTAGTTACCGAGATTAGCAGCAGTGATATAGAGCGCCATCTGCAAACACAGTCTCGCAGGATGTCTCAATCTACGTCTTTTTGTGACTGCGCTATCGCTTTTGTAGGCTGCATTTCTTTGGTGTTAGCAATACCTAAATCAGTAGTGGGTAATATAAGGTGAATTTGCTGTTAAATTTTGCTGCATTACGGTTACTACTATGGCACTTTTTTGAAAATTTACTACGTAAAATCTTCGATATTGATCCCAATATCAGCTCATTCTGAAATTTGATTACCAAATATGGCGCTAGATCAATTTTTCCGCTGTGCGCTTGTATATCCTGAGCGCGAATTTGCTCCTGCTTTGCCTTTAAGAAATGGTCATGGGTGAAGCGGTACGAGCCGGACTCCGTAGGTTTTATAAACCCATACCTTAAAGGTCATGTTTATGCGAAATGATGTAGCTGCTTCACCCATAGATAACACCCCATCAGTTAACGCTTCACAGGCAGAAAAACTCAGTTGGACCCGCACAGATACTACCTGGATGCTGAGCTTATTTGGCACCGCAGTGGGCGCTGGCATTTTATTTTTGCCGATTAATGCTGGTATGGGAGGTTTTTGGCCACTCGTGATGATGGCATTGCTCATCGGCCCGATGACTTACTTAGCTCACCGCGGTTTATCTCGCTTCGTTTGCGCTTCACAAAAGCAGGGCAGTGACATCACCGACGTGGTTGAAGAGTGCTTCGGCGTAGGTGCAGGTAAAGCCATAACAGTACTGTATTTTTTTGCTATTTATCCTATCGTATTGATATACGGCGTAGGGATTACTAATACCGTTGACAGCTTCATTGTCAATCAGTTGGGTATGGCTTCACCGCCACGTTTTATTCTGTCTGGAGTACTGATTCTGGCGATGATGTCAGTGATGGTGTCTGGCGAGAAGTTAATGCTCAAGGTCACCCAGTTTTTAGTTTACCCATTGGTCGCCATTCTGGCCTTTATGTCACTGTACCTTATCCCAAGTTGGAAGACCGACGCGTTAATGTCGGTACCGACTACCGGTGATTTTTTGGGGACGGTATGGTTAACGATTCCGGTATTGGTTTTTGCTTTCAACCACTCTCCGGCAATCTCACAGTTCTCGGTATCTTTGAAGCGTGAGCACGGCGCGAACGCGGCTAAAAAAGCCGATGTGATACTGCGCAATACCAGCATGATGTTAGTTGGCTTTGTGATGTTGTTTGTATTTTCTTGTGTGTTGTCGCTAAGCCCAGCACAGTTGGCTGAAGCCAAATCAGAAAACCTACCGATTTTGTCCTATCTGGCTAATGTCCATGCCAGTGGCTTTGTGAGTTACTTTGGCCCCATCATTGCGGTTATCGCGATTGTATCATCGTTCTTTGGCCACTACTTAGGCGCGACAGAAGGCTTAAAAGGGATCATTGCTAAGCAGTTACGCAGCAGCAATAAAACCGTATCAGATGCCAAGTTAGACAAGTTTATTCTAGGTTTTATGTTCCTCAGTATTTGGGGTGTCGCGATCATCAACCCCAGTATTTTAGGCATGATTGAAGCGCTAGGTGGACCGATTATTGCGGCTATCTTGTATTTGATGCCGATGTACGCGGTTTACAAGGTGCCAGCACTAAAAGCTTATCGCGGCCGCATTAGCAATGTGTTTGTCATCATTGCGGGTTTACTCGCCATGACGGCAATCGTGTTTGGCATGCTGTCTTAAGCGAATTTGTTGCAGTGAGTGACAACAAGCCGTCGGCCAATGCCGGCGGTTGATATTGGATAGGTTAAGGTAACGCCATGTTCAGTGCATTTGAAATTTTTAAAATTGGTATCGGCCCATCAAGCTCCCACACTGTGGGGCCGATGAAGGCTGCTAAAATGTTCGCCCAAGAGTTAATTGATAGCGAACGACTGAGTGAGGTAACCCGTGTCAGCGTGGGTATTTATGGCTCTTTGTCACTGACGGGCAAAGGTCATCATACCGATATCGCTATAATTATGGGGCTGGCGGGTAATAGTCCTGAGACTGTCGACATTGATAGCATTACGCCTTTCATCAATGAAGTCGAGCGATTACAAGTATTGCCTTTGAGCGCCGAAAAACACTTAGTGGACTTTCCTTCCCACGCAGTGGTTTTTCACGATCATGCGTTACCACTGCATGAAAACGGCATGAGTTTACATGCTTATCATGGTGATGAGTGCGTGCTGAGCAAAACCTACTACTCTATTGGCGGTGGCTTTATTGTCGAAGAAGCACAGTTTAATTTGGTGGCGGCAAATGAAGTGATTGTGCCTTACCCTTTCAACAATGCCGCTGAACTGCTCAGCACCTGCCGTGAAAATGGCATGAGCATTAGCGCACTGATGATGGCTAACGAACAAGTATTCAATAGCGAACAAGCTATTTATGATGGTTTTGGTGCGGTGTGGAATACCATGCAGCAAGCGATTGATAAAGGTTGCCGTACTGAAGGGGTATTAGCTGGGCCGTTACGGGTGCCTCGCCGCGCCCCGGCGCTGTACCGTCAATTAATGACCCAAGAGCGCTTATCGGCAGATCCTATGGTGATTGTGGATTGGGTTAACGTGTTTGCATTAGCGGTGAGTGAGGAAAATGCGGCAGGTGGTCGAGTCGTGACTTCGCCGACCAATGGGGCTGCGGGGATTATTCCTGCAGTATTAGCTTATTATGATAAGTTTATTCAGCCTGTCACTGAGCAAGAGTATACCCGCTACTTTTTGGCGGCCGCTGCGGTGGGCTCATTGTATAAACGTAACGCCTCTATTTCCGGTGCCGAAGTGGGTTGCCAAGGGGAGGTTGGGGTAGCTTGCTCTATGGCTGCAGCTGGATTGGCCGAAATCATGGGGGCGACGCCATCACAGGTCTGTATTGCAGCTGAAATTGGTATGGAGCATAACTTAGGACTGACTTGCGATCCTGTTGCTGGGCAAGTGCAAGTACCGTGTATTGAACGCAATGCGATAGCGGCAGTTAAAGCCATTAACGCATCAAGAATGGCGATGCGTCGCAATAGCGAGCCCAAAGTGTGCTTAGATAAAGTGATTGCTACCATGTACGAGACAGGCAAAGACATGCATGTTAAGTACCGCGAAACCAGTCAAGGTGGCTTAGCAATAAAAGTAACCAGTATCTGCGCTTAACCGTGTAGTGCTAAAAAAGCCGTCGCTTGTCGACGGCTTTTTTGTATTAGGCTGGTTACTTCTGTTCATACATCAAGTAGTAGCTTTGCTCCATTCCCAAAGCACTATAGGTTTGTTGCGCTTTGGTGTTGTCCTGCTCGACATATAATCGGAAGCTTGCCGCGCCACCATTGTCTGCGGCGATGTTTTTAACCGCATCATAAAGCTTTTTATAAATGCCCTGGCGACGGTTTTGTGGGCGAATATAGACGCTTTGGATCCAATAATAATCTTTTGCTCGCCAGTCGCTCCATTCGTAAGTCACCATGAGTGAGCCGGCAATTTCGCCATCAATTTCTGCGACCAAATAGAAGCCGCGGCTAGGGTTTTCAATCAAACTGGTTACGCCACGCCTTAAGATAGTGTCATCGAGGGTTAACCCTTCTGTTTCTTGTGCCATCGCTTGGTTGAAAGCCACAAGTGCATTGATATCGTTACTATTACCCTGTCTGATCTGCATGACGATTACTTATTTTGAGGAATACGGCTGGCTACTTTAGCACTTTTTCTTCTGTGTGGAAGTGAAAAATAGCCGCAATTTTTATTCGACTAAAGTCTAACTCTGCTAAACTTTTATTATTCCACTTTGTTGATGAGGTGCATGATGCCAGAGCGTAAAACTTCTAGTCAGTTAGCCGCCAATAAAACACATCAATCTGCTGCGCTGCGGCCGGATCCTTCGGTGCCATCAGTGTCGGAGGCTCAGTTAATTGAGCAGACACAGCACGCTCTCGAACGTGACTGTGATGAAGTGCACCATGTGTGGCATTTTGTCATTACGCTTGCAACCCTAGGCGTATGGGCGCTTGTCTGGTGGCACCTTATTTTACGTGCACAAGGTAAGAAGGGGCATTTGTTTCATGGATTTGATGATGCCTATTGGAGCTATCTTATTGAGCGTGAACAGCCGCCTGCTGCTTTACATCGCCAACAGTTTGATAAGCCAGTTAGTCGCAGTTACCGTCAGTTTGATGCCTAAATCATAAACTTAGTGACATGGAGCAAAGTGGGGTTAAGGTTGAACAGGTTCAAACTAGCGAAGATAAGTTGTCAAACAAAGTCAGTACGAACAGCATATTAATGAGCGTAACATCGAAGGCAGATGTTACGCTCTTTTACCCCATCAACTAAAGTGATAGCTGATTGGTATTGAGTTTTTACAAACGGCTTAAGATTAATTGAGTGTTACCTTGCTCATCTTGAAGCAGTAGCTTGCCTTGGCTCATTTTACCCTGCGAAATTAAAGGTAGCGCCCCCATGACGCGCTGTTCTTGCACCATTAGTGCTTCAACACAGGCTTTCATGGTGTTACCGGCAGGCATTATGCTCACCTGCTGACCTTCCACACTATACTGTCCAAAAAGCTGGTTACAGCTATTGTTGCCTGACAACTGGCCATCTTCTGCAAAGGTGAGTTTGGCGGGACTATAGTCGATGACGGGTTTTGCTTGTGCAACTTCAATATGCCAAGTACCAATAAGATTCAACTGGGGTTGTTCGGTTTGTGGTGCGGACTGGCAAGCAGCCAAGCCCAATAATGCAGCACCTAATACAATAAGCTGTTTAGACATGAGTGTGGATTCCAAGGTAGATATAGGGATATAGTTTGACAATTCTTACGCTAGATAAAAAGATCAAATTAGGCTTTTTTGATGATCTTTTGTTTATTTTGGCGGTTTTTGTGCTGTTTAGTCCATCAATTGGGCTAATTGCGCGATAACATCAACGCTTGAACGCGGTTATCGCTCATTGAGGGGCGAGTTATGATTCGAACATTAAAGTTATTGCACTGGCTTGGGCTGTTGATGCTTACCGCGGGCGTTGGTTGTTATTTGATGACAGAGATGGCGCAACAAGTCAGTGGTATGGTTACCATCGCTTCCCTTATTGGACTTGGGTTGGTGGCGATGTCGCCATTTCCTGTGGTGCTATTTATCCAGTGGGCTAAAGCGCAACCTACTCATACAGACAGCCCACGGGATAACAAGGATTAGGCTGATTACAATTTAATATTTAGCAGTTTTTCCTTGTTATCAGCGAGGTTTTGCATAGCGGCTTTTTGCATGGGCTCAAGGGATTGGTGGGTGTTAGGGGTAAAATAGCTTTGCCCTGTAACAACATTGAGCTTGATACTTTCTTTTGCTATCTGCTTTTTAAGCCGATTGATCAACGCTGACAAATTAGATTCGTTGTCAACAAATGCCAAGATAATGAACATGCGCTCACCGATGCGTGCGGACACATCAGCATCCCGTAAATTATCATGCACGATTCGTGCTATCTGGCGTAATTTTTGTTCATGCAGTAATTGGGTTTCGCTCGCTTGTGGGGCAATATCCTCTAACAAAATGATACCCGCATGGGAGCCAAAACGGCGGCTTAGGCTTAGCTGTCTGGGGGCCATTAGGCTAAAGCCGTAAGGGTTGAGCATGCAGGTTTGCTCATCTTGTACCGACAGCATCTGTACTTGCTGCATTAAGTGAAGTTGCTTTAACTCACCTTGTATTAGAGATTTTGCAGTTTCTAACAGTGGCAAAAGCTTGTTCAGATACTGCAATTGTTTCGCTTGGCAAATAATAATAGCACCAAATAGGAAACCATCTGGCCAGTACAAAGGTAAGATGATTAACTGCTCAAACTGGCGCAGTTGCAGAGATAGGTTTTGTGTTTCAGAACTTTGAACAATGCCATATCCCGTGTAGCTTGTTAGCAAACTCTCGAGCTCGGCATCTTGAAATTGCTCACCGCCATATAAGCCAAAATTGGTTTTTTGACGGCTGCAAACAATTTGAAAGTCGTCATCCATTTTTTGCACGATGACACTGGACTGAGCTTGGTAAAATTCACTGAGGATATCCACTTGTTGCTGCCAGCGAGGCAGATTAATGGCCGGGTGATCTTGTTCTCGCAGCCATAAATTGTCGTGACTTTGCTGGGCAAGCATGGGCGCCTTCTCTACGTTGATGCAAATGAGTCTCTACACTATCTAGCCAACTAGCATACTGAAAAAATCGCTACAGCATAACCGTTTCTTTTACCGTTTTAAGGAACAGTCTGTTTGCCTGTTAAAGCTGTGATCTAAGGCGGCTTGTATGATTTTTGACCTTGCACGCTTATAGAATGTATGGTGTTGTATTCGGTTATAACCAATCGATAATTAAGAGTTTTTACTCAGTTTCTTGCGGTTGTTGCTGATAAGATTTCAGACCAGACTTAGCCGCCTCTATCATTGGGGCTAACTTAGCGGGTGAGTCTGGTGCAAAAAAACTGTGGGAGCGATCGAGTAGCAAGTTAGGGTTTTGCTGAGTCAGCAGTTTTTCTATTCTTAAATAGATATGCTGCAAGTCCCGTTCAGAATCAACAAAAACTAACACGATAAATAGATCATTGCTGTAATGGGCAGCAATATCTGCGGTGCGAATGGTGTCTTGGATAATGCCACCTAGTAGGCGGTTATGTTTATCTTCAATTTGCGGTATTTGTGGAGACTGGCTATCGAGTTCAAACATCAAAATGCCGGCATGGGCACCAAAACGTCGGCCCAGATTGAGTTGACGCGGAGCCATCATAATAAAGCCGTAGTGGTTTAACATGCCGGTTTCGCGATCACGCATCGACAATGATTCAATGCGCTGGCTTTGGCACAATAACGCTAAATCTTGCTGCAACAAAATTTGAAATGGCTCCAACATAAACGCGTTAATGTTGGCCGATTCATCTTCGTTGGGCTCAACGACACATAAACAACCAAAAACGCTGCCGTCAGGCCATAGAATAGGTCGCGAAATCAGTTGTCGATTGGCGCCTAAATCATTGACCACATCTTCTTTAATATATTGGGTTAAATCTATGCTTAAGCCATCAGGGTCGGAATTGCTCATTGTGTCAAATAAGCTCAAGTTATCGTCATATAAAGTGCCCGAGATAAATTTTCTGCTAGGGTTGGCCGAGCCGACGATGACTTCAAAACCGAGATCGGTGCGCTGCGCGACAAAGGCGGCTTCAGATTGGTAGTAGCGTTTCATTAACTCGCACTGATGCATCCAACGCACTAAATTTATCTGCGCGTGGTCATCTTCAAGTAAACTCAAACCAGTATCTATGGTGTCGGGCAGCATGGGCACTATTTCCTTGTGAACATTAATTCATTGTGGCTTGTGGTCGGTGTTTTTGCAAACCTAGGCGATTTGTTTCAATCTGGCGAACTCAGTACAATAGCGTTTTTACGTTACAGACAGTATTGATGATCACAATTAGAGCCGCGATCGCTGCTGATGCCGCAGCTATTGCTCAGTTAGAGCAGCAGCATATTAATGCTGAATTAGGTCAGTCAGCGGTGGCAATGACTGGGCAGAGCTTTTCACTAGCGCAAATTGAACAATTGATAGACCAGCACTGGGTTGCGGTAGCGCAATCAAAAGCAGAAATTGTGGGTTATGTGATTGCGGGCCGCTGGTCGTTCTATCAGCAATGGCCGCTATATCAATTTTTACAGCGAAAAGTTAGCGACTATCAAATTGATGGTCGAACACTGAGTGCGAAAAACAGTTGCCAGTATGGTCCAATCTGGATCAGTCAACACTTTCGTCAGCAAGGGATTTTTACCCAGTTAGTTGCGCAATTGCTGAGTCAATTGCCGGGCGATATTCACAGTGTGGTGACTTTTATCGCCGAAGACAACCAAGCCTCTTTTAACGCCCATACTTATGGCGCAAAAATGCAAGTATTGGATTATTTTGACTTTGATGACCGAGATTATTACCTACTTGGTTGCCAAGCGAGGTGAGTGTGATGCAAGACGAGCAAGATTTTAGTGAGCTATTTAAGGCCTATTTGGATTTGCAATTATCCGCTTTCGATAATCTTAAGTTAGTCACTGCGGTATTGACCGAGCACGAGCAATCTCATCAATGCTATCGTGGTGAACGCGATGGGGCGCCATGGTACTTTGTCCAATGGCAAGAGCAAGTGATTGAATGTGGCAAAACCAATGACTACGCAGCCAGTATTGCCCTTGTAAATAAAGCGATCCCTTTTAGCTCAAGCGAAGAGATAGATGTACCGGTTATGTCACTACAGCAGGTCGGCTACATGTGCATGGAATATGCACACTTTGATCATTGTTAAGCTCAAATAGCGCACCAGATTGCTGAATATTAATTGTTGTTAAACTAAGCCGAAACGATTAGCGCTTATGTTAGCATCGATTAATGGTGTGTTTGTCTGTGTTCTTTTCTATGCCAACGCAAATCAAAATCAGTAAATTTAATGCCGTCATTGTGCTACTCACCGCAATGATGCTGCTATTTATCAGCTGGGCAATTTACAGTGCCAATATTGGCCAGCAGACCCTATTTACCGAGTTGGTGAGGGCTTTGCCCTATGGTGACAAAATTGGCCATTTTGTGTTGTTTGGCACGTTAAGCCTACTGCTCAATTTAAGTTTGTCGATGCGAGTATTCCGGCCTCTAAAATGCTATTGGGGAACCTTGTTAGTGGCGGTATTTGTGGTGGTGGAAGAGGGCTCTCAAGCGCTAATCCCGAGCCGAACCTTTGACTTAGCTGATTTACTCGCCGATGCTGGCGGCCTGGCATGCGCCGCCATTTTGACTTACTTCATCGACCATCGCCTGAAAAAGCGCGCAATAGCGCAAACTTATTGATTAGTGCCAACCAGGTGCAACGGTTGGTCATTGCTGAGATAGGCTTCATCAACCTGTTGTAATTTATTAAAGTCGATCATTGACCTAATACCGTCTATATAGGCTTGGCCACGTTCTGAATATTTGTCCAATGTGGTGGCCAGTTCCATGCCGGTAATAGGCAGGCTTTGCTGACGTAGCTCAGCTCGTAATGTGCGTAACTTTTCATAGGCAGCGTTGCGATTGATATTAAGCACATACCCCTCAACAGAGGCTAATGGTGTGTCAAAGCGGGCTAAGCCGTAATTACCTAACTCTTTGCGTTGCTGTTTTGGAATCATCCCATTACCGCTAAAATCCCACTGTCCGAAAAACGCATTGCCTTCAACGGTAAAGCGAGAGGTTGCCCAACCACTTTCTTCGGCCGCCTGCGCAAGCGCAAGCGAAGGTGGAATGATATCAATGTGAGATAGCAGTATTTGTCTTTCAGGCTCCGTAAGTTGAGTTGTAGAAGCGGTCTTTATTCGGTACTTCTCCGCCAGACCAATAAGTTGGGTGTCAGCCAATTGTGCAGCTTGTGCGATCTTTCTCTCAGCAAGGACCTTCTCGTTTGCGACCAGTATGAGGGGGGCCATCAGCCGGAAAAATACCATTTTTTTGGTTTGTACTGGGATTTCATTTGAGGTTTGTTGCCATTTTTCGCTGACACTTTCGAACGTTAGCCTTGGCACTTCGCGGTTGCCTTCACGCCAGCTTTCGTTGTTGTAGTTGAGTGAGTCAAATAGTGCGATTAGCGCATCTAAAGACTCAATAGTGACATCTTTTGCTTGGCTAATTTTGATCTGCTTGGTGTTGGCTGCCAGGCGAGATGCTTTATTTTCATCTGTCATGCCTGCCGTTTGTGGCGCGGTGTTGTCTGTTTGGCTGACATATAGGCCTACTGCAATTAGCGCAACAGCAGCTACTGCGATGGCAAGTTTGATTTGGCTAGGGGTCATGAATGAGCCTGCTTTGATAGGTCACGGTAAAAACAAATTATAGCGCTAACTTAAAGTTGTTATTGATTACTTGTCAAATAACTAAGCTTACTTGCTGCCGATAAGTGAACCAATAGGCGCGCTAATACGTAATGAGGTTATGGTTATCATTGAGGCACGCTAATGACGAAATTGATGGGACTTCTTGGTGTGGCAGGTCTGCTACCGTTCATCATTGCCAGTGGCTTGGCCATGGTGCAGCAACCATTGTTTGGTCACGCGGCATCTACACTCTTTGTCACCTATAGCGCCAGTATTTTAGCATTTCTAAGTGGCTCTTTATGGGGCCGAGAAACCCATGCGTTGCAAAATAATGTCAATGATTGGGTGATGGGACTGAGTAATGTCTTATGCTTGCTAGCATGGTTGTGTTTGTTGCTAACAGCAACGCTAGGTGCAGTTGCGCTGTTAATGCTGGGGTATATCACCACGTTAATCGTAGAGCGTCGTCAAGCCACCTTGGTGGGGATAGATCCAAGCTACCTGAAATTACGAACCTTACTGACCGCTGTGGCCGTTGGCTGCCACGTGGTAATGTTACTAGGGCTTTAATCATTCACCCTATAAGCTGGCATTAGTCGATACGAAATGGGAGTTGAAGATGAAACTGACAATATTTTTCGATGGTCAATGTCCGCTGTGCGCCGCCGAGATGAAGCAGCTAAAACAGTATGATGAATATGGCAGCATCGAACTGCAGGATCTCAATCAAACAGGTTTTGCGGAAAAATTCCCAGAAATAGATCCTAACCGTGCCAATCTGATCCTGCATGGCATGGACGACAAGGGTAATATCTTGTTGGGCTTAGATGTGACTTATCGCGCTTGGGTACTGGTGGGGAAAAAGTACCGCGTGGCATTCTTACGTTGGCCTGTGATAAAACCAATTGCCGATATCTTCTACCTTGGGTTTGCTAAACATCGTTATCGAATTAGCTACTTGTTAACAGGTAAAAAACGCTGCAGTGAGGGCAGTTGTTCATTATGACGGCTAATAGCCCCATTGCCGTTGTTATTGGCGCAAGTAGTGAAATTGCCCAAGCAACTATTGCTAAGCTGCGTTCACAGCAAAAAGTGATTGCGATCTCCCGCCACCGACAGCGGCACCCCCAGCCTAATGTGTGTGACTGGCAATGTGACTATAGTGAAGCGAGTATTGTCGCGATGACAGATCTACTGACCGAAGTCGGTGGAGATATTAATCGGGTGTATATCTTTAATGGTGTGCTGCACCACAGTGATCAATTTCCAGGAAAGCGTGTTGAAGACATTGATGCCACAGCGATGTTGGCGAGTTTTCAGTCTAACAGTGTAGTGCCCATATTGTGGTTGAAGCATTTGTTGCCGGTGCTGTCGGGAAAGCAAGTGTGCAGTTTGACCGTGATGAGTGCAAGGGTTGGCAGTATTAGTGATAATCATCTTGGAGGTTGGTACAGTTATCGAGCCTCAAAAGCGGCGCTAAATATGCTGATACAAACTGCGGGAATCGAGTACGCTCGCCGCGCTAAGAACGTGGCATTACTGTGTTTTCATCCGGGCACAACCGACACCGCTTTGTCGAAGCCGTTTCAGTCTAATGTGCCAGCAGGTAAACTGTTTAGTACGGATTTTGTTGCGCAGCAGTTATTGTATGTCAGTGAGCATGTGCATCCGATTTGTGGCGCACATTTTCTTGACTGGCAGGGCAACAAAGTTGACTGGTAGTCAGCTGTTGTAAAAACAAAAAAGCCGCCTAAATAGGCGGCTTTTTTATAATGCGTTAAGCATTATAGGTTCGCATCAGCGCGTAGGGCTTCAGCTTTGTCGGTACGCTCCCAAGGGAACTCTTCACGACCAAAGTGACCATATGCTGCGGTTGCTTTATAGATTGGGCGAGCCAAGTCTAGCATTTCAGTTAGACCGTAAGGGCGTAGGTCGAAGTGACGACGTACTAGGTCTATCAGTAGTTCCTCTGCAACCTTGGCAGTACCAAATGTTTCTACACTAATAGAGGTCGGCTCTGCCACACCAATAGCGTAAGAAACTTGGATTTCGCAGCGATCTGCAAGACCTGCAGCGACAATGTTTTTAGCAACGTAACGTGCGGCATAGGCTGCACTGCGGTCAACTTTAGAAGGATCTTTACCTGAGAAAGCACCACCGCCATGACGTGCCATGCCGCCATAGGTATCAACAATAATCTTACGACCCGTCAAACCACAGTCACCCACAGGTCCACCGATAACAAAACGGCCTGTTGGGTTGATGAAGTATTTGGTGTCTTTGCTTAACCACTTAGCAGGCAAAACCGGCTTAATGATGGTTTCCATCACGCCTTCAATCAAATCTGCTTGATTCACTTCTTCGCTGTGCTGTGTCGACAAAACCACGGCGTCGATACCAGCAACACTGCCGTCGCTGTTATACGCAAACGTGACTTGGCTTTTCGCATCAGGGCGTAACCAAGGTAGGGTTTTATCTTTACGTACTTCAGACTGACGTTTAACCAGCATGTGCGAGTAGGTAATAGGAGCTGGCATCAATACATCGGTTTCGTTATTGGCATAACCAAACATTAAGCCTTGGTCACCGGCGCCTTGCTCTTTTGGATCGGCACGATCAACACCTTGGTTGATATCTGGAGATTGCTTACCAATGGCATTTAGTACCGCACATGAATCGGCATCAAAGCCCATATCTGAATGGGTGTAACCAATATCACGAACAGTTTTACGAGTGATCTCTTCGATATCAACCCATGCAGAAGTCGTGACTTCACCGCCGACCATCACCATGCCAGTTTTGACATAAGTTTCACAAGCCACGCGGGCTTTAGGGTCTTGCTCTAAAATTGCATCAAGTACCGCATCAGAAATCTGATCGGCGATCTTATCGGGATGACCTTCTGAGACCGACTCAGAGGTAAACAAGTGTTTTGCCATAATTGGAAAATCTCGTCAGTAATCAAAAATGAGTGTGTAGAAGTATCTACATCTAGACGGCTATAATAATTGAAAAACTGTCTTTACGCACCCCCTGATGCCAAAAATTACTCCAACTTGTGACCTAATAGTCATTCTTGTAAATCATGTTATGCAGTTTAAGTACTAATTATCAGTTGGTTACTTATCATTTTGATAGCTGACGACTTAAGGCAACTTTAGGTAATTTACTTTTATGTGAATTAGCTCGCAGCAATAAGATTGTTCACATTGGCTGTTAATATCACCATTTGGTCAATAAACGTTTGCGTCTGCCGGGTATGTAAGCGAAAATATGGCTCCCAAAATTCGCCTATAGACCTTATAAAATAACCTAAGCAGGAGAGAGCATGTCTTCTCGTAAAGAACTCGCTAACGCTATCCGTGTGTTAAGTATGGACGCAATCCAGAAAGCTAATTCTGGTCACCCAGGTGCCCCAATGGGGATGGCTGATATCGCCGAAGTACTCTGGAATGATTTCCTAAAGCACAACCCAAGCAACCCAAATTGGGTAGATAGAGACCGCTTTATTCTATCTAACGGTCATGGCTCAATGCTGATCTACTCTCTACTTCATTTAACGGGTTATGAATTGCCTATGGCTGAACTAAAACAGTTCCGTCAACTGCACTCTAAAACACCGGGTCACCCAGAATATGGTTATACGCCAGGTGTAGAAACCACCACAGGTCCATTAGGTGCTGGTATCAGTAATGCAGTCGGTATGGCCATTGCTGAAAAGACACTGGCAGCGCAGTTTAACCGTCCTGGCCACGACATTGTTGACCACAACACATACTGTTTCTTAGGTGATGGTTGTTTGATGGAAGGTATTTCGCATGAAGCTTGTTCACTTGCGGGTACGCTTGGTCTAGGTAAGCTGATTGCATTTTGGGATGACAATGGCATTTCTATTGATGGCCATGTTGAAGGCTGGTTTACTGACGATACGCCTAAACGTTTTGAATCTTACGGTTGGCATGTGATTGCTAATGTTGATGGCCATGATAGCGACGCTATTCGCGCAGCAATCGAAGAAGCTAAATCTGTTACTGACAAGCCAACAATGATCTGCTGCAAAACCGTTATCGGTTTTGGTTCTCCAAACAAGTCTGGCAGCCATGACTGTCACGGCGCACCACTTGGTGCAGATGAGATTAAAGCAGCACGTGAATTCCTAGGTTGGAGTCACGGTGAATTTGAAATTCCAGCCAATGTTTATGAAGGTTGGGATGCTAAACAAGCTGGCGCGAGCAACGAAGCAGCTTGGAACGAGCAGTTCGCGGCGTATGAAGCGGCCTTCCCTGAGTTAGCGGCTGAATACAAACGTCGTGTGGTAACCGGTGAGCTCCCAGCTGATTTTGAAGCGAAAGCACAGGCTTTCATTCAAGAATGCCAAGACAAAGCTGAAGGTATCGCTAGCCGTAAAGCTTCACAAAATGCCATTGGTGCATTTGGTGCCATCCTACCTGAATTAATGGGTGGCTCAGCTGACCTTGCAGGTTCTAACCTAACCTTATGGTCTGGTTCTAAAGGCATTCAAGATGATCCAGCGGGTAACTATATTTACCATGGTGTTCGTGAATTTGGTATGAGCGGTATCATGAACGGTGTATCGTTGCATGGTGGTTTTATTAACTATGGTGCGACTTTCATGATGTTCATGGAATATGCACGTAATGCGGTTCGTATGTCTGCATTGATGGGTATTCAAAACATCTTCGTTTATACCCATGACTCAATTGGTCAAGGTGAAGATGGTCCAACTCACCAACCTGTTGAGCAACTTGCCAACTTACGTATGACGCCAAACATGACAGTATGGCGCCCTTGTGACGCTGCTGAAACCGCAGTGGCTTGGAAGTCTGCAATTGAGCGTCGTGATGCGCCAACATCGTTGGTATTTAGCCGTCAAGGTTTGCCTGCTCAAGCGCGTAGTGCAGAGCAGTTAGCCAATGTTGCTAAAGGTGGTTATGTACTGAGTGATTGTGCAGGTACGCCAGATGTAATTTTGATTGCTACCGGTAGTGAAGTGCAACTTGCACTTGATTCAGCGGCTACGCTTACTGAACAAGGCAAGCAGGTACGTGTTGTTTCTATGCCATCAACCAATGAGTTTGATAAGCAAGATGAGCAATATCGTCAATCAGTACTACCATCAAGTGTCACTAAGCGTGTTGCTATTGAAGCCGCTCACGTTGATTTCTGGCACAAGTATGTTGGTTTTGACGGCGCAGTCGTTGGTATGACAACCTTCGGTGAGTCTGCACCAGGTGGCGCATTGATGAAGCACTTTGGCTTCACCGTTGAAAACGTAGTAGCAAAAACTAACGCGATTTTATAAATCGGGTTAATATCGCATGGGCAACCTGAGTGTTGCCTATTGATAGAACGACTTATCAGCTATTTTGCTGATAAGTCGTTGTCATATTTTAAGTAAGCTCGATGGCTAACATAGAGGATATACGCCTTTAATGATCAGAGTTGCTATTAATGGATATGGCCGCATTGGCCGTTCAATTCTTCGAGCCCTGTATGAGTCGGGCAAACGCGATCAGATCCAGATCGTGGCCATTAATGAACTCGCTAAACCTGAAGCCATGTTACACCTGACTCAATACGATACTACCCATGGCCGTTTTCAATCTTCTGCCCAATTAGCCGGTAATAAGATGCTTGTTGGCGATGATAGCATTACCTTGTTGCATCAAGCCGACGCCAGTCAGTTACCTTGGGCTGACATGGATATTGATATTGTCTATGAAGCCACCGGCGCACTCAATGATCGCGCCGCATGTGAAGCACATATTCAAGCGGGCGCTAAGCAAGTACTTATTAGCCATCCATCATCAAGTGATGTCGATGCCACGATTGTTTACGGCGTGAATGATCATACTTTGCAGGCGCATCACAGTGTCATTTCCAACGCATCGTGTACGACTAACTGCATTGTGCCGGTGATTGAAGTACTCGATCGTGCATTTAGCGTAAAAAGTGGTGCAATAACCACGATTCATTCGGCAATGAATGACCAGCAGGTTATTGATGCCTATCATGATGATTTACGCCGTACCCGAGCGGCAGGGCAATCAATTATTCCCGTAGATACTAAGTTAGCGCGTGGCATTGAACGTATACTTCCAACAATGAAAGATAAGTTTGAGGCTATTTCAGTGCGCGTGCCCACGATTAATGTAACCGCAATCGATTTATCGGTGACATTAGCCAAGCGGGTCGATATCGACACCATTAATCAAGCGTTGTCCGGCGCAGCAGCGGGCCTGTATCAAGGTGTTGTTGGCTTTACTAATGCGCCATTGGTCTCTTGTGACTTTAACCATGATCCACGCTCTAGCATTGTCGATGGCACGCAAACCAGAGTCAGCGATGGTCACTTAGTTAAGTTACTTTTATGGTGCGACAACGAGTGGGGCTTCGCCAATCGTATGTTAGATACCAGTTTAGCGATGATAAAAGCCAAGCAACAACAGCTTTAGACACAAATTTTAGCCTGCAGTTGGTGTGTTGCCCTTACTGTAAGCCGTGGAGCCAGTTTTTAGTTTTAACATTAGCAAAGAGGAAATATCACAGATGGCAATTATCAATATGTCAGATATCGATCTTCAAGGTAAGCGAGTGCTTATTCGTGAAGACCTTAATGTGCCTGTCAGCGACGGTGTCGTGACGAGTGATGCACGATTACGCGCATCTCTGCCTACCATCAAGCTAGCGCTTGAAAAAGGGGCTGCGGTGATGGTGATGTCACATTTAGGGCGCCCGACTGAAGGAGAGTTTAACGCCGAGTTTTCAATGCAACCTGTTGTTGATTACTTGAACAAAGCCCTTGATTGCCCAGTAAGACTTGCTGCGGATTATCTTGATGGTGTGCAAGCCAACGTTGGTGAAGTGGTGGTGTTTGAGAACGTCCGCTTTAACGTCGGCGAAAAGAAAAATGATCCTGAGCTATCAAAGCAACTGGCAGCCCTTTGCGACGTTTATGTGATGGATGCATTTGGTACAGCACACCGTGCTCAAGCTTCAACCCATGGGGTTGGACAGTATGCACCAATTGCCTGCGCTGGCCCATTGCTAGCAGGTGAGTTGAGTGCTTTAGGTAAAGCGATGGACAATCCAGCTCGTCCATTAGTGGCGATTGTCGGTGGCTCAAAAGTATCGACTAAGCTTACGGTATTAGAAAGCCTATCAGGCATCGTCGATCAACTTGTCGTTGGTGGCGGTATTGCTAACACCTTTATTGCTGCAGCAGGCCACGAAGTAGGTAAGTCGCTTTATGAGGCTGACTTAATCGATGAAGCTAAGCGCTTAGTGGCTAATGCACAAAGCCGAGGTGGTGATATTCCTGTGCCAACTGATGTCGTGGTTGCCGGCGAGTTTAGCCCAACCGCTAGTGCCACGCTAAAAACGGTTGATGCTGTAGCGAGCGAAGATATGATATTTGATATTGGCACAGACAGTGCAGAAGCATTAGCGGATATTTTGCGTAACGCCGGTACCATTGTGTGGAATGGCCCTGTTGGCGTTTTCGAGTTTGATCAATTCGGTGAAGGTACCAAGCGCATCGCACAAGCCATTGCCGAGTCATCAGCATTCTCTATCGCTGGTGGTGGTGATACCTTGGCCGCGGTTGATAAGTATCAAATTGCTGACAAAGTGTCTTATATTTCAACCGGTGGTGGCGCTTTCTTAGAGTTTTTAGAAGGCAAAGAGTTACCAGCAGTTGCAATGCTTGAGAGCCGCGGTAGTTAAGCTGGCACCAAGCTCAAAGAATAATAATTAGTATTATAAAAAACCGCTGCAACTTAAGTGTTAACCACTTAAGTTGCAGTACAAAGATCAATCCAAGCGATAGTGACCTTGGTGTTCGCGTTCATATGGAATATGAATCGACCACCCTATTATTGGAGTAAAAAATGGCTTTAATTTCCCTACGTCAAATGTTAGATCATGCAGCAGAGCACGGTTATGGTGTTCCTGCTTTTAACGTCAACAACCTTGAGCAAATGCGTGCAATTATGCAGGCTGCTGAAGCAACCGATAGCCCAGTGATCGTACAGGCTTCTGCTGGTGCACGTAAGTATGCTCGTCCGCAGTTCTTGAAGTATTTGATGGCCGCTGCTCTTGAGCAGTACCCAGACATTCCAGTGTGTATTCATCAAGACCATGGTACCGATCCTGACATTTGTCAGCGCTCTATCCAGCTGGGTATGTCCTCAGTAATGATGGATGGCTCTTTGATGGCTGATGGTAAAACACCGGCATCTTATGAATACAATGTTGATGTTACCCGTCGTACCGTAGCATTTGCTCACGCTTGTGGCGTATCAGTAGAAGGTGAGATTGGCTGCCTAGGTAGCCTAGAAACCGGCATGGCTGGCGAAGAAGATGGTGTCGGTGCGGAAGGCGTGTTAAGCCACGATCAGCTGCTTACTACACCAGAAGAAGCGGCACGTTTTGTTGCTGATACTCACGTTGATGCTTTAGCCATCGCTATCGGTACAAGCCACGGTGCTTATAAGTTTAGCCGTAAGCCTACCGGTGATGTACTGCGTATTGACCGTATTAAGGAGATCCACGCACGTATCCCTAATACCCATCTTGTTATGCATGGTTCATCTTCTGTACCACAAGAGTGGCTAGAGATTATCAACCAATATGGTGGTGCCATCCCTGAAACTTATGGTGTGCCGCTAGAAGAGATTGTTGAAGGTATTAAGCACGGTGTACGTAAAGTGAACATCGATACCGATTTACGTTTAGCTTCAACTGGTGCTGTACGTAAATTCCTAGCAGAAAATCCAACAGAGTTCGATCCACGTAAATTCCTAAAAGCGTCAATGGAAGCGATGGCAGATATCTGTACTACCCGTTATGAAGCCTTCGGTTGTGCGGGTATGGGCTCGAAAATCAAGCCTAAGTCATTACAGGCTATGTATAAGGCTTACCAAGCCGGTGAGCTTGACCCACAAATCAACTAGTTATCGATTAACTGTTGGTAAATAAAGCCCTCGGTTGAGGGCTTTTTTGTGTCGAGCTGTACTGGGTTGCAGGCGTTGGCAGTGCAGTTGAATGTGTTAGCAGAACAACCGTAGTACCTGATTTAACGTGCTAACCCCGATCAATGAAAGTATGCAAACGGATATATTCGTCCAGATGTAGCGGATTCTTGCAATCTGTTGGCTGAGTGTTAATATTGCGCCAATTTTTTAGGGGAAGTGTTGATACTTAATGGGGTTAATAATGAAAAGATTGCTAATCGCGACGGCGATAACGTTAGCAGTGCCTTTTGGGGCGCAAGCTGGTGCGGATTTTGTTGAAGGTGACAAAATATTCGGTGGTGACGCTGAATTAGGTGCAACTTTAACTACCGGTAACACTGAAACGACCTCAGTAAAAGGGCGTTTAGATATGAAGCACGAATTAGGTAATTGGGAAAACCAATACCTTTTGGAAGCTTTATATAAAGAGGATTCAGGTGTTGAAACCGGTAAGCGTTATTTCGGTTTAATTCAGGCTGATTATAAGTTTGATGAGAAAAGTTATCTGTTCATCAATGCTAACCATGAAATTGACCCATTTACAGGTTTTGATTCTACCACGACCGCTTCTTCTGGTTATGGTTATAAGTTCATTGATACAGAAAGCACGCGTTTTAATGTCGAAATCGGTCCAGGTTATAAATACAAGCGTCTCGATGATGAAAATGCGGCTGATAAAGGCTATGACACCGAAGACAGTTGGGTTGCCCATGGCGTGTTAAATTTCGAAACTCAAATTACTGAAAGTTCGAAGTTTGGCCAGATGTTCGTTGCTGATGTTGGTGATACGTTTGAAGGTCGCTCTGAAACATTTATTACCGCTAATATTGTGGGCGCGTTAGCAATGAAGTTTGCTGTTATTGTGCGCTATAACGATACCCCACTTGATGGCAAAGAGAGTACCGATACCGAAACTAATATGACTTTGCTGTACTCATTCTAAGTCATACAGTTAATTTTTCTAAAAAGTGCCTTTAGGCACTTTTTTTATGCTTATAGATCGGTGTTTGCTTACTCAATTGACCACAATGGATACGCTTTGTTGCACTTGTTGTTCGATTTGGTTTTAACTTGTTTTTAGGTTAGCAGGTTGTTGCTTAAAGATTTTTTTGAGCGTAATGAACTGTGCAGCGCTTCACAAAACGTTATTTTGGGCCATCGATGTACATGTCGATCACAGACTCTATTGTCTAGGAAAGCTAGACTAGCTCTACGTTTATCTACTTTGAAGGTACCATACCATGCAGATAGGTTGTTGTTGGTTTGATACCTCTCAAACGACCCTGACCAATCACGAGAATGACACCAGCTGGAAAATGCCAGTGGTGGAGTTTAACGTTGTCACACTATTGACCCAGCACCGTGGCCAAGTGCTATCGATTCAGCAGCTAATGCAACAATTGCCAGAAAATGCCCAAACTAAAGAAGTACTCACGGCGGCAATTGAACGTATACGGTTTTTTCTTGGCAGTTCCTCTGAGTTGTTAGTGGCCGTTGATGATCAGGGCTTCATGCTACTTAAGCGTATCAATAAGGCAAAAGTTAACCTCAATGGCTTAGGCCCACACCGTACCATTAGCAATAAACAGTACGGTATTTTGATGGCGCAACTGATGCTATTGCTGATTTTTATCTACTCAATTTTTGAGCCGACACCGACTATTCAGCAAGTTGAAGGTTATCAAGTGGCGACTCCTAGTGGTCAGGTAGAATATTATCCAATCATGATTAATGCTGGTGAGCATGCCATCAACGCCAGTGTTAATAAGTTTGATTTGATGATGGCGCAATGCAAAAGGGTATTGTGGCAGGAGGTCTATGTCTCTCGCTCAACCAGTGACAAACTGATGAGTATTGTATTAACTCGCGATATTAATGGCCAAAGAGAGGTGAAAAATGTCAAAGCCTATTCTGATGAAAAGAGCTTTGCATTTATTGATACTCAGTGGTTAGTCCGTCAGGGTATTTGCAGCTAATATTATGCCTACCATTGCAGCTAAAAAGCGCCGCTATGCGCCGAGGTTTATTGTTCTTTTTTCAGTCGCTCTGATTGCATTTGGTCACTATGTTTATCTGTATGATAAAGACCAAATCTTTTTGCAGTGCCAGGCTGATGCCTATATCGCCGCCACAGAGACAGATTTGCAGATTGGTTTAGAGATTAAAAGCCTTGCGGATGAGTTCAGTATGGACTATCAATTTCTCACTGACGGGGAGGTGATAGGTGAAATCACCCTTGATGGGATGTTAACGCAGCTACAATATGGTGATATGACCTATAAAGCGACACTTAATGAGGGCCAGTTTAATATCGATTTGTCCTCTATGTATATACCACCATATATGAAAAATATTATCGATTTTAGTAGTGAACGTATGGTGGATGACAGTGAAATAGAGGTCGACATCAGGGTGCTAGTCACTGATCCTAAGCAGGGCTATAGCATCATTCAATTGTTGCCTGGTGAGTCAATCTGGGTATGTCATAATTAGTCTATGTTCACCGAGCAAGTCAAAAGTTAGCTCAATGGTGTTGCCGCTGCGAGCGCCCGAGATGACAAGTTCATTTTAAGGCTTAGTGAAATGCCTTTTTTGAGATAAAATAACTTTAAGTCGTTGGCTAATCGTTAGGAGGCCTGTGTCTAAAGTTACCGTCAAGCAAGAAGAGTCCTTATCTATCAAGTTTATCCATCAGATGAAGGTGGGTGACAATCGTCGTTTGGATTTATACCTATTTTTACCCAAAGAGATGGGAATTGGTCCGCATAGTATTGACGAAGAAGAGTATTATCACTCAGCGATAAGCGGCCGCCGCTCATACTATTCATCAGGTTTACATCTTCCCCTCGTACAAAGCCGTTTTATTAGCCAGAAAAAGCGTACCGTTGAAGAGTTTCGTCTTTATCTAAACTTGTTTGCATACCAGTTTGCGGTTGCTATCGAAACCGATAGCAAGGAGTTATCGCAGGTTGAAGATGTAAACGAGTTTTACCCTGCATTAGCTGAGCTGCGAGATATCATCGAGCAGTTAATGAAGAAGTTTCGCCGCAATGAACCGAGTGATGAAAAGTGGAAATCTTACTTTGAAAACGCAGATAATTACCTGTCTTGGCTGTGTGAGCAACGGCTACTGAAATTACTATCCCATGCGCCAAGAAGCAGTGACTACAGTGAAGTTACCGAAGCGGTTATTGCATTTTGTCGAAGTGAAAGTGAGCATAGACACAAGCTGAATTATAATTCGCAGCAAACCATCGACGAGCCCAATCGTATCTCTAACAAAATGTTGTTACTACGCCGGCTTATCCAGCAGGGTGTGGTATTAAAAGAAGACTTAAAAACGTTAGGCGTTGGGTTAAAGAAGCTCACCACAGGTTTTGCTACAGCGATGGTCATGCTGGTTGTTTCGGCATTGATCATCAAAGCGCAGGGTGTGTTTAGTGGACTGACGATAGCATTGGTACTCACACTGGCTGTGATATATGGTTTTCGTGAGATTTTTAAGGATGACATCCGCAATGCGCTGTGGCGCTGGATACAAAAGGGACGCCCGCGCTGGAGCCGGGTTTTGACCGATACCACCAGTCAAGCAACCGTTGCCAAGCAATTAATTTGGATTGAGTTTGTAAAGAGTAAAGAGTTACCAGCGGTAATACAGCGCATTCTAAAGCGTCGTCATCGGCAGAATAAGTTGGATGCTGAGGTGCTGCATTATGGTTTGCATACTCGGGTTGCCCACAAAGAGTTATTAGCGGGCTATTCAACCATTCAAGAGCAGGTCAACCTAAGCCTTGCACCGTTTGCCCGCTATTTGGAGCGGGGAAAAGCGAAGATTTATCGCGAGCATGAAGGCAGAATTGCCTCCGATTCGGTGGAGCGGCGTTATCAAATTAACCTGATTTTGTCCTTAAGAGAGGGCAAAGGTGAGCCGCAATATGCTCGCTACAAAATCACCATGAATCGTTCCACTATTGTCGATATTAGCCAAAGTGAACTGCCCAGTGGCGTTAACCCTATGGATGATATTTAGATTTATATAGCGCAATTAACGGCGCTAGATAAATTGTGCTGCTTGTTCATCAATGGCATTAAGCCAGTCATCGACCTGGGCAACGCTTAAATTAAGCGTGCTGGCATCATGGCGATGTACAATCAGCGCATTGTGCATAATTGGAATAATCCCTAGAATCTTAGTCCAGCCTTTTTCTAGGTGAGCGATAGAAGACAAGTGAACCTCAATGACTTGTTGTTGCCTGTCTTGGTGAAATACTTTTAGAATTAAACGTTGATCGGTGAGCTGTAAATCACCATTTTGAATGGGCACGCTGCCCGATACCGATTGCAGCCCTGCATTGGCCCGCTTTATCACTGCTTCATTTTGATTTAATTCTATCGACATACCTAAGCTCCATCTAGGTGAGATTGCACATCTCGATAGCATTAACGTTAGCACAGAATTTTTTAATTTGTATTTCTACTCTAATTTTTAGTATTAAAAGCAGAAAAGTAGCATCACTAACAGCGCATTTTAAGTACTTAGTGAGGCAAACAACACAAGAAGGTGATTGCGCCAGCTTTGTGCTGGCGCGGTCGCAATTAGCTTTGGCGAGTAAAGGCTTGGCAAATGTTCTGTTCGCCAATTTGTTTCGCGCGCTTAAGCGCGACTTCAGCATTACTTAAAAATAGCTCTAAGCTTTGCCCTTGTTGGTAAGCGGCAATCCCCATACAAATGCCACTGCCAAGACCAATGTCATTGAGATCATTAAGTGACTTTACTGCAAATTGATGGGCGTTATCGGCGCTGGTGTTAGGTAAGATAATAATCAGCTTACCGAGTTGCCAATGGGACATTTGATAAGGCATCGGCAGCCCTTTGAGGAGGTGCAGCTCAACTTCTTTTTGGCGACTTTCTAATTGACCAATATCACTCATGTGGCTAAGCATACCTTCAGCGGTAATATCCATTAGCACTAAACTTGAACTATCGCGGTTGAATGGCGACAAAGAGGTAAAGTAATTATCTAAGTCGCGTAAGTTGGTTAAAATTGTACTGCGATGAGGCTTAAGATTGCCTTGCTCAGCTTGCGGCTCCTTGTCTATCGCTCGCTCAAGTGTACAAACGATATACTCAATATCGCCCGCGTTATCTAAGTGCCCCTTGAGTGTGGCTTGTACGCAGTGATTGTCCAACTGGGGCGCTTCACATAGTAATTTACCCTGCCATTGACCTTGCAACATGATTTGCTGACAAATACTTGACCACTGTTCACCGAGGTCATTGTTGAGCAGTTTAATCAGATTAACTTGTTGTTCAGGTGTGATCGACATTAGTGATTGGAAGGCACCATTTGCCATCTCTAAGCTGCCATCGGCTTGGATAAGCGCTGTGGCAACGGCATTGTCGTTGAGTAATTCATTGAGATGAGCCTTGTGCTGGGTTTGCTTTAAAACCGTGATGTCTTCAAACGACACAAGTAAATAAGGGTTAAAATGGTTATCAGTTTCAGACTTTATCACCACGCGAAGCTTGGGCGCGTTGGCATCAGGATCGGCTAACTCAGAAGACCAATAACTGTGCTCCTTTAGATGAGACAATACTTGCTCAAATTGCTCATCCTCTAACTGCAAAATACGTTGCAGGCTGCGCTCTTTTAGCTCATCGATCGGACTTGAAAGTATATGGGCTGCTTGCTCATTGGCGCTAATGACCCGGTGGGTGTCATTGACAATCAAGCAGCCGCCATCTAGACCAAATAACCGGCTTGCTAATTGCGCACTGTATTGTCGTGAACGCTGCTCTAATCGGTAGAAATGGCTCAATAAAATCAACAATGAGGCTAATGTGGTGAGGGCGATACCTACCGTGATTAATATGTTACGCCACTCTGAAAAATTGGCGGCAATATCATCATTGCGCACATAAGACACGAGGAAATACTCTCTTCTTGCCTCATACTGGGTTGCCAGTTCAACTTTTAAATAGACAAAGGTGGCGTCATCACCATGGAACTGGCCAAAATTACTCATGGCCATTTTACGCCATAACGCTGGGTAAGTTTGTTTGAGACTGCCGCCCATGGTGTCAGGAATACGTTTGATTGTTGGTTTCTTTTCTGCGCCCGCATACAGCAAACCTTGGGTATCTAACATTAACAACGGCGATTCGGTACTGGAGTATGCAGGTTTAATGCTTTTTAACATCCGCGACATAGAGTTATACGTGACCAAATAACCACGGATACTTTGATCAGGATTTTCGAGCCAAGCGAGCTGATACATGTAAGGTTCAAGTTTGCCATTGATGGGGGTAAATTCCAGCGCAGAGGTATATATTTCATTGCCGCCCATATTGCGAGAACCACCGAGTAACGCTGGGGGCAGCGGCTCATGGCTAAAATTTTCGGTGGTTGAGAATTTAAATTTTCCTTGGGGGTCAAAGAGGGCGATATCCAATAGCTCTGGAATATTACTGGTTATCACATCCCAGTTTTGCTCAAGTTTCAGTTGTCTGACTTCGCTGGGGATATTGAGGTAGCGATTAAGCAGTTCAGACTTAGCGAACATTTGGGTGCGAAATTGTTGAAATGATACTTTATCGGCAATCAAACTGCCTACGGCTTGCAGTTCGCTATAACGCTGCGCAGCCCAGTCTTCTTGCAAGCGACGCTCACCCAGAGTGATAACCACATTACTTAATAAAATCATGGCAATGATTAGTATTGATATTTGGGTAACGACTGCCACAACGCGTTGAGTTGACCAATGAATGCCTTGGGCGGGGATCAGTTGTGGTATTTTTGGGGTTAACATGCAGCGTACATTCAATTGCCTATATGAATCATGGGCGTATGTTAGCACGAATTATACCCAACAACACCGTTAGTTACAGCTGACTAACCTATTGCTAACTTAGGGATTGTCTTGGTCAGTTGAGATAATTAGCTGCGCGAGTTTCGACCCGTTTGTACTCGCAGCTATTTATTAACCCACAATACCGAGGGTTCTGGGTTTAAAGTCTGCGCCTGCGGCTTCAACTTGGGTTTGGCAGGCGTTGATATCTACCCCTTCAAGACCGTCAATGGCTGAAACTTGCACCTGTTTAATATAGCGCGGCGCGAGGGCGATAAACTGATGCAGTGCTTGGTAAGCTCCTTTTAACTTAGGTTGGCAATGGTGGTTATACCAAGTTTCGGTATCGGCATTAAGTGAAATAGACAAGGCATCGACTACCTCGGCCAGCTCAGGCAAGATATTGCGCCGATGAAACAGATTACCGAGCCCGTCGGTATTGACCCTGACCTTACCGCCTCGGTGTTTTATCTCGGCAGCTACCTTGAGTAAGGTTGTTAAGTTAAGAGTGGGTTCACCATAGCCACAAAATACGTATTCGTCATAGTCTTTAACCTCACCAAGTAAGGCAATGACTTCCTCTGCTGTGGGCTGATGTTTTAGATCAAGCTGGTATTGATGTACTTGCTTACTGCCGTTGTGTTTTGGGCAAAACTGGCAGCGTAGCGTGCATCGTCCGGTGATATTGAGATAGCGTGATTGACGAATGTCGTAAACTAAGGTGGCAGTCATAGTCGCAGTCCAAAAGAAGCTTGCGCTTAGTTTACGTCAAAGTGGTCAATGAAAATGTTGCTTAGATCAAAAAGGGAGGCTAGGCCTCCCTTTTACAGATGCTACTTCGAGCTAACTGCGCTCTTAGGCTGCCACCACCAGTGGAAGAAGCGGCTTGCGGTACGCCTAAAGTCATCCAAGATGATATACAGCAGCGGGACTAAAATCAGTGTCACTACGGTTGAGAATACAATACCAAATGCCAGTGATGTTGCCATGGGAATCACAATTTGTGCTTGTAAGCTCTTTTCCATAATGATCGGCACTAGGCCTACAAAGGTGGTCATCGAAGTCAGAATGATTGCCCTAAAACGATGACAACCAGAATCGATTGCAGCTTGGGTGATTGAGTGTCCCTCAGCCCGTGCTTTGTTGACAAAGTCGACTAAAATCAATGAGTCATTGACGACAACTCCTGCTAGCGCGACGATACCACACAAGCTCAGCACGCTCATCGATAAGCCCAAGATGAAGTGGCCAAATAAGGCGCCAATCATACCAAACGGAATAACCGACATGATAATCAGTGGCTGACTGTAGCTCTTTAACGGAATCGCCATTAGTGCATAAATGGTGAACATGGCAAAGAAGAAGCCTTGAATAAGCCCCACCATTGCCGTTTGTTCATCAGCGCTGCCGCCATCTAAGCTGGTTGAAATCTGTGGATATTGCGCTTCTAAGTAAGGCAAGAAATCTTCTTGAATTTCAGCAACGACTTTAGAGGGCTCAACAATGTTGGTGTTCGCTGTCGCCGATATAGTGATAGCACGGCGACCGTCTACACGAGTAATGGAGGAGTATGAATCGCCCATCTCAATACTGGCCACACTAGAGAAGGGTACAGACACGCCTTGTGGCGTGCGGATCATCATATTTTCGAGATGACCAATGGTACGGCGCTGTTCTAGCGGGTAGCGTACCATCACTTTGACTTCTTCTTTATTGCGCAATATGCGTTGTGCTTCAAAGCCGTAAAAACCATAGCGAACTTGGCTAGCAAGATCGGATAAGGTTAAGCCTAATGCTTCGGCCTCAGGCTTAATATCCAATCTAATTTCATGACTTCCAGATGAGAAGTTATCGGAAATGTCATATACACCTTCATAGGTTTTTAGTTTTTGCTTTAGCTCTGTTGAGGCTTGGCTTAATTGCTCTAGGTTGCCTGAGGTCAATCTAAAGGAGATGTCACCGCCACCCTCATTGGTACTGGAGTTAATGTTGAGTTTTTTTACTGCAATCAATTCCGGCAGGGCTTCGCGCCATGCCGTAGCGATAGTATTACCATCAACTTCTCGATCTTCGCCCTTAGTTAGCTCGGCAAATATAAAGGCTGATGTACGCGAACCCATATTAATAAAGCTGTGCTGTACCACTGGTGCACCGTATTTCTGCTCCATATCATTGTTCATGGTATACAGCGCATCTTCAATTTCTTTAACGGTTTTGAGGGTATTGGCCTCAGAACTGCCCACATCCATTTCAAGATTGACTTGAATAAAGTCTGACGGAATATCCGGGAAAAATACCCAGCGAACTTTACCACTCATCACTAAAGCGATGGACAAAATTAGGACGCCAATAAAAGTGGCCACCACGTTGTAGCGCTGCTTTATGCAATACTGCAAAAACTGCCGATACTGATTGTGGATAAAGTGCTGCAGTTTAGCGTTGAGCGCAATTTTAAAACGTACAAATGCATTGGGATTGGGATTAGGTTGCTTAGGACGCATATGAGCCAAATGGGCAGGCAAAATAAGTTTGGACTCAACGAGTGAAAAGGCCAAACACAGAATGACCACCAAACCGATAGATTTCCAGATAATTGCCATCGGCCCTGAAACCATGAGCATGGGCATAAAGGCCGCAATGGTCGTCAGTACCCCAAAGGTGGCCGGCATGGCGACCTTTTTGGCGCCTTTAACGACATTTTCCAATGAGTGACCATGGCGTTCTATTTCACTATAAGCGCTTTCACCAATAACAATGGCGTCATCGACCACTATCCCCAGCACCAGAATAAAGGCAAATAGGGTTAACATGTTTATCGACAACGAAAACGGTTCCATAGGCATGAGCAACATGGCGCCTAAGAAACAAACCGGTAGGCCTACCATCACCCAGAACGCCAGCTTCAGTTCAAGGAACAATGCCAGAATAATAAAGACTAATAGGGCGCCGTAGAACATGTTAGACAGCATCATGTTCAGTCGACCTTTAAGGTAGTGAGTTAAATCCCCCCAAGTATCGAGCTTAGCACCCGTTGGTAAAAACTCTTGCTGATTAGCAATATAGTCTTTGACCTCTTCGGAGATGGCTAACGCGTTTTGATCGTCCACACTTAAAACTTCAATGATCGCTGCAGGGTGACCATTAAAGCGGGTGTATTCAAGCCGTTCCTCAAAATCATCCTTAATGGTGGCGACCTGCGGCAGCATAATACGACTACCGTCAGGACGAGTACTGACCACTATTTGCGAGAAGTCATCACCAGTGTAGGCTTGGCCTTTGGTACGCAGCAGTATGTCGCCATCTTGGGCGCGAATTGAACCACCGGGTAAGTCAATAGATGAGGCGCGCACTGCTTGGGCTACTTGCTCGAACGACAATCCATATTCACGTAATTTATCTTCCGATAGTTCAATGCCAATTTCATATTCGCGTACACCAGTTACTTGCGCGCGGGTCACAGACGGAAGCTGGGTAAGATCTTCGCGAATATCTTTTGCCAGTTCTTTCATCTCATACAGACTGATATCACCGTACACAGAGACCCAAACTACGTTGTTCTCGGGCTTGATGCGAAAGATATTGGGCTTTTCAATGTTATCTGGGAAGGTAGATATAGCATCAATGCGCAGCTTAACTTCATCGAGAATATCTTGAGGATCAAAGCCATCTTCCACTTCTATGGTGACATTGCCAAAGCCTTCACTCGCGACAGAGGTGACTTTCTTAATGCCACTAATGTCTTGAATGGATTCTTCAATTTTAATGGTAATGCCTTCCTCAATCTCTTGCGGTGCGGCGCCAGGGTAGGCGACCGAAATACGTAAGTAGTTGAGCTCGAAGGTGGGGAAAACCTCTTTGTTTATCATGAAGGTGCTAAATAAGCCGCCTACCAAAATCAGCCACATTAGTAGATTAGAAGCGACGTTATTGCGGGCGAACCAGGCAATGATTCCTGTTTGTTTCTCCATTACTGCTCACCTGCTGCGACTAAGGTGCCAGTTGATGTGTCGTCTTGACTTTGACTTGAAGTCTCACCAATCACTTTGACTAACTGACCATTGGTAATGGTATTGATGTTGGTAACTGAAATTCGCTCACCATCTTTAAGGCTGTCTTTAATATAGACAAACTCGATGTCAGTGCGAACCACATTGACTGGACGTATTTCCACTGTGCTGTCAGCACCAACGACAGCGACATTGCCATTGCGGACGATGTGGCGAGGTAACTTGACGATTCCATCAACCGTACGACCTTTAATCACTGCGGTGACAAAGCTGCCATATTTGAGTGGCAATTGGCCATCGACTTTGTTGTTTCTTAAATAGGGGTCTTTAATTTCTGCGACCAGATACACCATACGGTTTTCGGCATCAATGACGCCTTCGCTGCGAATGATATTCCCTTGCCAAGTGACCACTTTACCGGCGAGCTCTGCACTGAGGGTCACTTGAGTATCGGGATTATCAACCGACTCTAAGTAAGCGAGATCATTGTTTGCTAGTGGTAAGCGTATTTCTGCGATATGGGTATCATACAGTTCACCGAGGTTGGTACCTAAGGTGACATATTGGCCTAAATCGACATTGCGAGACTTAATAATGCCATCAAATGGTGCGCGGATAGTGGTGCGCTCTAAATTACGTTGTGCACGAGCCAGCGCAGCTTGGGCAAATTTAACATTGGCTTGTTCTTTTTTAAGTTGCGGTACCCGCAAACCGAGTTCTGGTGGCACGCCACCGTCATATCCCTGCCAGTCGATTTTAGCGACTTCGCCTTTGGCCATCTCTTCTTCAAGTGACGCTTGTGCTTGGGCTAAGCTGGCCTCAGCTTGCATAAAATCGGCCTCGTAGTCTGACGGCTCAATGACTGCCAAAACATCACCTTGCTTTACCACGCCGCCAGCGACAAACTTATTGGAAATTTCTAACATACGGCCTTGGACTTCGGTGACCAATTGAGTTTTATATTTTGGAGTCACGACACCGTATGAGGGTAAGTTTAATGAGAGTGTTTGGGCACTGACTTGAGTCACATCAACAATCGGTACTGGGGTTTGCTGCTCTTTTTGTTCAGGTGCTTGTTGAGTACTAAGCAAAGCGCTAGCTAAACCGATAAATACCACAAGAATGAGAAGAGGTGAGATTCTACGTAGGATTTTTTTTAACATTATATTCACGCAAGTCCATGCTTAATTTTTCTACCCTATAAATTACCAGAGTGTTGCAGGCTGTGAAAACTATTTTTGTAAATAAAATGTTTCTGAATTACTTATTTAATTGAGATGGCGAATAATTAATATTCTTAAGTAATGCTCACTAGTATAAAGACTTTGTGACTTTGCGTGAGGAGAGTTGTTCATAGAACAGGCTGCATAGGAGCTGATTCAACTGAGCCAGCTGCGCATATTGGGGCTAAAACGCGCTTTTGGGGGTGACTTATGACAACTGGCTTCCTCTTGAAAAGCTTAAAAAAGAGTAATGCTTGTGCTCATTGTTAGGGTAGAGTCAGCGTGCTAGAAATCACGTTGAGTTGATCCATTTTTAATTCTAATGGATATATGTCGACGGCTTAAAATAACAAAGCCACCGAGTGATGGGTGGCTTTGTTTGAATTTTAATCAGCAATGACAGAACTATTTTTTCTTTTTCTTCGCTTTAAACTTCTTGTTAACCTTTTTACTGTCTGATGCTTTCACTTTCTTTTTTGAAGGCGGACGGGCTTCTTTGTGTTTTGGACGTAGCTCTTCAATAATACGACGTTTAAGCGGCTGTTCGATATAACGCTCAATTTTTGCAACGATGCGCATATCATGCGCTTCAGCTAGAGAGATGGCGGTGCCTTTGTTACCAGCACGACCTGTACGGCCAATACGATGGACATAAGCATCGGCAGAGCGAGGCATATCGTAATTGATCACATGGGTAATATCGTCAACATCGATACCACGGGCCGCGACATCTGTGGCTAACAACACGCTCACTTCGCCTTTGGTGAATCGACCTAACGCCTGAAAACGCGCTTTTTGTTCCATATCTCCACGCATGAATGCACAGCTGATACCGGCCTTATTGAGCTGTCCCTCCAAGCTGGCAACCACTTCGCGGGTTTTGACAAACACGACTGCACGTTTGACTTCTTCACGGCGCAAAATATGACAAAGCAAGGCATACTTGTGGTTTTTGTCATCGGCTAAATGGATCCACTGATGGATTTTAGCTTTTTCGCTGCGAGGAGGCTGAGTTTCAATAGTCACAGGATCGGTTAACAACTCTTTGGCAAATCGCGTGACTCCACCGCCTTCAAGGGTGGCAGAAAATAACATGTTTTGCTTGCGGCCCTGAGCTTGAATCGCAATCGCTTGTACCACAGATGAGAAGCCCATATCTAGCATGCGATCAGCTTCATCAATAATGAGCATTTCAACCGATTGTGCATCAAACAGGTCTTTGTCTAGGTATTCCATCAAACGTCCAGGTGTTGCCACCAAGATATCGATGTTTTCTTTCAAGGCTTTCTCTTGCGGTGCGTATGGGACGCCGCCAGTAACAATGCCTATATCTAAATTGAGTCCCGTTGCCAGATGGGAAGCATAACGGTGTACCTGGCTGGCAAGTTCGCGAGTGGGGGTTAATATCAACACTCTTGCATGGCCAGAAAATCGACGTGGGAAGTCAATGATGTGTTGCAGCGCTGGTAGCAAGAAGCTGGCTGTCTTGCCTGTTCCTGTCGGCGCTCTAGCGAGAATATCTTGTTGCTCCATCGCCAATGGAATTGTTTGTTGCTGAATCGAGGTTGGGGTTTTGTGCCCCATCGCTTTTAACGATTCAAGTAGCGTTGGATCAAGTTGAAAATCTTCAAATAGCATGCGCTGCATCTCAGTAAAAAATAGCGCGACATTATAGCGCTTCATCACTATAAGCGCTAGGCGCTTGCGCGCTTTTGCGTGTCACGTAAAAACTAAAGTATAGCGAGGATCAAAGATTTAAATAGAAAGCCTTGGTTAGGGCGACCATCGCTGCCGTGTACTGGTTGTTGTTATCGCGGATAACTAATGTCTCTGGCGTGCTGTCTGGCACAGTGTTGCAGAAAGATTTGCTTAGCATCAGCAAGTGGCGAGCTGCGGGTTTATTTAAGGTACTGGCAACATCGGTGCGTAACCTTATGTGTAACTGACGTTGTTTTGCTGCTTGTTCAAAGTCGATCAAACTTTGGCTTGGAATGATGACTGAGGCATTACCTGTGGGCTGTAGTCGTTGCTCTATGTGTTGGCAAAGATCATTAAATGACAATGTCTGAGTGTGGCGCGCTTGGGCTCGCTTGTCGCATTGTGCTCGTGGACCATGATTAAAATAGGGTGGATTACAGATGATGTGATCAAATAAAAGTGAATATGGCAATGTAGAAATACAGCCATGGTGGACCTTTAACCTGTTTTGCCATGGCGATTGGCTGAAATTTGACTGACAAGCTTTGGCCGCTACGCTATCAATTTCAACGGCGGTAATTTGCCCCTGACTGCGCTGAGCCGCCATTAAACTGAGTAAGCCTGAGCCGGCGCCAATATCAAGAATATGTTTAGCATTCACTAGCTTTGCCCAGGCACCTAAAATCACGCCGTCGGTGCTAACGGGCATACCACACCCGTGATCATCAATATGAAACTGTTGGAAAGTAAATGCCATAACGCGCTACACAAAGTTAAGAGTTAACAACCGGCTCAGTGTACTGCATTGTGGCTCGTGCTGTTAGCTGTTGTTTCGATGTTGTCTAGATGATGCTGCTACTGTGTATTGTGCTTGGTTGTAATAATTGTAGGGGTTGTGTTTTTTGTCTGTAAGATTTTTGGTGTTGATTGGGCGGAATGCTACGCCCTTGCTTGTTAAATTTTTACCAGTTTGCTAATAGTAGGGGCGCATTTGCCAGTTTGAAGCGCAAATGTAATAGGTAAAGCAGTTTGAGAGCATGGTTAGCGTTGGTTAATTCTGCTGTAGTTCAAAAAGTCGCCGTTATCAGGCCATGTTTACCAGAGAAAAGTGTAATTCTAAATTTACACGCCGTTATAATAATCTCTTTTATGGTGCCATAAGGCGAAATAATACAGAGCAAAACACACAAGCAGAAATAATGGGGCAGCGCGTGCAGAATAATAAGATGGGCTTGGCAGATACCGTAGGGTTAGGGTTTATGACCTTTGCCTTTTTTCTTGGTGCGGGTAATTTAATTTTTCCACCTTTAGCCGGCTATTTAGCTGGCGAAAATATCACTTTAGCCATGATTGGCTTTCTTATTACCGCGGTGACATTACCGTTAATCACTTTGATTGCCGTGGCAAAGGCCAATGGTAAAGTGATGGCGTTGTTGCCCGCTTTCGCTGCAACAGCGTTAGCCGTCGCTATCTATATTATTATTGGCCCAGCGTTTGCTGCGCCTCGTGCCGGGCTGGTTGCCTACGAAATGGGCTTTAAACCATTTATAGATGGCAGTGCGACTTTTGCCATTGGGGCCATTGAGCTCAATACCTCGCAATTGATTTATACCTTAGCCTTTTTTGGCATTGCGTTAGTCTTGTCGCTTTATCCTGGCAAGCTACTTGATAACGTCGGTAAAGTGCTGACACCAGTATTGATATTCCTATTGGTAGGTCTTGCGGTTTCAGTTGTGTTAGTGCCAGGTTCTGGCGTGAGTGATGCGGTGGGTGATTATCAAACTAGCCCGCTAACCAAAGGTATTTTGGAAGGCTATAACACCATGGATACCTTGGCTTCATTGATTTTCGGTATGTTGATTATCGATATCTTGCGTAAGAAAGGCGTCAATGAACCTAAAGAGCAAACTAAGTACCTCATTCGTGCCGCGTTAATTGCTGCCGGTGGATTGGCTTTCGTTTATGTGTCGCTATTCTACTTAGGCTCGACAGCGGGAGATTTTGCTGCGGGTGCAGATAATGGCGGAGTGATTTTAACTAACTATGTCAATCATGAGTTTGGTGCTGCAGGCCAAGTATTGCTGGCAATGGTAGTGACACTGGCTTGTTTGACCACAGTTGTCGGCCTAGTGACAGCTTGTGCTGAGTATTTCAATGAGCTTATCCCGACCCTATCTTATAAATTGTTGGTTGTGGTAATGAGTGTGATTTGTGCCACGGTGGCGAACGTGGGACTTGCACAGCTAATTAGTATCAGTATTCCTGTGTTAGTGACCATTTACCCTGTTGCTATCGCACTAGTAGCGGTGACTTACTTAACGGAGAAGTTTCCTAAACCTGCATTTTCACATCGACTCGTGCTCAGTGTCGCATTGGTATTTGGTATCATTGATGGACTGAAAGCTGCGGGTGCCGACATGAGTTTGTTTGAGTTTATGCCACTGCATAATGAAGGCATGGCATGGTTGCTTCCGACAGCAGTAACCATAGTGGTGTGTTTATTTATAAAACCTAATAATGCCCAAGTTGCCGCGAGTTAACATTCGAGCATATTGAAGCGAGCGATTAAGCTAAGTTAGTATAACGGCGCAGACTCATAGCAGTTTGCGCCGTTTTTTATATGGGAAACTAGCGTCCATGGACAAATCAGCTTATCAAGCCGACCCCCTTATTGAGATTTTTTTGGACCAGTTATGGGCGCAAAAAGGGCTCAGCGATAACACGCTTGCCGCCTATCGCACTGACTTACAAGGCTATGACCTATACGGGCAGAAGCATGGAGTATTGATGCGCGACGCAGACCAAAGCCATGTTAGAGATTATCTCGGTTATCGGGTTGAGCACGGCATTGCAAAAAGCAGTAGCGCAAGATTACTCAGTAGTTTACGACGATTTTACGCGTTCTTAATCATGGACAAGCGTATTCAAGTTGACCCCACCGCATTGATAAAAGCCCCTAAGCTTGCCCGTCATCTGCCAGACTCGCTCAGTGAGCAAGATGTCGATACATTACTGGCTGAGCCACAGGTAGCCGATCCTATCGAATGCCGCGATAAAGCCATGATGGAATTACTCTACGCCAGTGGACTACGGGTGTCTGAACTTGTTGGGCTAACAATGGATCAAATTAGCTTGCGTCAAGGTTTAGTGCGGATTGTTGGTAAAGGGGGCAAAGAGCGCCTAGTGCCGATTGGAGAGTTAGCGGTAACGGAAGTTGAAGCCTATTTAGGTGAAGCTAGAAATGAACTGCTAAAAGGCAAGTTAAGTGATGTTGTGTTCCCTTCTAAACGCGGCACCATGATGACTCGGCAAACTTTTTGGCACCGCATCAAGCTGTATGCACTGCGGGCCGGTATCAATAGCCACTTGTCGCCGCACACATTGCGACATGCATTTGCTACTCATTTACTCAATCATGGTGCAGATTTACGCGTGGTGCAGTTGTTGTTGGGCCACAGTGATTTATCGACCACTCAAATTTATACCCATGTTGCTAAAGCTCGCTTGGCGCAGATGCACAGCGAGCATCATCCGCGGGGTTGATTTTGTGGTTTAGGTCATGAATTATCTGATTTGATTTTTTAAATATTCTCAAAGCCGGGGCAAATGGTTGCTTTAACGGCGTTGACGCTGTAACTTTTCTGCCACTTGTCGGGTCTAATGCTATGTGGATTAGATTTTTGGCCTATTGAATAACAGGAAATAAGATGAAGTTTACCCGAACATTTTCGCTATTGGTCAGTTTGATGGTCGCGCCATTAGCAAGTGCTGCGTCAAGCAGTGCAGGCGATGACACGCAAGCGTTAAAACAGAAGCTAACAGATACACTAAGTGTTGATGTACATAGCATCGCACCGTCGGCCATTCCAGGTTTGTATGAAGCGCTGACTAATCGTGGTGTGCTTTATATCTCTAAAGATGGTTCAAAGCTTTTGCACGGCAACATGTATGACATGGATAAAGGCATGAAAAATCTAACCGAGGCGGCAATGGCCGGGCCTCGCGTTGAGATGATGAAGCCACTTGAAGAGCATATGTTGGTTTACAAAGCCAAGAATGAAAAGCATGTCGTGACGATTTTTACCGACGTGAGTTGCGGTTATTGTCGTAAGCTGCATCAAGAGATGGATGAGTACAACGATCTCGGCATTACCGTGCGCTATTTAGCATTCCCACGTGCAGGTGTGCCATCAGCAAACGCTGATGAGATGGAAGCTGTGTGGTGTGCGAAAGACCCGTTAAAAGCGATGACAGAAGCAAAAACTGGCGGCAACGTGCAACGAGCGAGTTGTGATGCCAAAATTGCTGAGCAATACAATCTTGGTCAAAGCTTCGGTGTGAGTGGCACGCCAGCCATTATTCTAGAAGACGGCACTATGGTGCCAGGCTACCAGCCGCCAGCGGCTTTATTAAGAACCGTTGAGTCAATCACTAACTAGTGATTACATCCATAAAAAAGGCGAGCTTAGCTCGCCTTTTTTATGACTTATATTGGCCTAATGAACCAGTAGCTACAAAAATTAGTTTTAGGTCCAAACAGGGTCTTCATCTCCGTTATAGCATCTTATACCAATCAGTATAAACATTTAGTCACTCAGCGAGAGTTTAGCGGTTCTGAGGTAAGGTCCTTAAATGCTCCTCGGTAACTGCTCCTGCGTTACCCTACCTCCTATATCCCTATAGTCGAGCATTAATGACATTCACCACATCTGACCTCCAAGGATGGAGGAAATGTCTTATGACTGTCAGGAACAGTCAAGACCCTGTGGTTTGCAACGAGTGAAGAGCATAGTTATTCTACGGTTAAGCTCGTTAACACAGCATCAGAATCGCTAAAACTCGCCATTCTGGCGCGTTTTAGGCTGCCTACTTCTGCGTTGAATAATTTCACAAGGGAACAACCATTGTTTCAATCATTCGCCTCGAATTAGTTTGCCCAAAGCGCGCTGAGTAGATCAAATTCTTATGCTGATTGGTATTAAAGGGATTGGTTTAAGGGGTGAGTTATCGCGATGGCGATGCTATTCTACGGGCCAATGATTAGTTAACTGAGTTCAGCATCTGTGATTCGAAATATTCGCCGCCGCGCCCCTGTAAATGACAGTCATTTACCTCATCACCTACCTGGGCTGATTAAGCAAATTTATGCGGTACGCGGCTGCCAACCTCATGATTGTGAGTTATCACTCGCTAACCTGCTAACCCCTGATGAAATGGCAGGTTTGAGCGAAGCGAGCGAGATTATCTGTCAAGCGCTGATGCACAATCGTAAAATCCTGATCATGGGCGACTTTGACGCTGATGGGGCGACATCGACGACCGTGTGTATGTTAGCTTTACGGCAGATGGGAGCCACTCAGGTCAGTTATTTGATTCCCAATCGTTTTGATTTTGGCTATGGCCTCAGCCCTGAGATAGTCGATGTAGCTTACCAGCAAGGTGCTGAGTTATTGATCACCGTCGACAATGGTATCTCATCGATTGAAGGTGTTAAAGCTGCCAAAGCATTGGGCATGCAGGTAGTGATCACCGACCATCATTTACCGGGGAAAACCCTGCCAGATGCCGATGCGATAGTGAACCCCAATATTGACACTTGTGGCTTTAGTAGCAAATCGATTGCCGGTGTGGGTGTGGCTTTTTATCTTATGTCGGCTGTGCGGGCTAAGTTGCAGCAATACAACTGGTATCAACAACAGGGGATTGCCAAGCCCAATTTGGGCCAGTTGTTGGATGTGGTTGCCCTAGGCACTGTTGCCGATGTGGTCGCGCTGGATGGTAACAATCGGATTTTGGTGCAAGCTGGGTTAAAACGAGTTCGCTCTGGGCAATGCCGTCCAGGTATTACGGCGTTGCTGGAAGTGGCTAAACGCAACCCGCAGCGTATTATTGCAGCCGACTTTGGTTTTGCGGTTGGACCCAGACTCAATGCCGCTGGACGTCTCGATGAGATGGCGCTAGGCGTTGAAACACTGCTGTGTGACGATATGATGCAAGCAAGACGCATGGCTGCTGAGTTAGATGGACTCAATGCCGAGCGACGGGATTTAGAAGCGGATATGCAGCAAGAAGCATTGAAGAGCTTGCAAGCATTGTCCCTAGACGAGCAAGCGCTACCTTGGGCCATTGCGCTTTATCAAAGTGATTGGCATCAAGGGGTGATTGGTATTTTGGCCTCAAGGATCAAAGACAAATATCACCGCCCGGTTATTGCTTTTGCACAGGCCAGTGATGATGAAATCAAAGGCTCTGCGCGCTCGATTAAAGGTTTGCATATGCGCGATGCCTTGGAGCTGATTAATAGTCGTCATCCAGGGATGATCACTAAGTTTGGTGGTCATGCTATGGCGGCGGGTTTATCACTGAAAAAAGGCCAGTTTGACCGCTTTGCCCAAGCGTTTGATGAAGTCGTGAGAGAGTTACTTGATGAAGCGGACTTGACCGGTGAATTGCTCAGCGATGGTGAGCTAACAGCTAGCGATCTCAGCATTGAAATGGCTGAGCTGATAAGAGAAGCAGGGCCATGGGGGCAAGCATTCCCAGAACCATTATTTGATGGCCATTTCAGAGTCGTGCAGCAGCGAATTGTGGGTGAGAAACACTTGAAGCTGGTGTTAGAAACGGAGTGTAGTCGAGTAATGGTCGATGCTATTGCGTTTAATGTTGACCTCAACACTTGGCCAGATGCGACCGTGCAGCATGCTCAAGTGGTGTATAAGCTCGATGTGAATGAGTTTCGTGGTAAACAAACACTGCAGTTGATGATCGAGCAGATCGTGCCTATGTAGCTTGCGAGCTGTTAATTGTAAAAAAGCGCCGTTGTTGTGACACAGCGGCGCTTTTTATTGAGCTTCAAGCGGCTTACTTAACGGTTTTAACGCCGTCTGGGCTGCCAACAAGCAGTACATCTGCACCACGTTGGGCAAACAAACCATTGGTGACTACACCAACAATCTGATTGATTTGCTCTTCAGTTTGTTTGGGATTGATGATTTTCATGTTGTGCACATCAAGAATGATGTTGCCGTTATCGGTCACAACGCCTTCACGGTACACAGGGTCGCCACCAAGCTTAACTAGCTGTCTTGCAACGTAAGAGCGAGCCATTGGGATCACTTCTACCGGAAGGGGGAGCTCACCTAAAATGTCGACCTGTTTGGTATTGTCTACAATACAAACGAACTTTTCAGCTACAGCAGCGACAATTTTTTCTCGGGTTAGGGCCGCACCACCGCCTTTAATCATGTCCATATGAGCATTAATTTCGTCGGCGCCATCAACGTATACCGACAGCTCATCAACGGAGTTAAGATCAAAAACTGGGATGCCCAATGCTTTCATCTTCTCGGTAGAGGCTTCTGAACTCGATACCGCGCCTTCAATATCCGCTTTCATTGTCGCCAGCGCGTCAATGAAGTGATTTACTGTGGAGCCAGTGCCTACACCAACAATGCTGTCTTTTTCTACATAATCTAAAGCAGCCCATCCAGCGGCTTTTTTCATTTCATCTTGAGTCATGCTTGTGTCCTAACGAGAAGTATCGCTCTATTATAACCTGAGTTACCTCTACCGTGGTGTGATTTTATGCCAAATAGGGTCACAAAATCAGCGATTCACAGTTGCCAACGCGCCAGTAGAAATTGATTGTGCTTAGAGTAAGTTTACGGCTTTGCTTACGGCGAGTCTGAATAATCGTGAGCCAACCGACGGCAAAGCTTAACTGGTAATAGATGAATACGGGGAGTAACTTAGGCATTAATTAGATCGACAAGGACTGCGCTGTAATTTGCAGCACAACTAAAAGGACAAAGCGATGGCTGGTGTGAGTCTATTAGCGCTGCTCGATGATATTGCAGCGATACTCGATGATGTGGCGTTAATGAGCAAAGTGGCCGCGAAGAAGACGGCAGGGGTGCTCGGTGATGATCTCGCGCTCAATGCTCAACAGGTATCGGGCGTGTCAGCCGATAGGGAGTTACCTGTGGTGTGGGCGGTAGCTAAGGGCTCATTCAAGAATAAGTGCATACTTGTACCCGGTGCGTTATTAATCAGTGCATTTATCCCATGGGCTATCACTCCGCTATTGATGTTTGGTGGGCTGTTTCTATGTTATGAAGGCTTTGAAAAAGTTTATCACTCCTATAAGCATCGAAATACCAAAGCTGAGATAGACCCAGAGAAGCTCGCCGAAGCAGTGGCAGATTTGCAAGCGTTCGAGAAAAAGAAAATTGCCGGTGCGATACGCACCGATTTCGTGCTGTCGGCAGAGATTATTGCTATCACATTAGGTGTGGTGGCACAGAGTAGTTTTGCGACACAGGTCTTTACCCTCAGTGCCATTGCGATATTGATGACCATAGGTGTCTATGGCCTAGTGGCCGCAATCGTTAAGCTAGACGATTTTGGTTTGTTTCTCACCCGTCGTGAGGGGGTCAGTGTTGGTGTGCGCTTCGGCCATTGGCTTGGAGCCAAACTGGTCAATGCCGCTCCCTACTTAATGCGCGGTTTAACGGTTATTGGCACGATTGCAATGTTTATGGTGGGCGGCGGCATTTTAACACACGGATTACATCTTGTGAGTGAAGTGATTAATCATATAGCCGCCCTAGTTGAAGGTTTAGTCGTAGTGGGTCCCGTGCTGGCATTTATTACGCCGAGTTTGTTAAATACCCTATTTGGCTTAATGGCTGGCGCAGTGGCATTAATGGCGATGAATATGCTGCAGCGTGTTAAAAATTAACCGATAGTGACAACTTGTAACATTGGTTGGTTAAATAGTTGTTATATTAATTACTTGGGATTAACATCTGCTCATTGAGAAGTTAAGGACCCAATATGATTAAACCGACTACAGCCGGCTTTGTTGCGCTGATATTATCTGGATTGACCGCCTGTGGTGGAGGAAGTAGCGACTCTGGAACCACACCCACCCCACCACCGACGCCTACTCCGCCATCATTAAGTGCTGATCAGTGTTTCGTGATGAGTATTGATGCCGAAGGGGAGGAACTCGGACAGTTAACACTTGCTATTGATACCACCAATACACCGGTTACTGGTGAAAACTTTATTAAGTATGTGGAAGAAGGGTTTTACGACGGTACTTTGTTCCATCGAGTCATCAATAATTTCGTGGTGCAAGCGGGTGGCTTTACTGCCGGTTTAGTGGCGAAAGAAAGTCGCGATCCCATTATTAATGAGGCTAATGTTGGACTTAGCAATGAGCGTGGAACATTGGCAATGGCGCGAACTAATGACCCCAATTCAGCTACGTCGCAGTTTTTCATTAATACCTTAGACAATCCACATCTTGACTACAGTGCCAGCGCAGATGGTTACGCAGTATTTGGACAAGTGGTCGAAGGTATGGAAGTGGTTGATCAAATTAGTATCGTTAACACCCACACCGTTGGCAATTTTGCCGATGTACCAATTATTGATATAGAAATAACCAGTGTTGTTGCAACAAATTGCCCTTAATTAAGGTCTGATTGTCAACAGCACTGTAAACCGTGTTGTGCTCCAAGATCGCCCCTAATTCAATGGATGAATTAGGGGCGATCGATTTTAAGCGACAGCTGAGTGACTATTTAGCTAGAAATGTTGGCTAAACCTGGTTATCGATTAAGGATTTTTGCGCACAGTTTTACAAAATCTGATGAGGTGATAATCCCTATTACGTTATGTTCGTCATCAATGACTGGCAAACACCCCAATTTATTATTAATAAAATACTGCGCCACAATAGCGAGCGGTTCATCGACAGTTAGCTTTTGAAAATCGCTGTCCATAATGTCATGTACAAACGTCTTCCTTTCTTTACGATCTAGCGCACCAGCACCATATTGGTTGAGCATATTAATCACGGTGGCGATCATCTTTTTATGGGTGAGCACCCCAACCAGTTTGCCTGAGGTTTCTGATATCACGGGGAGGTGACGGACGCTTCGATTTTGCATCAGTAAGTGGGCATCTTTAATGGTGGCCATATCGCTAATACTGACCACTTCGCCACTCATAATATCGCTAACTTTCATAATCCACTCCGTTGATATTGTTTGATTTCATTATAACGACAGTTGTTAGATATCGCGTCAATTTTGTTGATTATGGCTCGATTGTCAGTGTTTTAGACCAATAAGGTGCCCGGCATAATGTCAGCTTAATTGACAGAAATTGCCTACAAGATGCTGCATTTAAATTGCGAGGCAATTCATCTCGCTGAAATATACCGACTTTACACTTGATAGGTAAGAGCTCTTACCAGTTGATTAATAACCTGCTAATGTAGCAAGTTAGCATCTCTAAAAGGCGGTAAGAGAGGCTTTATAGGAGTTTTTCAATTGAAGGAGTCAAAATGAAAACAATAATAACTCGTCGCGATTTTTTAGCTATGTCGGCCAAAGGTGCAGGTGCTGCGGTAATATCTTATGGCTTGATGGGCTGCTCAAGCAGTGACAGTGACGATGAGCAAGTTAGCGCTAGTGCCTCATTTTTGCACGGTGTTGCCAGCGGTGACCCGAGTCATAGTGCGATTATCTTATGGACTCGTGTTACCCCTGAGCAGGCAGCAGACGTTACAGTGAGCTGGGAAGTGGCGACAGACGCCGAATTTACCGATTTGGTCACCAATGGTGAAATGACGACGACTGCAGCGCGTGATTACACTGTCAAAGTAGATGCCATTGGGCTCAATGCTGGAACAACCTACTATTATCGCTTTAAAGTTGCAGAGGTGCTGTCACCCACAGGCATTACTTCAACTTTGCCTGAAGGGCAGGTAGAGCAAGTGAAGTTAGCGGTCTTTTCCTGTGCAAACTATCCAGCAGGGCATTTCAATGTCTACGATTTGGCACTGCAACATGATGATATTGATGCAGTTGTGCACTTAGGGGACTACTTGTATGAGTACGCTAGGGGAGAGTATGCCAGCGAAAACGCCGAGCAACTAAATCGCCAAGTGCTGCCAGAAGGTGAATTACTGGAACTAGCAGACTATCGTACTCGCTATGGTCAATACCGAAGTGATGCAGCATTGCAGCAACTGCATGGCAAATTACCTTTTATTACCGTTTGGGATGACCATGAAGTTTGCAACGATGCTTGGCTCGATGGCGCTGAAAATCATAATGAAGGCGAAGGGGATTATCAGTCACGTAAGAGCCAAGCTTTACAAGCCTATTTTGAGTGGTTGCCCATCCGACCATGGCAAGAAGGCAATCACCAAGAAATATACCGCTCGTTCAGTTTTGGCGATCTTGTCGACCTGCATATGCTAGATACCCGTTTGTTAGGCGGAGATAAGCAGCTAGACTACGCTGATTATCTAGACCCGAATACTGGCGCTATTGATGCGGCGCGTTTTGGCCAAGATGTCACCAGTAATGACAGAACGATGTTAGGGGCAGAGCAGTTACAGTGGCTACAAGCACAGCTGTTAACTTCAACGGCAAAATGGCAATTACTGGGTCAGCAGGTATTGATGGGGCAAATGCTATTGCCCGCTGCTATCGCGACCCAACAACTGTCGGTCACTGAGTTTGGCGAACTCGTCGCCTTAATGCAGATAGCACAGCGCCTAGAGCAGAATGATCCAACAGTCACCACTTTTGAATACACATTTTATGTTGAAAATCAGCACCGATTGACTCCTGAAGCAATAGCTTTAGTGCAGATGCCGGCCATACCTTACAACTTGGATGCTTGGGATGGTTATGCCTATGAGCGAGAGGTGATTTTAGCTACCGCTAAGTCGCAGCAGAAAAATTTGGTGGTGATTGCTGGCGATACGCACAATGCGTGGGCAAATGAGTTAACTGATAGTCATGGTGATAAGGTGGCGGTCGAGTTTGCTACTAGTTCGGTTTCCTCCCCAGGCCTAGAATATTATCTGGGTATTGAGGCTGAAGCTCAAGCACAGACAGAAGCCGGTATTGTCGGCTTAGTTGATGGGCTTAAATATACTAATTTGCGCGATCGTGGCTTTATGGTGGTGACTTTTACTGACGTACAAGTCTCTGCTGATTGGCACTATGTTGATACTGTATTGGCCACTGACTATCGCGAGGCGATGGACAAGCAAGTCACTGCGGTCACGCAAGCCGGAGATCCAAGTATTACACTGCTTTAACCCGATCCAGCTCACGATATGCGATTGTTGATATCGTGAGCTAGCTAACAATTCCCCGCATAAGTTTTTCATAAAATCTGCAGCATCTATACTTGTTTTAGTATAAAATTGCGCCCCAAAATCCAGTAGGTACAAGATATGTCGCATTTGCATTTCGCAAGTGGCATATAGTGCTAGGTTGAATTTTGCGGCCGGTACTTACTCTCGCTTTACGCTAAAACAACTCGCTTTGACCAAAATATAAAATAAGATGGGGACGGTCCAATGTCAGACAAACGCTTTATTACCGCACAGGAATTACTTGAAGATTCTTTTCGATTAGCAGCTCAAGTATACGACAGTGGTTTTCGCCCTGAGTTTATTGTTGGTATTTGGCGTGGTGGGGCGCCGATAGGTATTGCGGTACAAGAGTTTTTTGATTTTAAGAAAGTTGAGACCGATCATATTGCCGTGCGTACTTCTTCTTATTATGGAATCAATCAGCAAAGCAAGAAAATCAAAGTCCATGGTTTGCACTATATTATCGAAAATGCCAATGCGACAGATGGCTTATTGATTGTCGATGATGTGTTCGATTCTGGTCGTAGCATTCAAGCATTAATCGCCAAGCTCGAAGAGCAAATGCGCCTTAATATGCCGCAAGATGTACGTATTGCTTGTCCGTATTACAAGCCGAAGAATACCGCGGTACCAATGACTCCAGATTACTTTATTCACGAATCTGAAGAGTGGTTGGTATTCCCTCATGAGGTATCAGGGTTATCAGCTGAAGAAATTGCTCAAGGTAAGGGCGATTTGAAAAACATTAAAGAGCTATTTGTTTAACCACAACAGGTAACAAACAGTCTCTATTGAAAAAGCCAGCATTTGCTGGCTTTTTACTATGATTATAAGCGGTCTATCTCTTTACCAAGTTGATAAGATTTGTCGGTCACAATGGTTTCTAGCGTGGCAACCCGTTGTTTTACCTGTTCGAGTTCAGCTTGTAGTGCTTCAACCTCTGCATTGGTTGCACTGTGGGCGTGGCGTTTATTATATTCCTTGTAAGCACTGACAGAAAAAGCGCCGATAATGGCAATTGCCGCGATCTCAAATGGTCCCATAGTTTTCCCTCTCTATTCTTATAAACTCATATCAAACTCATTCTGATATGCCGTTAACTTTGTTTGTTGTGGTTATCTTAAGCTATAGCAAAGACTATACCAGTTACAAAAGTCACTAATTTTCATCTACTTAAAAAAATCTGTGACAAATCAACCTTTAACGTTAGGTTGCTTTGACCAACGAATGGCTTTTTTCACCATCGTCTTTACCCTAAGTGCCATGCTTTAGCATCCGCTCACTGATACTAATGCACTGCTGTTCGGCTTGGATGGCTAACTTGAGTCCACGCTGACTAACGGTTGATAATTGTGCTTGTTGCGTCAACGTATTTTGTAACCGCTGTTTGCCATTATAACTGCAGCTCATTGGCAGTAAGTATTGGCTATACAGTGCCATAAATTTCTCATCTCTATGGCTATCTAATTGTTCAAGTTGTGCCAATCTTTCTTCTGCTGTTGCTTGGCTGAGGGCTTTTTGCTCACTAGGGTAAAGATGCTGCATTACCGTCGCCAGTTGCGCAAATTGAGTTGGTGTTGTGGGCGCCGTTTGTTGCATGACTTTGTTTAGCCAGCGACGTTTTTGTTGGGATTGCCGCTGTGAAGCTTTAGCGGCCAATAAGTAATTTGCACCGCTATCACTGTTATCTCGTTGACTCTCTTGGTTCAGTAGTCGATTAATGTTGGGGTAATCGTAGCGGCTCAAATGAATCAAGATACCCCAACGCTGCTGCTGGGGTAATTGCAGCCGCTCAAATCCCTCTTTTCCGTTAAGCAGTTTAGCGAGATGGTGCTGGGCACTTAGGCTCGTTGCGAAATGGATATACTGTTCAAACCACAGGTCACGCAGGGTCGTGTTGGCGCTATTTTGCATGGCTAAACGTAAACTCATCTGCTCAACCCCATTGAGGGCTTGGCGAGCATAGCGTTGATGCAAAGGCTGCACCTGTTCTAGATACACTTTGGCTTGTTTTAGCTGGTTTAGTACTTGGGCCAATACTTGCGGCTCAGTTTCGCTAGGCAAGTTGACAAATATGGCGCCAAAATACTGCTGTAAGCTCAACTGCCCTTGAAGCACACTGTTCCACAACCCTTGCCACAACATGCTTCTGAGTTGATCATCTTGCAGCTTACCAATTTCAAACAACGCCGTTTGCAGCGACTTGTTGTCTAGTTCTACATTGACGTAACCCCAGTCTTGATAATTGGGATAAACCAGATCTGGGCAGCGGCTGCCAACTAAGCGCTTAACATCTGTTGTGGCGCCATCATAGGTAACAACCACGGTTGAATTGCGGTGCAGTGCATTGCGCCCTTTGGTGAATAGACCAATTTTAACGGTTTGACTCTTAAAGTTATCTTGCGGCGAGTCAAGGCCACTTTGATGTAGTACAAATCGGCTGATACGGTTGTTGTTGCATTGAAATTCAGCCTTGAGGGTATTCAAGCCGCTGGAAAGGACCCATTGTTGATACCAAGGCGTTAAGTCTGTTTTAGCGGCTTTTGCTAGAGTGTCGAGAAAGGATTCACTCGGCGTGCTTTGAAATCGATATTGGGTGAGAAAATCTTGTATTCCCTGATAGAAAGCCCGATCGCCTATCAAGTGGTTTAACTGCTTTAAGCTCGACAGCCCTTTTTGCTGGGTAATGGCATCAACATGTTGAAGTGGTGAGTTAGGGTTGATGGCACTAGGCTGCAATGCATGGCTCGATACCAGTAGGTCTTCGTTGTAGGCCTGTTGTTTATCAAAAGTATGCTGTGGTACCGCAGATTGATGAGCATCATCAGTTAGCTGCTGCGATATATATAACGCCATACTTTCATTGAGCCATTGTTGGTCCCACCATTTTATTGCCACCAAATTACCGAACCACTGGCGGGTTAGATCGCTCAATATAGGTTGCTGCGACTGCTGTTGTTGTTGCTGCCAGAAGTCGCGTTCGTTGACTAAGTTAGTTGCACTACTTTCCGTCGCAAATGGAATAGAGACCGGCACTAGCACTTGGTTGTATTGGCCAAAGGGATAATCAACCCCTAAACGTTGTGCTAGCTTTTCAATGCTGGCTTGAGTGCGGCTGAAAAACTGTTGTGGCTCAACCTGCTGCATCTGCGATTGTCTGACATATAGGCCTAAACTGGGTTGACCTTGTTGCTGCCAAAAATGAAATGGCCCCGCATGCAGCGAAAACTGGTAAGGGCTAATGGTTTCTGTCTGGGCAAATTGCCAGCGCCTAGCTTGTTGCTCTTCAACAACTTCAACCGCGGCAGTGGTGCTGATGACTTGCCATGAACTGGGCGCGGTAACTTGCAATGAGAAGGTGGCTCGAATATCAAGTTGGTCGAACAGGGGAAACAGTTTCTTAGCCGATGACGGTTTGAGAAACGAAAACAAGTAGTCTTGACCATCTATTGGATCTTGCAGTCGATATAAGCCATCAGGCTCTGAGCTATAGGGGCGTTGATAGTGAAGGGTAATTTGATTGCGGCCGCTATTAAGTAACCTAGCCGGTAAGGTAAATACCTGATTGTCATAGTTGGGATATAGTGGCCTACCATTCAGGGTAAATTGACTCACCTGTGCCGTCGCTAGATCAATTTTGATTGGCTCGCGATTGTCCGTTAATGAAAAGCTGAGCTGGGCGTGGCCACGAAGTTGCTGCGGGTCGGTAATATCCAATTGATATTGGTAACTCACATCGCTAATTCTGGCTTGACGTGCTTGGGCTTGTTGCTGCGTGAGTCCACTGTTTATCGTGGGGGTAGGTTGGTCTATCACAGTTTTGGTAGCATTACAGGCATTTAAAACAAAGCAACCCAATACCACTAAGCCAATACGCAAACAGTTCAAGTGCAGCAATCCCCAAAATGACTAATTATTAGGGGCACTATTTTTAACATTTAGCCATAAAAAAACCAGCGATTTCGCTGGTTTTTTTATCAATGGCTAAGATTACAAGCCTAAAAACGATTTTGACTTAGTTTTACGGATCTCTTTTTCGTCAGACCATTCAATTAAGCCCGTCTCTAAATCCATTAAACGCATGGTCATTTTGTAGTACACATCTTTAGTACTGCCATCTTGTTTGACAATACTTGATAGGTTGCCATACAGCATATATTGCGCACCAATTTGGCGACCAAAGCTTATCGCCGTTGATGGGTCAACCATGCCGGAGTTATTTTGGTAGTCTAACTGTTTGCGTACTGAGTCGACCTTGGTCATGTCGATAAAACGGAACTTACCAGAGCGTAGCAACTTGTTGCTGATTGAGTCAGTGACTGACTCGGTATCGATATGCTCAGAAGTTTTGTTCTTTATCTTGTCAACAAAGATAATTGGACGGTCATTGGCAGTCATTGCCACCACAGGTGGGAAGGTGAGCATGCTATCAACCATTTTAGCGGTGATCGCTTGTAGGTCGGTAGAGCCAAAGTTTTCATTGACGGTTTCAACTTCAGTCGCATCACCATATTGGACTTTCGATTGGCAACCCGCAAGGCCGATGGCCACTGCAATGATAAATATTAGATTGAACTTTTTCATAAAATACCGATTCCTGTATGGTTGATTCGGAACTGTGTCAGTTGTCAGCCTATGTATTTTTGAACCGATAGAATACCAAGCTCAAACTGTGCGACTAAGACTATTAAACAGTACCTATATAATTATTGAATAAAAACGGGTGTAATTTCCAGTATCAATTGCCCAAACCAGTGTCGTGCGTCCAGTTTCAATAGTAATTTCTGCTGTTGAGCGGCTGTCGAGGCCGACATTATATTGGCCAGCATCGACATAACTTCGGGCTATTTGTGCTTGCTGTGGCAAGGTCAACCAACTGCGGCGATCGGCTTGTTCGCTGACCACATTAAAGATTTGCATCGCGATAGCACCATAATCAGTTTCATTATGCCGGCGCTTAGAGTCACTTCTGACGCTGCTGGCCATTTCAGCTTTGGCATAGACTCGCGCCGCTTGGCGTACCAGCGCCATGGGTAGCTCTTCTTTTAATGCTGTCACCGCTAAGGCGTCGATGTTAGCAATGGTTTGCGCTTTTAGGGGGCTAGGAAGCCCAGTTATATTTGCCGCTTTAGCGCGAGGAGGCATAAACGAGTAGGTTGCTAATGAAGCTGTTTGCCAGTTGCCATCAATACGAAAAGGCACACTGAAGCTCTGCTTTTCAGGCACAAACCCCGCTCTACAATGAAAACAACTTGGCCTTGGTCTTTACCTCGTTGCGGGGCTTTGCCCCAACGTTGCTGAAATTCTTGCGCTTGAGGCATGGAAAGTTGCTGAGCTAATCTGACTAAATCTTGTTGTAAAAATCGATTTTTAGGTGCCATTTGTGCGGCTTTTCGATAGTCAATAAAGGCATCATTGGGTTCGCCGAGCAACTCATACAGCAACCCAGTGGTGTAATAACTATAAGCATTTAGGAACGAGCTCGTCACGTCTCCGGCAGCAGTCTCTAAACGGTTAATTTCCGCATCAACTGTCCCATTGGCCATTGCCTGAACGGATTTTTCTGACTTTTGGTAGCGGCGTTGCTCGTCACTTTGAAGTTGGTTAGCTCGGCGGACTTCAACGAGTGCCCCTTGGCTGTCACCGCTAAAGAGGTAGTTCAGCGCTTGATACTGATGCAACATGATGCGCTCATACCCAGGGCCTCGATAGGGGATAACATTGTCATTAATAAACACACTACTTGCGGTGGCCCCCAAATCACTGACAGAGAGCGTGGCTTGGTCATCAAACTGCTTATATCCCTGCTCCGCCGCTTCAAAATATTGGCGGCTAGTGGCAAAATCGCCACTTATTTGCGCGACACGCCCTGCTTCTTGGGCGTAGAGTAGCCCATCGGCGCCATCAATTTTACCACTTATCTCTTGGATACCCGCACTTGGGGTCGCGCTATTAAGCTGGGCTTTCACCGGGTGTAGCTGTGAAGGGTAGTTGATAAAAATACTATTCAGTGCGCAGCCTGATAAAGATAAACACAGTAAAGCAATCACTAGCGCTTGTTTCATTGTGCAAGCTCCATCTGTATGCGCTGGCGTTCAACTAAGGTGATGCCTTGCAGGTGATCATGCTCGTGCTGAAAGATACGAGCAATAAAATCGTCCATTATTTGTTGTTGCCATTGGCCCGTTAGGGTTTGAAAGCGTACGGCAATTTTAGTGTATCTGGCAATACTAATGCGTTGTTTGCCTAACGACAAGCAGCCTTCTTCTCCCCACTGGCGTTGTGGCTCTATGGCTTTAAAGCTAGGGTTACACATAACCGTAGGCTGCATCATTGGTGCTTCTGGATAACGCGGGTTAGGTTGTGATGCAACAATAAACATCGCCACAGACTGTCCCACCTGTGGTGCAGCGATGCCGACCCCAGAGTGACTTAGCATTAGCGCCATCATCTCATTACTCAGCTGTTGTAGTGATGAGTCAAAGTGAACCACAGGCTTTGCCGGTTGCAGTAGCTTAGGGTCACCATGTTGAATAATGCTTAGCATTGTCATCCTTTATTGTCACTTCAGGCTCACTAGTAATGCGGTGGCGGTGTTTCTTTGGCTTGTGATGCGACGTTGCTTGGCTCGGCTGCACGCAGCTTGCTGACTAATAAACGTATCGTTTCTTGCTGCTTTTCTATGCATTCATTTAGCGTAATGACCTGTTGATTGAGCGCTTCAATCGTATCATCTTGAAAAGCCTGCTTCATTTCTAATTCGGCGACGCGTTGTTCTAGTTGTTGCATGTTGTTCTCTAATTTTAGGGGACGGCCCAAGTTTCCAATAAACCGTTACTGCTAAAGCTGATCAAGTGTTGATTAGCCATGTTTGCAACAGAGTATACTACGGCACCCTTAATTTGCGCATGTTCGGTACGGTTTACCCGCCAGTTGGCGATTTTTTTACCATTTTCCACTTGCCACAATATGACCTCTCTAGCGGGAGTGCCAGTCATTAGCCATTGACTGTCATTGGTAAAGCGGGCGGTTGAAAAGTTCATCGTTCGGCGTTTGATATTAAGCTCACTAATCAAGTTACCATCGCTAACCTGCCATATTTTAGCCATATTGGTACTGTCTCCTGCAAATGCGAGACTGGCATCGTGGTTAAGCGCGACTTGGGTCACTCTTGAATCCAATGTCCATTGCTGCAGTGGTTGCCCAGTATCTGTGCGCCAGACAATGGTTTGGTTGTCATTCGCGCCGCTAATGGCGATGTCACCATTAGCCGATATGGCCACTCGGTTAATTTTTTCACTGTGGCCGAGAAACTGGATCAAACGGTTTTGCTGCGGATCGAGTGACATCACGCTAGCGTCACTTAATCCTACCAATAAATTACCCCGGTTAGAGATGGCCACAGATTGACCGGAAGCCGGCAGAGACCACCAACCTAAAGATTGACCATTACTAATTTGCCACAGGGCAACTGACTGTTTGCTTAACGAGGCTGCGAAACGACCATTGGGCGAAATTGCGGTATCAATGGCGTCGCTGTTGTTTTCGGCTCCATGTACCCAGTGGTATTTTTGTTGTTTTGTATTGAGATCCCACAGCTGTAAATCTGCGTTGCTGGTACTGATTAAGGCTAACTGTGCATCTTCTGAAATAGTGGCACTATAACTTGGTTGGCTAATGAGCTGCTGATCGGCAGTTTTTGGCTGACAGGCGCTCAAACAGGTTAAGAAAATAAGTAAAAAGACTTTTTTCATGAGCTTCTCCCCGTTGATGATGTCGATAGCCCATAAGCTATTTTATGCCATTTAACATTGTTACACACCAGTTTGACAGATTTTACTCAGATTGCTTATCGCACTTAACTGAAAAACATGTTAGCAAGAATGTAATTGGTATATGTTAATTAACTAGTATAAAGTGGTTCGCCTTAGATAAGTAAGGTGAGAGCCACTAAAAGAAATTTGCTGAGGAAGCTTGAATGAAATCTATTTATAAATATTCATTGGTCGCACTAGCCGTAGTTGGTTTAACTGCTTGTAATCAAGAGCAGTCAGTTGCAGAAACAGTGAAAACCGTTGAACTGACCACAGAAGCACAGAAAGAAGCGTATAGCGTGGGTGCATCAATTGGTAAATACATGTCAGGTCACATTAAAGAGCAAGAAGATTTAGGTTTCAATGTCGACCGTGATCTTATCATCACTGGTTTCAGCAATGGATTAAATGACGAGCTAAAGCTTACCGAAGAAGAGATGCAAACTGTATTGCAAGCACTTGACGGCAAGTTAAATGAAAAGCGTCAAGCGCAAGCCACAGCATTAGCTGAAAAAGCACTTGCAGAAAGCCAAGCCTATCTAGATGAAAACAAAGCTAAAGAAGGCGTGACGACAACTGAGTCTGGTCTTCAGTATGAAGTATTGACTGAAGGTTCTGGTGAAAAGCCAGCTGCTGAAGATACAGTAGAAGTGCACTATGTTGGCACACTGACCGATGGTACTGAGTTCGATAGCTCTGTTGCTCGTGGTGAAAGTGCTAAGTTCCCACTAAACCGTGTGATTCCAGGTTGGACGGAAGGCGTACAATTGATGTCTGTAGGCTCTAAGTATAAGTTCGTTATCCCATCAGAACTTGCTTATGGTGACCGTGATACTGGAACGATTCCTGCCAATTCTACGCTAATTTTTGAAGTAGAATTACTGTCTATCGAAAAGGCAGCAGCGCCAACAGCAGAAGCTGAAGGTGACCATGGCCACGCTCACTAAGCGTTGAGCACATGATGTTAAAAAGGGCGCCTTAGGCGCCCTTTTTATTGCTTGGCGGATTAATCGTCATGCCTCACTGGCAGGGCAGGCTATAATAGGGTTTCACTATTACTTATTCAGCAAAGATGTAGGTTGTAACCATGGAATATGATTTTCGCCGCAATACCATGACAGGAACGTTAGTGGCCAACTTTAGTATGGACCATGAGATTCTTGGTTTTTGGTTTGTTGAAGAACTCGGTGAAGATAAGCAGAAACTGCAGCAGATTTTGACGGCAATCGCCCAGTTGCAACAGGGGAGTCTTCATAGCTGGTCGTTGGTGGGGCGAGGGGTATCGGTCAGTATGGATCAAGAGCAAGTCAGAGTGTTTGCCAATGAAATGGATATGGAAGAAGAGCCACAATTTGACGAAGCTTTTTCATTGTACACTGGGGAGTCAGAGGCCCACTGTGGCTTAGAAGATTATTTATATGCGTTACAAAGCTGGCAAGAGTTTGTCAGTGGTCAGCCTAGTTAGCCATGCGGCTCAGGCCGTGACTTAACGTGCACGGCCGAGACGTTGAATCAAGCGATTATTGGTTTAAATAGCGTACCGCCATTTCTGTGCGAGATTTGGCATTGGCTTTTCGCAGTAGATTTTTAACGTGTACCTTTACAGTGCCTTCACTGATATGCAGCTGCTCAGAGATGACACGGTTACTTTTTCCTTCTGCTAGCTGCTCTAAGATTTGCAATTCGCGTGGGGTTAAATTGCTCACCCACTCTTGCTCATCGGCTGCATCTTTAAGCTCATACAGGTAATCTTCAACTGATTCTGAAATCACCCGGTGGCCTTGCATGGTATTTTTTAGTTTCTCAAGCAGCAAATCGGGCTCAGTATCTTTTAGCAAATAGCCATCAGCGCCAGCACGGACTAATCGAATCACATCTTGCTTTGCATCACTGACGGTCAAAATCACGATGCGAGATGTCACCCCTTCTTGACGCAGAGCATTAAGTGTATCCAGTCCAGTCATGCCTTTCATATTAAGATCAAGCAGCACAATATCGGGTTCATCTTCGGCAACGGCCGATAATGCATCCAATCCGGTACCTGCTTCACCAAATAGGGTGAAATCGGAATCCGAAGTGATTAACTGGCAGATGCCTCGACGAAGTAATGGGTGATCGTCAACGACGAGTACGGAATAGGGTTTACCCATGGATTATTGTACCTCCAACTGAAGTCTTATTAATTGACTGTAGTGTCTTGGTGTATGCGCTCAAGCTTACTCTGTCTGCTAGTGAATGCAAGCCTACAGGGCGGGTGTCATACTGATCTTTCGGTAGGCGATTTATCATTAATGACTAGGCTCTGCTTGAGGTGGAAAAGTTAAGGTGACGGTGGTGCCGCCCGTTGGGTTACTGCTAAAGCTGACATTGCCACCGAGGCGACTGGCCCGCTCATGCATAATGCCAATACCAAAGTGTTGGTCACGCTCTTTGACTTTATCTAGGCCAATACCATCATCGCTAATGCTAACGCTGACATCGGTCCCATCTGTTTTGGTGCAACTAATCAAAATTCGCTTAGCCTTAGCGTGTTTTATGGCATTGAGGGTTGCTTCGCGGGTGAGCTGTAAAACATGGATGTGCTGATGTGCCCCAAGTAACTGCAGCGGCAGTTTATAGTCGAGTTCTATCACAGTGTCAGTTTGGCAGCGCAATTGCGTGAGCATGACATCAATCGCATGGTTTAAATTAGGATCATCGATGGTTAATCTGAAGGTCGATAATAGTTCGCGCAGTTGCACATAGGCAGTCGTGACTCCTTCGTTAATTTCAGCGAGTTGTTGTTCGACTTCAGGGCTACGACAATTGCCATCTAACTGCTTCGATAACAAGTTAACTTGAATTTTAAGGAATGATAAAAGCTGCCCAAGTGAGTCATGTAACTCACGGGCAATTACCCCGCGCTCTTCCATTAATGCCAGTTGTTGACGCTGTTCTCCCGCGTTGTAAATAACAATTGAGCGCGCCAGCATAATGGCGAAGTTCTCAAACATGGGGTTATTTTCGGTTTCTGGGTTAGCAACTTCTAAGTAGCCGAGTTCATTACTTTCAAAGCTCAGTGGGTAACGGGTGACGCTTAGATTATCAGTTGGCCAACCGCCATCGGCTTCAATGACTTGTTTGTCTTCATTGTCTTCAGCAATGACCAAACGTAGGTGGCTTTGTGGTTCGTGGGCTTTGAGCTGATTAAGGGCACTTTGCAATGAGTTGATGTCGAGCTTACCTGAGTGCAGCATCACCAACGTGTCATACAACAACTTGAGTTCGTTATTGGCCTTAGTCAGTGCGATGGTTTTCTCTTCAACTTGGGCTTCTAAATCACCATAAAGACGGCTTAATTCCTTGGCACTACTTTCAAGTGCATGACTAAGTGCCGCTAGTTCAATATAACCTGTTTTAGGTACTTCTACATTAAAGTCGCCTTTAGAGATAGTATTCGCCGACTCCATTAATTGATGCAGAGGTTTAACGACTTTTCTTTGGGTAAAACGCACAGCCAGCATGGCAATTAGCAACATGATTGCAAGGCCGGTTATCTGGCTTGCGGCAAGCAATCTGAGTTTAAAGGCCGCGTGGTGCTCAGTCTCTAGCACTAACAAGTCAATGGTGTCGACAAAGTCTTTTAGCGAGGCGACGTATAATCGTGAATTCTCCTCGATGATGTAGGTCTTCATGACTCGCCACTTTTGGATCACTAGCTGATATTGATCTTTGAGTGCCTTGGGAGTCGACCATTCCATAGAGCGCCTAAGCGCTGGGGAATAAAGTGTATTTTCAAATTCACTTATTTTGCTTTCCGCTTCTTTGCTGCCGGAATTAGCATAAAAGAGTAGTCGGTAACTTTGCATTCGCAAGGACCCTGAAGCGTTGATCGCGCGCGCATCACCTAAGCTGTATGCCAAGTTGACTAGGGCAAAAGTGGCGAGGCCACTGGACACCAATATGAGCACTAGCATCAATCCAAGAATGGTGGAGGTTAAACTGCCTTTTTTCATTATAAAAACTCGTTAATTACGTCTATACAGTGACAACTAATTCACCATGTTCTACATTAGGTTAGTGGTGAAGAATTTAACAAACTAGTAAAAATGTGAGCAACAACACGTTTACAAATTGATCTACCGCAAATTTCTATTCGGATACCCCATTGGGGGTATATTTTTACTAGGGGTTTGCAGCTAACTTTGGCCTTGGAGATGTTGTGGTTAATAAGACTACTATAAAAGTAACATGGAGATGAGATGGTGAGAACATTAAACAAAAAATCCTTTGCACTGAGTGCATTGGTAGCTGCGAGCCTAATGGCCTCGGGCGCGTTCGCACAAACAAGCGAAACAGACCCACGTAATGAAGTATATAAAGATAAATTTTCTAAGCAATATGACAGCTGGCACGCGACTTCTGAAAGTGTTGAAGTGATTGATGCACTAGAAGCTGATCCTAACCTAGTTATCCTATGGGCAGGTTACGGGTTTGCTAAAGATTATAACAAAGCACGTGGTCACCACTATGCTGTTACTGATCTACGTGCAACATTACGTACGGGTGCACCAAAATCGGCTGAAGACGGCCCAATGCCTATGGCATGTTGGTCTTGTAAGAGCCCAGATGTACCTCGCGTAATTGAAGAGCAAGGTGAAGACGGTTACTTTAGCGGCAAGTGGGCTAAAGGTGGTGCAGAAATCGTTAATACTATTGGTTGTGGTGACTGTCACGAAAAAGGCAAGTCAAAGCTACGTATCTCGCGTCCTTTTGCTGAGCGCGGCTTTGAAGCGATTGGTACTCCGTTTGACGAAGCATCACGTAAAGACAAGCAGTCTATGGTTTGTGCTCAGTGTCACGTAGAGTACTACTTTGAGAAAAACAAAGATCGCAAAGGTTTTGTTAAGTTCCCTTGGGACGGTGGTACTACCGTTGAAGCGATGGAAACTTACTACGATGCATTAGATTTTGCAGATTGGACTCACGCTGTATCTAAAACACCAATGCTAAAAGCGCAGCACCCAGGTTATGAAACTTGGAAGCTAGGCATGCACGGTAAGAACAACGTTAGCTGTACTGACTGCCATATGCCACGCGTGAAAAGCCCAGAAGGTCGTAAGTTTACTGACCATAAAGTGGGTAACCCGTTCGATCGCTTTGAAGAAACTTGTGGCACTTGTCACGAGCAAAGCAAAGAGTTCATGGTTAACCTAGATAAAGAGCGTAAAGCTAAGGTTAAAGAGATTCAGCTAAAAGCTGAGAAGCAGTTAGTTCATGCTCATTTCGAAGCGGGTGCCGCTTGGAAAGCAGGTGCGACTGAAGCTGAAATGAAGCCTATTTTGACTGATATCCGTCATGCGCAATGGCGCTGGGATTATGCAATCGCTTCACACGGTGTTGCATCTCACGCTCCTGATGAAGCACTACGTGTACTAGGCACAGCAGTAAGCAAAGCCGCTGATGCGCGTATTAAGCTTGCACACTTACTAACAGCTAAAGGTGTTAAACAACCTGTAGCACTTCCTGATATCTCTACTAAAGCTAAAGCACAAGCTGCGCTTGGTATGGATATGAAGAAGATGAACGCTGATAAGAAAGAGTTCTTAGAAACTGTTGTGCCTAAGTGGGACGAAGAAGCTAAGAAACGCGAAGCAACTTATTAATGACGTTTTAGAGTGACAAAAGCCCCGATTAAATCGGGGCTTTTTTTTGAATAATTTATTTGATTAGTTTTAAAAGCGCTTTAAAACGTTCACCCGAGGCGCACTGCTGTAATTCAAACAGCAAGGATTCTACATTTGTCAGTTGCGCACCACTTTGTTGCATCATGGTCAGGCCGAGCTGTTTGTTTGCAGCGGTGCGCGATGACACACCATCGGCAACAACATGGACATGGTAGCCGGCATCGATCAGTCCGCGATGAGTTTGGTAAACACAGATGTGGGTTTCAATGCCAACTAAGAGTACATGTTGCCGCTTTAAGGCTGATAACTGAGTGGCAAACTGCTCACAATCCATGGCACTAAAGGTCGACTTAGCAATGGGCGAGCACAATGGACTTAGCTGCTGCTGTAAAATGTCACTGGTGCTTCCAAGCTTCTCAGGAAGCTGTTCAACCCATAGGATGGGGATATCAAACAGTGCGACCCCACTAATTAGCGTGGCAAGGCTTTGTTCAAGCTCTGCAGGCTCGATAACGGTTTGAGCTAATTTCCCCTGTACATCCACGAAAACTAATACGCATTCCTCTGCTTTTAACATCATCCTCTCCTCAGGTTACTTGCCGGTCTTGATAGTAACCTAGCAGCAACTTGTGCCAATTAGTATTTGGTCGAATAGTGTGCGCCGTGATTGTGCATGGCTGATATCGTCGCACTAATTTGGTGCGAATAGCGAATGTGGTTTCATGGCTGATTTTATTATATTGTTGTTTTTGTTGACTATTTAAAATTGGCCTGATGATTGAATTGATATCTACAGCAAAAATAACAAAGCACTTGGAGGCTGGGATGAAATTAGTCAGCGCAATTATTAAACCATTTAAATTAGACGATGTTCGTGAAGCAATTGCTAGCGTTGGCATTGAAGGGATGACGGTAACAGAAGTAAAAGGCTTCGGGCGCCAAAAAGGCCATACCGAGCTATACCGCGGTGCGGAATATCAAGTGGACTTTTTGCCTAAGGTCAAACTTGATATCGCCACCAAGTCTGAGAATGTCGAACTATTAATAGAATCAATTACCGCAGCTGCTCGTACCGGCAAAATTGGTGACGGTAAAATTTTTGTCACTGACCTCGAGCAAGTCACCCGTATTCGTACCGGTGAACTTGATAACGAAGCACTGTAAGGAGAATAATAATGGAAGAGTTAGCAAGCTTAGGTGCAACGGTCACTGAATTGCGTTTCGCTTTAGATACGTTTTACTTTTTGATTTCTGGCGTTCTGGTGATGTGGATGGCTGCGGGATTTGCCATGTTAGAAGCGGGATTAGTTCGCTCTAAAAACACCACTGAGATTTTGACTAAAAACGTTTGTCTTTATTCGATTGCCTGTGTGATGTATCTAGTTTTAGGCTACAACATCATGTATGTCGACAACGTTGAAGGGGGATGGTTACCGTCTTTTGGCGCCATCATTGGTAGCCAAGCCGCTGACGCTGATCATGCATTGGAATCTGATTTCTTTTTCCAAGTCGTCTTCGTAGCAACAGCTATGTCAATTGTGTCAGGTGCAGTTGCTGAGCGTATGAAACTTTGGGCTTTCTTAGCATTCTCAATCGTCCTTACTGGGGTTATCTATCCTATTGAAGGTTACTGGACATGGGGTGGCGGTTTCCTTTCTGAAGCGGGCTTTGTTGATTTCGCTGGTAGTGGCATTGTTCACATGGCGGGTGCAGCCGCAGCGATTGCAGGTGTGCTATTACTTGGTGCACGAAAAGGCAAGTACAGTGCAAATGGTCAAGTGAATCCAATTCCTGGTTCTAATCTGCCTATGGCTACTTTAGGTATGTTCATCTTGTGGATGGGCTGGTTTGGCTTTAACGGTGGGTCGCAACTGCTGGTTTCTGATGCAGAAAATGCGTCTGCTGTGGCTAAGATTTTCGTCAACACTAACTCTGCCGCGGCTTTCGGTGCGATTTCAGCATTAATCGTTTGTAAAATGGTATGGGGCAAAGCTGACCTAACGATGATCCTTAATGGTGCGTTAGCAGGCTTAGTCGCCATTACCGCTGACCCATTATCTCCATCACTTACCATGGCTGGTGTGATTGGTCTGGTTGCTGGTGGTCTTGTGGTGTTCTCGATTGTTAGTTTTGATCGCATTAAAATTGATGATCCAGTGGGTGCTATCTCTGTACATGGTGTTGCAGGTTTCTACGGCTTGATGTTAGTGCCGCTATCAAATCCTGATGCTACCTTTATTGGTCAGATATATGGTGCAGCAGTGATTTTTGCTTGGGTATTCTCTGCCTCATTCTGTGTATGGTATGTGCTGAAGAAAACAGTCGGTATCCGTGTTACTGAAGAGGAAGAATACAAAGGTATGGATGCATCAGACTGCGGCATTGATGCTTACCCAGAGTTTGTCTCGGTAAAAAGTGCTAGATAGTTTCTAACTTTAAGTTGCACAAATAATAAACAGGGCATTAAGCCCTGTTTTTTTATATCATCACTTTACTGGTTACTGTTTTTGGTGATGTGATGAATCGATGTATTAAAGTATGCCTGTTGGTTTTGATGTTGCTTTCAAGCACTTTTGCTGCGCATGCAGGTCAAGTGGTGGTGCGTAAATCGAGTGAGCCCTTTGATGCCTTTGCTGTGCGCGATCAAGTTAAACAGCAGCATGAATGGCGGGAGGCACTGCGTTATCAGCAGCAAATCCAAATCCTTCAGTCCTTACCCTTAGGCTGTGTCTTTTTGCCTACTCGGTATTATCGATGTGGCCATATATACTATCGCCCTTATCAATACCAACAGCAAGATGTGTATATTCAGGTTGATCCACCGCAACACAATGAGTTGCCCGTAGATGAGCGTTAGTCACTTTTTGTAACCCTTTTGTCTGCTAACACGGCATTGTTCTATTATGCTTAATAGGTGTCTATTGCATAGGAGTGCTGATTATGAAGTGGATAATAAGATTACCAAGCATATTCACCGCCTTAATTCTGTGTGCGTGTACCTCTACCTCGGCGCCCAAACAAGCCAATGTTGAGCCTTATTTTTATGATGAGTATTTTCAAGAGGTTGATGGGTTAGTTCAGCCGGATGAATTGTTTCAGTTGCCGGATGAAGCGCGCAAGTCCTTACTATCAGCCTATCAATTAAGTCGTTTGACCCGTGGAAATAATCTCGATACCCACAAATGGTTGGCAAACTATATTAATGCCGATGACGGGGGTTTTACCTACTATGACAATATGACCAAGATTGCCAGTGAGACGTTTGATACTCGGATGGGAAACTGTTTGTCTTTGGTGTTGTTGACGGGGTCATTGGCTGATGTCATGGGGGTCAAAGTCGTTTTCCAAGATATCGCCGTTCCGCCCGTGTGGGATAAACAAGGCAGTTTTTTCCTCGTTAATGGCCATATCAATTTAAAGCTAACTCCAAAGCGCGAAGCAAATACCGTTAACTTGTTATCCAGCTCTGTGCAGATCGATTTTATGCCAGAACGTGCAGTAAGAGCTTATGGCAAAGAGGTGATTGATAGAGAGACCGTGATGGCGATGTTTTATAATAATGTTGCTGCTGAATCTTTAGTCGTCGGCGATTATGATAAAGCTTACGGATTACTGAAAATTGGTTTGAGATTGAAACCAGATTATGTGCCTACCTTAAATACCTTGGCGGTCCTTTATCGCTATAAGAAGCTACAGCCCCAGGCTGAATCAGTTTATAAGCTTGCTTTAACCTATGATGACGAGGATATGCATACCCTGTATAACTACGCTATTTTACTGGCATCGCAGGACCGGCTAACTGAGTGGGCTGAAGTTCACAAGGTATTAGAGTTAGCACGTATTAGAAACCCCTATTATTACTACGATATGGCGCAGCAAGCGTATTTCGAAATGCAATATGAAGAAGCCGTGGTGTGGTATGAACGTGCCGTAGAAAAAGCGGATTATCGCCATGAGTTTTATTTTGGCTTGTCTCGAGCTTACTGGGCAACAGGAGATGAGAGAAGAGCCAAAAATAGCTTAGAAAAAGCGTTGGCTTTAACAGCTGATGATGGCAGTAAACAGCGTTATCAAGCTAAATTGCATGCTATGCAAGGTCATTAGCCATTGTGAACTGTTGTGAGGCGCTGCCTGCGAGTGGCTTTATACCGCTTGCGGCGGTGCCTCCCAAGGTTCAAATTCGTAAGCGTCATTGTTTGAGTCGGTTGTCATAAAATTGTTATTTTATCTTTCACAGCCATAATTTCCCCCAAACTTGGCTTCATTGTCAGTTTTAATTTTGTCTTCCCTAAGTCAAAGCGCTTGCTGCCGTTATAGTAAATTGGCAGTAAGCCTTTTTATTGTTTTTAAAAACATCAGGTTATTAATAATTTATTATTATTATTAGTTCTTGCTTGCAAATGGAGGGATTACTGATAAATTGGAGTCAGTATTGCAAGAGAGAGATGTTATTTTTTAGCTGTTTTTTCGGAGTTTAAACACCATGTATTACCAGAATGATGATGTACGCATTAATAAAATTAAAGAGTTATTGCCACCAGTGGCGATCCTCGAGCGATTTCCAGCGTCAGAGCGTGCATCAGCAACGGTTTTTAATGGTCGTCAAAACATTCATAAAATACTGCAAAAACAAGATGATCGCTTGCTAGTTGTGATTGGTCCATGTTCAATCCATGACCCCAAGGCCGCGTTAGAGTATGGTCAGCGTTTAGTACAGCTTAGAGAAAAGTATCAAGACCAGCTAGAAGTGGTCATGCGAGTCTACTTTGAAAAGCCGCGCACGACTGTGGGATGGAAAGGCTTGATTAACGATCCCTACATGGACAACAGTTTTAAGCTTAATGATGGTTTGCGTACTGCGCGTAAGTTGCTATTAGATCTTAATGATCTTGGCATTCCAACAGCGGGTGAGTTTCTCGATATGATCACGCCCCAATATGTCGCTGATTTAATGTGCTGGGGTGCTATTGGTGCACGTACCACGGAATCTCAAGTCCATAGAGAGCTTTCGTCTGGACTGTCTTGTCCGGTGGGCTTTAAAAATGGTACTGACGGTACGATTAAGATCGCGATTGATGCGATAGGGGCTGCCAGTGCACCGCACCATTTCCTATCGGTCACTAAGTATGGCCATTCAGCGATTGTAGAGACTAAAGGTAACCCTGATTGCCATATCATTTTACGTGGTGGCAAACAGCCCAACTACAGTGCAGAAGATGTGGCGGAAATTACCTCACAGCTTAATGCGGCCAAGCTGGCCAATAATATTATGATCGATTTTAGCCATGCTAATAGCAGCAAGCAGTTTAAAAGACAGTTAGTTGTGGCTGAGGATGTATCGGCACAAATTAGCGCTGGTGATAAAGCCATTTTCGGTGTGATGGTGGAGAGTAACCTAGTAGAAGGTCGCCAAGATTACATTGAAGGGCAACCGTTATGCTATGGCCAAAGTATTACCGATGCTTGTATTGGCTGGGATGACACAGAGCAGATGTTAGCAATGCTAAATCAGAGCGTGATAAACCGTCGCGGTTAACGGTGTTAAACCGCTTAAAATAACGAATAAAAAAGGAGGCTAAAGCCTCCTTTTTCTGTTTGGTGCTAGCGCTTTAGATTGTTGATAATGTACTCATTAGCTTTAGCTAGACTACCAAAAGAAGCAATTAAATTGCTCTGGCCCTTTTGTTGGATCTCGGGATTGCCGGACTCGGTCATCATCCATACCCAAGTTTGAATGAGCGGTAGTGGAGGATATTGAACGTCAGACGATTCCTGCATAGTTATTTCCTTCATTGTTATTATTGAGCTTGTACTCACACCAAGTACCCAAGCTTAGTGATTGAACAGACGGTTCAAGAGTATCAAATTCTTTTTCTTTAGATAACAATAAAGCCGATTAACTAGACTTTGCTACTATTAAACTTACCATTTTTTGCAACTTTAGCGTTACTTTCTGATAGTAATGCTGCGAGTGTAGCAAAAAACTCGATTTTGTACCGAATAAAATCACACAAATAGTGTAAATCTCTACGATTACGCTTTAATGACGTATAGTGAGAGCTATCAATACAAAAATGATTTATATTAAGTCATTCAAGCAGTTGTTCGGAATTCGCTATGCGCCCCTCTTTGTATTTTGATGGCCCAATCGACAAACTAAACTGGCATGTACTTAAGCTACTGTGGCCTTATTTACTGGAATTCAAATCGCGAGTTGCGTTGGCGCTCCTGTGTCTTGTGGTGGCCAAAATCGCCAGCGTGTCACTGCCATTCGTACTTAAAGATTTAGTTGACTCATTAAGTGATGGCCCGGAGAAGCTATTAGCAGTTCCCATTGGTTTAGTGGCTGCCTATGGTGCGCTACGACTACTGAACACCATTATTTCTGAAGTAAGGGACACTTTATTTGGCCGCGTTACAGAGCGAGCTATCCGCCGTTTAGGTTTGTTGGTATTTGAGCACTTACACCGATTAGATTTAGCCTTCCATTTAGAGCGTCGCACTGGCGGTTTGTCACGGGATATTGAGCGGGGCACGAGTGGCATTAATTTCCTGATGCGTTTCATGGTATTTAACATTGTGCCTACGGTGATTGAAATAGCCTTAGTCGTGGGGATCTTGTTTTATAACTATGGCTGGCCATTCGCGCTGATAACGCTGTTAGCGGTGTTTGCCTATGGCGCTTTTTCGGTGGTGGCCACAGAGTGGCGCACTGAATTTGTCCGTGAAGCAGCCAAAGCGGATTCACAATCTAATACTCGCGCAATAGATAGCCTACTTAACTACGAAACCGTGAAGTACTTTAACAACGAAGCTTACGAGGCCAAGCATTACGATCAAGCACTCACCTATTGGGAGCAGGCTAAGCGTAAGAATAGGTTATCGCTGTTTGCCCTCAATGCAGGGCAGGCTTTAATCATTTCTGTTGCCATGACATTGATGCTTGGACTGGCGGCAAAAAATGTGGTCGATGGTCAAATGACCATAGGTGATTTCGTGTTAGTGAATGCATTTATGATGCAATTGTTCATTCCGCTGAATTTTCTTGGTTTTGTTTACCGAGAGATCCGGGGGGCGTTGGCTAATATTGAGCGAATGTTCTCTCTACTTGATACCGAGCCTAAAATTGAAGATAAAGCAAACGCGACATCACCGGCATTAACACGGGGGCACTTGCAGTTTGATGGGGTTCGGTTCCAATATGATGAGCGTCCTATCATTAATGATATTAGTTTTGAGGTGAAACCAGGACAAAAGGTTGCCATCGTTGGTGATAGTGGGGCAGGCAAGTCGACTATAGTGAAATTACTGTTTCGATTTTACGATACGGCAGCCGGTAAAATCAGTATCGATGGTCATGATATTAGTGAGATTTCCCAACATGCACTCCGTCAGTCTATTGCTATTGTCCCGCAAGATACGGTGTTGTTTAACGATACTTTGCTCGAAAATATTCGCTATGGCAGACCCGATGCCAGTGACGAGCAGATCCAACAAGCGATTGAAATGGCTCACCTAGCAGACTTTATAAAGCGTTTACCACAGGGAACAGACACTAAAGTGGGCGAGCGAGGTATGAAGCTCTCAGGTGGAGAAAAACAGCGGGTTGCGATAGCCAGAGCGATATTAAAAGGCTCACCTATCTTGGTGTTTGATGAGGCAACTTCGTCGCTCGATTCACACTCTGAGAAAGCCATACTGACAGCGCTAAAAGAGGTTGCTAAGGGGCACACCTCGCTGGTGATTGCGCATCGCTTATCAACGGTTGTCGATGCGGATCAAATTATTGTACTAAGTAAGGGCAATATTGTTGAACGTGGCAGCCATAGTGATTTATTGGCGCAAAATGGCTTATATACTCGATTATGGCGGGTACAAAATAGTGATCTATAGCAAATGTTGAAATTCGTTGTTGCTAATTCAGGCTTTATTCAGGTTAATTCTGCATAATTAAGCTTATTAAATAGCCACAGCGAGATTGTGATGAAAAATATTCCCCTACAAGTGAACATTGAAGGTCAGGCGAGTGTTGTCAATACAGATTGGCTAGCGATTATGGCTACGCTAAAAAAACGCGGTCTAGAACATGATGAATTGATGAATGTTTACTTTGAAATTTCATCGGGTCTGCGAGTGACAACTCGCGGCTTGAGCTTAGCAAAAATTAACCCCTCAACAGAATTAACGGGTATCACGCGTGATGTCAGTTTATCTAAACAAGAATATGCATCAATAATGGTTGCATAAATAATCTAGCTGTTAGCAAGCAATAACTAAAGTTATTGCTTGCTGTCGTCGATCTTCCAGTTATCACAAAGCAAGTTAAGTTGGCTCAAGTCTTGGCTCAAAGGCGTGAGGCGAAAAATTTCCCCACTTTTAAAGCACACACTTTCACCTTCAATCACGGTTAACCGATCACAACTCTTACAGCTAACTGATAATGGGGTGCTTTTACTGCCACTTGCAAACATAGAGTCACTCACTACTTAATCCCTCCCTGATAATATCTACTTTTAGATATAGTAGATATCACTAACATTGCAAGGCTATTAAACCGTTAAGTTAGCGAATGCGAAATTATACCTAAGTATAGTGAATTTACTAATGATATTCGGCGTCTATAAAAGAAACTTCGTTGTTTGGTGCAATAGACAATATATACAACTTACTAAATTCAGTCTCTGGGAGACTGGGTAAAGTCGGGCCGCCTAAGGCCGTGACAATCAGTGGCACGGTATTGGAGTGACCGGCAATGATGACGTTACCCGACTGTTGGCGAGCCAATTTTGCCACGGCTTGGATGTGGTCGTCTAATGGTGATTTGGCCACTGTAATGAGGTGGTTAAGCTTTTGCTTATTGATGATGGGCGCCAAGGTGGCCTGAGTGCGTTTAAACTGTGTTGTTAATGCGGTTGTAAATACCACATGGGATAAGCGCTCGGCCAGATGTTGTGCACGCTGCTGCCCTTGCTCGGTAAGTGTGGGATCCTTAACGTCAGACATTTTCTCTGCATGGCGCACAATAACAATGATTTGACCTGCTTGAGTCGCCATCACATCCGTTGGCGAGATAAGTGTTAGGCCCAATAAAAATACACACATTAGCCGTGTCATTGCTTAGATCCTTCTGTGAGTGATAGCGCATCATATCAAACAGTTGGCGTGAGCGGTGGCGGTTTTTTATTGAGGTGGTGTGTCCGGTAGACTGCTAACCGTAAAATTCTTCTTATGTTGTATGAAATTTGGCCGATAATATAGAGATAGCCATAGTTAACATTTGAGGTCGTTATGGAAGTCCATAATCACGGTTCGCAAGTATCTAATGTTGCAAAAAATAAGTCAGACACAGGTGCTAATCACGGTCAGTCAGTGTCAGAGGTCGCATCAAACAAAACAGCCCATGCTACCAGTAAGCAATTAATGAATACCGCGATATTGTCTGCGCAGCATGATGCCCAGCTTAGTGCTGGCGATGAGCCAATGCGGTTGCTCTATAAAGCAGCCATTGAAGCGATAAACGAAGAGTTGGCGCCAACAATGGGGGAGCGAGCCATTGAAACGGCGGTAGAGGAGGGAGTGGATACTTCTCCACAAGCCACGGCTGATCGCATAGTGAGTTTTGCCACCCAATTTTTTAGCATTTATCAACAGCAGAATTCGGGAATGGAATTTGAAGAGCAACTCGACTCTTTTATGGACGTGATTGGCGGGGCGATAGATCAAGGCTTTGACGAAGCAAAAGAGATCCTCACCAATCTAAAAGTGCTCGAAGGTGACATTGCTTTAGGTGTGGATGAGACCTACTCTATTGTGCAAGCCGGGTTACTCGAATTTAGGCAAAGTATGATGCCGACTCCGGAAGAACCTGCACCAGAGCAATCAGAATAATACACAATAATCTAATAGGTTAACTTGACTCTAGCGGGCTAAATGGCAATGATAATTTCATATCATTGCCCTTTTCCTGTGAGGTGTTAAATGTGGATAACCGCGACAGTTGTAGAAAAAATTGTTTGGAATGACAACCTATTTTCGTTAAAGCTAGACGCCGAGGTTGCCCCATTTATTGCTGGTCAGTTTATCAAGTTGTCACAACAAATTGATGGTAAGCGTGTCGCGCGCGCCTATTCTTTAGTTAACTCCCCAGAAAGTGAGTTCCTAGAAGTGTTAGCTATTGCGGTGGAAGATGGGCAACTGTCGCCGCAACTGCAATCACTGGTTGTGGGTGACCAAATCGATATCTCGCCAAAGGCCACAGGTTTTATGACTTTAGAAGAGTTGCCCGCTATCAGTACTGAGAGCTGTTTATGGCTATTAGCAACCGGCACCGCAGTAGGGCCTTTTTTATCGATGCTGCGCACTGCAGCGATATGGCAGACCTATCCACATATCGCCTTGGTGTACAGCGTTCGCCAGCAACAAGACTTAGCCTACTTGGCTGACATTGAAGCCCTAAAGCAACAATATGGCGAGCAATTTAGTTTTGTCGCTTCGGTAACCCGCGAAAAAGTTGACGGTGCTTTGACTGAAAGAATAAGTGATGCCATCACATCGGGGGCACTCGAGCAAGCGGTGGGGCATCAACTCACCAGCCGTGATGCGCAAGTGATGATGTGTGGTAATCCTCAGATGATAACCGATGTGACTGAAATACTAAAAGCACGTGGTCTGGAAAAGAATTTACGTCGTAAACCCGGGCAAATCACCGTCGAAAAATACTGGTAACGGAGTCACTATGCGACTGTATTATTCTGATGCTTCACCCTATGCGCGCTGTGTGCGTGTCGCCATTCGACATCTCGCTATTAAAGGTGTCAAAGAACAAGCTATAAACCCACTACTGAATGATGAAGCCTTTGTGTCCGCTAACCCACTGGCTAAAATTCCCTGCTTAATCTTGAATGATGGCGCCGCGCTGTTTGATAGTGAGGTGATACTCAGGTTCTTAGATAGCGAGTTTGGTGAGCATTTATTGTTTGGCTTGGCTCCAACTTGGCACCAACAAACGCAATTTTCATTGCTTAAAGGTTTGCTTGATAGTGCTGTTGGGCTACGTCAGGAACAAATGCGTGAAGAAGAGGGAGTACGCTCGCCATTTTGGACCGCGCGTTTTGAGCAAGCGCTATTGCGAGGGTTACAGCATATTGAGCACCATGGCGAACAGCGTACTCAAGTACTAACGGCCCACAACATTATGCTGGCCTGTTTGTTAAGCTATATCGACTTTCGTCATGGTGATATTGCTTGGCAACATGTGGCACCGAGCGTTGCTATTTGGTATCGCAGCTTCTCGGGGCATCCGGAAATGCGCGATACGCAACCTTAATCTGTTTCTCGTCTGCCTTTTTTATAGACTCGGCGATTCTGTTCGCCAAATGCACCATATAAATCTTGAGTCACGCCATAATCTATGAGGCGGTCACTGTCAGGTTGCCGCCGGTCCTCAAAATGTTGGTAATGACAATGGCAATCGGCTTTGTCACAGCCTTTTATAGGGATGGTTGGCGCGTCAGCAGACAGGTAGCGTTTATGCTTGATTTGTTGCATAGCTTCACAGCAATCCAAGCCTCCTTCTAACGTGACCGAGTGATACGGGTGGATTGATGTACCGTTGTTGGTGACTGCTGGCGATTTTTCGATAGGGGGCTGTTCAAGTGATGATGTTAGAGGCCTAGTAGTGGAGCAAACTTTATCGTTTTGTGACTTACGGTGATGTCTTAGACGTTTAATTGTGCTGCTTGGCAGAAACATTCGTACAACGAAAACAGCAGCGATAGCCAGTAAGACGATAAGAGATGTTTTCAATAACATAAATTATTTACCTATGTGCATCAGCACTCAATTTAATTTAGTAGATACTTATAGATAGGTGGTTGCTCGGTACTAATTTTAGTCGGCTTGTGTCGCTTTAGTGAAAATGCGTGATCTAGGTTGTTTTTTTTGTCAATAACCTTGCTCAAATGTTGAAGTTTTATTATCCTTTTTGCGATTGATAATAATTATCATTATTCAGAGGCGAACACAGTGTCGCTGTACGGAGAGCAAGAATGAAGATCACTACTGGCCTAGCTGTATTAGGATTAGCATGCGCAGCATCAGTCGCTAATGCGGCAGACAACCTGACTGTTTACTCATATCGTCAAGCATTTCTAATTGACCCCATTTTAGCGGACTTTACCAAAGAAACGGGTATTAAGGTCGATGTGGTGTTTTCCAAAAAAGGCATTGCCGAGCGGATGATGCGTGAAGGGCGTTTATCGCCAGCCGATGTGGTACTGACTTCTGACTTCTCTCGTTTAATGGAGTTAGCCGATAAGAACCTCGTCGCGCCTGTCGCCAGTGATGCGTTAAGCGCGAATATTCCGCAAGAGTATCGCTCTCCAGAAAATGACTGGTACGCGTTGACCATGCGTGTACGTAATGTCTACTCTTCTAAAGACCGCCTTGGGAAGCTAGATCTCGATTATGAAGATCTTGCTGATCCTAAGTATGCAGGCAAAATTTGTACGCGTTCCGGTAAGCACCCATACAACATCTCTCTTGTGGCCTCGATGATTGCGCATCACGGTGAAGCTGATGCCAAAGCATGGTTACAAGGCCTAAAGAGTAATTTGGCGCGTAAGCCACAAGGTAATGACCGTGCTCAAGTTAAAGCAGTGAAAGAAGGCTTATGTGATATTGCTATCGGTAATAGCTACTACTTAGGTAAAATGTTGCAAGACCCTAAGCAAGTACCTTGGGCTGAAGCAGTGTATATTAACTTCCCCAACCAAGATAACCGCGGTTCACATATCAACGTTTCTGGTATGGCGTTAGCTAAACACTCACCAAATAAAGATAATGCTATCAAACTGATGGAGTATTTGTCCGGTGATAAAGCGCAGCAAGCCTACGCTGAAATTAATTTTGAATATCCTATTAAAGCTGATGTTGCACCTTCAGAGTTAGTGGCCTCATGGGGTGAGTTCAAAGCGGACAAACTGCCGGTATTTAAGCTGGCTGAATATCATGAAGCTGCAGTTAAGTTATTAGACGAAGTGAAATTCGATCTATAACCGCTTGCTAGTAAGCTCGCAGTCATTGCCTGCAATTGAGAAAATAGCCTTCAAAATGAAGGCTATTTTTGATTTAGCATAATACCTATCACAACAATGTGAGTTATAATCGTTCTTATTTAAGCTTAGATTTAGGTTAGTACATCATACTCGCCGCCATCGCCCTTATTGGAACATTGGATGATTTTAGGTTTCTCCCGCAGTTGGTCTGTCTCTAGCTACCTGTTAGCTGGTTTAGTGGTTTTGCCGTTGGTGGCCATTATTGTTCAAGCGATGGTGCCCGATGAAGCGATTTTCTCGCACCTTTTCAATACCGTACTTCCCACTTATATTTCTAATACCGTGCTGCTCATGCTTTGGGTATGTATTGGGGCGTTATTTGTTGCTGTTCCAGCGGCTTGGTTAGTCGCCCGCTGCCATTTTCGTGGTCGCTCAGTATTTCAGTGGGCATTACTGCTGCCTTTAGCTATGCCCGCTTACGTGGTTGCCTATGTCTATACGGATTTACTCGATTATGCCGGTCCGGTTCAACGAGTTTTACGTGGTTTTTTTGGCTGGCAGTCACCGCAAGACTACTACTTCCCTGAAGTCCGCTCTTTAGGCGGCGCTTCAGTGATGCTGGCATTGGTGTTGTTTCCCTATATTTACCTGTTGGCACGAACCGCATTCATGGAACAGTCTTCCAGTTTGCAGCATGCATCGAGAGTGATGGGGTGTGGCCCTTGGCGCAGTTTTTGGCGTTTGAGTTTACCAATGGCTCGTCCGGCATTAGCGGTAGGGGCGTCATTAGTTGCAATGGAAACCGTGGCAGATTTTGCCACTGTAAGCTACTTTGCGGTGCCAACGTTGACTACAGCCGTTTATGATACTTGGCTCGGCTACGGTAGCTTAGCAGCCGCTGCTAAGTTGTCTGCCATTATGTTGTTAGTGGTATTTTCTATGATTGGCTTCGAGCGCTTTGCTCGACGTAAGCAAAAGTTGTTTCAAAAGCAGACTGAAATTAATCGCGCCGACCTATACGAACTGAAGGGCATAAAAGGGGCTTTGGCAACCGCCTATTGCGGACTGTTACTGGTGTTTTCCTTCTTGTTACCGTTTATTATTTTGTTGCAGTACGCCATAAACTATTTTGATCAGAGTTGGCACAGTCAGTTTCTACAGTACAGTTGGAATAGTTTTTATATCGCCGCGATTGTCAGCGTTCTAACTGTGGCACTGGGGTTACTGCTAATGTTTGTTCGTCGCTGCAGCCCTAGGAAACAGGATTTGTTACCGTCACGCTTAGCTTCTACGGGCTACGCGTTGCCTGGCACGGTGCTCGCTATTGGTATCTTAGTTCCCTTGACCTATGCAGATTTTGCTATCAATGATATTTACGCTTACTTTGACCAGCGAGGCCCTGGGCTTATTTTAAGTGGTAGCGTGTTTGCCCTGATAGCAGCTTTTTGTATTCGTTTTAGTGCGATAGCTATCGGCAGTATTGAAAACAGCTATAAACGTGTGAGTCCATCTTTAGATATGGCGGCCATAACCATGGGTATGAAACCTAGAATACTGATGTGGCGTGTTCATCTGCCATTGCTGCGAAAGGGGGTTTTTGCTGGGTTATTATTAGTGTTTATTGAGTGCATGAAAGAGCTTCCTGCAGCCTTGTTGTTGCGCCCGGTCGGCTTTGAAAATCTCGCCACTTATGTGTTCCAGTTTGTGTCTGACGAGCAACTTGAACATGGCGCATTAGCTGCTATCGTCATTGTATTGGTGGGTCTCATACCGCTTATCTATCTCAACCGTTCTTTGGAGCAACATTAAATTATGTCGACACTGACTATTAATAAGGTATCAAGCGATTATCAAAGCCAGAGAGTGCTGACAGAGTTATCTTTGCAGGTAGAAAAGGGTGAGATTGCCGCACTGTTAGGCCCCAGTGGATGCGGCAAAACCACCTTACTACGTGCGATAGCGGGCTTGCAGGCGGTTTCTGCCGGCGAGATACATATCAATGGTGAGTTGGTCTCATCGCCAAGTGAACATCGACCCAGTGAACAACGCGGCATCGGAATGATTTTTCAAGACTATGCACTATTTCCGCACCTGACTGTGGCTGACAACGTGCTTTTTGGTGTCAAAGGATTAGATAATGCCGCACGCCAAGCTCGCCTCGATGAGATGCTCAGTTTAGTGAAGTTAGAAGGGCTTGCTCAGCGCTACCCCCATGAATTATCTGGCGGTCAGCAGCAGCGTGTATCGATTGCACGCTCATTAGCCTATGAGCCTGAACTCTTATTGTTAGATGAGCCTTTCTCAAACATTGATGCCAAGGTGCGCAGTGAAATGATGTTAGAGATCCGTCAAATTCTAAAATCACGCGGCGTCAGTGCCATTTTTGTCACCCACAGTAAAGATGAAGCGTTTGTTTTTGCCGATAAGTTAGCTTTATTTAAAGATGGGGCGATCGTTCAGTATGGGACTGCTGAGGAGCTGTATTCAGATCCGTGCGATCGTTATGTGGCGGACTTTTTGGGTAGCGGTAATTACATACCTGCGTCGGTATCAGATGATTATCAAGTGAACACGCCATTAGGCTTGTTGACCAGCACCAAAGTGTTACGCCAACCGGTTAATTACGAAGGCATGGTATTACTGCGGCCGCAGCAGATTGAAATCGCAGCTGACGAGTGTGGTAAGGGTGTCATTGTTGAGCGTCGCTTTTTAGGCAATATTTGTCATTATCAAGTCCAGTTAGCTGAGCAGTTTTATGAAGTTAAAAGCCAGTTGTTGCAATTGACACCTGGGCAGCGGGTACAGCTATCAGCACCGAGTCATCAATTGGTATTGTTTTAACAATAAAATCGACTCTAATCTTGCTCTTTGGACGGTCAGTATTGTATTGGGCTGGTTGCAATGATTAAAAAAAGGTAATCTTAATGATTAGTTGATGTTTCAGTTGCTGGTTTTGTGCTTAGGTTAATACTATTAATCGCTAAAGTTTCGCATAATATGGCCGAAAATGAGACAGACATAAGGTGAGAATTGATGGACAACCAGGCTATGCCACGAGAACAAATAGGTATTTGTGCAGAAGGGAACCTACACAGCGTTTATTTGATGTTTAATGCCGAGGACAATGTTGAGTCTCAACTTCGTCCTTGTGTCGCTAATGTTGCCCAGTATATCCATGAATTGGCAGATCAGTATGCCGATAGTGCTTTCAATGGTTTTGTGGCCATAGGGGCAAATTATTGGGATAGTCTTTACCCGCAACAGCGTCCGCTAGAGCTTAAACCTTTCCCGGCAATGCATGTTGATAACCGTGATGCACCTGCACTTGAGTATGACCTGTTCGTGCACGTTCGTTGCGATCGCTTTGACATCTTGCACTTAGTGGCAAATGAAGTGTGTCAGATGTTCGAAGGCCTGGTCGAGTTAGTCGATGAAGAGCGTGGTTTCCGCTTTTTGGAAAACCGCGATCTTACTGGCTTTGTTGATGGCACAGAAAACCCTAAGGGGCATGGGCGTCAAACGACCGCGTTAGTCGGGGATAGCGATCCAGCATTTAAAGGTGGCAGCTACATCCATGTGCAGAAGTTTGCCCACAACCTGAGTAAATGGAATCGCCTTCCGGTTAAAAAGCAAGAAGATATCATCGGTCGCACCAAGCAAGATAATATTGAATACGCCAGTGCTGATAAGCCGTTAACCAGCCATATTAAGCGGGTTAACCTGAAGGACGAGCAAGGTAATTCATTGGAGATTTTGCGCCAGAGCATGCCTTATGGCTCTGTTAAAGAGCAAGGTTTGATGTTTATTTCTATGTGCCACAATGCCAGCAACTTTGAGAAAATGCTGCATAGCATGGTGCACGGGGATGGTGAAGGAAACCATGATCATTTAATGCACTTTACTCAAGCGTTGACCGGTTCTTCCTTTTTCTGCCCATCACTCGACTTTTTAGAAAGCGCTAGCCAATAAACACAAAAAACGCACCTTAAGGTGCGTTTTTTTATGCCTCATCACTGTCCCAATAGTTAGTGGGACGCTTGGCATAAATTTCGTCGATGCTGCGGACTTGCACTTTATTATTGTCGGGATAAACCACCACATCATGCTGATCGCGATTGCCTATTACTAAGAAGATAAACTCGCTGTCATAGTCATTTCTTAGTGTATGGGCGATAGCGCTGTTTGCATTAAAGCAAATGTAGTCGCCTTTCTTAAACAGTTGCGGTTCACCGTCGATAAGCAGTGTAGCCTGCCCCTCAATAGCGTAAATATGTTCCTCTTCTTTGGTATGGTAGTGAGCCACTGAGGAAGTTTTACCTGGCGCAAGCTTCTCCATTGTGACCCCAATTTTTTCGCAACCAGCGGCGTCGCCGATATGCTTTTGTGCGCTGGCATATTGATCGGTGTGCTGCCAAGACTCCCAACAGACGTCATTGATATTAATTATTTTACTTGTCATCGATACATCCTTAGCCCAAAAACGGCTTTGACTTTGGCTAATTAGCGTCTCATGAATGTTTACATGATTCAATATATTGTATGCGTCATTTTGCCGGGATAAAAAAAAGAAGCGTATTTACGCTTCTTTCTAATGGGGTTAACTGTGCTAACTCGGTTGTTGTTTAGTCAGCATAGTTGAATAATGATTTAACCGTTTCTAGCGTTTTGTCGATTTGCTGGATATTTGATGGACAAATAAAGATGGTGTCATCACCGGCAATCGTGCCTAAAATTCCTTCTGGTTTACCGATTGAATCGAGCAGTCGAGCGATTAATTGTGCAGCGCCTGGGCTCGTACGTACCACGATCATGCTTTGATTGTGGTCAACATCTAATACCAAGTTTTTTAATGGGCTACCAGCAGTTGGCACACCTAATTCAGCAGGCAAGCAATACACCATCTCTTGCTTGGCATTACGCGTCCTGACTGCGCCGAACTTGCTTAACATGCGCGACACTTTAGATTGGTTAATATTATTATAACCTTCATTTTGTAGCGCATTAACAATCTCACTTTGGGAGCCAAATCGCTCCTCTTTGAGAATCGCCTTAAACGTTTTTACTAATTCATCCTGATTTTTACTTGCTTGCATAGTATTTTTATTCTTTATTCAAAAATCTCGCTCATTTTGAATATCTTTGACTTTTTTGTCAACAATTACTCGAATTGGTTGAATAAAAATTCAATATGATGACTTTTGTAGAGTTAGAGAATTGGCTGTGTGTGACAATTTGTATCATTTTCTGGAGTAAAAATACTAATGTGGGCTGCTTGTGGCAATAACATATGGCGAAAATGTCAGTTGCACGACTAAGGGATAATTGAATTTTGTTTGTGATTCCAGTAATGTTGCGCCATCAACAAATACGATCTACATCACAAATATCCAAGAAATAACGGAGATAACTATGAAAGTTGCTGTACTTGGTGCCGCTGGTGGTATTGGCCAGGCTTTAGCCCTACTTCTGAAAACTCAGCTGCCTGCCGGTTCAAAACTGTCCCTATATGATATCGCACCTGTTACCCCTGGTGTCGCCGTTGACCTTAGCCACATCCCAACTGATGTTGAAGTTAAAGGTTTTGCTGGTGAAGACCCAACACCTGCGTTAGAAGGCGCTGATGTTGTTCTTATCTCTGCTGGTGTCGCACGTAAGCCAGGCATGGACCGCTCAGATCTATTCAATATCAATGCGGGTATTGTTAGAAACCTAGTTGAAAAATGTGCTGCTGCTTGTCCAAAAGCATTGATTGGTATTATTACTAACCCTGTTAACACTACGGTAGCGATTGCAGCTGAAGTATTGAAAGCGGCAGGTGTCTATGACAAAAATCGTTTGTTCGGTGTGACTACACTAGATGTTATCCGTTCTGAAACTTTCGTTGCAGAAGCCAAAGGCCTGAATGTTGCTGACGTGAATGTCAATGTGATTGGCGGCCACAGCGGTGTAACTATCTTGCCTCTACTTTCTCAAATTGAAGGTGTGAGCTTTAGCGATGAAGAAGTAGCTGCATTAACGACACGCATTCAGAATGCGGGTACCGAAGTGGTTGAAGCTAAAGCCGGTGGCGGTAGTGCTACACTGTCAATGGGCCAAGCTGCATGCCGCTTTGGTTTATCGCTAGTGCGTGGTCTTCAAGGTGAAGCCAACGTGGTTGAGTGTGCCTATGTCGATGGTGGCAGTGAGCACGCAGAGTTTTTTGCGCAACCAGTATTGCTTGGCAAAAATGGTGTTGAGCAGGTACTAGCTTACGGTGAAACGAGTGCGTTTGAAGCCAATGCCCGTGATGCAATGCTAGATACCCTAAAAGCTGACATTACCTTAGGTATCGATTTCGTTAAGTAAATCGTTAGCAAAACAAAAAAAAGGAGCCTAATGGCTCCTTTTTTATTTGCTCGGTATTAAGCTTGCGACTTTTAGTGGCTACGCGCTGCTGCGATTTCAGCTAAAGAGATCAGCGCTTGCTTGTACTCACTGTCTGGTAGGGGAGAAAGTGCCGCTATGGCTTTGTCAGATTCTTCTAGCGCACGTTTTTCGGTATACGCCAGCGCCCCGCAACTATGCAATGCTGCCATAATGGTTTCGATATGCTCAGTACCGTCACCTTTCTCAATCGCTTCGCGGATCATTGCGCTTTGCGATTCGGTGCCATTTGCGATGGCATAAATCAGCGGCAGTGTTGGCTTTCCTTCGGCAAGATCATCACCGATGTTTTTGCCAAGCTCTTCAGTATCTGCGGTGTAATCGAGTAAGTCATCGGTGAGCTGGAAGGCGGTGCCGAGGTATTTGCCATAATCAGCAAGTGCGGTTTGAATCTCTATTGGACTGTCAGCAAGCACCCCTGCTAGGCGTGTCGCAGCTTCAAATAGCTTGGCGGTCTTGCAGTAAATGACACGCATGTAACTTTCTTCGGTGGTATCGGGGTCATTACAGTTCATCAACTGAAGTACCTCACCCTCTGCCAAAATGTTAGTTGCATCAGCTAGAACTTCTAGTACTTGCATGCTGCCTAACTCTGTCATCATCTGGAACGAGCGAGTATAAAGAAAGTCCCCAACCAACACGCTCGCACTATTGCCAAATAGGGCATTGGCGGTTTCACGCCCTCGGCGTAGCATAGACTCATCAACGACATCATCATGCAGCAAGGAAGCGGTATGAATGAATTCAATGATGGCTGCTAATTTAAGGTGGGCTTCACCTTGGTAGTCAATGGCACGTGCAGCTAATATTGATAGCAGCGGACGCATGCGTTTGCCGCCACCATTGATAATGTAGAAACCTAACTGGTTAATTAAGGCTACATCAGACTCGAGTTGTTTATAGATTAGCTGGTCGACATTTTTCATGTCGTGGTCAGCTAACTGACGAATGGCGTTCAAATCCATATTTAGGCTCTACCGTTAGGATACTTAAAAAGGGCGCATCCAATTTAATGCAAAAATGTTATAATATTGCGATTCTACCTAAAAATACGCTGTAAGACAGTATTAGTGAGCCATTGTGAGAGTAATTCCGATCTTTTTTTGATCAAAGTGAATTAGGACTTGTCAGCTTGGTCTAGTTAGCGTAAACTCCGCGACCATTGTCATTAAAGCTTTTATAGCACCCAGCCTAATAAAAAAGTCTGCGTGTTAGAAATATCGGAGTAAAATAGCTATGTACGCTGTTTTTCAAAGTGGTGGTAAGCAACACCGTGTTGCTGCAGGCCATACTGTACGTCTAGAAAAATTAGAAGTTGCTACAGGTGAAACTATCGAATTTGACCAAGTATTATTGGTTGCTGATGGTGAAACTGTACACGTTGGTGCACCTTTAGTTGAAGGTGGTAAGGTTATCGCTGAAGTTATCAACCACGGTCGTGGTGAGAAGGTAACTATTCAGAAGTTTAACCGTCGTAAGCACCACGAAAAGAAAATGGGCCACCGTCAGTGGTTCACCGAAGTTAAAATTACAGCTATCAACGCTTAATTAGGAGTCTAACTCATGGCACATAAAAAAGCTGGCGGTTCTACTCGTAACGGCCGCGATTCAGAAAGCAAACGTCTTGGTGTAAAGCGTTTCGGTGGTGAATCAGTTCTTGCTGGTAACATCATTGTTCGTCAACGTGGTACTAAATTCCACGCTGGTGTAAACGTAGGTATTGGTCGTGACCATACTCTATTCGCTTTGACTGACGGTAAAGTTAAGTTCGAAGTTAAAGGTCCTAAGAACCGTAAGTTCATTAGCATCGAATCTTAATCTGAGCGCAAGCAAAGATTTAAATAGAGCCCTGCCTTTGGCGGGGCTTTATTGTTTTTGTAGAGAGTTAAAATCAATGTTGCAGTTTAATTGGCGACGTTGAATGTGACTGCTGAGTAGCAAATGACTATCCAGCAGTGTAAAGAACATTGTTTTTTTGGCGACCCGAATAGATAGCGGATATAATTTCTCTATTCTGTGGTGTCAGGAGTGGTTATGAAGTTTGTCGATGAAGCGGTTATCAGAGTTGAAGCTGGTGATGGTGGTAGTGGTTGTGTCAGTTTTAGGCGCGAAAAATATGTTCCAGATGGTGGTCCAGATGGCGGTGATGGTGGCGATGGCGGCAGTGTATACCTGCAAGCAGATGAAAACCTCAATACGCTAATTGATTACCGTTTTGAACGCTTTCATCGCGCTGAGCGTGGTAATAATGGCCGGGGCAGAGATTGTACCGGTCACGGCGGTGAAGACTTGATTCTAAAAGTGCCAGTTGGTACCCGAGCTGTCGATGAAGAAACTGCTGAGTCGTTAGGTGACTTAACCACTCACGGTCAAAAATTACTAGTGGCCAAGGGCGGCTTCCACGGTTTAGGTAATACTCGTTTCAAAAGTAGTACCAATCGTGCTCCTCGCCAAAAAACACTCGGCACACCGGGTGAGGTTCGCAGTCTTAAGCTTGAATTGATGTTGCTAGCTGATGTTGGTTTACTTGGGATGCCAAATGCGGGTAAATCAACCTTCATTCGCGCCGTATCCAGAGCTAAGCCTAAAGTTGCTGACTACCCGTTCACCACATTGGTTCCCAATTTGGGGGTTGTGACCCCGCGCCATGGGCAAAGCTTTGTTATTGCTGACATCCCTGGGCTTATTGAAGGTGCTGCTGAAGGTGCCGGTCTTGGTATTCGCTTCCTTAAACACCTAGAGCGCTGTCGTGTGCTGCTGCATATTTTGGATATCGATCCAATTGATGGTAGCGATCCGGTTGATGCTGCTCGCGCCATTGTAGGCGAACTGGAAAAGCACTCACCAAAGCTGGCGAGCAAACCGCGTTGGTTAGTTTTCAATAAAACCGATCTATTGCTAGAAGTAGAGTTGCAGGAGCGGGTTGAGCGCATAGTGAAAGAGCTCGATTGGCAAGGCGATGTTTATACTATCTCTGCTTATAATCGTGAAGGCACTGAGCCGCTAACACTTAAGTTGGTCGATTTTATTGAGTCGTTGCCCGAAGAAGAAGCCGTTGATGCAGATGCTGAAGTTGAGTTTAAGTGGGATAATTACCATCAAGACTCTATCAACGAAGAGTACGAAGATGACATGGATGATGATGACTTCGACGATGACGACTACGATGTTGAGATTATCTACCAAAGATAAAGTATTGTCAGCGTATCAGCTCCATAGAGGGCTCTGTGTACGCTGATACTCAAAATGATATAACCCGCCAAGTTGTGCGGGTTGCGCAACTCCTGCTTGCCTACGGTGCTGAGTCAGAACTCGTTGAAGAGATGAGTCAGCGTCTAGGTGCGGCACTGGGACTAGCCAGTGTCGAACTGTCTATCTCGTCAAACTCCCTTGTTTTAACTAGCCTAGTTCATGGGCGCTGCATTACCACCACAAGACGTATTCGCGAACATGGGATCAATATGACCATTATTTGCGAGTTGCAACGAATCTGTTTGCTGACAGAGAAAGGCTTGTATGGTCTGGCTGAGGTGCGCAAGCGAGTTAATAGGATAGAGCCGAGAAGTTACCCTAAGCGTTACCTGATTCCCATGATTGGCCTTTCTTGCGCAAGCTTTTGTCATCTGTATGGTGGGGATTTAGCGGCTAGCGCACTCACTTTTTTAGCCAGCTCTATCGGTATGCTAGTACGGTTGCAGATAGCAAAGCATCATTTTAATTTACTCGTTAATTTTGCGGTGACAGCCTTTATTACCGTAGGAATCGCCCAATTAGGTTATCACTTCGAGCTAACTTCAACGCCTAAACTGCCTATGGCGGCCAGTGTACTCATGCTGGTACCTGGTTTTCCGATGATCAATGCCATTTCAGATATGGTCAAAGGCCATTTAAATGTGGGTATTGCCCGCTGGGGCCATGCTACCTTATTGACCGTCGCCTCTGTCGTAGGCATTACTATGGCGATGCAAGTCGGTGGCTTGTTATTATGATGCTGATTACCTCGTTAATCAATGATGCGATTTTCTCAGCTATTCCGGCTGTCGGTTTTGCCATGGTGTTCAATGTTCCACGGCGCTATCTTGGCTATTGCGCGATCGCCGGCGCGCTAGGTCATAGCACTCGCACTCTACTGATGCACTTTAACTTGCCGATAGAGTGGGCCACTTTTATTGCGGCAGCCATAGTGGGGTTGCTGACTATACAATTTGCTAAACGGCATTTAGCGCCACCATTAATGTATGCTGTTGCCGCGATTATACCTATGGTGCCAGGCACCTATGCATTTAATACCGTTATTGCACTAGTGCAATTATCGATGCTGCCTACAGTAACAACCGAGCTACTCGATAGCGTTATCAGTAATGGTTTAAAAACCGTGTTTATACTTGGCGCACTCGCTGTGGGCTTAGCCATGCCAAGTTTACTCTATTATCGAAGTCGGCCAGTGGTCTAATACCAATCAGTATAAGAATTTGATCTACTCAGCGCGCTTTTGGCAAACTAATTCAAGGCGAATAACTGAAACAATGGTTGCTCCCTTGTGAGGTTATTCAACGCAGAAGTAGGTAGCCCAAAACGCGCCAGAATGGCGAGTTTTAGCGATTCTGATGCTGTGTTAACGAGCTTAACCGTAGAATAACTATGCTCTTCACTCGTTGCCTTGCCTCAGAACCGCTAAACTCTCGCTGAGTGACTAAATGTTTATACTGATT